>JAGNBF010000072.1 GCA_018004935.1 Chloroflexota bacterium | reverse complement strand
ACCTACCAATCCCCGGCCCATCGTTTGAACAAGCGGGTTTATCACGATAACTGGTTGCACAATTTGCTCATTTCCACTTCATTGGCTGGAGCAAAATCTTGACCACAAAATCCGTTAGAACTAGAAAAATCATCCGGCGCAGGCGGCGTAGTACCCAGGATGAACCCTTAGCGCGTGTTCCCACACTGCCTGAGAAAGCCAATGCAGATAAACAACTCCTGCAACGGACGCTGGGGAACGATGCCTTACAACGTGTTCTCTCATCAACAACCACCGATCAAACTGGAACTGCCCCTCACGATTTACAAACTGATATTGCCCAAATCACCAACCGCCCTATTGCACAAACTATGGAAGTTCAAAGTGAACACAAGGATAAAAAGACGAGCAAGGCCACAATGTTTGTCCAACGTGTTGGTGATGAATTACCCCCACTTCCAGGTCAAAGTTCAGTAGCAGGCGTGCAAGGGGTACGACATCTCGCACAAAATCGCGCTATCACACCGGAACAGACAATGCCCCCAGCAACGTCCAATATGCCAGGCCCGTCCACATCAACCACCCTGCCAAAATTGGGAAATCGCAATTCGCCTGCTCCCCCGCCGACAGCGGATACTAAAAGAGCACCTACCAGACAGCGTCACTTAGCTGGACCAACCTTTCAGGATATTGAGGGCGAACGTAGAAGTGCTCCGCCAGCCCGTCCTTCAAGTGCCGCCAGTGAACATGAAACTGGGCAAATCCCAGAGGGACCATTCGGTACATTAACGATGGGGGCCGGAGCAGAACACTTTATGAATCGCCTGAAATTGGCTGAATTAGAAGCGGCCGCGCCACCGCCCGGTGGATTTATAGAAGGTCTTGAGACCAGCAAGTTCTTTTACATGTTACCGGCCGATAGACAAGAAAAGGTTCAGGAGAAAAAAGAGGAAATTGTTGTTAGAGGCGCCAGGGGAGAATCGTGGACTTTATTGGATGAACAATTGGTGCAGTTTGTCGCCGAACAGCTTACGCAATATCGAGAAGACATCTTGGGGAAAGAGGAATCCACACGTTCAAAGGGAGAAGAACGTACCCTGAAATACCTCGGCAAGTTAGCAGGAATTGCGGACAAACGCCAGGAAGCCATCCAAAAACCGGCGCAAGAAGAAGCCATAAAAACATTGGGCATTTTGCCGGAAAACCTTGCCGCGATGAAAACAGTCGCTGGCATGAGAGGTAAAGATGCACTTTCCATCCGTGCGGTGGCAGATGATGGGAACGCGGCCGCGCAAGCCATTGCCCATCAACAAGCTGGCTTCCCCACCAAACCCTTTTCTATCAAACTAAAAAGCGAAACAGCCACCGGCCTCGTCCCAGCAGATCAATTTAACGAGACAGGAAAGGCTGATACTTGTAAAACCGGTAAAGCCGATGGACTCACCCAACTTGCCATTATCTTGCAACTGGCAGAATTTGGTAAGAGGGTAGTGCAAACAACCCTTGAAACAGCATATAAAGCAGCCCAAAAAGTAAATCCTGATGTCGCGGAAGAAAAGAAGCACCATATTGACGATCTTTATCGCGATCTAGAGGCTAAACCAATTGACAACCATGAAATCAGAAAGGTGAGTGATATTAAGGCCAAAGCGACAGGCTCTCAACGAGAGTATCTGGAAGATCTATTTGCAAGCATCCCTGATGATAAGGAGTATATCGTTAGTGCCAGTAAGGGATTACCTATTGTGGGTGATTATGACATTTATCAGCTTTTCAGTCAGAAGCTCCCTGGCAGTAAGGGGCGACTGGGGCAAGAGCAAACCTCAATCCGTGCTGGAGCAGGCATGTCCAGTAAAGGGCTGATGGGGGCCGCTATTGACTACAACGTGGGTGTTGCCTTATCTGGCTATAAAGGTGGATTGGTCATTCATCATGGGGCTGAAATGGATAACACGGTTATGCCACAGAACCCCGGTGCGCTCCTGGCACTCAACGCCAAAAAACACCACGTGATTCAGGCTGGGGGCGAAGCTGGTTTCCAGCCTATTTTAGAAGATGCCATGAAGCAGATGTTCGCAGGCAAAAGCACGCGTTTTAACAAACCTTTTCATCAGTTTACCAGAGCCAAAGGCAGTTAGTTTCTTGATGGTAATTTTTGATAAGGCTAAAACGGTCAGTACGTGACTTTTTGAAGCATAACCGCGTACAACCCATTTGAGATTCTGTCATGAGTAAACAGAGCACAACCCAAGAACAACAGGCCAGGGTACTGGCTCGCAAGCGGCGTGAGGCAACTTCTCAAAATGCGCGGCCGCAAACCGCCCCTGATCAAGCCAACGCCGATGTCACCACGTTGCAACGCACCCTGGGCAACCAGGCGGTAGGGCAAATGCTCGGTGGATCGCCCGTGCAACGCCAGCCCGGTGAGGAGCGTTCCCTGCCTCATGATTTGGGGCAGATCATGAACCGACCGGTCGTTTCGGCCCCCCAGAAACCGACAATTCAACGAGCACCCCCAGCAGGCGGCGCGGCCGCGCCCGCTTCGCAAGGTTGGATGGCCTCTTTTGGTAGCTGGCTTTCTCCCAGTAACTGGAAACAGGCCCAGGATGATGACGAGAAAAAGGGGTTGGTTGGTTCTGAAGCGGCCAAAACGGAAACCGATTTACGGGAAAGGCCCAAACGAGGTGAAACGGGTTTTGGCGATCAGGAGTCGGTTGATGCCGCCGAAAATAAACAAAAGGAAGAGGACGCCGAAATCTTCTCCGTGGACAAAATCACCATCAACCTGTATGAAGCAGACATTCCCCAGGGCAAACGCCCGGAGCGATTAAAAGGGCTGGATGAGATGAAAGGCTCTATAGGCACTCAGGGAAGTAGCTTAAAGGCCGGGGTTGAGGGGAAGAAGGGGTTTGGTTGGGGGATGGGTGAGGCCAAAGGGGGCGCGGCCGCGAAAGCCAACACAGAAGGGTTGGAAGCTGAATCGAACATTGAATTGAAATTTGGTAAGGGGGGCAAAATCACCACGAACAACCCCCTGAAAATGGGTAAAGGTGCTCTGGAATCAGAAACATCCGCTCAGATCGAAGGGTTTGCCGGGGCCAAGGGCGAGGCCAAAGGAAAGGCAGAAGCCAAGTATGACAAGGAGAAAGGTTTCTCCGCGGCCGCGGGCGGGCAAGCCTCAGCTTTTGTGGGTGGTTCCCTGGCCGGTAAGACCGAAGTCAACATTAAGGTCGCCGGGGTGGACGTGATGAAAACATCCGGTACGTTGGGCGTTACCTACGGGGCTGGCGGCGAGGCCAAATTCAACATCGCCTGGAAAGACGGCAAATTCTCGATGGGTGGCAAAATGTCCGCTTCGTTGGGTCTTGGCTTTACCGCCGGTGGCGAGCTGGAAATTACCGCCCCGAAAGTGATCAACAACCTGGCCAGTTGGGCTGGTTCCAAAATATGGGGCGCGGCTCCAGCCGCCGGGGCGGGAGCGGCCCCGGCCACCGGAACAGCCCCCACAACACCCTAAACGACCAGACAAAAGGGAACTTATCGCATGACCGAAAACGCCATCAGCTATTTTGACCCGCAACTCTCGATCTCATTGCTCCGTCCCGAATCATGGGATGTGGGTGCAACTGATTACTTCTCACTTTGCCTGTTGGCTCCGCCGGAGCAGGATTACCGCACCAATCTGGCCTTGCGATCAGTAGAGGGGGTTGGCCCGCTCACGCCGGAATCGTTCCAGCAGATTATCGCCAACACTCATGCCGACCAACAGGCCGATTATCATGCCTTCCACCAGATGAGCGAACAGAAAATCATGTTGGATGGGCTACCGGCGTATGTGCAGGTGTATGAATGGCAGGATGAGGCCAGCGGCACAGCGTTTGCCCAGGTACTCGCCCTGGTTGCCACTGGCCCGGACACCCTGCTAGAAATCCACGGCGCAACCTTGCACCAGATGGCGGCTACCGCCATTCCCATCTTGTTGGCGATGATTGAGTCTATTCGTTTTATCCCCCCTACCGAAGATATGGGAGAGGCAAATGGCTAAGGGAAAGGATGCGGCCGCGGCCCAACTGCCCAAGAAAAAAGGGCGTCGTACCAGGGAGCAGGCGGCTGTCCATAAACCAACCGCCCCTGAACAGATGCAGGCCGATCTGCATCTGTTACAGCGCACCCTGGGCAACCAGGGCATGGGGCAGGTGGTGCAGAGAAGCCATGATCAGAGGCAAGATCGCGCCGCACGGGAAGAACCTGTCACGACCGGCATCCAGCAAATTTTGAGCCGGACACCCGCCGGGCCGAACAATGTAACGGTACAACGAGTGGGGGGGCAACCAGCGCGGCCGCTTAACGCCTTCCAACGACAACTTGCCTCGGCCCCCACGACCCCAGCCGCCGGGCAGACCACAGCCGGGCCACAAACACATAACTGGACAGAGTACCATCTCAAGAAAAGTGGCCTTTTTGAACGCAGTAAGAAAGAGAATTTGTATCAATACAGCCTCGATAATAGTTCTGGCATGAATGAAGTAAGCCTGCAAGGTATTGACGCTCAGATCACAGAGAAAGATACGATTCTCGTAGACGACGACCCTGCCAAACAATACCATGTCGCCAGGGGGAGAAGTTTTGGGGCCGGAGCTTCTAACACAATGGTTCCAGCCCTGTTTGCTGGCAAAGTGGGATTGATAAACCTGGCCTCTTTGGAAGCAGGGCCTGTGCCCGATGCAGTGTCGCGTTGGCAACCCGCCTATCTCATCGGTTCCTCGCCCCTGAAGTTGAAGGACATGGACAACAAGAACCAGGAACTAGATGGGGAAATTAAGCCATATCAAACAGCCCTGACCGTTGATTTCTCCGCAGTAGATGGTGAGTATGTGTTGGCGCGGGTAGGTGGCAAGATTGGTTGGCTCCCTAAAAAACAGGTTATTAAAGGTGGTGTCCCTGCGATTGATGTTGCCGCATACACTATCAACACCACTGAGATTGGTGATGAACCAGAAGCGAATAGCGATAACATCACGGTGAGAGCATTACCAATTGGGGTAGATGTGACAGCCCAAAAGAGTATACACATAAACCCCAAAATGCTTGACCAAGACAAAGGGTATGTTCTGGCAAAATTGGGGACGACAATTGGCTATATTCCCAAACAAGATGTGCTCTTGGGAACAGAGGCTCCCCAAATAGTTGATCCGGCTTATTTAGTTTCGACCCAACCATTACAGAAAAGTACGTCAGACGCTAATTTTAAGGCGACGGTGGGAACAGACATAGGTGCGGTTACGGCACTTAAGGATATTAAGATAAATGCGGAGCATGAGGCAGTACAGGGTGGAAGTTATGTGTGGGCAAAAGATGGTCAAAATCAAGGGCTTCTGCCTAGAGATCAGTTGATAAAGGGCAACCCGGAAGATGACAAACCTGAGAAAATCAGTGCGGCGAGGGCTTTGAAGCAAAAAGGCTTGAGAGGAATGCGAACCCATCTACGGGGGATAGGTATTCGTGATTTCAAATATGTGGCAAATGAAAATCAGCCCATCGGCCCCAACATTGTTGAGGGTGCCACACTCAAGATCAATGAGAATGTGAAAGATGAAACGGGCCAATGGGTCAAAGCCAGTTACATGGGAGTCACGGGTTTTGTGCGGTTAGAAAAACTGGAAACGACTGATTCAACTAATTTGAAAGACAAAATCACGACAACGGGTGCTTTTAGTGAGCATATCAGTAGCGCGGAGATAGCCGGTGAGGCAGGCGCGGCCGCGACCGAATCCCTCAGTGGTAATCTCGATCCCATGGCCGGGTCACTCGACATCGAAAAAATCAAAGTCAAGCAGGGGGGCTTATTTGACGGTGGTTATTATAAAGATGCCCCAACGCCTTCCCCCACCAAAGAATCAACCTCATCTACGACAACCGGTGACAAAGGCTCAGACACACCTGCCACAGGGGGGCAAAACCAGCCCGAAACCTCTTCATCCGCATCACAGGCTAATACAGCCTCTGCCCCATCTGCCGCCGAATTGCACAAAGCACGTTTGGATGCGACGGTAGGCGCGGCGGATGCCCTGGCCGGGTTTATTGGTATGGTGAAAGGGTATAAAAGCCACCAGGAAAAGAAGAGATGGTCGTCACGGCTGGACATGCTTGAAGGAGCCGCAAAAGTGGCTGGTGGTACGACCAAAACCATTGACTCCATCGCCAAAGCAGAAGGTCACAGCCAGGGAACTGGCGCATCAGACATTGCGGGCAAATGGACAGGGTCACTCGGTGATGGGATTTCGGCCATTAAAGAGACATTTGGCACGGTTAAGACCGCCTACAACCTCTATGAAAAGTCGCAACAAAACAAGTTGAGCAGTACTGAGAAATTCAAGGGGAGTATGGAAGTGGTTACGGGTACGCTCAAGGGCGCGGCCGCGGCCGTCAAATCTGTTCGCGGTTTCCTGGAAATCACCAAAGGTGGGGTCAGCGCCGGGCTTACCGCTACCCTCCCTGTCCTGACCACCGCCATCAGCATCGCTCGCATCATCATGAAAGTCTACGATACCATCATGGCGATGGCCAACATCGAACGTATGGAGGCGCAAGAAAACCAATCTACCGACCCAGCAGAAAAGAAATTAGCTGAGGAAATGAAATATATCAATCAGAAACGCCGCAACCGGGCCGGGTTACAGATTGGTATCGAACTTAACAAAATTGCGGGTGATGTGGCAACCTTGTCCGGGGCGGGCGCGGCCGCGGGCATCCCCCTTAAAGCCGTGGCCGCCAGTGCGGAAGTGGGTATGGTTGGGGCACGCACGGTTAAACAATTCGGGCGCGACAAAGGGTGGGCCGGATTTAATGCCGACAAAACAACGGCCAAAAAGATCGAACGCCGCCAAAACGATGCCCAATTGATGATGACCATGGTAAACCAATTGCCCACCCTGCCTCAAAGAACAGACCCAACCTATGCGGCTACCGTAGCCCAATACAAACGGGTGGAAGCCCTTATCTTAGCCACAGGTGTAGACATGGAAGCGTTGTACGAACTTAACGGTCATGGCGATGAACAATTCAAACTGCTCGTCGAAGCAATGGCGAAACGAGAGTAACCCATGAAGCAAACAATGCCTGAACAAACCTATCCCCGCCAGATCGCCCAGCTTGGCTTTCTGGAACAATATCTCACCGAAGCGGGCTGGCCTGTCCAACTGGTTGAACCAGGCGAGTTTGTGCCGGTTCCGGTACTTTTGGTGGGTGCGCCCCACGATGAACTCGACCGTCCCCGCTCCATTAATTTTGCTTATGTCCCGGCCGGTGATGATCTGACTACGCTCGACCTCTTGCAGTTCTATGCCCCCCTGCCTTTTCGGTGTGAGCCAGCCTGTCGTGCCACCCTGGAATCTCTCCTGATAACGCTCAATTTCCAACTACCCATCGGCCATTTTGGCCTGACTGATGACGGGGAAATCGGCCTGCGTCATGTCTATCTGGGCCACGCCGCACGGCTGATAGAACAAGACGAATTTATGGAAGCGGTGGCTCTATTCACGGCAATGCAGGATTTATTTAGCCATGTCATTGAAGCCGCCGCCATCGGGCGCATCTCACTGACCGAAGCCATTACCGCCCTGGAAGCACAAGATAGCATAGCGCCTATCCTCATCAGCCCGCCCTCTTCGCTTTTACAATCGGTGTGCGATTTTTTTGAGGCGAACGAGTGGCCGTATCAAAAGAGCGATGACACAACCCTTACGGCGGCGTATCAGGGCGTCAACGATACTTTTTTGTGCCTTGTCCACACCCGTGAGGCGCAGCAGCAGTTAATGGTTTATTCGCTTAGCCCGGTTGACGCGCCGGAAAGTCAACGCCCGGCAATGGCAGAATTTGTCACTCGTGCTAACCAGGGCTTGTTTGTGGGGAATTTTGAGCTGGATTATGCCGATGGGGAAGTACGGTGCAAAACCAGCCTGAGCGTACAGGGCGCACTCTTGACACCCACACTCATTCGAGAGTTAATCACGCCCAACCTATTGCTGATGGACAAATATCTACCGGGCATCAAGGCGGTGGCGGACGGCACATTGACATCCCAGGCGGCCATTGCGTTGGTTGAAGGGTGACAGGGTGGCATGGTTAAGGTTAGCTCTACAAATCTGTAGGACGATTTTGTAAATCGTCCACTGGGCGATTTACAAAATCGCCCTACAAATTGTTAAGCACAGCTTGCCGACTTTTGAACCACGCCGAAATGGTTAATAGTGAATTGCCAATTGTCAATGGTCAACTGCTCACGGATGACCGAGGAAAGAACGTGGCACAGATAGACGGACGGTATCGGCTGGACAAGCAACTGGGCGAGGGGCGGCTGGGCACGCTGTATCAGGCGTATGACACCCGGCTGGCCCGCCCGGTGGCTTTGCGCCAGCTACACCCGAACTGGCTGGGGCAGACGGAAAAATTGACCCAACTCCAGCAGGCGTTGCGGGCCGCGGCCGCGCTCCGTCATCCGCACATTGGCATCACCTACCACATCGAGTGGGATACCCCCCAACCCTACCTCGTCACCGAACTCGCCTCTTATCCTGCTTTCAGTGGCAAACCGGGCACAGGGGACGATCCCCTGACACGGGTATTGGAGCTGACCTCAGCCCTGGCCTATGCCCACCGGCAGGGGGTGGTGCATGGTGGGCTGTTTCCGGGGAGCATTCTCATCAAAGCGTGGCGTAACCCCCGGCTGATCGTGCTGGATTGGGGCGCGGCCGCGTTCGTGGGTGTCTCAGCCGAACAAGCCATTTACTCTGCGCCCGAACTACGCGCCGGGCAACCCATTGATGCCCGCGCCGATGTGTACAGCCTGGGCGCACTGTTGTACGAACTGCTCGGCGGTGCGCCCCCTCAACCGAACCAGATCACCCCTCTGCACGAGATCAATCCCTCGGTGTCTAACACCCTGGCCCGGCTGGTGATGCATCTCCTTCTACCTGACCCGGCCCAGCGTCCGGCCTCGGCGGAGGCGGTATGGGCGGGATTGCGGGAGGCTATTGACATTAATCAGCGGCTGAGCCATCTGGCGGTGGCCCATACAACGGAAATGCGTATCTGGCGCGGCCGGGTAATTGAACGGGTTGAGCCGGTGGTTCGGGAAAATCTTTGGGTGGGGGCTGATCCCCAAAACGACATCGTATTGACCGGCTCTGGCGTGGCGGATCGCCATGTTTATCTGGAGCAACGAGAGGGTCATTGGTATGTGATGGACAAGGGAAATCAGAATGTCACTTATCTGAACAATCAGCGTCTTCTGCCGCAGGGGGAAAGTTGGTGGTTTGCCGAACAACCGTTGGCGGTAGGGCCTTATCTGTTGACCTGGCGCAATGTATGGTCAGAGGTGGAAACGACTACCCCTATCGCCCTGGCCGCCCAGTTGGTTAAATCCGCCGTCACGCTCCTGGTTGACCAGCCGGTTATCACGCAAATCAGTTTGCAGAACAACGAAACACGGGTGCTGGCCGGGACGCTCAACCTGACGGGAGCCGCGGCCGCGTGGGGGCAACCCACCACCCTGCCCGTTTATTTGCTTCCCAATGGGCAAAGCCTGGTCTCGTTCACCTGGCGCTACCCGGCCCAAGAGATGATCGAGGCAGGCGACTACCCGTTTCAACTCCAATTTGCGGCCGAGGGGCAGGTGCTGGTCGTGGCAGAAGGGAAAGTGAATGTGCCGGAACGGTTCGCGGCCGCGTTTGCCCTTCGCCCCACTACCATTAATCACCGTACCCCTTTGCAGGTCAAAGTGCAAAACAAAGGCAACGCTCCACTCGTAGGACAATTGTCTGTCCACTCGGCAGAAATGAATCTAAACATTGCCGGATTACCTGATATACTTGCCATCAGCGTTCATCAAACCCAGGTTGTCCCACTCAATTTATCTTGTCGTCGCCCTTTCATTGGGTCCACGCAGTTGAATACGTTCACCGTCAGGTTCACCTTTGCTGGTGGCCATACTCTCAACGAAAGTGGCCTATTTCAGAACCAACCCATCATTCCCACCTGGATCGCCAGCCTGGCGATGGCAGGTTTGCTGATGGTTTGTGTATTCACTGTTTTGCTGTGGCAACTGCTTCGTTAGGGGAAAGAATATTGGTGTATTAGTTATTGGTTATTGGGTTGGTATCAATACACCAATACACCAGGCTGACAACCGACTACTGTTTACTGACTATTGAACCCATGAGTCACATCATCTCCATTCACTCATTTCGCGGTGGAACGGGTAAATCCAATACCTCCGCCAACATCGCCGCTACGCTGGCCGCCCAGGGGTTGCGCGTGGGCGTGATTGATACCGATATTCAATCGCCGGGCATTCATGTCCTCTTTGGCCTGGATGAAACGACGATTGATAAGTCGCTGAATGGTTACTTACTTGGCAAATATCCACTGGCTGAAGCGGTGTATGATGTTACGGATAGATTGGGCGCCGGGGTGAAGGGCAAGCTGTTCCTTGTACCGTGCAGTGTCAAGGCGGCCGATATTTCCCAAATTACCCAGGATGGGTTTGATCCCCGCCGGTTGAATGAGGGGTTTGAGGATTTTATTGAAGCCCGTAGTCTGGATGTGCTGGTGGTGGATACGCATCCCGGATTAAGCGATGAAATCCTGCTCACGGTGGCCGTTTCTGACACGTTGGGGATTATTTTGCGGCCTGACCAGCAGGATTATCAGGGGACACATGTGATGGCGCAGGTGGCGCGACGGTTGGGTGTGCCCCAGATTCAACTCATCGTCAACAAAACACCCACCAACCTGGAACTGCAACAGGTTAAAGCCGAGGTGGAACGGAGTTATGGCCTGCCGGTGGCGGCCGTCTTCCCCCACTCCAATGAGATGATGAAGTTGGCGAGTTCGGGGGTGTTTGTGGTGCATCACCCGGATCATGCGGTGACAGGGCAGGTGAAGCAGTTGGTGGGGGTGTTGATGCAGGTTCCCGAGACGGCGGAGGTCGCGGCCGCGCCGTCTCTACCCCTTCACCCCACACCCGCCATCCCTGCACCCGCGCCATCGCCCCGCCCCATCGTGGTTCCACCCCAGCCCCTGGCCCACCCTGAACCCACCCCCCCACCAGCAGAACAACCGGTAACGGTCGCGGCCGCGGCTACCCCCATTGTCGTCAAACAATTACCCGAACCCACCCGCTCCCCCCAGCCCAAACCGGAATCCCGGTTCATCAAAATTTTCAAAGCCTGGAAAACCGTGTTGGACTCAAGCGGTCTTACGCGTTATCTCTATCGCATTCCCCTGTTTAATCGCTTGAGCCAGGAAAGCCGCACCATCAAAAACGAAGTCGGTATGGTGCAACAACAGCAACGGCGTGTTACCATGACCAAAGATCGAGCCAATGAAGCCTGGGCACTCACAACCGGCCAACCGGAAAAGCAGTCAGCGGTTAGCGGTCAGCAATCAGCAGTCAGCAGTCAGCAGTCAGCGGTCGGCGGGCAGCCGTTACCAGTGACAAGTTCCCAGTCTCCCAGTCTCTCAGTCTCCCAGTCTCCCAATCTCTCAGTCTCCCAGTCTCCCAATCTCTCAGTCTCCCAGTCTCCCAGTCTCTCAGTCTCCCAGTCTCCCAATCCCCCAGTCTCCCCCTCTCCCATCCCCCACTCCTCAGCCCTCTACGCCCCCCTTATCGGCCGCATTCCCGTTCCCCCCGAATTTGCGGTGAATCTGCCCGAGTCATCCAAAGCCCGGGAGTTTGCCGTTTTGGGACGACGCATTGAGCGGTATCAGGTGGATGCCATCATCGCTGACGGCCACCTGAGTTCGATATACCAGGCGTATGACATGAAACTCAACCGCCTGGTGGCTGTGAAGGTAATGGTACGGCCCGGTCATTTCAGCCAGGCGCAGGTGGAGCAATTTCTCGACAAAATCAGAGCGTTGGCCGCCACAGATCATCCCAATCTCGTTCATATTTACGATTACGGGGCGGCGCAAGGGCATATTTTCTTTGTTACCGAACTGGTGCGGGGTCTGCCGATTGATGCCTACATGAAGCATTTGCGTGATCAGGGGCAGGAGATGAGTCCCAAGCAGATTATTCTGGCCCTGGCTTATACGGCTTCAGCTTTGGCTGACGCCCATGCCTTGGGCGAATTACACGGCCACCTCAAACCCGGTCATCTCCTGCTTGAACCCCATCCGGTGGGTATTGCGGATGTCCCTTTTCACCTGGAACTGTTAGATACGGGGCTGGGGACGTTGTATGAAAAGGTGGCCGATATGCCCCCGGTGATGTGGCCTTATCTGTCGCCGGAACATGGCCGCCAACCGCTCACACCCCAAAGTGATGTCTACAGCCTGGGGGCGTTGCTCTACCACCTGAGCACCGGTCATTTGCCCTTCCAACCGCAATCGGTGGATGAGGCGATGACCTTTCACGCTCAGGTAGAGCCGCCTGCGCCCACGGCTGTTTCTGATACCCTGCCCCTGCTGATTGAGGCGATTATTCTCAAGGCGATGGCCAAAGACCCGGCCCAACGGTATCAGGGAGCAGGGGAGATGGCGCAGGCGTTGCGCGCGGCCGCGAACCAGATGACTGATGAGGGGTTAGCCACGCGCTCTTTCCGGCCAGGGGATATCGTCCTCACCATCGAAACAGAGGGAGCACCCCGCCGTACCATCCTGCTGGATCGGGCTACCATGTTCTTAGGCCGCGCCTCGGATAATGATGTCATTCTCTCCGGAGCCAGAGTCGCCCCTTATCACGTCCGTCTGGAGCGGACTGAAGAAAACATCATCGTCTATGATCTGACGGCCGATTTTGATACCTTTCTCCAGGGGACATTGTTGTTGCCCAACCTGCCGGAAATTTGGGATGCGCAACAATATTTGCAGGTTGGCCCTTATTTTCTCAAGTGGGAAGAGATCAAAGAGGCCCGTACCGATGCCCCGGTGTTGTTGGACCAAATCATCAACCATCTGGTGGGAGTACAGATTCAACCGGCCGCGGCCGCGGTCACACCCGGTCAATTCGTAGACGTTCAGCTTAGTCTGATTAACCAGGCGGCCCACATTGACCATTTTCATGTGCAGGTGCAGGGCATACCCACGGAGTGGGTAAAAATCTCCAACAACGATTTATTCCTGTTGCCGGGGGATCGGGGGCGGGTCTTGCTCAATATTGCGCCACCGTTACGCAGTGACATCGCGGCCGCGGATTATCCCTTTGCCGTGCAAGTTATCCCCCGCACCTACCCCACCTATGCCATTACCACCGAAGCCGTCCTGACCATCAATCCGGTCGTCAAACTCACCAGCACACTCCAGCCGGAACGGTTACGCAATCGGGGGCCATTCACTCTGCAACTACGCAACGAGGGCAACGCCCCCACCACCTGCAACCTGATGCTCACTGAGGCCCAGGCTGGGCTGTTGCTGACCCATACCGCCCAGGAATTTGTCCTGGCTGGGGGTGAAGAAAAACAAATCACTATCCAGGCCGAGGCCCGGCAACGCCCCTTTGTGGGGGCCAGCCAGACCTTCCCCTGGCAGGCAGAACTGGTTTACACGCCCGCGCCTGAGCCAGCCATCCACCCGGCCCAGGTGGAGGTCACGCCCCAGATTCCGGCCTGGTTTGTAGCCATAGTGATGCCGCTCTTCATCCTGTTGTGCCTGGTAGGAACGTTGTTTCTGACCAGCTATTTACAGCAACGGGCACTGGAAACGGCTCTGGCGGCGCAACTGAAAGTGACAGCTACGCCGACGCTGGTGGTTGTGCCAACCATTCCCACGGCGACACCTGCTCCACCTGGTAATTGTGCGGAAATTCGCGCCCGTGATCGTTCAGCTCGGGATGGGGAATATGAAATTTTCCTGGCCCGTGACCTGGCCTATCCGGTCACGATTTATTGTCACAATATGGACAGTGCGCCCCGGGAGTATCTGACCCTGGCTCAGACAGGGGAAACGGTTAATTTTTCTTCTATTGTTTACCCGGATCGGCAAATACGGACGGTCTACAGCCGGGTGCGCCTTAACCTGGCAACCTTAACGATTGATCGCACCGATCATACGTTTTCTACTGTGTCTGGTGAAGGCGTGGAAGTGGATGAATGGATACGGGATTATGGGACGGCTATTGGGTGCGACAGCGCGGCCGCGGCCGCGGGGCAAGCCAACATTGATCTAACCGGTACCGTCTTTGCCCTCAACGAGAATGTTCAATTCGTTACCTCTGGTCAAGGATCGGCCGGTTCGGATAATACCAGCCCGGATCGGCAACAGGTAAACTTGACCGTGACCGGGAATTGTGGCTGGATTTGGCCGCAAGATGAGTTACGACTGATCTATCTGGTTCAGTCGTCGAGTCAATAATCATGAAAACAATATTGAAACCATTACAGGCCCGGCCCATCCTCTTGTTTACCTTTGTCACCGTCTTGGGACTTCTCAGCATCAGTCTGAATGTCCTGGCGATTTTGTGGATTGATCGCCAGGCCGACGCCATTGCAACGCATAGTCAGATACTCATAGAATTGGATGAAATGCAGGTTTATCTGCTCACGGAAGATGTGACCAAACAGGAATATCTGCTGACCGGAGATTCGGCGCACCTGATCCGGCATAAGGAGTATGAGACCCTGGCCGATTTTCACTTGAACCAGGCCCAACGTTTGCAAACGGACGAAGCGGAGCAGGCGCTCCTGGAGGAAATACGGCGCGGCCGCAATGAATACCAACTCAACTTTGTCCAGATTGTTGCCCTGTATAACAGCGGCAATATTGAAGAGGCGATTGCCCTTTGCCTGGGTGAAGGTGACGCGGCCGTCCAGGAAGTTCATGCCCTCATGGAACAGGCGGTAAAGGAATCTGAGGCAACAGTCAATCAACAAGTTGCTCGTGTCGAGAGCCTACTGCGGTGGTTCATGGTGTTGGGTGTGCTGGCCGTTTTGTTTTTCTTGGCTATGGGCGTTTTATCCTTTTTCGCCAGCAACCGGGTGATGCGCCCGCTCATTTTACTCTCGGTGTTCATCACACTGGCCGTTGTGAGTTGGAATATTTATAACCTCGGTCGCTTAAGTGACGAGGTAGATTCCATCGTGCATAAAAATGAAATCACCCTGGAAATAGAAGAGGTGGAAATTTTTCTGCTGGAGCAAGAAATTGCCGGGCTGGGGTATTTGCTCACGGGTGACGAAGCCTACCTGCAAAGCCATTTTGCTCTTCAAGAAGAGATTGACAATCACTTTGAACGAGCCGTGAGCAACCAGAGTTCACTGGAAGAAGCCAGCCTTTTGGGTGCGATTGGGCAGGATCATGATGATTATGAGGCGCTATTTGAAGAGATCGCGGCCGCGTACCAGAGTGGCAACCTGGAAGAAGCTACCCGCCTGGCTACCGTCGAAGCCAACGCCATTCTGGGTGATGTCCAGGGTCGGGTAGATGCTTTTCTCGCCAACAACCAGCTCCGTTTTGCCGAAGAGCTGGCCCAAGAAGCCCTGACGGTGGGCATCTTTACCCTCATCATTTTTGCCGTCGAGGCGGTGGTTTCCACCAGTGTCACCTCGCAAGTCCTCACCCCGGTACTCCTGCTCATCCAGGCCGCCCAAAACATCAAAGATGAAACCTATGAAACGGGTATGTTAGACAATGTGGCCCAACGCCAGGACGACATCGGGCAACTGGCGCGAACGTTTCAGGAGATGTCCCAAACTGTTTTCACCCGCACCCAACGGCTCAAACAGCAGGTACAGCAACTACGCATCCAGATAGACGAGGCCAAGAGCATGGGCCAGGTGAAAGAAATTTTGGACAGTGATTTCTTCAAAGGGTTAGAAACGGGCGCAGAGCAGATGCGGGCCAAGCGCGTCACGCGACGGCAAGAACGAACCCAGAAACAGAACCCGACGTAGGGAGTTATTCGTGTATTAGGGCGTACCCCTTCACCAATACACCAATACACCAATACACCAATAGACCAATAGACCATGAGCCACATTATCGCCATTCATTCCTTCCGTGGCGGCACGGGCAAATCCAATAGTGCCGCCAATATCGCGGCCTTGCTGGCGGCGCAGGGCAAACGGGTAGCCGTGGTAGATATGGATATTCAGTCACCCGGGATTCATGTCTTGTTTGGTCTGGATGAAACGACGCTGGACAAGACGCTGAACGGGTTTTTGTATGATCAATATGGGATTGTCGCGGCCGCGCACGATGTCACGCCCAATCTCGGTGTCGCCCTAACCGGGCAAATCTTCCTCGTCCCCTCCAGTATTAAAGCCGAAGACATCTCCAGAGTGGTTCGCCAGGGGTACAATGCCGAGAAGTTAAACGATGGCCTGGAAGACCTCATCGAAGAGCTGGATCTGGATGCCGTATTGCTGGATAGCCACCCCGGTTTGGGCAAAGAGACCTTGCTTTCGCTCGCGGCCGCGGACACCCTGGTCATCATCCTGCGCCCCGACGAGCAAGATTTTCAGGGCACGCATGTCACGCTCCAGGTGATGCAACGTCTGCAAATTCCCCAAATTTTCCTCGTCGTCAACAAAGCCCCGGAAGATTTAGACCTGAATCAGGTCAAACGGGAAGTCGAAAAAACGTATGGCGTCCCGGTTCTGGCTGTTTTCCCCCACAGCGATGAGATGATGACCCTGGCCAGTTCCGGCATCTTCTCCCTGCACTACCCCGATCACCCCGTCGCCCAAAAATACCGCCAATTGGCGCTGGCTCTACTTCCATAAACAGAACTGAGTACACAACTGGAGTTTAGAGCGAGAGGAGAGAGCGAGAGGAGAGAGGAGAGAGCAAGAGGAGAGAGCAAGAGGGAATTACTCTGGAAAACCCTCTAGCTCTAGCTCTAGCTCTAAACTCAACCGGTTCAGGTCATGCAATAATCGCCGCACGCCTGATCATCATGAGGGGAATGGGGCCATGGATTTGTGCTCGGTCTCATGATCGGTTTGTCCGAGGCGGCCCCACCCCTAACCCCGCCCCCAGGGGCGGGAAACTATTTCTGGTGCGGTTTCCCCCCTTCCCTTTGGGAACGGGTAGGGGGATGGGTCTTCTGCCCAGGCTTACTCAGCAGTTGCCGCCAACAAAATGTCATTTTATGACCGTGGTAAGTGTAATACTACTAAGTTAGGGCCTGTAAAAGATTAAGTTCCGTCAAAACCTGACAGGTTTTCGGAAACCTGTCAGGTCTAAACCGGGAAGTTATATTTTTACGAACCCTTAATTGCGAACGACGACTTAGGGTGAGTATATCCCCACGTTGCTCCATCCCTCTACCAGAGGTCAGCGGTAAGTTTCTCCACATCGCCCAGATAGATTTGCACCAATGGCTCCACCTGCGGCCGCCACGCTTCCCCGGCCTGGAAAAGGCGGTTTAGCTCCTGTATGAGACTGGCACTCAATGGCTCGCCGGGGTCAACGGTGGCAAAAAGGGTCTGACGTTGCGGCCGCATTTCTTCCAGCAACATGCCAATCGCCGCCAAAATCGTTTGCGACTCCTGGTGGAGTTTCCGGCTCATGCTCAAGGCCAACGCCCGTTGATAAAACCGGATCGCCTCATCCCACTGTCCCAATTCCCGTTCCATCTGGCCTAGCCGTTGCCAGGCCAGAATGATGCCTGGTTCATCCCCATTTTTCTCGGCCAGATGCAGGCTATCCTCATACCAGCCACGCGCCAGAGCAAATTCTTGCTGTTGTTGGGTCACATACCCCAACTGCATCATCACCTGGCGGCTTCGCCGTTCATTGGCAAACGTTTTCCAAACATTCAACGCCTGGGTTAAACGTTCTTGCGCCAGCGACCACGCCTGTTGCGCCAGGGCCACTTCGCCTAAATGGTGCTGAATCTCCGCCGCACCCCATATATCCCCGATAATGTGTTTGAGAATTAAGGCTCGCTCCAGCAGGCGTCCGGCTTTGATCGGTTCCCCCTGGTTCAGGGCGATCACCCCGGCAACCGTCAGGGCCAATGACGCGCCAAAGTTATCCCCATACTGGCGACTCAAGGCGACGCTTTGTTGTAAGGGGGCGAGGGCTTCGCTCAAATCCCCTATTGCCTGATAGGCTCGGGCCAGATAGGCCAACCCCATGATGGTTTGTGGTGTTTCGCCCTGCGTTTGGAGCAGGTGAACGCCCACCGCCATAAGTGGATACGCGGCCGCAACCTCTTGCAAGCGTAACATCATCCAGGCCAGGGCCACCGACAACCGCCCCCTCACCACCGGCTCCCATGCCCCGTGGGCCAACGCGGCCGCGAACCACTCCCGCCCCAAGGCCCATTGCTCCGTCATATCAAAAAAACGACTCAGCCCATCTACCGCCTGGGCCATAAACGCCTGATCTTGGTTTTGCCGTGCCCATTCCCAGGCTGGTTCAATATTGCTCCATTCATCCCGAATCTGCTGGAGCGCATCAAGCTGTTCATAGCTGTAAAGGCGTACTGTTTGCTGGGCCAGGAATTTGCCGTACCAGCGGCTAAACCGTTGCATGGTTGTTTGGTAGAGCGCGACATTTTGCACCAGGTACGCGGCCGCGAACCGGCGCACCATCTCCGGCACAGCATAATGCACCTGATCCACCTCCCGCACCAGCAAAGACCGATCCAACAAATCCGCCAGCATGGGCAGACTGATGTGAGCCACCTGGGCGGCTTCAGCCCAAGAAAAACGGCGGCGAAACACCGATAATTGCTCCAAAATCGCCCGCTCGGCCGCTGATAAGGTTTGCCAGGTATCTTCAAAGAGAGCCTGGACACTCCGATGATGAGTGGGGGCATCTTGCCGTAAGCTAATCAAAAAATGTAAATCCTGCCGTAATTCTTGCCACAGCGCGTCACAACTGAGCACCCGAAGCCACGCGGCCGCCATTTCCAACGATAGCGGATTGCCTCGTAGCAGATCGCAGATGGCGCGGATGGTGTTCAGGTCTTGGGGCGTGGGTACAAAGCGGGGATTGGATTGTTGGGCGTATTGCACAAATAACTGCACGGCACTACTCTGATTGTCCTGGCTTTCCAGGCGTCCCAACGGGTAAATCCATTCCCCGGTGATGTTCAGGCAGACCCGTGATGTGGCGATGATTTTACAACCCGTTGTCTGGCGGAGCAGAAATACCAGTTCGTGGGCTAGGTCATGAAACGCATCCAGGCCATCACAGACGAGCAAGAGCTGTTGCGGCCGCAGATAAGCCAAAACCCGTTCCTTCTGCATCGGCCCACTTAGCCCCAGTTGCTCCCCAATCGCCTGGTAAAACCCGTCCTGAGTCCGCACCCCGGCCAACATCACCAGACAAACGCCATGCCGAAACTGATTTTCCTGTTGTCGGGCCAACGCTCGTACCAGGGCCGATTTGCCGATTCCCCCCGTGCCGGTAATGGTGAGCAAACGGCAGGCCGGGTTATGAAGCAAATCCGTCAATGCCTGCAACTCCGGCTTCCGCCCCACAAACGTTTTTACCGATGTCGGGACAAATAAAGGGTCGGGGTGGGGCGGCGTTGGTGATGGCGACCATTGATTGAGCCGAATCTGGTTCATCAATGATTGCAACGCGGCCGAGGGCGCGACACCAAATGACCGGCTCAACTCCTGGCGATAAGCCTCAAATTGAGTCATGGCCGCCCCCCGTTGTCCTTGCCGGGCCAAAATCCGCAGACTCGTTTCCTGTCCTTTTTCATCTACATTATCCAAGGCGGTTAATTTCTGTGCATAGCGATGGGCTAGATCAAGATCATATACTTCAAAATGGCTGGCTAACGTATACAGAGCGTACATCACCTGCTGTTGGTAATTATGTCGTTGGCTGGTCTGCCACCCTTCAAAAGGATTGCTATCACCCACGATAAATTCTGGCAAAAACTCCCCATTATAAAGAGTGACAGCCTCTTCCAGGCGACCAATGCACCCGGCACATTGCCGTATATCGTTGTGGGTGTGGGTCAGGCACGCTTGATAGGATTCGGTCAGTGTGAGGCTGTCTACCCAACAATGTTCATTGAGTTCCAGGTGGACGGTATCACGGGTTAGTTTGAGACAGTCGGCCACGGCGGCAACGGGTTTGAGTATCTGCCGCAACAGATGGAGAGACTGGCGTAGGCTGTTGCGGGCTGACCCTTCGGGTTGTTCCGGCCATAACAGTTCGGCCAATGCCCCCCGGTCATGGGGATGTTGGTTTTCTAGTAACAGATAGACAAAGAGAGCCTGCGTCTTTTTGGTGCCAAAATGGCTAACTGGTTGCCCGTGCAAAAGGACACGAAACGTGCCAAAGAGAAAGACAGTAAGCGGCCGCATGGGGTATCTCCTGACGCGCTAGAAATACAACGTTCGTTAGCGTGTTCTGAAACCAACGGAACAACCAATCTCTTGGGTGACTTATGATGATGGAATTGTGATTTACGTCATTGATTGACGGATCAAACGCGATTTCAGGCAATTGGGGAAATGCCTTTGTGTTTGGAAACTGAAGCGAAGTGTAACACAAATTCGGGCAATTAGTTCATGAAAAAATAAAGGGTCTTCGGGATTTCGTGGGGTACGGGCAACCCTTGTGGTTGCCCCACACTGGGCAGGCACAAGGCCAGCCCGTACATATTGTGTCAACCCCCTGGATTCCCAAAGACCCGTTATACTTACCACGGTCATAAAGAGACATTTTGTTAGCGGCAACAGATTGGTAGGTTTGGACTGAAGACCCATCCCCCTTCGATCCCAGAGGGAAGGGGGGAGAAACCTACCGGCGCGGTTTGGCGAGCGTCCGCTCGCCAAACCGCGCCGAAAGTAGTTCCCCGCCCCTGGGGGCGGGGTTAGGGGTGGGGGTGGCCTTGAATAAACCCAATACGACAATAAAGTGAGACGGCGACAGGGCGAAAAAATGTGAGATTATGCCCTTTGGCAGTATAAACAAAGGCCGCCAATCACTGGGTCAAATAAAAACAGTTCTTTGGGGTTTCGTGGGGTACGGGCAACCCTTGTGGTTGCCCCACACGGGGCAGGCACAAGGCCAGCCCCTACATCTGCTGTCAACCCCTTGAATTCCCAAAGACTCATAAAAACATGGTGGTGAATCGCGGCCGCGGCCCTCTCGCCTCACATCGCCCCACAACAAACAGCCCGCAGAACCAATTTCACAAAGATATGATGAGGCTCTAAACGAGGTGCCCAGACAAATATCTTCTGCCCGGAACTCAGCCGGAACCAATCGCTACCCTGTTCATCCCCCTCCATTCGGGTAGGTAAGAACTACCCGCACCCTATTCACCAACTACCCCTCTGGTGGTTTCTGTACTCACGTGTCTGTGTTATCCTATTTGTACATTATTTCACAATAAGAACCGTAGGCGTGGTTCAAAAGTCGGCAAATGGTCCTTAACAGTTTGTAGGGCGATTTTGTAAATCGCCCACGAGACGATTTACAAAATCGTCCTACAAATTTGTAAAGCTGATCTGAACCATGCCGAACCGTAGGAATAGCCACAGGAGAAGGGCTGAGGGACTGTTGCTGACTGTTCCCGCCCCAAATCCTTGTTTATCCCTATCCGGATCATCACAAAAGGAGAAATTTGATGAGTACCCTATCAACGGCTACATCTGGCAACCATCAACCACCCATGGCCGAACTGAGCCACAACTACCAGGCCGGGGTGCGGGATTATGCGTTGGATTATTATGTCCCGGATTACACCCCGGCCGACACGGATCTGCTCTGTGCCTTCCGTATCACGCCCAAAACCGGGGTAAGTATGACCGAAGCCGCGGCCGCAGTCGCCGCCGAATCGTCAACCGGAACCTGGACCGAAGTGTGGTCCAACCAGCTCACTGACCTCGATTTCTTCAAGGCCAAAGTGTATGACATTCAGGACGACATCGCCTTCATCGCCTACCCCATGGATTTGTTTGAGGAAAACAGCATTGTCAACATCATGTCATCCATCGTAGGCAACGTCTTTGGTTTCAAGGCGGTCAGTGCCCTGCGTCTGGAAGATATGCGTATCCCCACCGCCCTGGTCAAGACCTACCCTGGGCCACATGTGGGTTTGTACGACGAACGGGTGTGGACAAACAAATGGAACCGCCCCCTCATCGGCGGCACGGTCAAACCAAAATTGGGCCTTTCCCCCCATGCCTATGCCACCATCATCTATGAATGCCTGGTCGGTGGGCTAGACACAACCAAAGATGATGAAAATATGAACAGCCAGCCGTTTAGCCGGTGGCGGGATCGTTTTCGTTATGCCCAGGAAGCGGTAGAAAACGCCATGGTCGAAACGGGGGAGGTCAAAGGGCACTGGCACAATGTCACCGCCGGTTCCACCAGTGAAAGCCTGCGGCGCATGGATTTTCTGGCCGAACGTGGGGCCAAAATGTGTATGTTTGACTTTCTGACCGCCGGGTTTGCCGCCTCAGCCGATGTGTTCCAGCACGCCCAGGAATTAGACATGATTGTTCACTGCCACCGGGCAATGCACGCAGTTTTTACGCGGCCGCGTCACCACGGTATCCACATGCGCGTCGTCGCCAAATGGCTTCGCCTTACCGGCGGCGACCACCTGCACACAGGAACCGTCGTGGGCAAATTAGAAGGCTCATGGAGTGAAACCCTGGGTATCATTGATTTATTGCGTGAGAGAAACGTCGCGGCCGCGCCCGACCGTGGCCTCTACTTTGCCCAAGATTTCGCCGGTCTCAAAGCCACCTGGCCTGTTGCTTCCGGCGGCATTCACGTCCACCACATCCCCGACCTGTACCGCATCTACGGCAACGACGCCTTCTTCCTCTTTGGCGGGGGCACACACGGCCACCCCCACGGAAGCCGAGCCGGAGCACGAGCCAACCGTGTCGCTGTTGAAGCCATCGCCAGTGGCAGTACCCTCGAAGAAGCGGCCAAAAACTGCCCCGAACTACGCGACGCCCTGAACTTATGGGCCGATGTGCGTTTCGATGTACAAAAATAAACCATAACAATTCACCCTCATCCCCAGCCCTCCTCCCTTGTCGGTAGAAGGGTGTCAATTCCCTCGCCCCAGAGGCGAAAGGATCCGGCTGAGGGGCAGAATGGAGAAACGATCATGCGACGACCCATCATTCTCGGCATTGTGGGTGATAGTGCCGCTGGTAAAACAACAATTACCCAGGGTTTAACCCGTATTTTGGGTGAAGACCGCTGTACCCACGTCTGCACCGACGATTATCACAAATTTGATCGGCAGGAACGGGCTATTCACAAAATTTCCGCCCTGGACCCTGCCTGTAACTATATGGACATCATGCAACTGCACCTGGAACGTTTACACTATGGTCAACCCATCTTGAAACCCATCTATGATCATACCGATGGGACACTGGTGCGACCGGAATATGTCCAGCCCAAAGAGTTTGTGATTGTGGAAGGTTTACTTGGTTTTTCCAATGAAGTATTGCGCAACTTTTTTGATGTGAAAGTTTTTCTGGCCCCGGAAGAGGATTTACGCACCATTTGGAAGGTCAAGCGGGATACCAGCAAACGGAATTACACCGAAACCCAGGTGTATGAGGCTCTGCGCCGCCGCGAACCGGATTCTGAAGCGTTTATCCGGCCCCAACGGAAATACGCCGATATGGTGGTTAATTTTTACCCCCCATCGGGCGTCAGCCCCCAAGAAGCTGGCTCTCATCTGAATGTGCGCCTGGTGTTGCGCCCCACAATTCCCCACCCAGATTTGAGCTATCTACTGGATCGCCGAAATGATGGTTGTATTCGCCTGGAATTGGGACGAGATCATGGCCTGCCGGTGGATTTTCTGGATATTGATGGCAACGTGGGCACAGATCAATCCGTGCGTTTGGCTGAAGCGATCTGGCAACACATGCCCGAACTGCGCCCTGAAGATGAGTCACACTTTGGCAATTATCAGGAGGGTTCGCGGCCGCGACACAGCCACCCCCTCGCTTTGGCCCAATTACTCATCACCTACCACGTTCTACGCAAATACAATGACCTGGGCCGCATCCCCTTCGCCCCACCCGTCGCCGCCCTGAGTCGTCTGCAAACCACACACGCGGCCGCAACTACCTGATTGACACACACACACACCTGCGAGAACCAGCCATGTCCATATCCAATCCCCCCTTCCTCACCCCTACCGCTACCACCATCCGCGCCCTGGCGATGGATGCTGTGCAAAAAGCCAACTCCGGCCACCCCGGTCTGCCGATGGGCATGGCCGATGTTGCCGCCGTCTTATGGTCACATTACCTCAAATTCGATCCCCAAAACCCTGGCTGGCCCGACCGAGACCGGTTTGTCCTGTCTGGCGGCCATGGCAGTATGCTCCTCTACAGCCTGTTACACCTGAGCGGCTACGATCTACCCCTGAGCGAACTACAAAATTTCCGCCAGTGGGGGAGCCGCACCCCCGGCCACCCGGAATACGGCCATACCCCTGGCGTCGAGACTACCACTGGCCCACTCGGTCAGGGGTTAGGTAATGCAGTCGGCATGGCTCTGGCGGAACGGTGGCTGGCCGAACGGTTTAACCGCCCTGGTTTCCCCCTGGTCAACCATCGCACGTTTGTCATGGCTGGTGATGGCGACCTCATGGAAGGCATTTCCCATGAAGTGTGTGCCCTGGCTGGTCATTGGGGGCTGGGGCGGCTGATTTTACTCTTTGATGACAATGGTATTTCCATTGATGGCCCCACCGGATTGGCCTCCAGTGAGGATGTTTTGGGGCGGTTTGCCGCCTATGGCTGGCAGGTGGCCCGGGTAGATGGACATGATCAAACGGCGGTCGCGGCCGCCATTGAGTCCGCCCTCGCCGATGAAAGCCGCCCTTCCCTCATCGCCTGCCGTACCATCATTGGTTTTGGCAGTCCCAACCACGCCGGTACCGCCAAAGTGCATGGTGAACCCCTGGGCGCGGCCGAAATCACCCTGACCAAACAGGCCCTCAACTGGCCGCCGGAGCCGTTTTACATCCCGGATGAAGCCCGTACTCCTTTGCGAGAGGCCGGACAACGAGGGGGCGCTTGCCGGGATGAATGGCAGGCGTTGTGGTCAGGATACGCGGCCGCATACCCCGAACTGGCGGCGGAATGGCAACAAGCAATGGCCGGGGAATTACCGGTTGATTGGGAAACATCCCTGCCCGATTTCACTCGCTCTACCGCGATGGCAACCCGCGCCGCATCCGGGCAAACTCTCAACAACCTCATTCCCCATCTGCCAGACTTGCTAGGTGGCTCCGCCGACCTGACCGGCTCAAACAACACCCGTGCGGCCGCAACTGACGCCATACAAAAAGGGGATTTTCGCGGCCGCTATCTACATTATGGGGTGCGCGAACATGGTATGGGGGCAATTATGAACGGCCTGGCCCTACATGGGGGAGTGCGTCCCTACGGTGGCACCTTCCTCGTTTTTGCCGATTACATGCGCCCTGCCATCCGTCTGGCGGCGATGATGGGATTAGGTGTCATTTACATCTTCACCCATGATTCGATTGGCCTGGGTGAAGATGGCCCCACCCACCAACCCGTTGAACATCTGGCTTCATTGCGGGCCATTCCCAACCTGGCGGTCATCCGTCCGGCAGATGCCTGGGAAACGGCGGCGGCCTGGCGGGTGGCCCTACAACGGCGTCACGCCCCAACCGCATTGGTGTTGACACGCCAAAAGCTCCCCCCGGTCGCCGAGGGTAAGGTGCATGACCTGGCCAACGGAGCTTATATTCTCAGCGATATGCCTGACCCCCAGGTGATCCTCATTGCTACCGGCTCGGAAGTCAGCCTGGTGTTGTCCGCCCAGATGGCTCTGACAGAACAAGGGATTGCCAGCCGGGTGATTTCAATGCCCAGTTGGGAACTGTTCGCGGCCGCGCCGCCAGATTACCAGGAAGCGGTTTTGCCCTCAACGATTCAGGCACGGGTGATTGTGGAAGCGGCCGCACCCTTTGGCTGGGAACGCTACGCCGGAATCTCTGGTAAAATCATTGGGCTGAACCGTTTTGGAGCCTCGGCTCCGTATCAAACCCTGTATGAAAAGCTGGGTCTGACCGTTGAAGCCATCGTCGCGGCCGCGTTGAGCCTCATCGAATCGTCAGATTCCACCCAATAATCCCATGAACCCCATCAAACTTGCTCCCTCAATTTTAACCGCCGACTTTACCCGTTTGGGTGAACAGGTGCAGGAAGCTGTCACCGCTGGAGCCGCCTACATCCATCTGGACGTGATGGACGGCCATTTTGTGCCCAATATCACCATCGGGCCGCTGGTGGTGGAAGCCTTGCGGCCGCAGGCCCGCGCCACCGGCGCGTTATTAGATGTCCACCTGATGATCGAAAACCCGGAACGTTACCTGGCCGATTTTGCCCGCGCCGGGGCCGACATCCTCACCGTTCATGTGGAAACCTGCCCTCATCTGCACCGCACCGTACAGATGATCCGCGAACTGGGGGTCAAACCGGGCGTCACCCTCAACCCGGCCACACCTCTGGCCGTGCTTGAACCCATTCTGCCCGATGTAGATTTGGTACTGGTGATGTCGGTTAATCCCGGTTTTGGCGGCCAATCATACATTCCCGGCAGTACCGCCAAAATCCGCCGCCTGCGCCAGATGTTAGACGAGATGGGGTCAACGGCTGACCTGGAAGTGGATGGGGGGATCAAGGTGAGTAATGTGGCTGAGGTGGTGCAGGCGGGCGCCAATGTTTTGGTGGTCGGGAGTGCCATCTTCAACCACCAACAGTCGGTGACGGAGAATGTTGCGGCTTTGTGGCAGGCGTTGGCGGGATAGGATTGTGTTAATCTGCGGCCAAAACGCGATGAGCCAGTTCGTCCAGAAAGAGGGAGTAACGTTCGGCGTAAATGGTTTGCCAGGCGGGGTCTGGTTCGATGAGGGTATCAATTTTGACCAGGGCCTGGCTCGCGGCCGCGATACTGCCATACCAACATTGACTCGCCACCAACAGGGCCGCACCCAAAGCTGATTCGGTGATATGCGGCCGCGCTACGGGTCGCCCCAAAATGCTCGCCCGTACCTTCAGCCACACATCCGACTGCGCCGCGCCACCGGCCACATAAATGGGGTTACAGATGACACCTCCCAATTGCGCCATCAGTTCATACGCCCGCCGTTCCACAAACCCCACACCTTCTAGCCCAGCGGCAAACAAGTCTACATCATCTCGTGCTTGCCCCACGACAAAACCGGTAGCTGTTGGGTTCTGCCAGGGAAACCGCTCCCCCTGGCGCATCAATGGGTAACGGAGCAGGCTGGTGGGCAGGCGGCTCGTGGCCCGTTGAGTCAATTCAGACAAATGTTCCCGCCGGTGTTCCCTGGCGACCCACTCCGCCCCGGTATTACTGGCTCCGCCCGGCAACCAGCCGACTCCCGCCAGATGGTGGCAATAGAGGCGATGTTGCGGATCAAGCAGAAGTTTTTCGCTGACCCCCTTGATCACCAACGTCGTACCCAATGTGGTCGTCCATTGCCCTGGTTCGATAGCTCCTGTTGCCAGATGGGCGGCAATGCTATCCGTAGTTCCGGCATAAACCAGAGTAGACGGCGGCAAACCAATGGCTTCGGCCACCGAACGGGTCAGCGGGGCAATCGCCGTACCCGGGCTGACCACCGTTGGCAATTGGGCCATAGGGATACCCAGTTCGGTGCTGATAAAATCGGGCCAGCACCCATTTAACAAATCGTAACCTGTTTTGAAGGCATTATTGCTGTCAGTGAGGCAATATTGACCGGTCAGTCGCCCCACGATGAAGTCAGTCGGGTGGGCAAAGGTGTGGGTACGGGCAAATAGCGTCGGCTTTTCTTGTTTCAGCCAGATGATTTTGGGCAAGGTGAAGGATGAGGCGAAGGCGTATCCTAACGTTGCTTCTAACGCCTGACTGGCCTGGCGTACCTGAGGTACATGGGCGGCACTACGGTTATCGTTGTACATGATGGCAGGGCCAAGTGGCTCTCCGGCTTTATCTAGTGCCAGCAGAGTGCCCGATGTACCGTCTATGGCGATTCCGGCGACTTTTGTGCCGGGTGGCAGGTGCTGGCACACCTGTTGCAAACCAGCAAAGGTAGCCTGCCACCATGATTCTGGTTGCTGTTCGTGGTGGCCGGGTTGGGTTGGGACAGATTGGGCAATGGGGTGAGTGATTGCGGCCGCGATCTTCCCCTCGGGTGTCACTGCTAACACCCGCACCGTTTGTGTACCCACATCAATCCCAATCGCTACCGGGGGATGGTTCATACCTATCTCATATCTTCTCAATATTCCGGGGCAAATCTTCGGAAGGTTTCATCTATAGCCTGGCTCGTGGTTCAAACCTTCCGAAGGTTCCGCACTTTATTGAGATATTACCCTATCTCTCTAAAAATCAGGGCGTGGTTCAAAAGTTGGCAAACGATGTTTAACAGTTTGTAGGGCGATTTTGTAAATCGCCCACGAGACGATTTACAAAATCGTCCTACAAATTTGTAAAGTTCACCTGAACCATGCCAAAAATTGTATCTATACAGCCCCTCACCCTAACCCTCTCCCCCAGGAGAGGGAACTAACTCCTCTCTCCCGCTTCGGGAGAGAGGTCGGGGGTGAGGGTCAGCGGTTTCACATCCTCATTCCACACTCTGCGTCGTGTAGGACGCAGAGCGTCCCCGAGGGAATTCCCACGCCGAGCGTGGGAATAAGTTGTGACACCTGAATAGTTACGTAGATTATAATAAAGCCATAGGGGTAAAACATGAACAAAATCACCAGACGTTCAGCCAAAAACCGGGCCGCCCAACGGATTCTCTCCGTGACTGAAGAGGAGTTACAACAGATTGTTTTGGATATTCATGATGGCCCCGTGCAATATGTTTTTGCCGCTTTGTCCCAGATACAACTCCTGCAAAAGAAGAATGAACGAGGCGAACCGCTATCCCTGGCCGAATGTAATTACCATCTCGGCCAGACAGCCAATCTGCTCAGCCAGACCTTGCTAGAAATTCGTAACTTTCTCGGGACATTTCGGTCCCCCGATTTTTCTTGTCAGCCCTTAGGCGAGCTTTTGCAGGCCCTGATTTTACAACATGAAACATTTACTGATTGCCAGGTCAGTTTCAGCAACGAACTGGACCCTTTTCCGGTGGCCTTACCGATTAAAATTGCCCTGTATCGCATTTGCCAGGAAGCCCTCACAAACGCCTATCGCCATTCCGGGACAAAGGAACAGCAGGTTCATTTGATCCAACAGGGACAAGAGGCCATGTTAATCATCACTGATCAGGGTCGGGGATTTGCACCGCCGCCCCTGAGTGGCCCAACGGCAACCGAAAAGCATGAACATATCGGTTTGCGTGGGATGCGGGATCGGGTGGAATTGTTGGGTGGTCGTTTTGAATTACACACAGCTCCCCTGACCGGGGTACGCATTGTGGTATCTGTACCCCTGGATACAATATGATATGTCTACGATGATTCGGGTTGTCCTGGCTGATGATCATGCCCTGGTGTTAGAAGGGTTGCGAAGCCTATTATCGGCAGAGGGGGACATTACGGTGATTGCCACAGCGACCGATGGCGAGCGTCTATTGGAAGCGGTGCAACGGTTCAAACCTGATGTAGTCATTACCGATATTCATATGCCTTACAAGGATGGTCTGAGTTGTGTGGCGGAAATTCGGCGGCTCCATTCGATCACCCGCATTTTACTCCTCACCGCTTTTACCGACGGGCAAACCCTTCAGATGGCTCTGGCATCCGGGGCGGATGGGTTGTTGTTGAAAACGGATCCCCCGGAGCAGACGGTTGTGGCGATTCGGCAGGTCATGGCAGGGCAGATGATTTTTCCCGCGGCCGCACGCCGTTGGCTCACCCCCACCCCCTCGCCTACTCTAGCCAGCACGCTTTCGGAACGGGAAAACGAGGTACTGGCCCTGGTTGCCGAAGGGTTCACCAATAGCCAGATTGCCCAACGGCTTCACGTCAGTGACAACACCATCAAATTCCATTTGCAGAACATTTACCAGCGGCTAGGGGTCAGCAACCGCACCGAAGCCAGTCGGCGTTATTTGTCGGAACGGCTTTAGCCGTCCAGCGTGGGACTGCTAAAACGGTTACTACGAACCCAAAATCTTTTTTATGATTTAAGCGGTTGGGGGGTGTCTGCCCCCCAACCGCGCCGAAAAAAGTTCCCCACCCCTGGGGGCGGGGTTAGGGGTAGGGGTGGTCTCGGATGTTCCCAATGTGGGGATAAAGCGGCACGGCGACACGGCAGGAAAATGTCAGATTGTGCCCTTTGGCAGTATAATTGGCTACTTTCAAATAAAGGAAGTTTGGCGAAAGTGGATGCTACTTGTTGGAAATACATAAGTTCCTTGTAATCAAAACCGTCAATTGTTGTAACGAAAGAGACAGGGACAGTTTCCCTGAACGATAACCATTCTTTCGTTAGTTCGCGGCCGCAACCCCATCCTGCCCACACATTCCCCTCCCTCACGGCAACCCCGCCTTGTCCACACGGCTCAGCCACGCCCGCTTTTTGGCATTCGCCTCGCGTAATCGCTTCAACCGTTCGGCAAAGGGTTTTTCTTTGTTCTGGTACATCGCCAGTTGATGCAGTTTCACCAATCATCCCGTGGCTTCCGTATAGGATCGTCCTGTCCCCTGCCCGTTCAAAATGAGAATTGCGGTGGAGAATCGCTGAGGGTTGATAGAGAATGGGTAAGCTTATATCATAGAATGGTCATGTACGTCCTTCATCTGCACTGGCACACACCCACTCAACCAGGGGAAACCGGCCATTTTCTCCTCTGGATGGAATCCGCCTTGGCCCCCCAACCCTCGCGCAACCGGCGTCTAAAGAGTAGCCAACCCCACCCGTTTGCCGCTAACAAGGATGAATTACGCCAACTGCTAACAGACATTCGCCTGCGGGGTAAACTGCCAGTCAAAACCCTCGACCTCTGGCTACCGACCAACCGCTTCGGGCCAATCCCATCCCCGGAACTCATCCACGATTGGGAAAGTGATGATAACCAGGCCGAACTATCATCTTGGACGGTGACGGGCACAACCCTTGATGCGCTCCAGGCGCTCCATTTGCTGACCTGGCTCCACCAGAACGATCTGCCATCCCCCTATCGTTTGGGCAGTGATGGGCGTTATTGGCAGACGCTTTTCCCCTTTGTCCTGGAATTGCTGGCACACCAGTTGTACCGCCCCACCTTGCTGGAGATACGGGAAAAGCAGGGAGTCCGGTTTGAGGCGCGTTGGCAGACGCTCCTGGATGGTGAAAATGAAGCTCATCACGCCGCCCAACTGGCCGCGGCCATGCCTGCGGTCTGCCGGGCCTCGGCGGCTAACCCCAATGAAACCATCCCACCCCGCGCCATTCTGGACAGCTTCCTCAACCATCTCACCGATGCGGCCATCCGCCACTGGGCTTCGGCCAGGGAAATGACTCTGCCAACGAGTAACGACGCGGCCGCATCCTGGCTCCGCGCCCTTTTCTCCCCCGCACCTACCATCCAGGCTCCCGTTGGACAACTCCAACACCTGGCCCTCGCCATGCGGGGCTGGGAACGTGCCCTCACCCTGGCGGGCGACAAACAGTATCGCATTGCCTTACGCCTGGAAGCTCCGCTCCAACAAGAGACAACCCACCCCACCAAAGGGGAAGCCGCCTGGCAACTCCATTACCTTCTGCAAGCCCGCGATGATACCAGCCTGCTGGTTCCCGCCGCCGAGGTGTGGAAAACCAGGGGCAGTGTCTTGTCCGCACTAGATCGCCAGTTTGAGCGGCCGCAAGAACGCCTGCTGACCGGTCTGGGTTATGCCGCCCGCTTCTTCGCCCCCATTCAACGCAGTCTGCAACAGCGCAACCCCAGCGACATCCCCCTCAGCAGTAACGAAGCCTATACCTTCCTGCGCCAATGTGCGCCCCAGTTACAAAGAGCCGGTTTTGGCCTGCTCGTACCACCCTGGTGGAATAAACCGGGCACACGGTTGGGGGTGCGCTTGCAGTTGGGGAAATCCTCTCAACCGACAGGCCAGGCATCCGTCTCCACCGGCCAACTCAATTTTGATAATCTCGTCACATACCGCTGGCAGTTGTCGTTGGGCGATACCGAATTGACCCGCGCCGAGTTTGATGCCCTGGTCGCCCTGAAGTCCCCCCTGGTGCAGATTCGCGGCCAATGGGTGCAACTCGACCCGGAGCAAATCGAGGCCGCTATTCGTTTCTGGGAGCAACAGGGCATGGAAGGCACACTCTCCCTGCCCGAAGCCATCCGGCTGGGGCTGACCGGAGCGGAGCAACAGCGCAATGGTTTACCGGTAGATGGGGTGGAGTTAGATGATTGGCTCCAAAACTGGCTGAATCAACTGCAAGGGGATGAAAAGCTGGAGCTATTGCCCGTGCCCCAGGGGTTACGCGCCACACTCCGGCCCTATCAACAATACGGCTACTCCTGGTTGCACTTTGCCCGCCGCTGGGGCATGGGGGTTATCCTGGCTGATGATATGGGCCTCGGTAAAACGATACAAACGTTGACCCTGACACAACAGTTAAAGGAAGAGATGGGTGGCCTGCCTGTGCCGATTTTGCTCATTTGCCCCACTTCGGTCGTGACCAATTGGGAGCAGGAAAAGGGCAAATTTACCCCTGGCCTGCGGACGATGGTGCATCAGGGGGGCGACCGCCTGCGTGAAGAGGAATTTATCGCGGCCGCGACCAACACCGACATCGTTCTCACCAGTTATGCCCTGGTACGGCGCGATGCCGACGCCATGAAGCAGATCAACTGGTTGGGCGTCATTCTCGATGAGGCCCAAAACATCAAAAACGCCCACACCAAACAGACCCAGACCATCCGCAAACTCAGCGCCGGTTTCCGGCTGGCTCTGACCGGTACACCCGTCGAAAACCGGCTTACCGAACTGTGGTCTATCATGCAATTTTTGAACCCTGGCCTGTTGGGTGGGCAAAAGCAGTTCCGCGAACAATTTGTGCTCCCCATCGAAAAATATGGTGACACCGACGCCGCCCAACGTCTGCGCCAGGTGACACGCCCTTTTCTCCTGCGCCGCGTCAAAACCGACCCCACGGTTATCCAGGATTTGCCCGACAAACAGGAGATGAAGGTGTACTGCCACCTCAGCGAAGAGCAGGCCACCCTCTACGAAGCCATCGTGCGTGATGCGATGGAAGCTATTGAAGCCCAGGCCGAAGGGGAGATGGCCCGCAAAGGGTTGGTCTTAAGCATGTTGATGCAACTCAAACAGGTGTGTAACCATCCGGCCCAATATCTCCATGAAACGGCGGCTTACAAAGCCAGCGCGGACAATGGTCGTTCCGGCAAACTGGAGCGCCTCACCGATTTGTTAGAAGAAATTCTGGCCGAAGGGGATCGCCTGCTTATTTTCAGCCAGTTCACCGAGATGGCCGACCTGCTCAAAGGGTACATTCAGGAAAAATTTGCTGTGCCGACCCTCTATTTGCATGGGGGCACACCACCCAAAAAACGGGCCAGTATGGTAGAGCAGTTCCAACGAGCCGATGGGCCGCCCGTGTTCCTGCTTTCCCTGAAAGCCGGGGGAACCGGGCTAAACCTGACCCGCGCCAACCATGTTTTCCACTTTGACCGCTGGTGGAATCCGGCGGTGGAAGATCAGGCCACCGACCGGGCTTTTCGCATTGGGCAGACGAAAAATGTGCTGGTACATAAATTTGTCTGCCTGGGGACGTTGGAAGAGCGCATTGACGCCATGATTACGGAGAAGAAGCGGTTGGCCGAAAACATTGTGGGCAAGGGTGAAAACTGGCTAACCGAGATGAGCACCAATGATTTGCGGCAACTGGTCAACCTGCGCAGGGCGTAGGGTGGGGAAGGTGCATGATGAGTTGGTATTACTTCAAACCGACGCAACGGATCGAGACGGATGAGGGGATTAAAACCAAGAGTCAACGGGGTGATTTTGTCAAGAATTGGTGGGCCACACGCTGGCTGACGGCGATGGAACGGGTGATGGATCGCGGCCGGTTACAACGCGGCCGCACCTATGCCCGGCAAGGTCAAGTGTTATCCCTGGAAGAAAAGCAGGGCAAAATCACGGCTCAGGTGCAGGGATCGCGGCGTACCCCGTATAAAATTACCATCGAACTGCAACCCTTGAGTGGACTTGCCTGGGAGAAGACCTTGCAGGCTTTGGCAGAGCGACCCATCTTTGTGGCCCAACTGTTGGCTGGGGAGATGCCCCAGGAGATTGAGCAGGCCTTCCGGGCGGCCAAAGTTGAATTATTCCCCAGCAAACAGGAGTTGAAGCAAAGCTGTAGCTGCCCCGACGCGGCCGCGGTGTGCAAACATCTGGCCGCCGTCCATTACATCCTGGCCGAACGGTTCGACGCGGATCCGTTTATGCTTTTTCGTTTGCGCGGCAAGACGCAAGAGGAAATTGTCGCCTCTTTGGGAACCGGGTCAGCCGACAATGAAACCGGTGCGGCCGCCGAATACACACCTGCCCCCCCGTTAAGTGCATCGCTGGGCAATTTCTGGTCAATTGGGCCACAGATGACCTCGCTGTCCCGGCACATTGCCCCACCCGATGTGCCCTACCCCCTGTTGGAGCGGCTGGGCGACCCCGACTTTTTGCCCGAAGCCCGGCGCTGGCTGGTGAAGGGGTACGATACTGTGACGGCAATGACCTTGCAGACCGCTTTTCCCCCTGCGACAGGTGATGAAGTTTGAGACCCGGCTGGATAAACGGCACATGACAACGCCACCTAGGGGAATGAGAATTAAATAACCTGCTGGCTAAGAGTGGCACGGTCAGGAGACCGGCCACAGCAGTTTCGTAGGTTATTTAATCTTCGATCCAGGTCAATTTAGAGCGATCCCTACATCGTAAGGAGAAATGAGGATGCCAGGAAGAAACGATCCCTGCCCCTGTGGCAGTGGTAAAAAATACAAGAAATGCTGTGGGGCCAAAGACAAAGCCGAACAACAGGCAAACCATGCCGTTGTGAACAAACCACCGGTTACAAAGAGCGTTCAGGATGAATGGGTGGAGACGGATTTGCCACCTCTGTTTAACCCCCCAAAACCAGAACCGGAACCAGACCCACTCATAGAGCAGTTTAATACCTTTTGGGATGCGTTTGAGGGTGCGTCCTATGAAGAACGCTGGCAATTGTTAGATGATCTATTGGTGAACCAACCGGAATTGCTTGACGGTGAGCTAATTTTTGAAACCGGGAATAGGCTCTTTAGACAGGCGGTGGAAAAGGATGATGTTGAACGGTTTAGCCGATTCCTGGATCAAATTGAAACAGTTGCACCAGAAGCATACCAGGCCGAACTGGCTTACATATTGGACTGGCGTATTCAGATTGCTTTGCTGGAGAAAGATCGTGCGGCTGTGCAACACTATTTTGACCAATTTTCGCTGCTCGCTGGGGATAAGTTGGATCAATATCATCGGATCATAAGCGCATTACTTTATCACGGCGAGTTGGAGATTTTGCTTACTGGGATGCGTCAGGCCCGGCCATATGTTGCTAAAGGGGGCGGTCTGGTTCCCTGGGCCTATGAGGAATTTGTTGACAAACTGGCCTCATTGGAGATTCTCTTTTTGGCGAAGAATAATCCTGAAGCCACCGCCGAGGATCCTGAACTTAAGGCGCGATTTGGAGAGTATGAGTTGACTATCAATTCGGAAGGAATGAATTTGCGGCTGGATTATTTGACTGGCCGGAAATTACCCCCCTGGACATTAGCCGATTTTGAACGATTAGCCGGTAAAGGAAAAAAGGATCCGAACAACAGTCACTTTACTTACTTGCTGGATGCGTTTCTCCATTACGCGCACTACGAGGAAAGGGTTCCTTTCACCAGAGCGGGGATGGCCCAACAAGAATTGGCTGAATATCTCATCGGCCAGGATAAGGATCAGCCAGGCAAAAACCGCCTTTCTCGATCACGCAAGCAACCGGGCCAGACACAAGAACAGCCGTACTCTCTTTATCCCACTGCGGAAACGCTAGATAGTTATCTGGGGGAACTGATGGGGTTTATGTCATTCCGCTTTTATGAGGCCAGTGCCCTTTTTGAACTTTTGCCAGCTTGGTTGCGTTTTTTGGCAAAGTACAACCTTCTGGACCAGAAAGTTCACGAGAAGCTACTGCAAAGCTTGAACTATTTGAAAGATCCTCTCATTCAGATTGCACGGCAACAGCTTACGGATCCGCTTGTTGAGACAAATTTGGCAGGCTGGCCTTATAGGGGGGAAAAGCCAGACGGTATGGTGTGACATCCCTGACACATGACCCATGCACCTGAGCGATTGAATCATGGCGCATCTAAACGGAAGCGGCCGCGTAATCGGCGCGGTGGCTGCAAATTGTGTAAGTTCTGGAAGGTCAATGGTTACCAGACAGAGCGCGAAGATGGGGAGAAGTTCTCCGATCATCGGCGGCGTATGGTAACGGATGAGGTGATTGCGGCCGCGCTTCTTCACACTCGGTTCTGACCATTGTCAACACCACATCAATCCGTTCAGCGTTCAAATCCCTCAGCACACCATTAAAAATAGAAGCCGTTTCTTTCTCGTTTATCTCGGGTATAATGCAGTTGAGGTAACAAACCATGATAACGACACAACATTATGCTTTCCCGCAGTTACATGAATTACCGGCCACATTGCCCAAAGAGGGTGCTATCAGCATGACCCTAGATGCTGGTGTCCCCGTGTTCCGCGCCTCAAGAACCGTTCAAACACATATTGATGACCTCCTATACAAACAACAGACAGCGCAACTTACCTCAGAAGAAGTCGAAGAGCTAGACCGGTACGAAGAAATTGATGATTATCTTAGCCATTTGAACCGGGTCGTACGTAACCTTTTACAAGCTTAAGCAAACCACTCGTGCCACGCCGAAAAATCTCCGCTGCTACCCAACAAAAGGTACGCCAACGTGCCAATTATTTGTGTGAATACTGCCATACAGCAGAACAATGGCAGTATGTTCCCTTTACAGTAGACCATGTTATCCCGGTAGATCAAGGTGGTCATGATTCCTTCGATAATCTGGCATTAGCCTGTTTCCACTGCAATCGGCGCAAAAGCAATGCGTTGACAGCAATCGATCCCTTAACTAACAAAACAGTTCCTCTTTTTAACCCTCGTCAACATTCATGGAATGAACATTTCGTGTGGTCGGTGGATGGTTTACGTTTGATAGGGTATACAGAGATTGGCCGAGCCACGATCCAGTTACTGAATTTAAACAGAGAGCGAATCATTCGAATTCGTGCGGCTGACCTATTGGTCAAAAGGCATCCACCAAAGAGCGATCCAATGCAGGGAAAAAGTGATTAAGGGCACCGTACATATTTCAAGCGACAATAAGTGAGATTCGTTGAGGAACAAATGTGGGGAAAAGTTCACAGAGAATTGTACGGTAGTTGCTGCCCGGATGAGGCCAAATAACAGGAATGGTTCGCCAGAGAACAGCGTCGCCAAGCCCGTCGCTCCCGTAGCAGAAATGCTCTCGTAATACACGAGAGTTTTTTCATTTTTTGGGCGCGTTGCCCAGTGAGGGTTCCACGCTCAGTCACTCCCGCGATCTAATCAAAACAAATTCCTGTGGGGAAACCGCGGCCGCAACCCCCACAATCCCCTCATTCACTTACGGTAACCCCGCCTTGTCCACCCGGCTCAACCAGGCCCGCTTTTTGGCATTCGCCTCACGCAACCGCTTCAGCCGTTCGGCAAAGGGTTTTTCTTTATTCTGGTGCAGAGCTAGTTGATGCAGTTTCACCAACAACTCCGTAGCTTCCGTATAGGAACTTCCCGTCCCCCGCTCCACTAACTGTTCGATAAAAGTCCAGGTGGCTTCGGCTTTAGAGGCCAATGTTTCCAATTCACGGATACGTTTTGCTTCTGCCGCGGCCGCAGATTTTTGTTGTGCATGCTGGTACTCCGCTTCAGCCAGCCGCTCCAACTCCGCGACTGTTCGTTTATCCTGAGCCGTCGTTTCGGCCACCCGCCCCGACTGCAAAGTCCGTTGAAATAGCAGGGACAAATTGGCTTCCTGGCCTTGCGCCAACCGCAGCAACCATTCATCGCAGACTTCACGAGGCAAGGCGGCAATTGTTTGACGCAAGGCAGTGGGTGAGGGTGTTTGGGCGGTGGGGCTGGCTTTGGCCGCGGCCGCGACCAACGATTCATCCACATGAAAAGCCTCTATAAACCGGCGCAAGGCGGGCGTCAGCTTCTGTAAACCAGGAGGAACGGGTGGCTCCACCTCATCTTCTTCCACCATGCCGATATGAAAAGCCGACAACCAGGCCAGATACAACACCCGATAATCCTGGCGCAAAATAGCCTCACGCAAACTGATCAGGCCATCCAGAAAACCCTCTCCTTCAACCCAATCACTGTATTCACCCCCCTCATCATTCCAAAAGATGTCCAAAACAACGTATTCACCTATTGTTTCACAAGTGACGGCATCCTCAACACAGTAAGACTCTATCTGGCGCACATCAATCAGGGCTTGAGGAAAGCGGAACATCAACCGGGTCGTACCCCAGTTGGCGATGTAAAACATGGCATCGTAATACTTCACCAGCAACTCTTGCTCATTCGCGGGTAAGTCGCTGTAGTTGTAGACAAAAACAGCCCGCCGGGGATGAGGGTCCACCCGGCTGGACAAACGGCTGACGGCTCGTTGTTCTTCTTCCGTTAAGGGCCGGTCAATGGCCTGGAATTCGTAATATTGGTATTCAGACATAACACACATCCATGCCTTGTGACATATCAATACAAAATTTCGTCCAGGTAATGATCGTCATGCTCCGGTGTACAGGCTTCACACAGGATTACCTCTCTGCCATATCGGTTGGAGCAATCAATACAGAGATACTTAGCAATGGTTTTACGCCCTTCTTCCTTACAGGTAGAGCAATATTTGTAGCGGGGTTTGTTTTGAGCGGTAACGAGGGGATAGGTAATCTCTGGTTCCGCGGCCGCAACCGCTTCCACCTCCAGCACATGCTCAATCCAATCGCCAAAATCATACACATACTTCAACTTATCACCCGGCTTCAGGTTGAGGCTGGCAATCTTCACCGCGGCCGCGTCCCCCTCACCCAATGGGTTGATACTGCCCAGGTCTACTTCCCGTGTGCGCGAGGTGTTCCCACGCGGAACGATTTGCCAAAACCCACTCATGTGATCAAAAAAGTCATGATTAAATGCGCCCCGCAACTCACGGTCAAACTCCCACAACGTTTGCCCGCCCTGGATTTCGATTTGTCGCCACAGCGTTTTGTGGTGTTTGAGGCTCACCTTGAAGCGGTACACCTGTTGTGCTTCTTCTGTAGAGAGTTCGGTCTTGCCGTGGGATGAACGTTGCGGCCGCAATTCCGGCACAATCCGCTCTGCCAGCCCAGGTGTTTCACTGTAGTTGATGAGACTCCCATCCCAACGCATCCGTCCATCCTTTTCCATAACAAGTAGCCAATGATCTGCCGGGACAGTTATTTTCCCTTTCAAACGGGCGTAAGTTGTCAGGATACCCATCCGCCCAAAAAGATAAGGCTCTGGACTGTTTTCCAACAGGTCAAAGAGTGTATCGGCCAGTAGTTGATTGCTGGTAGCTATGTCGGCACGATGGCGGCCGCGTTCCCGTGCCGATTCAACCTGTAGGCGGAATTTACTCGTTTTCCAATCCAGGATAGTCAGCAATACGCTGTCATCCCGTTCCACCTTATGCTTCCGATACCACCAACTCAGATTGAGAGCCATCATCTGTCTCTTATACGGGCCGAAGAGCGATCTTGCCTCTTCCGTTCAGGTAATAATTTCTGTAGGAATGGTGTGATCCTCTTCATCTACTAACTGGATTTTCTGTAGATCAGCAGCGTCAGGCAGGAGAAAGTCAAACGCAGGGAAAAGGTAAAACTGCACGTCCTCGCGCGTTAAAGGCACACTGATACAGACC
>JAGNBF010000173.1 GCA_018004935.1 Chloroflexota bacterium | reverse complement strand
AGACTAAGCGGAGCGCCGTTCTAGCCGTTGCGAGACGAATAGGGCCAGCAATACTACCGTGATCCAGACGGTAGAGAGGGCGTTTACTTCTGGGGTGATGATGCGGCGCAACAGGCCATAAACGTAAATGGGTAAAGTGGTCGAGCCGGGGCCGTTGGTGAAAAAGGTGATGACGAAGTCATCTAGCGAAAGGGTAAAGGCCAACATGGCTCCGGAAAGTACACCGGGTGCAATGTAAGGTAATGTCACCCGCCAGAAGGTTATCCATTCGTTAGCCCCTAAATCCATGGCCGCCTCTTCTACCGATTTGTCGAAGCCATGCAAACGGGCACGCACGACCAATGTTACAAAGGGGATGCTAAAAGCAATGTGGGAGACGATAACCGTCCATAACCCCATCGAAAGGCGGCTGTCACCGGTTAGACCAAAGGTGGTATTGATAAACCGGAAAAAGGCACTAAAAAGAACCAAAATGCCGATCCCCATGACGATTTCAGGGATGACAATGGGAATGTAGAGTGAGGCTTCGGAGAACGTTTTGGCGGGGAAGGTGTATCGCTGTAAGGCCAGAGCGGCCATTGTGCCGATGGTCGTGGCGAAGATGGTTGAGATGATGGCGATGGTGAGGGTGTTTTTAGCCGCCTCGAGCACTTCACCGTTTTGGAAAAGGGTGCAGAACCAGTAAAACGGGCCACATGGGCCTTGATTGACCACACCTTCAAAGACGACATTGGTGCGTGAGGAGTTGAAGGCGAACAAAATGAGCACCGCAATGGGGGTGTAGAGGAAAATGTAGACTAGAATGGCTGAAACTGTGACCAGGGGGGAACGTTTGTTGGCACTCATGCGGACGCAATCTCCTCCCCGAAGCCAAAGCGGCGGGTGTAGTAAATGGTGACGATGAGGGTGAGAATCATCAAAATGATGGAGGCGGCGGAACCAAAGGTGGGGTCACGGGCGTCCAGAAATTGGCGTTGGATGAGGTTCCCGACCAGGATAACCTGCCGTCCACCCAAAATGTCGGAGACGATGAAGGTTCCCATGACGGGGACGAAGACGAGAATGGTTCCGGCGACCATACCGGGGGCGGCCAGGGGCAGGGTTATGCGTAGGAAGGCTCGCCACGGTTTTGCGCCCAGGTCCGCGGCCGCTTCGTAGAGCGAGTTATCTATCTTTTCCAACGAGGTGTACATGGGCAAAATCATAAAGGGGAGAAACTCGTACAGCATCCCCACCAGAACCGCCCCTGGCGTGTACAACATCTCCAGCGGGGTAAAATGAATGCCTATCAACCCCAATATCCAGCCCAAGATGCCGTTGATTACCCCTTGCGTGCGTAAAAGCATGATCCAGGCGTAGATACGGATAACGAAGTTGGTCCAGAGGGGAACCAGGATGAGAAACAGGTAGGTGTTGCGTTTATTGGCTGGGGAACGGGCAACAAAGTAGGCCAGCGGGAAGCCGATGACAATCGTGAGAAGAGTGGTCTGGAAGGCCAGGGATAGGGAACGCCCCAGAATCGTGAGGTAGAGGTTGTCAAAACAGGGGGGAGCGACATCACCGCACGGGGCATCGGTGCTGTACCCGGCCAGTTTGAGGTAGTTATCCAGGGTGAAGGTATAGATGACATTACCATCGGCGTCGCGCCGCCCAAAGGAGGTGATCACGACCAGGATGAGGGGGATGATGAGCAGGACGATCATCCAGAGCAAGGTGGGGGTGATCAGGAGCATACCGCGACGGTCATGGGGATCACGGAGACGGGAGAGGAAGGTGGACATGGCGTTTCTTGGGGGAGTCAGTAAACAGTGAACGGTGAGCAGTGAACAGTGAACAGTGGCAGGTTGTAGAACGGCCTTTCAGGCTGTTCGTCCACGCCTGTTATTCAGTGAGGACGCGGGCGGCGTTTTGGGCGAAGGCGATGGTGACTTCATCGTCGGTTTGGGCCATGGGGCGGGAGATGGGGTCAGCGTTTTGGCCGCGTACCCGGACTTTTTGACCGTTGGCAAAGAGGACGCTGTAGTGGGTGTCTGTGCCGATGTAGATGACTTCGGCCACGCGGCCGCGGAATATATTCATCTCTTGCGCCGGAGCCGTGCCGTTGGTAAACAAGTGAACCTTTTCGGGTCGGACGGCCACGGTAACACCACTACCTTTGCTGAGGGCATTTTCACTTTCGGCCCGCACGGTGAGACCTTCACCCACTTTGACGATAACGGTTTTGCCGTGTTGCTCCTCCACACTGCCTTCCAAAAAGTTGGTCTCGCCGATAAAGTCAGCCACAAATCGGGATTGCGGCCGCTCATAAATTTCAATGGGTGTGCCCAGTTGGGCCACAATCCCTTTGCTCATAACGGCGATGCGGTCCGACATGGTGAGGGCTTCTTCCTGGTCGTGGGTCACATAAACAAAGGTGATGCCCACCTGAGATTGCAGGGATTTGAGTTCTAACTGCATCTCCTTGCGCAATTTCAGGTCGAGTGCGCCGAGGGGTTCATCCAGCAGGAGCACCGAGGGGCGTTTGACCAGGGCGCGGGCCAGGGCCACCCGCTGTTGTTGCCCACCAGAGAGCTGTTTGGGTTTGCGCGAGCCATACCCCCCCAGTTGCACCATGTCCAGGGCTTCCTGCACCCGTTGTTTGATTTCGTCTTTGGGGCGATGCTCCATTTCCAGGCCAAACGCCACATTTTGGGCGATGGTCATATGTTGGAAGAGGGCATAATTTTGGAAGACGGTGTTGACGGGGCGGGTATAGGGGGGGGTGTTGCCCATCGGTTGGCCGTGTACATACACTTCACCAGAGGTGGGGAGTTCAAAACCGGCGATCATACGCAGGGATGTGGTTTTACCACAGCCGGATGATCCCAGCAGAGAGAAAAATTCACCTTGTTTGATCTGGAGCGTCACATGATTGACGGCTGTGATTTCCCCTCCCCCGGGAGCAGGGAATTGTTTCACCACATCTTTCATTTCAACAGCAAATTCGGCCATAGGGGTTTCCTCAGAATTGAATGGGAATTGATGGACTGGTTATTGATAATGGTCGCGTCTGAAAGCAAAAACGCGGCCGCAGGCGGCTTAATCTCGTTGTATGCAGTTAGAGCAGAAAAGGCGCGGGTTTGCGCTTGGGTCAAGCGGGCATCCCGGTTGAAACGCTGAAAGGTGGTTCGGTTAAGGACATCTAACCGTCAAGGGCGGTTATGGGGGGAGTATATCGTAACTACTTATGGGGTACAAAAATATCAGACCGGGCAGAGGGTATCTAAACGGGCTAAATCGGCAGTGAGTTGCGGCCGCGTCCAGTTTTCCTGATCCGGTGTGGCATATTGGCGGTAGGTACACTCAATCACCATAATCAGGTAAAGATAGATGTTGTACAGCAACCGCCGCTGTTGCTCCGCTGAGGAAGTCAGCATGGGACGGCCATACCCCTGGGCCACCGCACTCCCCTCTTGCCAGGTACGAAACTGCGCTTCCAACAACGGGTCTCCCCACAACGCTCGCTCAAAATCAATCAAACCGGTCACACCATGGGTTTCCGGGTCTACAAAAATGTTGCCATCCCACAAATCCCAATGGACAAATTGGGGCGTTGTCACGTCATCCAGGGCCGGGGCCAGTTGATGCAACTGTTGCCGCAAAACGGCATACGGGCGGGGCAAAACCACGTCCGCCTCTTCACCATCGGCCAGGACATTATCAAGCATCTTCAGGAAGGCTACCCGCCAGGACGATTCACGCCAGCTACCCGGAGCACCATAAGCAAAAGCTGTCCCGGTCAGATCATTCATTTGCCGCAGGTATTGACCCACGGTGCGGTCAATTTGTTCTTGGCTGGCGGCGGGCAGAGATGAACGCAACAGGTGATAGGGCGTGCCGGGAACAAAGGACATAAAAAAGTAAGGGCTGGGCAACAGGGTGCAGGTAGCATCGTAGGCGTAGACGGTGGGTACGGGCACGGTTGTTTGCTCTTTGACCAGGCGCAGGGCGGCTACTTCGGCGGCCATGAGGTTGTGTTCATAGCGCAAAACGCGCACGGCAGGGGGTGGGGCAATTTTTAGGACGGTTTGGCGACCATCAGCCAGGGTAATGGCGTAGGCGGAGTTAAAGAAGCCATCGGTAAGTTCGCTGAAGGTGAGGATGGGGGTGTGCGGACCGAACGCGGCCGCGACCAGGGTTTGGGCTTTTTCGGCGGTGATGAGGGTTTTAGAGAGGCTAAACATGGGGGTTACTTTGTTTGCCGGAACCGATTAGCTAACCGAATGAATTCCACTGCGGGCCATTGATTTCTGTCCTATTGAATGCGATATTCATTTTGCGGCCGCGCCGATCCACCACCATGCGTTAATGTCCAGATGTACACCCACATCTCAAACATGTTTTCCCCGGCCTGAACCACTAAAATTCTTGGGCCAGATGAAACCCAATCTTGCGGCAGAGCATGATCAGGAGTTCAAAATGGTATAGGCTTCGTGTGGGTTGGCCAGGTATCCATGAACCACCAATGTCTATAACCAATGACCCTGTTGGTTTGAGAAGACGATAAAATTCACGCGCAAAATTCTCGAACCAGGCCACGTATTCATCTTCAGCAACATTGCCATAATCTTTTTGGCGTAAAAGAGCAAACGGGGGGCTGGTAAAAATTAAATCAACCGATTCATCCACCATGTTAGTACGCATGTACTCTAAGGAGTCATGATGAATGATGCGGCCGCAAGAAGTAACAAAATCATCCATAGTTTGTTGGTTGAAATAGCAGGGCAAACATTTGTGCTAGAATGGCTGTAAGTATACAACACCACCCCATCATTCTCAACCAAACTTACAATTCCTGACCCTCAAAGAGGGCCACCGCCGTCACCAGGGAAACGAGGATGAGCATGAGGCTGGCCGTGAGCGCACCCCCATTCGCGGCCGCGACCACCCCATCCAACCCTAACGTACTAGCCCAGACCACCAGACCACCAGGGAATAATGGGCCAATGGTGGGCAGGCTCCCGCCAATGAGTAAGATAATCGCCCCTAAGAGTGCCAGACCCGCGGCCGCGCCGGTACTCCGCACCGCCACACTTGCCAACAGGGTTACAGCGGCAAAGGTGAGAAGCCAGATTAACAGAAAAAGATTGCCGAGCAAAAATGCCCCCAAATGCAACGGCTCAAACAAAATCCAGGTGTAATAGTAGGCACCAATGGCGGCAATGGTAAAAGCCAGCAGGTAAACCAGAGATTGGGCAATAAATTTGCTCAAAACAAAGGCCCAACGCGGCAATGGTTTGCTCAGGATCATGGCCGCCGTACCCATCTCTTTTTCCCCGGCCACCGCCCCCATCCCCAGCAACACAGCCAGGATAAAGCCGAATTGGGTGATGTTTTTGATGTATTGCCCCAGGGCGTCAACCGTCGAGGGGGTGGGAATCAGGTCAGCGAACTGCTCGGCCCCTTCGATACTGCTCAGGAGTTGGGGAGTGGCGTAAGCCAGCAGGGGTGACATCAGGCCAAAGATGAAGAAGACAGCCGCCACGACTAGAACGCGCCGGGTGCGCCATTGTTGGAGCAGTTCTTTGCGGCTGGCCGTGCCTAACAAGGCGAATGAGGTACGGATGGGGAGCGGCGCGGCCGCGACCACTCCACCCTCTTGTTTTTCTTTCTGCCACAGTCGCCACATCCACACCAGGCCAGGCAGGGTGATCAGCGTGAACAGGAGTTCCAGTTGCCAGGCTTCGTTGCTGAAGTGAAGTAGAGCCACCAACCCGGCATCTACGGCCGCGTGCCAGAGAATCGCCAAAAGGATATAGGCGACATTGCGCCGCCGGAAGGCCAGCCAGACAATAACCGATAAGGTGATGTGCAACCCAATAGCCACCAGTCGCTCCCAGGCGGGCAGAAACACCGCCCAGGGTGTAGTTGTGAGTTGGGCCAATTGCAGGCGCACCGCTTCCAGTTGGTCGGGGGGCAGGTTGAGGTTGTCCAGGTTTTGCCCCTGTAGGGCCAGGAGTGAGGTCAGGGACGCGGCCGCGAGCACCGCCCCAAACACCATCGCCTCAATACCCCCATGTCCCAACCCCACCATCACCCCATCGGCCAGCCCCCGCCCTTTCCCGCGCCGCCCCAATAACCAATAACCAAGTGCCCTTGCGAATTCCTCACACACCCCTGCGGTCAACCCCAACAACAACACCGTTCGCACCCACACCGGGCCACTTTCTGCCGCCGGGTCAAGCACACCCAGGTCGGTGAGCCAATTGTTCAGGGGGATGTGAACCAGTTGGGAGCCGACAAAGGTGAGGATACCGACACAGAAGTAGAACCAGGGCACGGCTACGCGCCGCCGTAGGGCAATGGCTAACCCGATGGGCAGAAGGAGCATGAACAGGATGGAGAGAGTAGACAAAAAAATAGTCATGATGGTGTTCCCCAGCGGATGGGAGAGAAATTAATGGGTCTTCGGGATTTCGTGGGGTACGGGCAACCCTTGTGGTTGCCCCACACTGGGCAGGCACAAGGCCAGCCCGTACATAGGGTGTCAACCCCCTGAATTCCCAAAGAGCCAAATTAATATTGGTATAGAGCTTCCCCCAACCCTTACCCCGCCCCAGGGGCAAGGAACTATTTCTGGTGCGGTTTGGCGGGCGGACGCCCGCCAAACCGCACCATTGGTTTCCCCCTTCTCTTTGGGAAGGGGTAGGGGGATGGGTCTTCTGCCCAGGCTTACCCAGCAGTTGCCGCCAACAAAATGTCATTTTATGACCGTGGTAAGTATCAACTGAACGCTTACGGGGCGGGTCTGGCAGATGGATTTACTTGACTGAACGTTTACATTTCAGGTACTCAACTTGAGGAAAATTTCTTCCAGGGTGGGGCGGACCCATTCGTACCGGTTGAGGCTGAGGTGATGTTCAACGAGCAGGGGCAAGATGGCTTGTTTGGCGGTGGGCAGGTCGTGAACGGCCACTTTGAGGGTGGCCCCGTCCTGGGTGATACCGGCGCACCAGGGTTGGGTTTGAAGCGCGGCCGCGAACGCCCCCACCCTCTCACCATTTTCCCGCGCCAATTCCAGGGCCAGCACATTGGTGGCATACCGGGCCAGCAGTTCATCCCGCTCCGCCACCAGGAGCAATTTACCTTGATGAATAATCGCCACCCGATCACACACCCGCTCGATGTCGGCCAGAATGTGGCTGGATAGGAACACCGTCACCTGCCCCCGTAGCTGATCAATCAGTTCCAGCACCTCGTACCGCCCTGCCGGGTCCAGCGCACTGGTGGGTTCATCCAGGAGCAACACCGGCGGCTGATGGATCATCGCCTGGGCAATGCCGAGCCGCTGGTGCATCCCACCGGAAAAGCCGCCGATGCGCCGTTTGGCCGCCGCTTTTAGCCCTACCAACTCCAACATCTCAGCGATACGCCGCTGGCGTGTGGGGGCATCCATCTCGAACAGCCGGGCCACATAATCCAGATACTCCACCGGGGTCATCCAGTTATAAAAAGTGGGGTCTTGGGGCAAGTAGCCAAATTGGGCGCGGCCGCGGCTATCCCCATTGGTCATCTCCACCCCCGCCACCCAGGCCGAACCCGCCGTCGGGTGGGCCAGGCCGGTCAGCAGGCGAATCGTTGTCGTTTTACCCGCCCCATTCCGCCCCAAAAAGCCAAACACCGACCCGGCGGGCACGGTTAAATCTAACGACTCCAGGGCGATAACCTGGCCATAATGTTTCGTGAGGTTAGCACAGCGAATAGCGTCCATAAGAGGGGATGGGGGGCGGGGGGGGTATTGGTGTATTGGTGTATTGGTGTATTAGTGTATTGGTGTATTAGTGTGCTAGTGTATTAGTGTATTAGTGTATTAGTGTATTGAGTCCCGTGACCAATAGACCAATAGACCAATAAACCAATAAACCAATAAACCAATAAACCAATAGACCAATAAACCAATAGACCAATAGACCAATAAACCAATAGACCAATAAACCAATAGACCAATAAACCAATAGACCAATAAACCTTTACTCATTATCCCGCCCAAATACAAAGTAGATGATAGGGCCGATGATGTTGATGAAGAGGATGATAAAAACCCAGATGATTTTGGGGCCACGGGTTTTTTCCCGGTGGTACAAATCCCAGAACGCGGCCGCGAGTAAGGTCAGTTGCACCAGCAAAATGGGAATCAAAAGGGGTAACAAAGTCCGTAAAAGTTCTGTATCTTCCATAAAAACCTCAAATCACATCAGGATTCAGTCGGGTGGGTGATGATGGCTATTTTGTGCCGGTGACGGCCAGGGCCGGGTTCGTTCTGGAGCAGGGGAATCAGAGCTTCATTGATAGCCCGTCCCAGGTGATCTAACTCTGCGGTGGTGGCGTAAAAAGCGGCATCACTGTACCCTACCCGATCCGCCAGCATGTCAACTGCCCTGCCAGTCGCCTCTTTCTGGGCCAGATATTGCTGGAACCCCTGCAACAATGAGAGAACATAGGTGGCGAAATAATGCCCATGCTGTTCTGACGTCAGATCGGCCACGTCATCAGGGTTGAGGTAGGGGCGTTGGGCCAGGTGGTAGGTTTTTTCCTGAATGCCGTTGACCAGCCGCGCGGCCGCGATTCCCACCATCCCTTCTGCCAGCAATAATTTCACATGCCGATAAATAGACGATTTGGGTATATCACCCAACCGGTCGGCAATCTCTTGTGTGGTTAGCTCATCTCCAGCCAACGCCTGCAAAATCCGTAGGCGCACCGGATGGAGAATGAGATCAGCTTTGCTCAGACTCATATAGGCTCAACATAGTTATGCTGGGTCTTCGGGATTTCAGGGGGTTGACACCATCTGTAGGGGCAACCCTTGTGGTTGCCCTCGATGGGGCAGGCACAAGGCCAGCCCCTACATTTTGCCATACCCCGCGAATCCCAAATGAACCGTTATACTCATCACGGACATAAAGTAACATTTGTTAGGAGAGTGGAGAGTGGAGACTGGTTAGTCTCCACTCTCCACTCTCCACTCCCACGGAAAATGACAGGTTATACCCTTTGGCAGTACACCAACGCCACCATTCTTAATAACATTATCAATTTTAATAACGAATGAGCCGCCTGTCAATAAGCAACAAGGGTGAAAAGGAAAAGTTAGCGATAAAAGGCGAGGATGGTTTGGAGACCGGCCAGGTTTTGGAACCAATCCAGACCGTCGTGGGTGAGGAGTTCGACCGTGATAGCTGGCAAATCCTGGAGTGGAAACACGGTTAGGAAGAAACACGGATGGGAATGAAAAATGATGGTGTTGTTTTCATTCCTCTTGGTGTGCGTTCCGTCCATGGGGAACTCCTACGAAAATGTAGGGCGATTTTGTAAATCGCCCGGTGGACGATTTACAAAATCGTCCTACAAACTGTTAAGCACCATTTGCCGACGATTGAACCACGCCCCCTTGGCCAGTATAAGCCATTCAGGCCAGAACGAAATCAAACGCCCCTGTTTTGCCATCGGCGGAGTCCTGCAAGGTCATAACCAGATCGGGATGGAAGATACCGTCACTGGCGTTTTGCGGTTCGCCGGGGAAGTATAGCTGGGTAGTCAGAACAGGCATATTTGGCCCCTGTACCTTGACGTGGATGTGCCGCGTCCGCCCCGGATACAACCCCGGCATGATGGTTTCCAGGGTGTAATTACCATTGGCGTCGGTGAACTGGTGGCCCCGGAATTTGTAACCCACATTGTCATACTCGCCACCGTCATCGGCGTGCCAGAAGTCGAGAAGCGCGGCCGCGACCGGCACACAATCGGTCATTAGCACGCGGCCGCTGACCACCAGCCTTGTTCCGATTGTGCCTTCTTCCCAAAAGCTGGTGCGCTCCGGGGTGTTGGGGGTGTAATATGGCCCTTCCGTCTGGGCAATGGTGGGTTCGTCGTCGTCATCGCCGCACGGCGGGGTGGGTGGCAACGTCACAGCGGCAGATTCGGCCACAGGGGTAGAGGGGGTGGCCGCGGCCGCGCTGGTGGGAACAGCAGGGGCGGAACCGTTCGCGGCCGCGTCCTGCACCACCTGTGTGGTTGCTTCCTCATCCCCGTTAAAGCCACAAGCCGTAAGAAGCAGACCGACGGTTGCGGCCGCACTGCCCTGCATAAACTGGCGTCGGCTAATCAGTTCCTGCCCGGATAGATCATTCATCATTCACGCTCCTTGATTCATGAAAATAAGTGTAGTTTTGTTTGTTAAGGCGTTTCGAGACTGGAACCTATTGAACTTTAGGGCATGGTTCAGGTCAACTTTACAAATTTGTAGGACGATTTTGTAAATCGTCTCGTGGGCGATTTACCAAAGGGTGTGTTTCAAATGAGTTGAATAACTAATTGTTGAACTGTTGAACTGTTCATGAAGCGGTAGACGCTCTAGGGCGATTGCCTACGTGGCGTTCCCCCACCCCCAACCCCGCCCCCAGGGGCG
>JAGNBF010000172.1:1935-10465 GCA_018004935.1 Chloroflexota bacterium | reverse complement strand
ATTATTCATGATGACAGTTCTCCTTATGCAACTGTTTTGTTCGCACTTACATTTTTGCAGGGAAAGCTGTCATCGTCATCTTTTTATGACTTGTACCCCTATTGGTACAAAATTTAGGTAATTAATGACGATGGCCTGGCTTTAGTGCTGGAAGGCTACCGACATGGCCTGGGGCGTAGTAGTTGGCAGATGCTGGGTGATTATCTGCACAAAGGGGAAGACCCTATGGAAGGGGCTGGTCGCATCCTCTTAGAAATAACTGGTTATCGTGCCAGTTCCTGGCGCCATTTAGCCAGTCTGGTTACGGATGCGGATCAACACATGGGTGTGGGTCATTTTTTCCTGGGACGCAATGTACAACTTATGACGGCTCCCTCACAACCAGAACAGGCGGGTTTATATGATATGAAATGGATTCGCCTGGGGGAGTTAAAGCGGGCGTTATGGGATGGGCGGATTATGGGGGCCAGCTATGCCACAACAGTTTCAATGGGGTTGTTGGCTTTGGGCTGTTATTAACTTAATCATCGGTCGGGCATAGATGGGTGGCGCGGTCAGAAGACCGCCCACAGCAAATCGCTAAGTTAAACCGGTTGTTTTACGTTCGGGCGGGCCTGGCAGATAAATTTATTCAACGGCACGGTTACTGTTATTTTTCAAAGGAGTGGCTCTGGTTCATTCATCCGGGCTAATTCCAGGGTCATACCCAACCGACTAAATAAATCATTGGCTTTTTGCCACAGCGCATTCCCTCTTGTTTTTTGCCCTTGTCCCCGTTCGTACCAGGCCCAAATGCGATAGAGACGGGCCACATTGGCTTCCATGCCATTGACGGTGAAAATCGCTTCACAACGGATAAAACACGCGGCCGCGTCCAGACTTTCCCCTTGTAATGCATCTATAGCTACGGCCCGTCCCAACCGTCCTACCACCTGTCCTAATACCTGCCACGCCTTGCCAACACCTTCTTTATCCCCGGCTGTTAAAGCTAACCCTAACGCCTGTTGCGCCGCCGGTAATGCCTCAGCGACCTGCCCTAGCCCTAAATAAGCCAGGGCCAGGAAACGGTTCAGTTCATGCAGGAAAAACCAATCCCGGTCCGCCAGTTGCAAAACATCCCATACATCCGCCAGCACTGCATCATACTCCCCCAACCCCAGGCGTGCTCCAGCCAGATTATTGCGGTATAACGCGATCCCGGCCCGGTTGCCAATCTCTTGCACAATCCCCAGAGCCTCTTCTAGCAGAGGCACGGCCTTCTGATAATTACCCTGGAGCCGGGCTGTTTCCCCCAGGTTGTTCAACATGCTGGCCATGCTGGAACGATTGCCCATTTGCCGCCGGAAAGCCAACGCCTGTTCGATAAATGGTTCGGCCAGGTCAAAACGGCCCAGCGCCACATAAGCTACACCAATCAGATTCAGGCTTTGCGCCTTCATCAGCAATTCGTTACTGTTTTGGCAGAGTGTCAGGCATTGCTGACCAATCGTCAGGGCCTGTTCCATTTCGCCCAGGCGGTACAGCGTCCAGCCGCGCCGGTACAACACACTCGCCAGTTGGGTATGGGTCATATTGTTGGTCTGGAGGGCTAAGGCTTCCATACGTTCGGCCAGTTCCAGGGCCTGGTGGTATTCCCCATACCTTTCATGGATGCGGGCCAGGTTGTCGAGCGCTTCAATTTGTTTGAGTGATTCCCCGGCCGCTTCCGTCAATGTCAACAGGGTGTGAAAAATACCTAATGCTTCGGCATAGCGTGCCTGAAGCCGCAGAGAGACGCCCAAACCAGAAAGCAGAGAGCATTGTTGGCTGAGGGCAATTTGTTCGCCCAGGTCATTGACCATTTCCAGGGCATGCTGGTAATAGTTGATAGCGACAAGGTGGGCATAAGTGGCTTGGGCCTGACGGGCGGCCCGTTCGTACCAGTTAATGGCTTCCAGAGCAATACCCGCCTGTTCATAATGGTGAGCAATAGCCCCGGCATATTCATCTACCCGCCGCCCACTTTGGTGGATGAGCTACGCGGCCGCACGTTCATGGAAGCGGCGTCGGCGTGATTTCAGTACACTTTCATATGTAACTTCATGCAAGATGGCATGTTTGAACATGAACTCTTCCGTCCCGGCAAAAGCGGGCGTACTGCGACGAAAAATAAGTTCTTTCCCTTGCAAGGAATTTAGTTCAAACTCCACCAATTCCGGGGGAGCCTCTGGCTCTTCCTGAGTGAGATATACCACAGCCCCATCCCAAAAAATGCGCCCCACCACCGACGCTCGCTGGAGGAGTTCCCGTTCTTGGGCGGGCAGGCGATCCAGGCGGGCCTGCAAAACCCCCGTGAGCGTAGGCGGAACCCGCACCTCGGCCAGCCGAGATGGATGAACCCGCCAGGTTTCGGTGCCGGGAATGATGACGGCGTGTTCGATCATCATTTTGATCAGTTCTTCCATGTAAAATGGATTACCGGACGCATTGTTGATGATCGTTTCTTGCAATATCTGGGGGATGGTAGGTACCAGGCGCAATATTTCTCGTACCAGCCGTGTGCTTTCTTCCCGGTTGAGGGCGTTCAGGTTGATGAGGGGATAACGGGAATGCCAGGTAGAACGATGCTCAAATAAGTTGGGGCGGGTAAGGGCCAGGATGAGAATAGGATAGTCGGCTATCTGTTGGTATAGGTATTCGATGAGGTCTAAGGAGTTATCATCGGCCCAGTGAATGTCTTCGAGCAGGATGAGTACGGGGTTGTTTTGGGTCGCGGCCGCAAAAAATTGGGCCATGTACAGAAAAGCGCGATCGCGGATTTGTTTGGTGTCATCCAGCAGGCCTGTAATGTAAGGGCTGGTGGAAAAATCAAACCCCAGTAAATGGCCTACAAAGTGGGCTTTCTCGATACCCGCTTCACCCAGGCGACTGGCAAAACCAGCCTCGATTTTGTGCCGGGCTACGGCAGTGGTGTCATTGTCTTGGATTTCTAGCCGGTAAGCGACAAGGTCACGCAAAAGGGCGTAAGGGGCATGGCGCATCTGATGATCGGCCCGCCCTTTGAAGTAGAGAACCGTTTCAGGCAAGGGATCAATCCATTTTTCAAATTCGTAGAGTAGCCGAGATTTGCCGATGCCTGCTTCGCCTACGATGGTGAGCAGGTGGAGATGGTTTTCATGAATGCTCTGGTAGAGGGCTTGTTGAATCTGTTGAAATTCTCGCTCTCGACCAATCATTTGGGTTTCGACGCCTTCTACCCCACGAGTGCCGACACGGAAGGCCCGCGGCCGCACGCGTAGCACCACATATACCCGTAGGGGTTCGCTTTTCCCTTTCACGGCCAGCAAATCCTGGGGCTGAACATCAAAGACGCCGCGCACATGGCGGTAGGTATCATGAGAGATAAGCACCCCACCCACAGGGGCGGCTGTTTCCAGGCGACTGGCGGTGTTGACGGTGTCTCCCAGGGCGGTAAACTCCCCGGTACTGCCCAACTGCCCCAATAAAACCGGCCCCGTGTTGATGCCAATACGCATGGCAAAATCTAACCCCCCGAAAATATCCGGTTCGGTAGCCCAGCGGTGAATGGCCTGTTGCATGGCCAGGGCGGCCCGTACCGCCTGCTCGGGATCATCTTCCTGGGCGGTATCAACCCCCCACAACGCCATGACCCCATCTCCCATATGTTTATCTATGCGGCCGCGGTGATCCGTAATAATTTTGTCTATGCGCCGCCAGAAGCGGTTGAGCAAGATGGTGACATCTTCCGCATCCATCATCTCACTCATCGCTGTGAAATTGGGAATATCGGCAAAGAGAATGGTGACTTGTTTGCGCTGTTGGCCAGGGGTAGCGGGGGTAAGTTGGGCAATCTGCTGACGGAGAGCCGCAACGGAATCATCAACGACCGCATCACCCAGGATGGCCCGTTGGGCATTAAGAGCCAGAATGGCCTGTTCCAGGCGAGAGCGTTGATCGTTGGGCACGGGGTTTATCCGTTATAAGGTATACCGGGGGGGTTCGGGGCGTTTTTTAAGCAAAGATCGCATCTTCTCAATATTGCAGGGAAACCGTAACCTGAGCTTGTCGAAGGCGATTGATTTCGACAGGTTCAACCAACGTCACCCTGCTTTTTTGAGAAGATAGCAAGATCGAAGCCACCCGGGTATTCATTACTTCGTCTTTCGGTCTGCATCTTGTTTCGGGAGTAGCCCCCTGTTATGTGTGTGCTGGATAAAACTCAGGATCAGTGGGGATTGTCGGGTTACAGTTGTAGGGTGACATCCCCGGCGGGAATGGTAAGCACTTCACCCGTAGCGGTACGAACAAGGAGATGCCCCCATTCGTTGGTGGTTTCGGCAATACCTTCGATGGGTGCTTGCCCTTGAATACTAATATGTACCGCCTGACCAAGGGTAATGAGTAATTCATTCCATAATGGTTGAGGTGATATTCCTTGGGCGGCTACAGCATAACCACGCTCTAATTCTCGCAAAATAGCCGCTAACAAGCGAGCACGTGATAAGAGGTGACCGCACTCAATCATGAGGCTGGTAGCGGGGGTGATAGTCTGGGAAGGTAATGCTTCGGCAGGAATATTGACATTAAGGCCCAATCCCAAAATGGCCGTTTTTAGATTGCTCCCATCCCCAAAATCACAATCCAACAACATACCCGCCAGTTTGTACCACTGGCCATTCCGCTGAAGCATCAGATCATTGGGCCATTTGAGGCGGATATCCAGACCTGTTTCGGCTTTGATGGCTGTTGCGGCCGCGATGCCTGCCAGCATAATCAACCAGTTAGCTCGTTCTGAGGGCCAGTTCAGACGAAAGAGCAGGGAGAACAAGAGAGAGGTGTTGGGGGGAGAAAGCCAGCGACGGTTGAGGCGGCCGCGGCCGCGGGTCTGAAAATCAGTAAGCACCATCATCCCTTGGGGCATAAGCAGGCCCGAATGAGTGGTGAGCCGGTCACGGAGATAATCGTTTGTTGAGTCTAAAACAGGAAAATACTCAAACCGTCGTCCTAACCAATTCGTTTGAATAGCAGACGTGAGTACCGTTTCATTGAGTGGTTCATTCATGATGTTCCGTTGTTCGTTAGCGACTGACGCACGTCGGGCTGAACGTCCGGGAAAGCCTGCGTGCCACATTCTAACCGGTGTACAAGGGGCAATAACTCAGTTAATTGACGAATAGTGTAATGCGGCTGAATGCCCTCCAGATCGCGCTGTAAATGGGGCAGATTAAGCCAGACACTGATCATACCAGCAGAGTTGGCCCCTGCCACATCGTTAATGGGGCGATCACCTACATACATGGCCTGAGCCGGGGGAATTTGGAGTTGATCTAACAGATGCCAGAAGATGGCCGGGTGAGGTTTCATGTAACCGACATCCCCCGAACAGAGGCGCACCGGGAAATAATCGCTCAGGCCAAAGTGGCGCAGTTCAATGTCGCGCATCCACATGGGGTGATAGGAGTTGGTGATAAGCCCTAACTGGTAGCCTTGTTGGCGCAGGCTATTTAATACGGGCAGGGTATCAACAAAAAGAGTGACCCCGGGAAATGGCCCCCAACCGTGTATTTGCAGGAGAGACTCGACATCAAATTGCTCCGGGGCCAACCCCAACTCCAGAAGAACCTTGTGCCAGACAACACGTAGGCTGGCCCCGTGCCATGTCTGTTTGGCTATCTGCCATTCGTTGACGGAGATGGTATGAACCAGTTGTGTCAGTTCTAAGGGTGTGATGGGGAAGGTGTATCCCGCGGCCGCGAGGTGCTCATACACCGCCGTACACCGGGGAACTAGATAATCTTCCCAGAGCATAGACTGACCTGACCAATCTATGAGGGTGTCGTCAAGATCAAAGATGATAGCCCGAAGGTGGTGTGATTGAGTCATAGGAAAAAAATCGCGTGTCTTCTCAATAATGTGGTTAGTTGTGGGTTGAGTTTAGGGAACTAACTCCCCTCTCCCGAAGCGGGAGGGGGGTCGGGGGTGAGGGTCAGCGGTTTTTATGATTTGATACTGCCATATAGTTCGCGGGCCAGGTCAAGCATATCACCAATGACCCCGGCAGCGGTCATGTCTACACCAGCCCCTTTGCCCGCAATGAGCAGAGGCGGGTCATTGTAGTAGTCCGTCTGGAAGCTAATGTATTTCAGATGGGCCTGGGGGCTGTGTGCTGGAACCGGCTTGAGACCTACGGAACCACCCTGTGGGGTTACTTCACCGATAAAACGGAGAATATGCCCGTGTGCGGCCGCGTCTTGTACCCGTTGGTGCAAGGAACTATCTAACGTTGCGGCCGCAGACATGAACTCAGCCACCGTCAATCCGGCCATCTCTGGTGGGTAAAGCGACTCCACCACGATGTCATGCTCCTCTAAGGGCCATCCCGCCATCCGCGCCAAAATCAGCACTTTGCGTAATACGTCGCGGCCGCCTAAATCTTCACGCGGGTCGGGTTCGGTGTACCCTTTAGTTTTGGCTTCCGCCAGGGCCTCAGAAAACGGGCGGCCACTGTCCATCTGGCTACAGAGAAAACCGAGTGTGCCACTCATCTGTCCTTCCATCTGGTAGATGGTGTCATGAGTATCCATCAGGTAACGCACGGTGGCGATGACCGGTTGCCCCCCTCCTACCGTAGATTCATGACGTACACGGGGATTGTTGAAATACCGTTGGGCAGTGGCCCAGGGGCCAGCAAAGGCTTTTTTATTGGCCAGAGCGGCACTATAACCCAGGTCTAACGCATGATTCAGGGCTGGTTCTAATCCCTCTTCAGCCGTAACATCTACCAGAATGAGATCGCGTAATCCGACTGAGGCGGCGGTGTCAAGAATGGTGGTCAGTTGCGGCCGCGCTTCGGCAAACCGTTGCCCGGCGTTTTTTTGGGCGACCAGGGTTAACAGCTGTTCATCGTTCAGGCCGTCTGGTTGCCAAACCCAGCCCTGACTATCGGTAATGGCGACCACATTAAAATGGCATTGATTACGGTTAGCGAAGGCGTCGCGGCCGCGGACAAGTTGTTTTAATAAAGCCCGGCCTACTCCCCCCGTTCCTAGCAAAATAACGGCAATCTGTTTCACGGCGTGATCCTCTCACCCCCTCTGGTTATCCAACAGTCTGGTTAGGCAGTTCTCAACCATAGGGAGACTGAATTCTGTTCAGGTCATATCACTAACTCGACAGGGGCGTTTTTCTTTTCACCAGAGAACACCTCGCCTGGAAAGGCTGTGCCACGTCTAGAGATAATATACAAATTCGCCAGAGCCGAATCGCTCGCAAATAACTTTTGAGTCCACTGAAAAAGGTCAAAATAGTTAAAAGCCCGGTTTCTTTTTCTCTGGAAGCGACGGTTAAATTAGTCAGAAACCGGGCTTTTGGCAGTAGACTCACTTTTGAGTTTGCTGTGGCCGGTCTCCTGACCGTGCTTGTTGGGCTTCGGTGGAGACATCGGCCACAGTACTAATTAATAGTGACGGCAATCTCTGGAGAAAGAGTATGCCAGGTACCACCCCCACCGGTGCAGGCTGATTTACTCTCAAAACAGATAACCAGGCGCAGGGTGTAATTACCGGCTTCTCTCATATCAATATGATCTTCCCAATTCAACCCGGTCGCAGGTAAAGCCGCATCAGACCAACTCGCCTGTAATTGGCGATCTGCCCCATCTTTTTTCGCCATTACCCCCAAAACACCAAAGGAAATTTCTCCCCCGGTACTGTTAGTAACGGTAAATTCAAACCACACGGGTTGATTAACCGCATAGACAGAGCGGGGCTGGATGTTAAAACGAGTGGCTTCAACCCCATTCACCGCCGGGGGAACGGTAGGGGGTAAAGGGGTATTCGTCGGGGGGATGGGGGTCGCACTGGGAACAAAGGGGCGGGGAGTATTGGTAGGTGTGCTACTGGGTGTGGGTATAGGTGTATCCGTAGGCAGGGGTGTGGCCGTAGGGGTAGAGGTAGCTGTAGCCGGTAGTGGGGTGTCTGTGGGGAGAACGATAACCGCAGGAGCGGGTAAAGTAGCGATAGTGGTACTGGTAGGCATAGGCGAGGGGGTGATGAGGGTCGCGGCCGCGATAGCCGTACCTGTTTCTGTCCCTACACCTTCTACCGTCTCTCCGGCACTGGCATTACCATCACGAACAAGTAAAACACCAGCCACCACCAACAGGCACAACAGAATAATCCCCAGTGCCCCTAAAACAAATGCGATTGCTCTATTTCCTTGCATAAAAAGCTCCATAAAAAGACAGCGTCCCGTTCTCTTGTCAGGCGTACAGGCCCAAAAGCGAAGAAGTTACATCCCGAAGTGGTTCGCTTTATTTTCCAACACCTACCATCAATCCGTCGTCTGTCTTGAAGGGTTAGAATCAAAAACCGATTATACCGTTGGGAGGGGCTTGGGCAACCTGATAGAATGTGGCGAGTCGTACAGATGCAAAATCTTGCATCTCCATATTGGTTACGAGGGATGAAAACAACGCCACCATTTTCATCCCCATCCGTGTTTCTTCCTATCTGTGTTTCCAGTATCCGTG
>JAGNBF010000172.1:0-1835 GCA_018004935.1 Chloroflexota bacterium | reverse complement strand
GCTATTTTCGTAGGAGTTCCCCATGTGCCTTTGGCACACCAAGAGGGATGAAAACAACGCCACCATTTTCATCCCCATCCGTGTTTCTTCCTATCCGTGTTTCCAGTATCCGTGGCTATTTTCGTAGGAGTTCCCCATGTGCCTTTGGCACACCAAGAGGGATGAAAACAACGCCACCATTTTCATCCCCATCCGTGTTTCTTCCTATCCGTGTTTCCAGTATCCGTGGCTATTTTCGTAGAAGTTCCCCATGTGCCTTTGGCACACCAAGAGGGATGAAAACAACGCCACCATTTTCATCCCCATCCGTGTTTCTTCCTATCCGTGTTTCCAGTATCCGTGGCTATTTTCGTAGGAGTTCCCCATGGGTCTGCGGCCGCACCAAGAGGGATGAAAATTTGTAGGACGATTTTGTAAATCGTCCACTGGGCGATTTACAAAATCGCCCTATATTTTCGTAGGAGTAATTCATGCAACCGATCACAACTTTTTCTATCGTAGCCTATGACGCACATAAACAAGAGTGGGGGGTAGCCGTACAATCTAAATTTATGGGCTGTGCGGCAGTGGTCTCCTGGGCAAAAGCCGGGGCTGGGGCAGTAGCAACCCAATCTTATGCCAATGTTCTGTATGGCTCGCTGGGGTTAGAAATGATGGCCCATGATTTAACCGCCGAGCAGACGATCACGGCCCTGACGGTGAGCGATCCTGGTAGGGGACAACGACAGGTGGGGGTAGTGGACAAACAAGGGCGTGCGGCCGCGTACACGGGCAAAGATTGTTACGCCTGGGCCGGGCACATCGTGGGGGAAGGGTTCGCCTGCCAGGGCAACATCCTCATCCCTGGCACGGTTGAGGCGATGGCGGCCGCATTTGAAACCGCCCGTCAAGGACCAGGTGAGCTGGCCGATTGGTTAGTGACGGCATTGGCGGCGGGGCAAGAAGCGGGTGGGGATAGTCGCGGCCGTCAGGCCGCCGGTGTGCTGGTGGTGCGCGACAAAGGGGGGTACGGCGGCAACAATGACCGCTACCTCGATTTGCGCGTGGATGATCACCCCGAACCCATCGCCAAATTGCAGGAATTAGTCATCATGCACCATCTCTACTTCGGCTCCGTTGATCCCAACAACACCATCCCCATCACCGCTGTAGCCGAGGAAATGCAGAAACTCCTGACTCGCACCGGCCATTACAGCGGCCCCATCAATGGCACCTTTGACGAACCCACCCGCAGTGCTTTACGCGCCCTTGTTGGCTCCGAAAACCTGGAAGAACGGTGGGACGGCACGGGTGATGTGATTGATAAACTGGTGGTAGAATTTTTACGCGGCCGCTTTGGATAGCCGTCAGCGTATCAGCACTTCAGCTTGTCAGCCTTTCAGCCAAAACTCGCCCACGCGCTACTCGCAAACTCGCAAACTCAGAACACGAAACTCACCATGACACGTCCTTTCCTCATCACCATCCCCATAACCGTCAAAACCTACGACATTGATTTCCTCAACATCGTGCATAACATGGTGTACATCCGCTGGTTAGAAGATTTGCGCTTCCAGATGCTGGCCGATTATTTACCGTTAGAGGCTTTGTTGGCGGAAGGGGTATCGCCGGTGTTGCTCAAAACAGAGATTGAGTACCGCTGGGCGGTGCGGTTGGGGGACCGTCCGGTGGGGCAGATGTGGATGGCGGAGCTACAAAGTACGCGCTGGATCGTGGAAGCGGAGATAAAAGTGGAAGATAAAGTGGCGGCCTGGGCCAGACAGACGGGGTTCTTTGGCAACTTACAAACCCTGCGCCCGGCGCGAGTGCCAAAGGCGTTGCGGGAACAGTGGCAG
>JAGNBF010000071.1 GCA_018004935.1 Chloroflexota bacterium | reverse complement strand
ATATCAATGGCATGGTTCAGGTCAGCTTTACAAATTTGTAGGACGATTTGGCAAAGGGTGTGTTTCATTTCGGTTGAGAGGAAGAAAATAATGAATCGGTGAATTCGTGAATGGTTGAATAATTAACCAGGGGAACCCACTCGGCGGGCAAAATCGGGGAGTTTCATCCCCGATTTTGCCCGCCTTAAAAAAACTCCCCGCCCCTGGGGGCGGGGTTGGGGGTGGATGAACTCTACGTAGGCAATCGCCCTAGAGCGTCTACCGCTTCAGGAACAGTTCAACAGTTCAACAATGAGTTGAGAGGAAGAAAATAAATTCTTTGGGGTTTCGTGAGGTACGGGCAACCCTTGTGGTTGCCCCACACGGGGCAGGCACAAGGCCAGCCCGTACATCTGCTGTCAACCCCCTGAATTCCCAAAGACTCTAAATAACCGACAAAACTGCTTTGGACGGTCTCCTGACCGCGCCACCCAAGTTATTTTTTGACACTCACTTAGCACTTCAGTGAATTGATTGCTAAAATCCCTTGACATCTCCCCTTGCCATTGCTAAAATTCCTCCATCGTTAGCACTCCGATGAAGCGAGTGCTAATAATCAAAAATCTACTCGCTTTCTACCACTGAAATTTGTCAATTTCATACGTAAGGAGATGTGAAAATGTCCACAAATATGAAGCCACTAGGCGATCGTGTTGTCGTGCGTCCTGTCGAACAGGAACAGACAACCCCCTCCGGTCTGGTATTACCCGAAACCGCTAAAGAAAAACCCCAACAGGGTGTCATTATTGCCGCTGGCCCTGGCCGCCGTGATGATGATGGCAAACGCATTGCCATGGACGTAGCCGTTGGCGATAGTGTACTGTATGCCAAATATGCCGGTACCGAAATCAAAATCAATAACGAAAAACTCCTCATTCTCAAAGAATCCGACATTCTAGCCATTGTTGAAGGCTAAAATCAAACCCAAAGATAACCCTGATGAACGGCATAAAGAACCTGTCTCATCAGTGTCTATCTCTATACTAATTCAGGAGAACAAACCATGGCGAAGCAACTCGCTTTTTCCGAAGACGCCCGTCGTAAACTGAAAGTAGGTATTGACGTCGTCGCCAATGCCGTCTCTACTACCCTCGGCCCCAAAGGCCGCAACGTCGCTTTAGACAAAAAATTTGGTGCGCCCACCGTCACCCACGACGGCGTAACCGTCGCTAAAGAAATCGAACTGGAAGACCCCTTTGAAAATATGGGCGCCCAGTTACTCAAAGAAGCCGCCACCAAAACCAATGACATTGCTGGTGATGGTACCACTACCGCCACCGTATTGGCGCAAAGCATCGTCAACGAAGGGTTGAAAAACCTGGCCGCCGGTGCTAATCCCATGCTCCTCAAACGAGGCATCGAAGCTGGTGTGGCCGCACTCTCCAAACGTATCCGCGAAATGGCCGTGCCGATTGATAGCATGGACGAAATCGCCTCTGTCGCTTCCAACTCTGCCCAAGACGATGCCATCGGCCAACTGATCGCTGAAGTAATGGACAAAGTAGGGAAAGATGGTGTCATCACTGTTGAAGAGTCCAAAGGTCTACAATTCGAGACCGAATTCGTCGAAGGGATGCAGTTTGACCGTGGCTATATCAGCGCCTACTTCATCACCAACGCCGAATCTATGGAAGCGGTCATCGAAGACCCCTACATCCTCATCCATGACAAGAAAATCAGCTCTGCTCAAGATTTAGTGCCGATTCTGGAAAAAATGATCCAAATTGGTCGTCGCAATCTGGTCATCATCGCCGAAGATGTAGATGGCGAAGCCCTGGCCACATTGGTCTTGAATAAACTGCGCGGAACCTTCAACGCCCTGGCCATCAAAGCCCCTGGTTTTGGGGATCGGCGCAAGGCCATGTTGCAGGACATCGCCGTTCTCACCGGTGGTCAACTTATCACCGAAGAAATGGGCCGCAAACTGGAAAGCACCCAGATCAGCGACCTGGGCCGTGCCGCCAAAGTGGTCTCTAGCAAAGACAACACCACAATTGTGGATGGGTCTGGTAGCGAAGATCAGATTAAAGGTCGGGTGGAACAAATCCGGGCCGAAATCGAACGGAGCACCTCTGACTACGACAAAGAAAAACTCAACGAACGCCTGGCTAAATTGGCCGGTGGTGTGGCTATCATCCGTGTGGGTGCGGCGACCGAAGTTGAACTAAAAGAGAAGAAACATCGCGTTGAAGACGCTTTGAGTGCAACCCGCGCCGCTGTGGAAGAAGGAATTGTTCCCGGTGGTGGTGTGGCTCTGATCAACGCCCTGCCAGCTCTGGACGAAGTAACGGTACCCGAAGGTGATATCCGTACCGGTTTGAACATTCTGCGCCAGGCTTTGTTAGCCCCCATGCGTAAAATCTCTTCCAACGCAGGCCAAAATGGGGATGTTATCATCCAAAACGTAGGCCGCGAACAAGAGAAACATGGCGATAAGAATATTGGTTACAACGTTTTGAATGACAAATACGAGAACATGATCAAAGCTGGTATCACTGATCCGGCTAAAGTGACCCGTGGCGCATTGGAAAATGCCGCCAGTATCGCTTCCATGATTCTAACCACCGAAGCCCTCATCACCGACATTCCCGAAAAGGAAAAGACCCCACCAATGCCCGGTGGCGGTATGGGTGGTGATTTCTAATTCCCTGATACGGCTTGTAATAAAAGCTGGTTATGATAAAGGCCCCTCATTTGAGGGGCCTTTTTTGATCTTTGCCTCACTTGAACATTTGCTGTGGCCGGTTGCCGACCGTGCCACTCCCCGCGAACAAGTTATTGGGTCTTGGGGAATTCAGGGGGTTGACACCAGATGTAGGAACTGGCCTTGTGCCTGCCCCGTGTGGGGCAACGACAAGGGTTGCCCGTACCCCACGAAACCCCAAAGAACCAAGTTATTTAGTTCTCATTCCCCTATGGTTTGCTGTACCAGATTAGTGTCCTGATCACAACTTAGGCAAAACAATTCCCTTTTGGCTTTGATATTTCCCTTTGCGGTCGGCGTAAGATGTTTCGCACACTTCATCTGACTCAAAGAAAAGGACCTGGGAAATACCTTCGTTAGCGTAAATTTTGGCAGGCAGAGGGGTCGTGTTGGAGATTTCCAGGGTAACGTATCCTTCCCACTCCGGTTCAAATGGGGTCACGTTGACGATAATGCCACAATTATGGACAAAAACCCCTGCTTCTAAAGCAAAATTGCCCGTTTCAGGAACGGTCAGACAATAAACATCATGATCCCCGGCGAGTAAACGCACGGATATAATTTTATGATTGTTGGCGGTCATTTGCCTCGAAAAGGTATGGCTGTTTTCAGGGATATGGGCGCGGGGTTTTGCATACACTACTTCGGGGTCAAACCCAAGGGCCTGTTTATGATGAATGCCATGCCGTAAATTCCATTCATTGGCGAGATGCTGGGTGGGGTGTAAATGTCCCGTAAGGGGTTGATAAACTATTTCATGACCATGTTGAACTGAACGGTAGAGGGGCATTAAGGATGTCCCTGGTTGAAGTTCACCGGCGGCCTGCCACTGCCTGTCTCTGAGCATAAACAAATGATCTGGGGTACAAAAAATCGTCTGACCATTGTCCAGGAGTAGTTCTACCAGGTTATCGCGTCCAACATAACGTGGGGCCTCTAGTAAGGTAACGATTACACGCCCATTTTCACTGATGCTATACCCCCAAAATATTTCGCCCTCTTCTGTCCGGTGCGCCATTTCTTCGAGGGTGGGACTGGTGCCATCTACGAGAGCCACACGGGTATCACCACGAAAGCAACGGGCGTAGGTTGACTTTCCGACACAGATTGTTAATACACTTCGGGGAATGCGAAAATATTCTACGGTCCGAGCCAGGGCAAATGAGTTGGGAGGGACAATACATACGTCTCCTTTGAAGTCTACCATGGACTTGGGATCAAAGTTTTTGGGGTCTACGATGGCGGAGAAGACGTTGGTGAAGATTTTGAATTCGTCGGCGACGCGGATGTCGTAGCCGTAGGATGATACGCCATAGGAGATTACTCCTTGACGTACCTGGTTTTCGACAAATGGCTCAATCATGCCGTGTTCCAGGGCCATTTTGCGAATCCAGCGGTCACTTTTGATTGCCATTGTTACCTCGTTATGGTGTTTGGGGAAAAGTATGCCTTCAAGGGTTGTCATTGTATGAAACAACAGATGATTGGGCAACCGTGTAGGGCGATTGGAGTATACCCATAAATCGTGGGATACAGACCTGACAGGTTTCTCAAACTTGTCAGGTCTCCCACAAAACGTGGATATACTCGGGCGATTGTAGCAAGGTTCTTTGGGAATTCAGGGGGTAGACACCAGATGTACGGGCTGGCTTTGTGCCTGCCCGGTGTGGGGCAACCACAAGGGTTGCCCGTACCCCACGAAATCCTGAAGACCCTGTAGCAATTCTCAATTTGGTTTGCTCCTGGCGTTTGCCGTTTTTCGTTTTTTCGAGAGGGTGAACAGCCTTAAAGGTTGTTCTACGGCTTGGGCCATTTTTCGAGTGTACTTTTGGCGTCCAACGGTTTTTGAGATTTTCCGCAATAATACAGGGATAGAATGGCTACCACGAAAGACTCATCTGTCTGCGATTCCAGCGGGAAGGGGAACCCTTTTATTGCCTCAATCCGCAACCGGGGCGGTAGCGCCCCTTCCCAGCGGGAAGGGGGAAACCCCCTTCGTGTCATTTTTTGCGGGCGGACGCCCGCGAAAAATGACACGAGAAAAATCCCTCGCCCTTGGGTGGGGAGTTTTTTAAGGCGGGCAAAATCGGGAATCGTCAGGGGGATGGGTTTATTCTGGTGAGTAGGCAATCGCCCTGTAACCGTGTGTAATTATTGTCAACATAAAATTTGTACGCCCTGTGGAGTTATGATAACATTGCTCATAAGAGGGGATGTCACCAGCGCAGGGTGTATTGTCAGAATCTTTTCTTTGTATCTATACAGGTGGGGCACAGCGATGCCTGAGCTTGTCGAAGGCGGAGCCGGGCTTCGGCAAATTCAGCCCTCGAGGACGTGTATAGTTACTTTTCTTTTATCAAGACAAGCGTGCATTGCTTAAGGTAGGTGACATATGGATTTTATCCGCAAACAGCCCATTATCGGTGTGGTGTCGGGCTTTATTGTGGGGCTGATTATTGGTTTGCCGATTCTCGGGTGGTGGTTGATGCCCGTGAAATGGACTGATGCTGGCCCACAAGACCTGACGGACACAACTCGCCGAGCGTATATTTTGGCCGTGGCTGATTCGTATTCGTCGCGGTTGGATGTTAACCGGGCGAAAGAAGCGTTTGTTATCTGGTCTGGTGCACCGCAGGAGATTTGTGCTCTGGCGAGAACGGAGCTGGATCCGGCGGATCAACAGCGACTGACGGCGCTCGCGGCCGCGATCACAGATAATGTAGGGTGTGCTCAATTTGATGGTCAGCCTATTCCCGCTATCGAGGAAGGTGGTGGGGGCACTACGCTGTTTACTATTTGCCTCTTACTTATCGTTCTTATCCTCGTCTTGTTCTTGCTCTTCCGCATTGCTACCCGACGTGGTGGTCCTAATCGTCCCGCTTATGAAATGCATGTGGATAAACCCACGGAAGGGCCAGTCACCAGTGAGGCGACAGATGCCACCGCGACGATGACCCCTATCGCCCGGTTTACGACCACTTACAACCGGGGCCATGATGCTTATGATGATTCATTTAGTATTGAGAATAGCAATGGCGACTTTTTGGGCGAGTGTGGGGTAGGCATTTCGGAATCTTTGGGGGGGGATAGCCCCAAGAATGTGACGGCGATGGAAGTATGGTTGTTTGATAAGAATGACATTCGCACCGTGACGAAGGTCATTATGACGCAACATGCTTATTATGATGATGCCATCCGGGCGAAACTGGCAACAAAAGGGGAACCTGCCCTGATGCGTGCTGGGGAAGTGGTTGCTTTGGAGACGAATGCGCTCATCATTAATGCCCGTATTGTTAATATGGAATATGGCGCGAATCCGGATTTGCCCCCCGATAGTTATCTGGAACGGGTAACGATTGAACTTTCTGCCTGGGCGAAAGAAGGTGTGGAAGCGGTCGCGGCCGATGATATGTTAGATTATTAAGTGGTGAGACTGGGTTAACCAGTCATTAAAGATAGGGTTAGGCAGGTGACTGTTGCATTTCGGTGACAGTCACCTGTTTTGTTTTAGGCCAGAAAATGATGGAAATACGTGTGGCGGTGGCTAAAATTAATAAGTATGCGGTTTTGGAGAGTGGGGATACGCTGGAGATGGTGGAGCGGCCGCATGGCGGTCTTTCGTTTGTGCTGGTAGATGGGCAACGTAGTGGGAAGTCGGCGAAGAATATTAGTAGTGTGGTGGCACGGAAGGCGATTCAATTGCTGGCTGAGGGGGTGCGGGATGGCGCGGCCGCACGGGCGGCTCAGGATTATCTGTATACGTACCGAGGGGGGAAGGTCAGTGCCACGCTTAATATTCTTTCGATTGATATGGACTCGAAGACGTTTGTGATTTCCCGTAATAATGAGGCTCCGGTGATTGTGCATTTACCGGAAGAAGGGGTGCGGGTGCTTGATGAACCTTCAGAAAGTGTGGGGGTACGCAAGAATACGAAGCCGGTTATTACGGAGATACCTATTGTTGTGGGGACAGTGGTGATTGTGTTTACCGATGGATTACGTCATGCCGGGTCGTTGAGTGGACAGGAGACTTATGATCCGGTGGCGGCCGCAACCCATCTGTTCGAACGCCACATTTTTCATCCCCATATTATTGCCGATACGTTGTTAAATGAAGCTGTGGCGAAAGATCTAGGTCGTCCCCGTGATGATATTAGCTTGCTAGTAGTGGCGGCGCTGGAAGGACCTGATGATCCCGTTCGTCGCCTGATGGTGCGGTTGCCGCTGGGTCAGTGATGGAGAAGTCGTGAGTAATCGTTCGGATATAAGATAGGTGGTGCGGTCAGGAGACCGGCCACAGCAAATCGCTAAGTTAAAAACGAACGAACCTTAAGTTAAAGACGGACGATTACTGAGTAGTAAGCAGTCGCTATGGAGATCAGGAAAAATTTGGTTCTTGATGTTTGTTTTTATGGCTTTTATGGCACGTCCTTTACGCATTGCTCTGGTTGGCCCGTGTTCTTCGGGTAAAAGTACGTTGGGCCGAATTTTACAGGCCCAGGGATATGAAGTGCGCCAACCAGCGCAGGAACATTCCTATGTGCCAGATATGTGGCAAAAACTTACCAAACCCGATTTGTTGATTTATTTGGATGTGGATGTTGCGGCCGCGGCCGCACGTCGCCCTTTAACTTATGGTGGCCCAGAACGGTTGGCTGAACAGGAAAAGCGGTTGGCCCATGCCCGTCTCCATTGTGACCTGTACGTGGATACCAGCACGTTGACACCAGAGAGGGTGCTGGCGCAGGTGTTGACGTTTTTGGCGGAGAATGTATGAAGGGGATCTACTCCTGATTCACGGCAAAAACAAAGACGCCATCCTGATGGTACAGAACCGTGAGGTTAGGGTTTTTGAGGAGCGTGGATGGATCCAAGAATCCGCCTCGTTGTCCAATAAAAAGATGAGTGATGCCCTGGAGACGCAGGTATGCGGCCGCGTTATCTGTTGACCAATCTGGTAGTCCCATTAACTGTTCGTTCCACGTTTTTACTTGCAAATCTAGGCTATCGCTATAGATGTAATCCGCAGGGGGGGTTGTGGTTTGCAAACCGGTGAGCGGGACAATCCAGGCTCCGCCATCACTACCCGCCCAGGTGCTACCCAACCAACGCCAACTATTCACCGCTATCAACGCATCCGCCGGTAAATTTTGGGCCACCCAATGCAGACCCGCGATATCGGCGGGGCGGGCCAGGATAGTTTGTTCGTTCAGGATGTTGCTTTGCCGCTCCAGGCCAAAGAGGGTCGCGGCCGCAAACCATCCCCCCATAATCGTCAGCCCCATTACTTGTCGTAACCAATGCGGCCGCGTGCCCCAGCGCCATACGCGCTCCCCAGTGGTGGCTAAAAGTAAGGCGATAGGCAAAAACAGCGAAATCGCCAGAGCATTGGTGTTGATAACCCATGTTGGCGGCAAACCCAGTTGGCGACCCCCTACCAGGAGAAACAAAAAGCCCACCCACAGGCCTAGAATAATCGGCTCGCGTGCCCAGCGACGGCGCCACACCCCTGCTCCCACGGCCACGACCAACCCGGTCATTGCCCCATAAACAAAATAACGCTCCCAACCGGTGGTGAAATAGCCATAAGGAAAATCGTTGTACCCTTCTGGCCCGCCCGTAAAAACCACATCCATATAAGGGTCCCGGAATAAGGCGAACAGGCGGGGGGTGATGAGAAGGAGAGCGCCCAAGGACGCGGCCGCGAACGGCCACAGTAGCCCATTCCCACGTGCCATGAGAGGGCGAATGGCTGACTGGGGAGTTTTGGCCCGGCTGAATCGCCCTAAAAGAGCCAATCCCTGCCATAAAAGTAGAACCACAACAAACGGAATGTAGAGGAGAAAAACCCGCAAATGAACCAGAAAGAGTCCAGCGGCCCCAAGCGCGATGACGGCTGAAGGGTAAAACAAACGGGTGACATAACGTGTCAGCCCCGCCCGGTTGAAGGGGATTGCTACGGGGATACGAACCATGTGCCAGGTTAGCCCCACCAGTACGGGCAGGATGAGCATACCCGTCAGTTGGGTAAAGCGCCCCCAGGTGGCGTAATAAGCGGGGAAGAAAAAAGGGAGAGCCACCAGAAATGCGGCCGCATTGGCTACTACCTGGCGGCGGGTTAAAAGCATCGCGGCCGCGTACAAGGCCAATGGCATTAGCCCATTTAGCAATGGCCCCAGCCATAACAACAATTCCACCACATCTCGCCCGGTCATCATCTGCAAACTGGCCGCCAGCGTATGAAAACCATAATGGTAAGGGGTACGCACCACCTCCAGAAAAGGGACATAATCGGACAAAAATTGCCCCTTGGCCGCCATAACGGCTGTCATTAACCCATGACGGCTGGAATCAACCCACGGTGGAAAAGCCAGATCACGTAATGCCAGAAGTCGTCCGGCAAAACCCAGGAGCAGAATGAGGAATAATAACCCGTGGTGTATGGTGAATGATTGTGCCCTATGCCCAGCGAACTGCTCACGCTTTCCTACAACCCGCCACAGCCCCATCACTGCCATCACTGCCAGGATAAACCACAACACCCAGCCTTGCCAGCGCAGACCTAACCAGCCAGCCCATAACCATAACAGTGACCAAAAGCTAAGGCCTGACACCAGGGCGAGGGCCAGCCGGGTAGGGATATCGTAACGGTGAGAAAGGCCTTTCCTGATGGTTCGGCTTCGTAGGAGCACCTCTGCCATTTGTTGCAAAAATAGGCCTGGGAGCCAAAGAAAAACCAGGGTAAGCAGAAAGAAAGGGCCGTGCCGCCAGAGAGTCTGCCCTAACCAGGAGATGGCTTCGGGTAGGGTGAGACCATAGCGGGTGATGAAACGGAGTTCGTCCACCGAACTATCTACTCCGGTGGCTGTGAAGGTTCCACCCGCAAGTACATCCTGATCATACCCCCACACCGAGACGGTATTGCCAGCCTCGCCCCGTAGGACGAGGGTATACGTTTGTCCGCCCGGTTGTGGGGGGAAACGGAAATGGCGTGTGTCATTGTGCCGGATGTCGGCGGTGGACCATTCGGTCTGGGCTACTACTGTGCCCATACTGTTAAGCAGGTCTAAAAAGACGCGGCCGCGTTCCCCCTCCACCGCTTCTCCATATCGCACCATAATCAGTTCAATCTCTTGCCAACCATCGTGCCCCGCCCAAAATGTTTGTTGAAACTGTACTGTATTATCCAAAGCCGGTAACGCTGTGTTCAGTCGCCCCTGTTCGATGTCTATTTTGAGGGTGTAAACCGGCCAGCCCGTCACCCAGGCCCAAATGAAGACACAGAAGGCCCCCGCCAGCCAGGGGATGAAGGTGAGGGAGTGGGGAAAACGCGGCCGCGCTCTCTGTGGGGGCATCTCTACCATAAGCACAAAGCGTAACATTCCCCACCCAACGCGGCAAGCGCCCATTGTCTCTCATAGGGCGATTGCATACTCGAGCTTTCCCCCCCTAACCCCACCTCCAGGGGCGGGGAACCTTTCAGAGACGGTTTTAGGCCGTTTTGGATGACATCAGCGGATTTAGAAACTGGAGTTTAGAGCGAGAGGATAGAGCGAGAGGATAGAGCGAGAGGGAATTACTCTGGAAAACCCTCCATCTCCATCTCTAGCTCTAGCTCTGAACTCTAGCTCTGAACTCTAGCTCTAGCTCTGAACTCTAAACTCAAATTCTTAACCCGTTGATGTAACCGAACTGAACGTTTGTGCCAGAAGCGAACCAAATTGAGAATTGCTGTTGACTCTCCACATAAAATAACCGTGTAGTTAAATTGAAGGTATAATCCACACTACTATGTCACGATCTTTCAAACGTTTAGAAGGCGTCCTAAAATTAGAAACCGATCAGGGGTATCAAGATAAAGCCGTGGTGGGGGGTATTGCCCAATTTGCCACTTATTGGGTCACACAAGCGCGCCAGGAAGCCGTTGATGAGGCGGATCGCGCTTTTGTAGAGCAGGTGGCCGATGTTCTGACCAATTATGCTCGTTTGCCTGGTAAAGAAGCACGGGCCAATATCGTGGGGCAACTACGCGAGAAATTGATCGTCCGGGCGGAACGTGTGGGACAGGCGCGACCGGCGGCTCAACCAGCCCCGCCACCTCGCCCCGAAAAGGGGCCGCGGCCGCAATCCCAGTCTGGTCATCATCCTCAACAACAGCCCCCCAAACAGCCCCCCAAACAGCCCCCTCGCCCCGAAAAGGGCAGAGGTGACCGCCCGCCCCAACCACCGGCACTGGAAAAAGCCAAACCGGCTCACCGACCAGAGCCGGTCAAAGAAGCTAAAAAAGCGGAAACTCCGGCGAAATCTACTCCCCCGCCCGCTCGAGAAAAACCCGCTCCTGGTGGCTACAAACCATTACCCAAAGCCAAAGCTGACCCCGAAGGGTTGAACCAGCCCGTCTCCGTTTTGCGGGGCGTAGGCCTCAAATTAGCCAAAATATTGCACAATCGGGGTGTTACAACCCTGCTTGATCTGCTTTACACCTTTCCCCGCCGCTACGACGACTTCAGCCTGATGAAACCCATTAACAAAGCTGTGTACGGCGAGCAGGTCACTATCATCGGTACAGTGTGGGAAATCCGCGCCCGGCGTACTCGTACGAACCAGATCTATCTGCAAGCCCTTATTAGTGATGGCACCGGGCAAATCCAGGCCACATGGTTTAATCAGCCCTGGTTGGCCGAACAACTTAAAGCCGGGACCCAAATCGCCCTTAGTGGCAAATTAGAACAATACCTGGGGCATTCCACCTTCAATAACCCGGAATGGGAACCGGTGGCCCGCGATATGTTACGCACCGGGCGCATTGTCCCCGTTTACCCGCAAACGGAAGGGTTAAACAGCCAGAAACTCCGCACGCTCATCAAAATGGTGCTGGATCAATGGGCGAATAAAGTGCCGGATCCCGTACCGGCTGATGTGCTACAGCGACGCCAATTTATGCCGCTGGCAGACGCCCTTTACCAGATTCATTTTCCAGATTCCCAGGAAACTCTGCATAAGGCCCGGCAACGGCTCATTTTTGACGAACTCTTTCTCTTGCAGTTAGGCATGTTGGGCAATCGCCAACAGTGGCAGAGTAACCCCAGCCTACCCCTGGTAGCCGATCCGGAAACATTGCAAGCCTTCAGTGATAGTTTGCCCTTCCAACTCACCGGGGCACAACAACGGGTTATCGGTGAACTAAGTGCCGATATGGGCCGTGAAGTGGCGATGAGTCGGTTATTGCAAGGAGATGTGGGTGCGGGAAAGACGGTCGTCGCGGCCGCGGCTATGCTTCTTGCCGTCAAAGCGGGGGCACAGGCCGCCCTCATGGCCCCCACCGAAATCCTGGCCGAACAACACGCCAAAAGCATTGGTCGTATGTTGACCCCCTTTGGTATCGAGAGCCGCCTCCTTACCGGCAGTGTGCCCGCCAGCGAAAAAGAAAACATCTACCGCGAACTGGCCGAAGGCACGGCCCATGTCGCTATCGGTACCCATGCCCTCATCCAAAACAATGTCCACTTTCATAAATTGGGGTTGGCTATTGTAGATGAACAACACCGTTTTGGTGTAGAACAACGGCAGGCCCTGCGTGACAAAGGGCAGACCAATGGACAGCCGGAAACACCGATGTCTGCTTTTACCCCCCACCTGCTGGTGATGAGTGCTACCCCCATTCCCCGCAGTTTGGCCCTTTCCCTCTATGGAGATCTGGAGATGGCGATTTTGGATGAACTGCCCCCGGGTCGCCAGGAGATCAAGACGCGCTGGCTTTCCCCGGCGGAACGGGAACGGGCGTATGCCTTTGTGCGGGGCCAAATTTTGGCCGGGCGGCAGGCGTATGTCATCTGCCCCCTGGTGGAAGAATCAGACAAAATCGAGGCCAAATCCGCTGTAGATGAACATGCCCGCCTGCAAGGGGAAGTATTTCCAGATTTCCGGGTGGGACTGTTACATGGCCGGATGAAGGGGGAAGAGAAGGAAGCGGTGATGCGGGAGTTTTATGCCGGGAATATTCACATTTTGGTTTCCACTTCGGTGATTGAAGTGGGGGTGGATGTGCCCAACAGTACGGTGATGCTTATCGAAGGGGCCAACCGGTTTGGGCTGGCGCAACTGCATCAGTTCCGCGGCCGCGTTGGGCGAGGTGAACACCAATCCTATTGCCTGCTCATTGCCGATAGTGCTGGCCCAGAAACCGAAGAACGGTTGGCCGCCCTGGAGCAGACGAACGATGGTTTTGTTCTGGCGGAAAAAGATTTACAACTACGTGGCCCCGGTGAATTCTTTGGCCAAAGGCAAAGTGGCTTGCCAGAGTTGCAACTGGCCTCACTCCTGGATATGACCATGTTGCAACTGGCCCGTACCGAAGCCGACGCCGTTCTGAAAGCGGATGTTGGACTCCAGCAACCTGAACATGCTACTCTACGTGAAAAGGTACAAAAATTCTGGGCCGAAGCAACAAGCGTTAGTTAGTAACTACTCAGTAATCGTTCGTTTTTAACTTAGCGATTTGCTGTGGCCGGTCTCCTGACCGAGCCACCTATCTTATTTCCGAACGATTACTAAGTCTATTGCCAGAGCTTGTCGAAGGCAATCAGGCCTCGATAAGCTCAGCCCTCGAGAGGGTTAGTCGTTACATTCGTTAAACGGGGTGTGTTTATACAGCCCCTTACCTTAACCCTGGAATTTGGCGTTTTTTGATCAGACCACTGGTTATTGGTGTAATGGTTATTACCTCTGGTGTGATCCATTTTCGCCAGAGTCGAAGAAACGAATCGTTCTCCCCTCTCAAATGCACATAAGGAGAGTTCCCCATTGACCCGCAAAGCGATTTACCCTGGAACGTTTGACCCTGTACATTATGGACATTTAAATTTGATGACCCGTGCGGCCGCGATGTTTGATGAACTCGTCGTCGCAGTCTTTGACCATGGCCGACCCACCAAATCGGTCCTCTTTTCTGTAGATGAACGTGTGCAAATGATTGAAGAAGCGTTACAGCATCAGGCCAACATCACCGTTTCCCGCTTTAGCAGTTTAACCGTAGATTTTGCCCGGCAAGTCAACGCCAATATTATGGTGCGGGGACTGCGCGTCTTCTCTGATTTTGAGTTTGAATTTCGGATGGCCCTGGCTAATCAACGGCTGGCCCCAGAAATCGAAGTTGTTACCCTTATCACTCGTGAGGAACACACCTTCCTCAGTAGCTCCACTGTGCGCGAGATTGCCTCATTCCGAGGCGATGTCACGAGCATGGTTCCACCGCATGTCGCCCGTGCCCTTTACGCTCGTTTCAACGGTGAAAATAATTACAGTGCACCGGCATTGCGGGATTAGGTGTAAATTCATTATAATCAAACAAATTGTGTGTGTTGTAATCTGCCTGTTCGACACCATACATACGCTATAGTTTTCAAGAAAAAGATTTTGCCTGTAGGGCAACCCTTGTGGTTGCCTTCTCGTGGCAGGGCAGGCACAAGGCCCGCCCGTACCCAAAATCATTATCTTAAGGTCTATACAATACGCATCAAGCATCACGGAAGGTACAGCTATGGACATCCAACACCTTTTAGACCGTCTGGAGCAGGTTCTAAGTGAAAGCCCTCGTTTCCCTCTCACAGCGAATCTTTTGGTTAATGAAGATAAGATTTTTAATGTCATTGATCAGATGAGAGCCGCTATCCCAGAGGAGATCAAACGGGCTAACCGGGTGGAAGCCGAGAAGGATCGGATTATGGCTCAGGCTAAGGAAGAAGCAGATCGGATTCGCACGTTGGCCCGGCAGGAGGCGACGGAGTTGGTGAAGCGGGATACGGTGGTCGCGGCCGCACAGCAACGCGCCGACAACCTTCTGGAAAGGGCACGCCGGGAAACCGATATTCTCAAACGAGATGCCGATGCATATGTGATGGAAGTCCTCAGTAAACTGGAAGAAAACCTGCTCCACTCGCTGGGAGTGGTACGCAATGGTTTACGGAAAATCGAAGCGGACGCGGCCGCACCAGAACCCCTCGCTCAAGAAAAATAGACCACTGGTTTGGCGGATTTTCGCAGATTAACCGGGCAGTTCTACACAATCTGCGCTTATCAGCGCAACCGGTGGCCCCCAAGCCATCATGCTAGATACCCCTGTCACGACGCGCTTTTTGCAAAATGAAACCAAACGCCTGCAACAGGAAAACCACGAACTGCGGGATGAAGTTTTACTCCTGCGAGGTATTCTGAATGCGCTCCGGCAATTACATGAGGTTTCCACCATTATTGATGCCGAAACGGACATCCTGCTCCTGCTTGATGGTATTTTGGAAGTAGCCCTCAATACCTTAGGCGCAATGGATGGTTCTCTCATGTTGGTGGATGAAGAGGCCCAGGAATTGGTTTTTGTGGTTGTTCATGGTGCTATACGCCATTCCCTGGTTGGGCACCATATTCCTATCGGCACAGGAATCGCCGGTTGGGTCGCTCAACATCATGAACCAGTGATTGTGGGCAATGTATATGATGATCCCCGTTTTTCTGCTGGTGTAGATAAACGGTTTGCTTTTCGTACTCAGGCGCTTCTCTGTGTCCCGATTATCTATAATCAAAAAGTGCTCGGCGTTTTTCAGGCACTCAATAAACGAAATGGGGAATCTTTCACCCTGGCCGACCAATCCCTCTTAGGTGTGGTAGCCCAGTTGGCGGCGACGGCTATGCACAAGGCGCAGATGAGCAGTGAACAGGAAGAAGGGCAAGGTAAAGAACAGGGATAATCGTTTAGTCAAAAAGTTGAACTTCTCTCCAGCAATTCTCAGTTTGGTTTGCTCCTGGTGTTTGCCGTTTTCTCAAGAGTTCCCCATGTGCCTTTGGCACACCAAGAGGGATGAAAATCTGTAGGACGATTTTGTAAATCGTCCACTGGGCGATTTTTTAAATCGCCCTACAAAATGTTAAGCACTGACGATTAAATAACTTGAACATTGGCTGTGGCCGGTCTCCTGATTGCGCCACCCAAGTTATTTTTAGACGCTCACTAAGCACAGTTTGCCAACTTTTGAACCACGCCGAAAATTGTTAGGGAGATGGGTTCATTTTGGTGCGTAGACAATCGCGCTGATGCCTTTCCCCTTAACAGGCCCCACTCCCCTTGTTACAATACAGGATATGCCGCAATTATTGCCTGATTTTATCCTGCGTCATTATGCCGCTGGGCAGTTTAGCGGCCGCATACCCGCCAACGCCCTCTTTGTAGACATCTCTGGCTTTACCACCGTGAGCGAAGCGTTTATGCGTTTTGGTCCCGAAGCCGCCGAAACCCTGGCTGATGTGATGCAGGCCATCTTTACCCCCCTTGTAGAAGCTGTTTACGCCTACAATGGCTTTATCACGGGTTTTGCCGGTGATGCCTTTACCGCCATTTTCCCTACCAGTGCCGATACGCGGCCGCAGACTCAGGAAGCCCACTTTTTGCCCTCAGCGTTGGCGGCCGCGCTCCATATCCAACAACAAATGCAGGCCCATCCCCTGCGCTCCACCCCATTTGGTGATTTTCCCTTTGCCGTGAAATTAGGGCTGGCTGATGGTGAAGTGGAATGGGGCATTGTCGCCGCTGAGGCTGGGCCAGCCTCGGCTACACGGACGGTTTATTACTTTCGGGGGAGCGCCATTGAAGGGTGCGCGGCCGCGGAGAAACAGGCCCAACCCGGCGAGCTTCTCCTCACGCCGGAACTGGTCCATCGGTTAGGCCAAGTCATTACAACCAGCGCCATTGCCTCCTTCTTCCGCCTGGATCAGGTTCATGCGCCCCTTCCACCCCGCCATGCCTTGCCCCAAGCGTACTCTGACCCAGCCCTGCTCACCGATTTTTTGCCCCATCATATTCACCAACAAACCATCCAGGGGGAGTTCCGACACGTTCTTACCCTCTTCATCAACCTGCAAACCTGGCCCGATTCCCCACGTCTCACAACGTTCATCCGCCTGTTGTTTAATCTGCAACGGCAATATGGGGGTTATCTGAGTCAGGTAGATTTTGGTGATAAGGGGTGCACTATCTTGTTTTATTGGGGCATGCCCAGCAGTTATGAAAATGATATTGAACGGGCGCTAAATTTCAGCCTGGCCTTAAATGAAGCCAGTGCGGAAATCTTACGTATTGGCATTACCTACCGGTTCATGTATGCCGGGCTGGTAGGCTCCACCTTGCGCCAGGATTATAGTTGTTACGGGCAAGGGGTGAACCTGGCCGCCCGCCTGATGACCGCCGCTCCCTGGGGAAGTATCTGGCTAGATGAAGCCACTGCCCAGCGTGTCCAACGTCAGTTTACGGTGGTGCGTCAGGAGGCTTTAATATTTAAAGGGTTTAGTGAGCGGCAAACGGTTTATGCTCTGGTGGGCCTGCATAACTTCCGCCCTTCAGAGTTGTACCAGGCACCTTTAGCCGGGCGGCAAGCGGAATTAAATCACCTGCTTTCTTTCTTGCATCCCCTGAGGGAAGGACGTAATGCCGGAGTGATGGTGGTTCGGGGTGAAGCGGGTATTGGCAAAAGTCGTCTTACTTATGCTTTACGCCACCATCCGGTGGTTAAGAATCTAGGAATCACCTGGGCGCGTTGCCAGACGGATCAAATTTTGCACCACCCCTTTAATCCGTGGCGGTATTTTCTGGATGGTTATTTGGGTCAGGTTGCTGGTGTAGATGGGGCAGAGAATGGGCGACGTTTCCACCAAAAATATGATGAACTGATCGCGGCCGCAACCGACTCCGATCTGCGCCAGGAGTTAGAACGCGGCCGCGCCTTTATTGCCGCTCTGGTTGACCTTTACTGGCCCAATTCTCTCTATGCCGCCATCACTCCCGAAAACCGGTTTGAGAATACCCTGGACGCGCTCAAAACGTTTATTAAAGCCGAAAGCCTGCATCATCCACTGGTCATTCAGTTAGAGGACGGTCACTGGCTAGACCCTGAATCTAGCCACTTTTTGCCTCACCTGCTCCGCAATGTGGAGGCATACCCCTTTGCCCTTCTTATCACCATGCGCCCTGGCCAGGAGGAGCCGATCCAGGCGTTGGAGTATCAGGTGTTGGAGTTATTGCCACTGAACCGGGAGGCGTTGGCAGAATTGGCCTATACGGTGACAGGGAGCGCGGCCGCGCCCTCCCTTGTGCAGTTATTGGTGGAACGAGCCGAAGGCAACCCGTTTTTTGCCGAACAAATTTTGCTTTACCTACAGGAGCAGGGAAGCCTGATCCGGCAGGCTGATGGCCGAGTAGGTGTAATGACTGCTTTGCCGGAAACGGCTCTGCCTACGGATGTCCGTACCTTGCTCATTGCCCGCCTGGATCGTTTGTCGGCAGAAGTGAAACAGGTGGTGCAGACGGCCTCGGTGTTAGGGCGGGAGTTTGAAGTGCAATTGCTGGTAGCGATGTTGGAACAAGAGCCAGGGGTTATGGAACGTATCGCGGCCGCGGAACAGGCCGCCATCTGGTCCTCACTCAACCAACTTCGTTACCTCTTCAAACACACTCTTTTGCGCGAAGCCGCTTATGAGATGCAACTCCGTACCCGCCGCCGCGCTCTGCACCAATTAGCCGCCCAGGCCCTCGAAACCCTTTACAGGCATGATCTGACCCCCCACCTGGGTCTGCTGGCTTACCATTACGAGCAGGCCAGTGTCATAGACAAAGCCACACAATACCTGGAACAGGCCGCCGATTTTGCCCGTGAAGCATACCAAAATGAAGCCGCCCTGGATTATTATGACCGGCTCATCTTGCTTCTCCAATCCAGTGAATCCGGGGGTGCTGGCGCTGACAACAACCTGCTCCACCTGCTCACCATTCTGCTCCACAAGGGGGAAATTCATTTACTTACCGGCCGCTGGCCTGAAGCCGAATCCGCCTTTACTACTGCCCATCACCTATCCATACAAGCCCATTCCCGCGTGCATCAGGCGGAGGCCCAAACAGCGCTCAGCAACCTGCTCCAGCGGCGGGGTGATAACAAGCAGGCGCTTATTTATCAGCAACAAGCGCTAACCCTCTATCAAGAAATGGGGGATGGGCGGGGCATTGCTCATTCGCTGAACCAGCTCGGTGTTATCTACCGTAACCGGGGAGAATATGAGCCAGCGTTGCTTCACCACGAACAGGCGTTGCATTTTAGTCGCCTGGCCCACGAGTCTTCATCCATTGCCCGCAATCTGGGCAGTATGGCGATTGTCTATGAGGCCCAAGGGGCTTATGACCGTGCCCTTGCCTGTTATCGGGAGGCCTGGCATATCAGTCAGGAAGTGGGGGATCGGCTTTCGGTGGCTGTTTATAGTGGTAACATGGGCAACGTATACTGGTATCAGGGGCAGTATGAACAGGCCTTGAGTTATTACCGGCAGGCTTTGCAAGTAAACCAGGAAATTGGGCATAAACGGGGGATGGCTATTCGGTTGGGTAATATGGGCAGTGCGTACCGTAAATTGGGTAATTATGAGCAGGCTTTGGCCTGTTACCGGCAGGCGTTATTCATTGACCGGGAACTGGGGCGCAAAACGGGTATTGCCGCCAATTTGAGTAATATGGGGCTGATACATTCGCAACGCGGAGAATATGAGCAGGCGCTCCATGTTTTTCAGCAGGCGTTGCGGTTGGACCGGGAAGCGGGGAATCGGCGGGGGCAGGCCATTCGCCTGGGAAATTTGGGGCAGTTGCACCGGGAGCAGGGAGATATTGAGGGGGCGTTGCCTTATTATGACCAGGCGATTCCTTTGTGCCGTCAGTTGGGGGCGAAATATTACCTGGCCTGGCAACTGATTGAGAAAGCGGAAGCGTTGTTGGCCCTGGATGAGCTGGCTGAAGCGTTGCTTTTGAATGAGGAAGGAATGACGATTGCCGGGGAAATAAATGACCAGGAGAGTTTGTTCCAGGGGAAAGTATTGGCGGCGCGATTGCTCGCGGCCGCAAACCAACCCACTCTCGCCCTGGCCCAACTTACCCAATTATGTCAGGAATTTACCGAGCCAGCCCAGCAGGCTCGTCTTTATGATCTTTTGTGGCAAATAGGGGGAGAGCGACAAATGGCCGAAAACGCGGCCGCGCTTTACCGTCAGCTTCTCCAACATGCTCCTTCGGTCAATTATCAACAGAGGTTACAGGTGTTAGACACCTACTTAGTGCCTGTAAAAGATTAAGTTCCGTCGAGACCTGACAGGTTTTCGGAAACCTGTCAGGTCTAAACCGGGAAGTTATATTTTGGTTCTTTGGGGTTTCGTGGGGTACGGGCAACCCTTGTGGTTGCCCCCCACTGGGCAGGCACAAGGCCCGCCCGTACATCTAGTGTCAACCCCCTGAATTCCCAAAGACCCTATATTTTTACAAACCCTTAGTAATTGTCCAAGAATAACTTCCCGTTTTTCTGTGGCCCGTCTCCTGACCGTGCCCCTCCCAGCGAATAAGTTATTTAGTTCTCATGTAACCGTTCAGTCGTGTAAATTCATCCGCCAGACCCGCCCGGTCGTTTACGACCGGGCGGGATAACTGAACGCTTACGTTCTCATTCCTTACAGAGTCAACCGGAAACTCCCAACCTACAGTCTTAACCCTGGCGTGCATTGTAAATATGGCCATTTTGGGCGTAGAGAGACAAAATCGCGGCCGCGTCCTCACGCAAAACATCCCGTGTCACACCAATATGCCGCTTCTCTAATTCCTGCCACCAGGTTGCCACTTTAGGCCCTTCATCAAAACCCACCGCTTCGGCATCCTCGCCACGTGCTCCACAAACCAAAGATTTCACCCCTGACCAGGGAACTGCTCCAAAACACATGGCACATGGTTCGGTGCTGGCGACAATTTCAAAAGGGGGTAATCCTGTTCCCCCCAAATCAAACGTGCCTAACACTTGTTGAGCGATCATAAACGCGACCATTTCGGCATGGGCAACGGAGCTATGTGTTGGTATGACCAGGTTAATGCCTGGAGCCAACAATTGACCGGTGTCCAGGTTAAAGATGCCCGCGCCAAATGGCCCACCTGTACCCTGGATCACATTCTGGCGGGATAAGGCAATGACCAGACGCATCCGCGCCTCAACGGTAGGGTAAACTTGTTCCGGGTCAGGTAAAAAGGTTTCAACCCAGGAGGGTAACTGTAAGGTGAAAACAGGAAAACGAGACATGGATCCTTCCCTAATTTTAACGTAATACGATGTCTGTCCACGCTTCTATCCACACCTCACGATTGGCTTCGAGCGCGGCCGCGTCCCCCCGCACCGGTTCCTCTGGTATCTGTGCCCATCGGCTAAACACATCCGGTAAGGGAACCTGCTCATTGGCCGGAAAGACAAACATGTTGAGTGGTATATCTGCCTGGAAGGGTTCGCTAAGTATAAAGTCAATAAATTGCTCCGCCAATGCCTGGTTAGCGGTGCCCTTGAGGATGCCCACAAATTCCACCTGTCGGAAACAAGTTCCTGGAGCTACGATGCTGGCGGTGGGAGCTTCTGCTGGTGGGGTTTCGGCGTAATAGACCTCAGCCGGTGGACTACTGGCGTAAGAGACAACGAGCGGCCGCGTACCGCCACCCCCCACCGTAAAATCACCATAATACGCCTCTTCCCAACCATTCGTCACCAACACCTCGTTGGCCCGCAAATCGGCCCAATAATCCAGGTAGGTATAGGCTCCCGTTTCCCCAAATACGTCAAGCGTCACCAGCAAAAAGGCCAGCCCAGGACTGGATGTCGCCGGGTTTTCCACGATTAGTAACCCCTTGTACAGAGGGTCCGTAAGTTCCCCCAGCGATTGCGGTACCGTCAGCCCATTGTCCACGAACCAGGTTTTGTCATAGTTCAAACACACATCTCCATAATCCACCGGTGTCAGGCGATGGCTGGAGTCCAGTTCCAGGTCATCAGGGACGTTGACCAGAGCGGGTGAGGTATAAGTCTCAAACAAGTCGGCGGCCAACGCCCGGCTCATAAAGGTATTGTCTACCCCAAAAAGCAGGTCAGCCAGGGGATCATCCTGGGTGAGGATAGCCTGATTGAGCATAGCTCCGGCGTCGCCGGAGGGCAAAATTTCTACGCTAACATCATGCTCTTCTTCAAACTGTTGGATTATTGCCTCGCTGATGGCGAAACTGTCATGGGTCATCAGACGCAAGGTGGTTGGTTCTTGACTATCGCACCCCGCTATAAACAGTATACTCATCAGGTAAATGAGTTTTTTCATCATAATTTCTCCTGAGAAAATAGCCACTGATGGTGAAAACACGGATAGGAAAAAACACGGATAGGAATGAAAAATGGTGGCGTTATTTTCATCCCTCTTGGTGCGTCGTAGACCCATGGGGAACTCCTACGAAAATGTAGGGCGATTTTGTAAATCGCCCGGACGATTTACAAAATCGTCCTACAGATTTTCATCCCTCTTGGTGTGCCGCAGGCCCATGAGGAACTCCTGCGAAAATAAGTTGCGAGTGGCAAGTTTGCGAGTGGTGAGTGAATGTTTACTCGCCACTCGTTACTCGCCTACTCACTATTTTCATTCCATTTGGTGAGTGCCCGCTCATGGATAACTCCTATCTGCTTCCTGTCGGATATGAATACACAACAGAACCCCTGCGCTTATCTGAATGGTGGCTACCGGGTGGGTCAGGACATTGCTGATGCCTCGCGCCGGGCCAAAATGAAGCCATTCAGCCTGTAAAGACCATTTGAGACCCGTTGTCTGTTGGATGTGGACATGACCCCCCAGGGGGATGAAGGAGACCGTATCACCTATTTCTCCCTGGATAGTGGTCTGGTCATGGATAAGCCAGGCGCGGTGGCTGTTATCCATTAGCTGAATATCGCGGCCGCGTAGCTGAGGGTGTGCCAGTAACAAAATATTGGCCAGGGTCTGGTCTAACCGCCCCCCAAATCCCCCCACGATACGGATGGGCAACTGGGGGTAGGTCGCGGCCGCGTATAACAGTAACAACTCCAAATCGGTTTCATCTTTGTCACGAGGATGGGGGCGGATGTCTACGCCCGTTTGCGCCAGATCCGCCAGCGTTGCCGGATCAAGTGAATCTAGATCACCCATAACAAGGTGCGGCCGCAGACCCAACTTCAACAGGTGGTAGGTTCCCCCATCCGCGGCTAATAGCACTGTGGCTGTTTCCAGATGCGGCCGCAACCATCCCCCCAAATCACATTCACCATTCGCAAAAATGAGAACCGTCATATTTGTTTCCCCACCATTTAGCCACCCCCGAATTCCCCAAGAACCAAAAAACGCCACCCATTGTAGGGGTGACGTTTTTAATTCTGAGTTCCATCCCTACGCCGGTATTATCCGTATCAGGTTCGCAGGTCGGCAGTACCATTAACTGCCCTCTCAGCCAGGTGATCCTGGCTCCCTGTGGTTTATATACAATTGATATGGCTAATTATAGACTTGTTTTGTGCAAAACGAAAGCAGTCACCCTTAAGGGTCAGAGCAATGGCATACCCGGATTTCCCCCACTCCAGGGGTGGGGAGTTTTCTAATACGGGCAAAATGGGGTTTATTGCACCCCATTTTGCCCGTAGATTGGATTCCCCCTTACCAGCGGGAAGGGGGAATCCCGGTTTCTATTCGCAACGGGTACCCTTAAAGTTTATCTGCCTGCCTTACTTCTTTTTTCTCTTCAACCCAAAACCACCCGCCAACACCAGCAAACCGATGGGTAACATGGCCGTAATACCACACACGCTAACTCCGGCATTACTGTTTGGGTCGGAGTCGGAAGCCGTTGGCACAGGTTCACCTGTTTCCGTATTGATGGGGGCATCGGTGCTGTCAGGAGCGGTGACATCAGGGATAGTAACGGCAGTGTTGCCTTCACCTTCGACTACCTGGTAGGCCACCCCGTTGTACACCACCACTACCTGCTGACCAATGGCGAAATATTGACCGAGTTCGGGCGCGGCCGCGAGCAGGTCAAAGTAAGTATCGCTGGCAAAACCCACCGGTTCCGGGGTGTACTGCTCCGGATCAAAGGCGGTATCAATCCACATGCCCTCGCGCCAGACAAAAGTTTTGCTCCCCACCGATTGCACCACGCTGGACATGTCTACCACCTGCCCCGTTTCCTCATCGGTGAAAGTGGCAGGCGCGGCCGCAGGCGCTTCCGCTTCCGCCATTTCCCCCTGGTCTGCGGCCGCGTCTACAGCCGCCGAGCCACTGGCTTCCATCGGGGCAGACGCCGCCTCTTCCATCGCCTGGTTCGCCACATCATCCCGACCCGTTTGGGTGAAGATGTCATCTTCTTCGATGAGGAAGCTGGTGTAAGGGGTGATAATGCCATAACGCACGCTCAGGTTAATCACACTTTGCACCAGTTCCGGGTTTTCCCCATTCAGACGAATCTCTGTGAGTAGATGGCCGATGGCCCGTGTGGCCCACAGCCGGGGGATAAAATCATCGCCGCCACTGGAGCGGAAGCTGTTACCGCTGTAGGTGAACACCTGTTGTTGACCGTTGACCGTACCGCGCAGGGTAATCGCGGCCGCGCCGCTGTCCCGATAACGCCCCACCAACACCAACTGGCTCCCGGCAAACAGGTCGGGCAGGGTATCCGGGTACATCTGCTCCACGATGATGCCGCCAAAATCCAGGCTAATGTCGGCCAACACGGGGGTGCTGACTTTGGCGTAGAAGCCACTTACCGCCTCATCAATGGCTTCACCGGGGCGCACATAGGTGGATGTGCCCCGATAATTTTGCGCCAGACTATCCAGCAGGAAGGTGTCCACATCGTCACCCACACCAAAGGCGAAGAGGCGCACATTGGGGCGGGCGGCCTGCCCAAAAGCATCCAACAACAGGCCCGTATCGGTGATGCCTTCCGTCGCCAGCCCATCGGTCAGGAAAATAATCGTCGTGGGCCGTTCGGCGTCGGCCATAGCCAGGGCTTCGAGCAATGCCTGACTGATATTTGTGCCACCGATGGCCTCAATGCTGTTGATGAAGCTCGACACATCCCCGCCGTCACTGGCGGAGACGAGACTGCTCTGGTAAGGCACAACGCCCGTGCTAAACGTGACCAGACCAAACCGGTCTTGCGGGTTTAACTGACCAATGACGTAGCCCGCGGCCGCTTTCGCCTGATCCATCTTCTCGCCAAACATACTGCCCGACGTGTCCAGCACCACAATCACATCTTTGGCGATGACCTGGTTGGGGTCTACTTCCACGCTGGGCGCGGCCAGCAGAACAAAGAACCCATTTTCGCCCGGCTCTTTATAGGTCAGCAGGCTCAGGCCGATGTCTTCAGGGGAAACGCTGTAAAACAGGGCAAAATCGGTATCGGCCGCGATGTTGCTCCCTTCAAATCCGACGACCGCTGAGAAATCCCCTTCGCGGCTGATAGCCACGGCGTGGCTGGGGGAGTAAATGGTGCGGATGGCTTCCGGTGAGGCCACTTCGACGCGGATGCTCTGGCTTTGCAAAGGCAGGTTGGTGTATAGCTCATTGGATTGGGGGTAAACGTATTTGAACAACCCGTTTTCGGCGGTCAGGAGCTGTTGGTACTCGATTTCGACGCGCCGTTCGCCATTGGGGGGCAGGGGGAAGACGTTGGCCTGGATGGCCTGCGTGCCCACGTATTTGAGCAGGGCGGGGTCACGCATCTGCCGCACGATGTCATCATAAATCTGTTGCGCTTCGTCGGCGGCCAGGATTTTGGCCTCGATGGGGGTTCCATCTACCCACATGGTCAACTGACTGACGGATGCGCCCAGGGGCAGGGGAAACAAGTAGATGCCCTCAACCATCCAGCTATTGGGATTGACAAAAAGCTGGTCAATGTGGGTAGTGGCGATCTGGTTGTTGATGGTGACATTGACCCGCTGATACTCAATGGTAAATTGATCTACAGGGATAGGGGGGATGGGGGAAATGGGGGGGATGGGTTCAGCGTGGGCAGGCACTGCGGCCGCGAAGCCCATCACCATAAATAACAAAACAAATAGGGTGCGGGAAATTTTCTTCAACATGGCTGTCTCCTTTGACATAATGATTGGTTGTTATACCTATTGTCAAAACGATAACCAGGACGGGAAAGTTCCCTCGGTTTGTCGCCAGAAACTCCCACCCCGCGCCGAAAATAGTTCCCCGCCCCTGGGGCGGGGTTAGGGGTGGGGGTGGCCTTGGATAAACCCAACACGACGATAAAGTGAGACGGCGACAGGGCAGTAATTCTCAATTTAACCAACGGTTAAAACCGTTGCCCGCCAAAAGCACGCTCGAAAAATGGCCCACCCCGTAGAACAGCCTTTCAGGCTGTTCGCCCTACACGTCCTCGAGGGTTGAGCTTTGCCGAAGCCTGGATCTGCCTGCATAGAGAGCGCACAGCCTGGAAAGGCTGTGCTAGGCTCAGTTGACCACCGGGCGGCCGCACCATTTTTAGACGTTCAGGCCAAATTGAGAATTGCTGGCGACAGGGCGAAAAAATGTCAGATTATGCCCTTTGACAGTATGATTGCGAACGATGACTAAGCACCGTTTGCCGACTTTTGAACCATGCCCGATGGGGGATTTTTTTAGAGTACGATCAAATCATTGCGATGAACGGCCACCGCACCGTAGGTGTATCCCAAAATCGTTTCGATAGCCTCAGATTGTTGTCCGGCCAGTCGTTGTAAATCATCACTGCTGTATTGGACAATGCCCCGGGCGATTTCTAGCCCTTGTGCCGTTTGGATGGTGATGGTATCGCCACGTTGGAAGGAGCCTTCCACCTGGATAATACCGGCAGGCAGGAGCGAGCGGCCGCGACTCAGCAACGCTTCTTTCGCCCCCTCATCCACGACAATGGTTCCCGTGGGCCGTGGCCCGGCCAGAATCCACTTTTTGCGATTTTCCAGGAAGCTCTGTGTGGCGGGAAAGCGTGTACCCAGTGGTTCCCCTTCGGCTACACGTGTGATGACGTTGGGCGTTTGCCCGGAAGCAATAACCACATCCGCACCGGCTAAACGAGCAATCGCGGCCGCTTGCAATTTTGTAGCCATACCCCCCACTCCCAATCCACTGACACTGCCCCCGGCCACCTGGCGCAGGCTGTCATCAATCGTGTTTACCTCTGGGATGAGCTGAGCACTGGGGTTGGTGCGAGGATCGGCTGTGTAAAGGCCGGGCTGGTCAGTAAGCAAAATGAGCAGGTCGGCCTCGGCTAACAAGGCCACGAGGGCGGACAGATTATCGTTGTCACCTACGCGGATTTCTTCGGTGGCGACGGCATCATTTTCATTAATGATGGGAATGATCCGGTGTTCCAGGAGGGTATGCAGGGTGGCGCGGGCGTTGAGGTAGCGGCCGCGACGTTCTACATCCGCCCGTGTCAGGAGCATTTGCCCTACATGTAGGCCATAAATGGCAAAGAATTGTGCCCATATAGCCATGAGGTGGCTTTGCCCTACGGCGGCCAACATCTGTTTATTGGCCAGGGTACGGGGTAAATCGGGAAAGTTGAGTTGTTCCCGTCCGGTGGCAATGGCCCCGGAACTGACGAGGATTATTTTGCGGCCGCGTTGGTGCAAAGCGGCACACTGCCGGGTCAGTTCGACGATTTGCGGCCGGTGCAGGTGGGGAGTTCCCCCGGTTAAAACACTGGTACCAAATTTGACGACAATGCGATTGTACATAGTTTCTTCTTTTTGGTTCTGGCTTGTCCTGGTTAGGAATCAGACGACCCTATTTTAGCCAGGGTCAGGCAGAAACACAGTAAGAAGGCTAATCGCACTAGTACACCTGGGCGGAACTCTCTCGCAGGTTTAGAAACCAGGTTTTTCTCCTGAAAATCGCTTCCGAACTTGATATAAAAACCTGGTTTCTACTTACGCCCTACTGTACTGGTACACCTGGGCGGAACTCTCTCGCAGGTTTAGAAACCAGGTTTTTTTCCTGTAAAGCATTCCGAATTTGCTGTAAAAACCTGGTTTCTACTTATGCTGTTGTACTAGGGTGATTGCCTACTCGGATTTCCCCCACCCCCAACCCCGCCCCCAGGAGCGGGGAGTTTTTTAAGGCGGCAAAATCGGAGGCGAAGCCCCCGATTTTGCCCGCCGAGTGGTTTCTCCCTTCCTGCCGGGAAGGAGAAACCTATGGGTGTCGTTTTTTACGGGCGTACGCCCGCAAAAAACGACACTTCATCCAAGTTTTGTAGGAGATCTGACAGGTTTCTGAAACCTGTCAGGTCTGTGTCCCACGATTTATGGGTATACTCGTGACAGAGCGAAAAATATCAGATTATGCCCGTTGGCAGTATAATTGTTAATTCTCACTGCTCACAAGGTATTATCTACCATCCCAGTAACTACTAAGCCGTTGTCTGAGCTTGTCGAAGGCAACAGAGGGCTTCGACAAGCTCAGCCCTCGAGAGGGTTTGTAGTTACCCACCCGATTCCCTCCAGAGGAGACATTTATGAGATTAGGCGCACACATGAGTATTTCCGGCGGGCCATATACGGCGTATGCACGGGGCGCGGCCGCGACCTGTGACTCTATGCTCATCTTCACCAAGAGCAACCGGCAATGGGCGTCCAAGCCGTTACTGGATGAGGATATCGAACTATGGCGCAACGCGGCCGCGAACCATAGCCACATCACTCCCGTCGCCGTTCACGCCAGCTACCTCATCAACATCGCCTCCCCCAAACCCGACCTGTGGGAAAAATCTTACCAGGCACTTAAAGATGAAGTGCAACGCGCCGAGGCTCTGGGCATTCCCTTCCTCACCTTCCACCCTGGCTCCCACATGGATTCCGGTATTGACGCCGGTTTGCAGGCCATCAGCCAGGGGTTGATGCGGCTGGTGCAGGAGACAGAGGGGTACAACGTCATCATTTGCCTGGAGACAATGGCCGGGCAAGGAACCAACCTGGGGTACAAATTTGAACAACTGGCGACGGTGTTGGACGGTTGCGGCCGCACGCCCCGCCTCGGTGTCTGTATGGATACCTGCCACATTTTTGCCGCCGGATACGACATCCGCACCCCCGAAACCTACGCCCAAACGATGGCCGAATTTGATCGCATCGTGGGGTTAGAGTGGATCAAATGTTTCCACTTCAACGATAGCATTCACGGCCTGGGCGAAAACAAAGACCGGCACGCCCATATCGGTCAGGGGCAAATTGGGCTGGAAGGGTTCGCCAGCTTCGTCAACGACCCCCGCTGGGCAGAACACGGCGCACACCTGGAAACAGACAAAACCGAAACCGGGCCTGACGGTCAGGAAATTGATATGGACATTGCCAACCTGGCGACCTTGCGTAGCCTGATAAAATGAGACTCAAAATTGATACCGAGAGCGATGCGTTATATTTTCGCTTCGATGAGACACCCATTGTTGAATCTGAAGAGGTGTCCCCTGGCGTTATTTTCGATTTCGATGAACAGGGGCGTCTCGTTGGAGTTGAGATACTGGCACTTAGGGTCTGTAAAAGATTAAGTTCCGTCAAGACCTGACAGGTTTTCGGAAACCTATCAGGTCTAAACCGGGAAGTTATATTTTTACGAACTCTTAGTAGTCGTGTTGCACCGGACAAATTGCGCTTGCTATAGTTGGCATGGTTCAGGTCAGCTTTACAAATTTGTAGGACGATTTGGTAAATCGTCTCGTGGGCGATTTACCAATAGTAGTCGTGTTGCACCGGACAAATTGCGCTTGCTATAGTTGGCATGGTTCAGGTCAGCTTTACAAATTTGTAGGACGATTTGGTAAATCGTCTCGTGGGCGATTTACCAAATCGCCCTACAACGTGTTAAGCACCGTTTGCCGACTTTTGAACCACGCCCTATAGTTTAAAACCGCCTGACACAAATATGTTGGAGTACCCATGTTTATCGTAGATTCACACCTTGATCTGGCTTATAACTTTTTTGAATTTGACCGGGACCTGCGCCTGCCCCTGGCCGATTTGCGCCAGCGGGAAGAGGGGGGAACCGTGCCTGACCGGAATGGCACAGCCACTGTCACCTTACCGGAGTTGCGTCGCGGCCGCATCGGGCTTGTTTTTGGTACGTTATTCGTCGGGCCGTACCACAAAAACCGCATGACCGAACGGGTCATCTACCGCAACAAACGGCAGGCCCACAACCAGGCCATGCGCCAGCTAGACTACTACCACCGCCTGGCCGATGAAGTTCCCTACGTGCGTCTGGTCACAGACAGCAAAAGCCTGGATGAAGTCATTACCAGCCAGACCAGCGACAACCCTCTTCTGGGCATTGTGCCGCTCATGGAAGGGGCCGACCCCATCCGCGAGCCAGAAGAAGCGGAAGGGTGGTACGAGCATGGCCTGCGCCTGGTGGGGTTAGCCTGGAGCAACACCCGCTACGCCGGGGGGAACTGGGCCGGTAGTGGCATCGGTTTGAGCAAAGAAGGGCAACGCCTGCTGGATGTCATGGCCGGATTGGGCATGATTTTAGACCACACCCACCTCAGCGAACGCTCCAGCCTGGAAGCGTTAGACCGGTTCGAGGGGATGAGCGTCGCCACCCACAGCAACGCCCGCAAAATGGTTCCCGATGTGCAAGAACGCCACCTGGGCGACATCCAAATCCGCCGCATCGCCGAACGGGGTGGGGTGATGGGCATCGTCCTGGCCAATGGGTTCCTGAAACCCGGCGGCCGCACCCTCAAAAAAGTGGATGTCACTGTGGCCGATGTGGCCGCCCATGTGGACACCATCTGCCAGTTAGTCGGTTCGGCGGAGCATGTGGGCATAGGCAGTGACTTCGATGGTGGTTTTGGCCGCGAGAGCATCCCCGCCGAGATTGACAGTGCGGCCGACCTGCATCTCATCGGCGACGCCCTCAAAGCCCGCGGCTACAGCGACACCGATGTGGCTGGGGTGATGGGCGGGAATTGGGTCAATTTACTGCGGCGTGTGTGGAAGTGAACAGTGAACAGTCAGCAGTGAACAGTAACACTGCCCACTGTTGACTGTTCACTGTTCACTGTTCACTGTTTACTTGGCATGACTGAGTACCAACAACAACTCATTGCCCCGATTACCCAGGATGAGCAGTTCATTCAGGCGGTGTTTAGCGGCCGCGACCGTAACCCCTACGTCAAAGTAACCATTCGCCCGGTGGAGCTGAAGCAGGGGCAAATGCGCCAGTTTTCTTACTGGGATGGCCAACAGGATGTGGTGAAGAATGTGGCGCGGGGGGAAGACGCGGCCGCGATGCTCGCCGATCTCTTCCCGCTCCCCTGGAAAAGCATCACCGTTCAGACCACCGACGAAACCCTTACGGTGCAGTTTAGCCAAAAAGGGAAGGCGATTGTACATCGGCACGCGGCCGCGACGCCCCGCCCCGCCCCCACTCTCAGCCACGACCGGGCTAAAACGTCCATCCTCTCCCCCGAAACCTCGGCCTATTTTTTGCACGCCCTGGGTATGATGACCAGCGATGGTCGCATCAAAGCCGACTACCAGCGCAAATTCCGCCAGATCAACCAGTTTCTACAACTCATCACCGCCACGCTGGATGTGAGAACCTTGCTGGAGACCAATAACCAATATACCAATACACTAATAACTTCCCCTCCTTCTCTCCACCTCATTGACTTCGGCTGTGGCAACGCCTACCTCACCTTTGCCGCCTACCATTACTTCAACGACGTACTGAACATCCCCACCACCCTGACCGGTGTGGACATCAAGGCCCACCTCATCGAACGCCACCGCCAGACCAGCCAGAAATTAGGCTGGGAGCGCATGATCTTCCACGACACCCGCATCATCGGCTATCAGCCCCACACCCCCCCGGACATGGTGCTAGCTCTCCACGCCTGCGACACCGCCACCGATGAAGCCCTGGCCCAGGCGGTGCGCTGGCAAAGCCGTTATATCTTTGCCGCGCCCTGTTGTCATCACCATTTGCAGGCCCAACTCAGCCAACAAACAGCCCCGGAGCCATTTGGGCCGGTACTGGAGCAGGGCATTTTGCGCGAACGGCTGGGTGACATTCTCACCGACACCTTCCGGGCGCAGTTACTCCGCGTGATGGGCTACCAGACGGATATTGTGGAGTTTATCGAGACGGAACACACGCCGCGCAATTTGATGATTCGGGGGGAACTCGTGGGAACTCGTAGGAACGCAGAGGAACTCAGGCAGTATGAGGCGTTAAAACAGTTCTGGCGGGTGACGCCTTTTCTGGAGACGTTGTTGGGGGATATTTTATGACACGGATAATAACGACTGGAGTTTAGAGCGAGAGGAGAGAGCAACAGGAAATTACTCTGGCAAATCCTCTAGCTCTGGCTCTGAACTCTAAGCTCAAGTAACGAAAAATACCCGTGTTCATCGCCATCCGTGTTATCGCTTTTTCAGGCTTTGGCGGTGAGTAAGCTGGCGGCGAGGGTTTGATGTTCGGGGGTGGCGAGGCCGTGTTGCAGAACCTGGAGCAGGGTAGCCAGATCATCATCCCAGAACGCGGCCGCGTTCAGCCACAACCCTGGAAACAACTCACTGCGCCAGATACCCTGTTCGTCTGAGGTTAGCGGTTCATACACCCCTTCCCGCCACACAAACCAGTCCACCTTTTGCTCATACACCTGAAACACCAGATACTCCTTCACCCCATTACGGGCATAAACCCGCTTCTTCTGGTGCATGTCATACGAGGTACTGCTGGCAGCGATTTCTACGATTAACTCCGGTGCCCCTTCTAAATAATCGTCCTTACTGACTTTTGTCTGTCCCCCGCTCTGTTCTGGAAGGCAAAGACAAGCATCTGGTTGAACTTCGTTTTCAGCATCCAGACGCACTGTGGTATTGTCAGCAAACCAGATACCCTTCGTACTGGCAAGATAAGTACCTAACCAAAGCATGACGTGGGCATGGGGTTTGCCGTGTTGCAGAAAGTGTACAGGTGAAGACATATAGACAATCCCTTCAATGAGTTCGGCGTTTTTAATGTTGGGTTGAGCCTTGTAACGGCGTTCGAACTCGGCTCGGGTGAGGACATCACCCGTCTGTAAGGGGGGCAAGGTAGAAGGAATCCGCGGCCGCGAACCAACCTGTGTTTTTGTAGGTGCCAAGAGTGTATTCATATCATTCCCGTCCTGAAAATAAAAAAGCCGGGCGGTACAAGTTCCTACGAGTTCCCAGAGTTCCTGACTGGACTTTGGCGAAAATTGGTTTCGCCAGCGGCAATAACCAATACACCAATAACCAGTGGGCAGATCAAACTCCAGTTTCTACGAGTTCCTCTCCATTATACCCTACCCCGCAACCCCCTACCGTTTGTTCAACCGCGACTGCTCCCGTAGCAATCGCCGCGCCACGTCTGCATCCAACCCTACTGTCAATTCAATGAGCAGGTCGGCCAGGATGTGGGCATAACGGGGGTCGTGAGCGGCACGTGCGGCCGCGTCAAACACCGGATGCGTCGCGGGCAGGTTGAGATGGGCCAGCCGGGCCACCGCCTGGGCTGGAGCCACGTTGGCCAATGTGTCCAGCGTTTCCACTTCCAACAAGGCCTGTTGTAATTCATTTTTCCGGGTGACTGCCAGTGTCAACGTATTTCCCCATTTGCGGAGTTGCCCCCCTGCCCGGCGAATCTGAAATTTGAGCTTACGCGGGGCGGCAATATACAGTGGTGCTCCATTAAACTGAACCACCAGGGCTGTGCGTCCTGGAATGATCCGCCCAATACGGCGGCTTTCCACCGTCTCCCAGTTTAGCATTACCTTTTGCTCCCGCGCCGCCGAAATATCCACCGTGGCATCGGATAAATTTTGCTCCAGGCGCAGAATCGTATTCCACCAATTCCAGAAAGTCACATCATGATGAACTGCCTGGCGCAATGGCGGATTACGGCCGATGGTTGCCAGAATGGTGTGTAATCGTTCTTGCTCCAGCCGGGCCGAACTGAGCCGCTGAGCCATCTCTCGGAGTATCGTCTGGCAGACATTGGGCGCACGTAAGGTGGCCGCTACTTCCAACCAATGTTCAGGCATAAAGGGGTTTTCCTGTCGCAAACGGGGTAAATGACGCTCTTCCCATTGGGTCAGTAACTGGTGATGGGTCTTATTGAGGGCATTGCCCAATTGCGCCGTCACCCCCAACACCCGCGCCAGAAAATCTTGCTCCCGGTCGAACCCCTGTAATTTTGCTTCTGGTTCGCTAAGGGCGAGGAGTTGATGCAAACGAGTTTCAGCCTGGGGCCACCAGCGGTCTACAAAAGCCTGAATGTCGGCCAGACTGAAATGTTGGGTGATGCTCCAGAGTGCCTGAGTATATTGGCTGACGGTAAGAAAATCTTCTAGAACGGTGGGCCGCCAGATGTCTTCAGGAATTTCTAGCAGGGTTTGCCGGGTATTGGCCTGTCCGCTCCGAGCCAATAACCAGGCGCGGATTGCTGGGGTGGTGATTGCCTTCAACCCGACGAATTCTACGGTGATCATCTGCTGAGGATGGGGTTCGCGGCCGCGAAAAAATACCATCTCTGCCGGATAACTGTAGATATAAACCATGCTCCGTTTGCCATAGTGCTGGGTCGTGAGAATGAGTTTCATAGATAAGTCTGCTCTGAAGAATAACGTAGGATGATCACAAGGTCATTGACATTGGTGCCGGTTGGCCCTGTGTGTATCAGAGAACCCGCCGCTGAATGGCTCTCTGCCAGCCGCTGAAAAAAGGTATAACTATCGTGCCGGGCCAGATAATCGGCGGCGGTTAAACTGGCCTGCCCGGCCATGAGTACGGTTTGGCCGGTTATCCAGGCTCCGGCGGCCGGTGTGGGGCCATCTTCCCCATCACTGGCCCAAGAAGCCACAACAACCCCTTCTACGCCCGCCAGCGCCAGCGCGGCCGCGAGAGCCATTTCCTGGTTGCGCCCACCTCGCCCTGCCTGGGTGGACAGGGTGACGGTGGTTTCCCCGGCCAGAAGTAAGCAACTGCCCGGCGCGGCATCTTGAGCCAACGCGGCCGCGACCTGTCCCACTGTTTGTGCCTCCCCTTGCAAATGGGTGGTCAAAATCTGCGTCGAGAAACCAGCTAACCGGGCCGCTTCTGCGGCCGCGGTGGCCAATCGTTGTCCATCTGCCACCACATGATTGTACCCAAATTGGGCCACGGGCATGACATGATCCGGGCGCGTATCGGGTATGGTTGCCAACTGTTGGTCTAGCTGTTGTTGTGTTGTGAGTGAGAGTCGGTCTTTGACGCCATAACGCTCCAGAATGTGCCGGACAACAGCCGCCTGTTTGACAACCGGCACGGTTGGCCCACTCCCGATGATATCCAGGGGGTTGCCTACCACATCACTGAGGATAAGGCTGGCGCAGGGGGCGGGCGCGGCCGCTATTGCCAGTCCACCCCCTTTGATGGGGTCCAAAAATTGGCGTACCCGGTTGAATTCCTGAATGGAACACCCGCAGGCCAATAATGCCTGGGATAACGCCTGCCAATCAGCCAGGGGCAGTGATGGTTGTGTCAATAGTGCCGATGTGCCCCCGGAAATCAGACAGAGAACCAGATCATCTGGAGTTGTGTGGGCCAGCAGGTCTAAAACGGCCTGGGTGGCGTGTAGATTGTCCTGGGTAGGGATGGGGTGATCGGCGGGGTAGGGGTGGATAGAGGGTGGTAAGGGAGGTAGGACGCGGCCGCGTTTGTGAATGAGGATACCTTGATACAGGCGAGTACCGAGAAGGGCACACGCGGCCGCAGTCATTTGCTCCGCCGCTTTGCCCACACCTACCAGGAAGATCCGGGCGGGCTGGTAGGCCCGATCTCCCACCCATAACTGCTCCCTTTGCCAGCGCAAATGGGTACGGACGGCGGTAGCGGGGTTCGCGGCCGCGCGTGCGGCCGCGATTATTTGGGGCAGAGGAAAGGGTAACAAGAGAAGACTCGGGGGAACTTAAACGCTGTCATAGTCGCCTCCTTTCTAGAGGAAAGGAGACGACACCCACCGGCGCGGTTTGGGAGTGCCCACCCCCAAACCGCGCCGAGAAAAGTTCCCCGCCCTGGGGGCGGGGTTAGGGGTGGATGTTTCCGGCGACAAACCAGGCGTGCGGCTTGTCATAAAAACGTAAGTCTGAACCCTACGTAATCGTCCAAAAATGAGTTCCTCCCAGACCTGATAGGTTTTCAGAAACCTGTCAGGTCTAAATCGGGAAGTTATTTTTAGACACCCACTAAGGTCTGACCGCCCAAACGCGCATACCGGCAGAGGACGCGGCCGCGAGCAAGGTTCCATCGGGTGAAAAAGCGACGGTCCCGCCCCAGGGCAAAATTTGAATGGTGCGGATTTCGGCCAGATGGATGATTTCGACCTCGCCGTTGAAGGTACTGGCGGCCAGGAGTTGCCCATCCGGGGAATAGGCCATTGAGGCCACCCCTTCATTGACGGCGAAGGAACCACTGGCGGCATTGGCGGCATCGTCGGTGGTTTCCAGGTAATAGAACCAGATTGTGCCGTCATCATCTCCGGCGGCCAGATACGCCCCATCAGAGGCCAGGGCATTGATGCTGATGGGAGCGTCCTGGTAGGTTGTGAGCAAAACGAATTCTTCACCGTCATATTGCCACAGGTTGACCAGCCCATCTTCTCCCCCGGAAGCCAGCAAGGTGATGTCGGTGCGGGGTAGGAAGGTGAGCGCGTTGACATTGCCCGTATGACCGGCCAATGTTTGCTGAATTTCCCCGGTCTCGCGGTCAAGGATGGTGATACCGCCTTCAGAGAGCGCGGCCGCGATCCAACCATTATCCGCGGAGACGGCCACATCCAGGATGTAATGGAAATCCCCTTCATTTTCGGTGGCAAAACGGAGTTGCCCACTATCTCCCAGCCATAGCTGGGTGGCACTGGAGAAAGAGCCGACGGCCAGGTCCCCATCTGGGGTGTACATCACCGCCGAGGGTTCCTGGGGTGGGTTAGTGAGGGCAAAGCGTAAGGCGCCTGTGTTACTTTCCCAGACGATACAGACGCCATTGCTACTGGTAGCGGCTATCGTTTCGCCATCGGGGGCGAAGGCGACATCAAAGGGGTCACCGATGTGCGGGACCAAAAAATCAATGGGTTCGGGCGTATCTCCGTCTATCCGCCAGCGGGCGACATAATTTTCCGAACCTACTAACAGGGTGGTTCCATCGGGCGAAAAGGCCAGATGAATGGTACTGCCGCCAATGCTGGGCAAGATATAAAACGGCTCCGTTTCTCCCGCCCACCAGAGATAAACGGTGTTCCAGATACCAGTTGCCATGAGGCCATCGGGGGTGGCGGCGATAAAGCCGGTGGTGGGAATGGTTTCGGCGATGAATTGGGTCGGCTCGGCGGGGAAGGCCCCGTCTGTGGCTTCCCAGAAGAAAATGCCAGACTGGGACGCGGCCGCGACGAGGGTTGTAGCCGTCAAATAAATCACTTCTTCAAAGGATGTCTCCGCACGGGTCAGGGTCTGGCTGATGGAGCCGCTTTCAATGTCCCAAATGGTGATTGTGTCCTGACTGGTGGCGGTGATTTGGGTACTGTCGGGGGAAAAGGTCAGATCACTCAGGCGATTTTCGTTGTCGGATAGCTCCTGCAACAAGATACCCTCGGCTGACCATATCTGGATCGCGTTATTGGAGTTGGTCGCTACCACATATTGGCCGTCCGGGCTGTAGGTCAGCAGGTAGCCGGTGTATTGGTTGTTATCTATCAGGGTCAGTTGCAGTTCGCCCGTAGCCACCGACCATAGTTGAATGTCGCCTTCATCGGCCACGGCCAGCGTTTGTCCTTCAGGATGAAAGGCGACGTTGCTATCTTGGGCCTCTTGGTACCAGACCAGGGCGAGGTCGCTGGCTTGATAGAGGTAGATGCCTTCTTCCGCGGCCGCGGCAATCCATTGCCCATCCGCCGAATAATCTATATCCCGAATGGTGCCCCGGCCATATTGGGCCAGGGGGATGAGGTCGGTGCTGTTTTCGGGCAGGATGGGGAGACGTTCAGCGGGCAGGGGGAAGCCACTGGCGGTTAAGGGGAAGGCCGACTCTACATCGTCAAGTGTCCAGACGGGGAAGGCCGCCTGGGGAATTTCTGGGGTGGGTTCAAGGGTGGGTTCGTCGCTGACAGATTCGTCGCTGTCATCATTGCCGCTGTCATCGGTGGCGTTGCTGTTATTGCTACTGCCGTCATTCTCTGTAGTGACGCTTTCGTTATTACCGGTGTTGTTTGCGGCCGCGTTGTCCTCATTGCCCCCATTTTGGTTGTTTAGCAACAGGGCTACCCCGGCGATGATGACAGCCAGCACGACGAGTAACCCCATTCCGCCAATGCCAAAGACCCACAGCGGCAGTTTGCGCGGCGCGGCCGCGGGTTGGCTGACGGGTGGCCCGGTGACTGTTTTTTGTGGAGCCATTACCTGGGTGGGATCAATGGGGGTGGGGCTGATGGGGGCCGGAGTAGGTTGCGGCCGCGGGGTCATCGGCGTGCGGGGTGGTTCGGCCAGAGGGGTTTGGGTGGAAATCGGGAGGGGGGTGGGGGCAGGCAACCCCGCCAGATAGGCCACATCCGTCGCCAGAGATGTGGCCGTCGGGTAACGATCCTCGCGCCGTTTGGCCATGGCCTTGTTGATGATGAGCTGGCTGTCGGGGGGCAGATCGGCCAGCCGCCCCCGGATGTCGGGGATGGGTTCGTTGACATGTTGCATCATCAGCCCCATGGGGGTGGTGGCCTCGTAGGGGCGTTTCCCACTGAGCATCTCAAAGAGAATTACCCCTAGCGCGTACACATCACTGCGCCCATCTAGCTCCGTTTTGCCTTCGATCTGTTCGGGACTCATGTAGGCGGGTGTGCCCAGGCTGTATTGGCTGACGGTGGCAATGGTGCTTTCTGTGAGTTTAACGATGCCAAAATCGGCCAGGTACGGTTCGCCCCATTGATCAAAGAGGATGTTGCTGGGTTTGAGGTCGCGGTGAATGGCTCCCCGGCTATGGGCGGCGTCCAGGGCGGGAGCTACCCGGTTGAGGATGCGGCCAATATCGGTTAGCGGCATGGGGCCAGCTTCTAAACGGTCGGTTAATGTCCCTCCGGCCATGAGGCGCATGACCAGATACGGTTGATCCCCTTCTTCGCCGTAATCCAACACGGGCACAATGGCCGGGTGATCGAGGGCGGCGACGATTTTGGCTTCACGGGCGAAGCGGCCGCGAAACGACGAATCGTGGGTGAACTGACGCGGGAGGAGTTTGACGGCCACTTCCCGGTGAACCTGGGGGTCGAAGGCCCGATACACCGTGGCCATACCGCCCCGTCCTAACTCTGCGCGGATTTCGTAACGACCAATGGTTTGGGGGGGTCTATCGCTTGTCATGTAGGGACTCGTAGGAATTCACTGAACGCCAGACTACTCACTGACGACTGTTCACTGACTGTTATTCAGCACATTTTGATAGAGGGCACAGGCGGCGGGGACGGCGATGGCTGGGGGGCGTTGTTCTTCTAGGACGGCAGAGAGTAACCCTTCTACAAAAACCCAGTCATTGGCTAATATGTTGTTATCAGGCCAGGAGCGGGCAGACGCGGCCGCGACTTGTAGATTTTGCCTCAATTCATCCGGTAATGCGACCCCTAAATTTGTGGGCACGGCTCCACCCACATTCATGAAAATTTCTTGAGCTTCCAATCCTACCATAAACAGGGCCACATCTACGGCCGTATTGGGGTTGGGGGTGTTGGGGTTCAGGTAAACGCCGTCGGGGTTATTGAACGGTTGGAAGGCCGACGTGGCTGGGGGTACGGGGTAAATGTGCAGAGCGTCACCTAACGCGGCCGCGTAATCCGCCCACATCCCACTATCATCCAGGAACATCTGGAGTTCACCCTGCCGGAACGCTTCCTGTTGGGCTGAGGCATCCGGGGCCATGATGGCGCCTGCCTCTTGCAGGCTCACCAGATAACGCATGGCGGCTACCAGGGCGACTTCACTATTGGGGCAGGCTTCTGTCCCGTTACTCAGTTCGGCCCCATATGCCGAGAAAAGGCCAGCGAGATGATAACCCGTCTGCCACAAAGCGAGGGTTTGCCCATTTTGCACCAGGGCCAGTAGTTCATCGAGTGTTTGGGGTGGGGTGTTCATCAAGGTCTGGTTGACATACAACACCACAACGGTCGAACTGAGGGGTAAACCCAGTTGTCGCCCATTCACTTGCAGGCTCTCACGGGCCGAAATTTCCAGATTATCGGCCCGGTTGCCCACCCAATCGGTCATGTCCAGGGTGGCATCCTCTGGGTTTTGGAGAAAGCCGCCGGGGTGGATGAGGATGTCAGGCCCATTGGGTTGTTGGACTGCCTGACGCCAACGGGGTGCTAATTCATTGAAGGGAATGGCTTCTGCCACAAAATTGAAATTGGGAAACGCGACTCTGGCCTTCTCTATCACCTGCAAAAGGGCTTCTTCGGCGGCTGTGCCAGAGGCAGAAGGGTACCAGATGGTTAAGGTTGCGGGTGTTTCCGTGGCGGTTGGGGCGGCGACCTCATCATTGACGTTGTGGGTGGGTGTCGCGGCCGCAATGTCAGCCGGTGTGGGGGTCACATCACCGCCGGGGGGCAAAACATCCAGCAGAAAGAGTAGACCGATGAGACCTGCCAGGCAGAGGAGCAGGCCCAGTACCCCGCCGCCAATGAGTGCCGGGATGGGGGGTTTGCGGCCGCGGGCAGGGGCCGTCTCGGGGGTGGC
>JAGNBF010000229.1 GCA_018004935.1 Chloroflexota bacterium | reverse complement strand
TTGAACTCACCGCCGATATGGCCGAACCGGGCTTTGTCGTCCTGGGCGATACTTACTATCCGGGCTGGCAGGCGACGATAGACGGTGAGAAAACCCCGGTTTACCGGGCCAATAGTATCGTCCGCGCTGTCTATGTCCCTGCTGGTCAGCACACTATCACCTTCACCTTTCGCCCCCCCGACTTCATCATCGGCGCATTTATCAGCGGCCTGACCCTATTCGGTAGTTTATGGCTCTGGTTAAGGATTTGAGTTTAGAGTTCAGAGCCAGAGCGAGAGAGTTTTCCAGAGTAAAATTTCCTCTCGCTCTCTCCTCTCGCTCTAAGCTCCAGTAAGGAAGGGGAATTAAAATGACGTGGTTCCCATGGATGGCTGAACGCAACCACAGTAAGACCGGCTCCCTCAAAGGGTCAACTTATTTAGGATTGGCGATTGAATAACTTGAACAGTTGCTGTGGCCGGTCTCCTGACCGTGCCACTCTCAACGAACAAGTTATTTAATTCTTATTCCTTATCTGAAAACCCATCCCCCTACTCCCTTCTCCTGGGAAGGGGGAACCAGAACCGTTTAGATGTGTTGGGTGCTTTTGTCTGTCGCCCGAAAATGATTGACAAATTTCCCCCCCTTTTTCTCCATGCATTTATTACGCCACCGTTTGCAATCTCCGCTTTTCCGTGATCTGATGGCCGTGGTTTTGCTCCTGGTTATGGTACTGCTATTTCTAGGGCGCGGCTTACAGCCGGGAAAAATCTGGCTCCCGCTAGATATCATTACGCATGTGTGGTACCCCTGGAAACAACCGGATCTGTTCATGAAGGATACGCAAAATCTTTTGATGAGCGATCCGGTGAACTACATTTACCCCATAAAAGAGTTCGCGGCCGCGTCCATACGCCAGGGTGAGTATCCACTCTGGAATCCGTATATCTTGGGGGGGTATCCCTTCACCTACAACACCCAGGCTGGCCTGTTATACCCTTTGTCATTGATTTATTACCTGTGGCCCGCGGCCGCGGCGGTCAACATCGTCATCACCCTGCAAATGTTCCTGGGCGCAGTTTTTATGTACCTGTACTTGCGCCTCATCGTAACCCGGCGGCTGGCGGCCTTAGGCGGAGCTATCCTCTTCACCTTCAACGGTCTGATGATCATCTGGCTGGAGTGGCAGGTGGTATATGCCGCTATCATCTGGCTTCCCCTGCAACTGTATGCCGTGGAACGGATGGTGCGTTACCTCACCGCCGGTGGGGAGCCACTCGCTTCTGCCAGTTACGCGGCCGCACGCCGTTGGGCAATTGTGGCCGGTGTGGCGTTGGCGATTCCCTGGCTGGGTGGGCATTGGAACTGGACGCTGTACACCAGCATGACCCTGGGGGTGTATCTGTTGTGGCGATTTTGGCCTTTGTGGCGTCAGGCCCAAGATCGCCGTTGGCGGGCGCAACTCCTCACGCTTGTGGCCTTGCCCCTGTTCATTGGGCTGGCCCTCAGCCTGGTTCAGGTGCTACCCGCCTTCAACTACCTGCGTCAGAGTCACCGTCAGCCCCTAACCTTCGGCAACTCCTTACGCGAAGGGCTGTGGAATCGTTTTGTTGTTTTCCTCATTCCCAACTTTTTTGGTAGTCCGGCCCATAAAAATTGGTGGGGACCGGTGCCCACTAATTACGCCGAAACCACCGTTTATCTGGGCATTTTGCCCCTCCTTTTGGCGGGTCTGGCCCCATTTTTGCGCCGCGACAACCTGACCCATTTTTACCTGGCCTGGGGCACGTTGGGCGGATTGTGGGCTTTGGGCACACCGGTTTATGGTCTGCTGTATGTGCTCCCCGTTTTTAATGGCCTTCTGCCCAGCCGGGCCGCCATTCTGGTTGTTTTTTCTCTAACCGTTCTGACAGCCATTGCCCTGGATCGGCTGTTGGTGCTGGATCAGCCCACGCGGCAACGCCTGGGGCGAATGGTTCTGGGGTTGATGGGGGTACTACTGCTGATTGCCTTGCTTTATTTTGCCTACTACCGGGCAGATGTAGTACGGACATGGGTTTATTTGCGGCCGCGGACAGCCTTGTTTCTTCTATCCTTGGGCGTGAGTGGCGGATTATTAGGGAGTCGCTTGCGGGGCTGGCTTTCCCCAACCCTGTTTGGCTGGCTGGTGCTCATCTGGTTGGCGGGGGATCTGGTGACCTTTGGTTATCGCTACAATCCCGTGATGCCCGTGAGCGATCTCTATCCGGCGACCGCAACAACGGACTTTTTACAGCAGGAGGCAGAGTTATTTCGCCTGACCACCATTAACGATGGGTTAGTATACACCCCCAACACTTCATTGGTTCCCCGTCTCACCAATTTAAGTGGTTATGAACCGGGCGTCTTGCGCCGTGTGGTTAATTACGTCAACATGGCCGAAGGGGAGAGTGCCGTGCGGGTAGAGCGCAAACTCATCCCCTTAAAAGGGCTTAATTCCCCCCTCCTGGACTTATTAAATGTCAAATATTTCGTCACCTCGGCCGACTGGTACGAGACGACGCCGGTGCAGGGGGTGGCGCAGGAGCCGGTAACCGGCTGGCAACCCCTAACACCGGGAACCTCTATCGGTCAAGCGTTTACCATGCCGGATGCCGGTTTGCATCGGCTGGATGTGTCCCTGCAACCCACTGGGGAGCCAGTCGGCCTGGTGACGGTGCGGGTATTTATAGGGGATGGGGGGCAGGAGTTGGCCCATGCGACGCTCGACAGCGCGGCCGCAACACAGGCAGGGTGGTATTCGTTTTATTTCGAGGCGTTCCCCTCAGATTGGGGACGGGTATTTTATTTTACGGTAACGTTTGAGGGTGCGGGGGGCGAGTTGGCGCTGGGGATGAGTGATCCGGCGACGGCGGGGGTCGCATTTGTGAGTTATTACCTGCCGCGGCCGCAACTCGCCTACGAAGATGGTAAAACTCGCATCTACCTCAACGAAGGCTATTTCCCCCGTGCCTTTGCCGTGCCCCAGGCCATCCTTGCCACCAACGAAGAAGAGGCCCTGGCCG
>JAGNBF010000070.1 GCA_018004935.1 Chloroflexota bacterium | reverse complement strand
GGTGACGGCCGAAGTTGGCGTTTTGTCAAAACTTAAGGGGGGCTGAACCGGTTGCCCGGGTGGGGGTGGGGTAGGACGGGCCATAGGCGGCCGCGGCCGCACTGGGCCAGTCGCTAAAGGGGGTTCGGTGGGTTGACGGCGCAAACTCTCCCAGGTATTCACAATATCGGTACGGGTGAGACCAGTCAGCAAGAAGGTAGACAGTGCCCCTATGACCAGATAAAGCATGATAGCCGCCCCTGTGCCGATCACATTTTCAATTGTGGCAACCAAAACCGCACCCAGATAACCACCCCCCAGCCCTTCATTGGCTACGGCCCACACATCTGGGGTACTCAGTTGGGCGAAGGCAATGAAGGTGGCAAAGGCTTCAAAACAGAGGAATAACCCGCCCAAACCAGCAAGCCGGTAAACGGGTAAGGGAGGGGGCTGTTCCATGCCCCACAAAATCAGGTAAAAGCTGGTAAATACCAAAACGACGATAACGAGGAAACTGCCCCAGCCAAAGCCTTGCCACATGTAACGGGCCAGGCTGGCTGTCAGTTCCCCTTGTTCGGGGGAAAAGAGGCTGAGACCAAAGAGGCCCGTTAAGAGGAAGAGGAATAATCCCCCGATGATGACTTTTTGGTGCAGATTAAGACGTAAAGCCAGGTTGGTACGCGGCCGCGGCCGTTTGGGTTTTTCCGTTTTGGCGGGGGCGCGTTTAGGGGAAACCGTGGGAACGGTGCGGCCGCGGCCTGTACCACTCCGGTCTGGAGCTTTTGCCGGGGATTTTGTATTCGATGTTTGTTTGGGAGTGGGTTCTTGTTTCCGGGTCGCCATCGCTCAAATGTTCCTATTATGCAAAGGCGATTATAACACGGAAGGAAAACCGACGTAAGGTATTACGGGGTAAGGGGCAGGGCTTGGCCAAACTGTTGAGTATATCCACGTTTTGTAGGAGACCTGCCAGGTTTTAGAAACCTGGCAGGTCTGTGCCCCCCGATTTATGGGTATACTCCTGGCTGTTTGTCACTCTTGACGGAACTCACTGCTTTATGCTAGACTTTGCCCCGTTCAACAGAAATCAAACCCATTCACTTAGGAGGCGTTTAATGCAAACCATTGTCCTGGCTCAATTCAACATCCATCGTGTAAACGCCTCTGCGCTTAGGGCCTAATCGCCTGATCGCCTCTTCCTCGATCAAGCATCCCCTGGCCGCAGGTGTTTTCACCTGTGGCTTTTTTGTTTCCCGGGACTGAAGCCTACTCTCTGGCCCACGTCCCCATTTCCCCCACCCTCCACAAAAAAGCCATTACGCAAAACCTCTCTGGTTATGAGGTTTTATCCATGCCCTACCGGGGGTCCCGGCATGGCTGATTGCTGGTTATATTTTGGCAAGATAAGGATATTTCACACCATGACTCGCTTTAAATGGCATGAACAATATGAAGCATATGATTTTAACGATATGAGCCGACAAACTCATCGCGGCCGCAAAGGGAAAATGCCTAAAGAGCATCACTCCATCCAGGACACACCCTGGAAAACAGAAGTCGCTCTCATGAACGAAGGCTCCGATACCTATGTGCCCACTTACGTCGCTCCCCTTGACCCCAAACATCATGAACGGCAGTGGGTCATTGACTCTACCGTCTCTTTTTACCAGGACAAACTCATCACCGATGTCACACATCTGGTCAAAGGGGGGAAAGAAGCCAATGTATACTGCTGTGTGGCGGGAGAGACAGTAAACCATGAACTTCTGGCGGCTAAGTTGTACCGTCCACGCATGTTACGCACCCTCAAAAATAACGCGATCTATAAAGCCGGGCGTACCTTGCGCGATAGTGAAGGTAAAGAAATTAAAGGTAGCCGGGAACTGCGAGCAATGGCCAAAAAGACCCGCTTCGGCAAAGACCTGGACCTGACCGCCTGGATTGAACATGAATTTCTGGTTCAACAAAAGCTACACCAGGCTGGTGCCGATGTGCCCCAACCAATTGCCCACGGCGGCAACACCATTCTTATGGCCTACCTGGGTGATGCATCCCAGGCCGCACCGACGCTGATTGATGTAAGTCTGGCTCGGGATGAAGCAAAGCCCCTTTTCCAACGAATAATGCACAATGTGGAACTCATGCTGGCTCATCACCTGGTTCATGGCGACCTTTCCGCTTACAACATTCTGTATTGGGAAGGGGAAATCGCCATCATTGACTTTCCCCAGGTGGTAGATACACGCAAGAACCCCCATGCCTTTGAACTGATGGAGCGGGATATTGTGCGCGTGTGCCAATATTTTGCCTCTCAAGGGGTAAAGGCGAATGGGCGAGAGATCGCGGCCGCGTTCTGGGAGCGTTATCTCACCGATCCCCGGAGTTTTTATCACCTGCAAGGGGGCAACATAGCCTGAGCCTGTCGTAGGCGGTTGGTTTCGACAAGTTCAACCTACGTCACCACACTTTATCGAGAAGGTACTTAGGATTGACGATTAAATAAGTTGAACATTTGCTGTGGCCAGTCTCCTGACCGTGCCACTCCCAGGGAACAAATTTTTAGTTCTCATTCCTCCATGAGGTTTTTTTGACGATGAAGCGTAAATTACCTGCTTACACCGTTTATCTGATTCTTTCAGGAGGCATGGCCTTCTTCTTTACCCTTTGGGGGTTCATCACTGGCATTTACCGCGTGGAAGATGTGGGCCTGACCCCCTTTCAACTTATCATGTTGGGCACAGCGCTGGAACTAACCGTCTTGCTCTTTGAAGTGCCTACCGGCATTGTCGCCGACCTGCGGAGCCGTCGGCTGTCGGTGCTCATTGGTTACGTCATTATCGGGATCGGTTTTATCGTTGAGGGGTCGTTACCCTTTTTTGTGCCGGTGCTCCTGGCACAGATAATATGGGGTATCGGTTACACCTTCACCAGTGGGGCCCAAGATGCCTGGTTAGCCGATGAAATTGGCGAGGAAAATCTGATGCAGGCTTATCTGCGGGCCACTCAGGTGTCCCTTGTGGCTAATCTGCTGGGTTTAGCCATTGGCATGGGGTTAGGTTCCGTGCGCCATAATCTGCCTATGCTGATAGGCGGGGGCGGGATTCTTCTCCTGGCCCTCTTCCTGGCAGGGGTAATGCCGGAAACAGGATTTAAGCCCACGCCCCAACCTGATCGTAATTCCTGGCAAAAGATGGGGCATACGTTTAAAGAAGGGATAAGGGTAGTCCGCGGCCGCAATACCCTTATCCTCATCATGGTCATCGCCGTCATCTTTGGCCTTTCTAGCGAAGGGCGAGACCGGCTGTGGCAGGCCCACCTGCTGACCAACTTCACCCTACCTCAGGTAGGTGGTCTGACACCTGTCACCTGGTTTGGCCTCATGGAAGTAACCCTCATCTGCCTAAACCTGGGCGTCAGCGAATTCATCCGGCGTCGGCCAAACCTGAACCAACCCCACACCGTCATCTGGGTACAGATGATAATGACAACCGGCTATCTTATCACCCTCACCATTTTTGCGTTAACCGGTCATGTGGGGCTGGCAATGAGTGCCATTACCTTGAATTCTGTCTTGCGTGTGGCTAATGGCCCCCTGTATGGGGCCTGGCTCAACCGACAAATCGCCGAACCTCAGGTGCGGGCCACCGTTCTTTCCATGAACGGCCAGCTTGATGCCCTGGGGCAGGTGATAGGCGGCATAATGATGGCGGCCATCGCCCAATGGTGGGGTATGCGCACGGCATTGCTGGGAGTTGTGATTTTACTTCTGCCGGTGTTGGGGTTGTACTGGCTGGCCTTACGCCTAACACCCAATCTCATCGAGGAGCCAGAGCCACCCCCGGTTATCCAGATTGGGGACTAATGCGGTTGCCCCCGTTTACCGCAGGGGTGGGGAACTTTGGGTCTTCGGGGTTTCGTAGGGTACGGGCAACCCTTGTGTGGTTGCCTCACACGAGGCAGGCACAAGGCCAGCCCCGTGTCAACCCCCTGAATTCCCAAAAAGCCGGAACTTTTTCTCGTGTCATTTTTCGCGGGCAGATACCCGCGAAAAATGACACGAATGAGGTTTTCCCCCCTTCCCTCTGGGTATCACCGGGAGGATGGGTCTTTTGTGGTAGCCATTCTATGCCTGTATTACTTTGGAAAAACTCAAAAACCGTTGGACTCCAGAAGCACGCTCGAACCGTAGAACAGTCTTTCAGGCTGTTCACCCGCTCGTGAAAATAAAAACGGGCGTGGTTCAAAAGTTAATCCGCCCGGTGGTTTGACCGCCCTGGCTAAATATACCAAACCCTACGGGCTAAAATCGCAGGCTAACGGCCTTTGTAAACATAGCCAACCCGTTTTACGGTCGGGCGACCTTCTCCAAACAGGTTATCTTGATCCACTCCCGCACAATGATTTCTCGGTCGGGTTCAATGCTGTTGAGCAGATCGCAGACCTGCTGGCTGGTACGTTCAGCCACGCGGGCATCAGGCCAGGTATCGGCCAAATGGGCCAACAATTCAGCCATGGTGTCAGCGTAGGTAGTGAAGGCAAACCGTTCGGCCTGGTTGACCTTGTACCAGCCGCGACGCACGGCTTCAGCCAGTGCTTCATCGGCCTGGGTGTACTCGATGTAATCGTCTTCTTCGTTGATCCAGCCCACGCGGTGCACCTGTTGGCCCAGACGCACATCAATCGGCGGGGGATCGCCAGAGGGATGGATATCTATGAGATAACATCCTGGTTTCAGGTGATCGTAAATCTGGTGCAGGGCATGAACCATGCCCTCAGCGCCCATTCATCACAAGGACCAGGCGAGGATAGCCAGATCGTAGAGTTGGGGGGGATTGGGATGGAAGGTGTGTAGGTCGGTGGCAAAAAATTTGACCCGTCCATACCATTGGGGAGGCAAGGCACGCTTCGCGGCCGCGATCTTTTCCGTCTTGGGGTCTAATGCATGGAGCAGGGCTGGCCTGTGACCATAGCGCCAGGTTAGTCGCCCGTCGCCACACCCCACTTCCAGCACCGCCTTTCCGCGCATATCACCGGCCAGACGAAACAGGGTTGATATCTCCGCATCCTCAGGGTCTAACCGTATTGTCATAAACTTACCTGAGCTAATAACTCATCAACCCCGATCAGCGGTGTCGTTAATACTTTTTCTGCCAGGGTTAAATCCAGGCGGCAATCCTGGGGAAACTGCTCTGGATCACTCGTGCCTATGGCCAGCGTTGCCCGGTCAAAAATGCCCCACCAGTTCAGCAATTTTAAGCCAAATTCGGCCCGGCTCATGGTTTGCCGTCCGGCCACATTGATCACCCCCACAAACTGGCTGTGCGCCAGTTCCAAACAGGCCTGACAGAGGGTGTTGGCCCACACTGGGTTACGTATTTGATCCTTAAATAAGGTTACAGGGTCACCGGAGCGCAGGGCGTTGACCATCCATTGGGTGCCCATGTCCATTAGTTTAAGGCCATATATGAGGGATGTACGAATGATGGCGTAGCTGTGGTGACGGCGAATAATGGCTTCGGATGCGGCTTTGGCTCGTCCATAGGTATGAATAGGTGTGGGGGGATCACCCTCTTTATAGGGGGCGTTTTTACCATCAAAAATGACATCGGTGGAGATGTGGATCAGACGCGCATTGGTGAAGTACGCGGCCGCACGTATATTTTCCGCGCCCTCCACAATAACCTGGTGCATGTTCGGCGAACGGTTCGACCCGGCAGTGTGAATAATGGCCTCCGGGGCAAAATCAGCAACCACCTTTTTGACAGCCTGAGCATCGCGCATATCCACATAACGACCCTGGGGTAAATTAAGGGGGTCACGATTATAAAAGGTGTAAGACACCTCATGCTCAGCCATAGCCAGAGGAACCAGGTGTTGTCCCAGGTAACTACTACCACCGGTAATGAGAATACGACTCATTCTTCTTCCTCGATAATAGCTTTGTTGTCATCATACTCTTCGGTACGCAATAGGGCATCTGCGGCCGCGGCCTGAGCCGCCAATTGTTTACTCCGGCCACCGCCAATACCCCACACGGTATCCCCCACCAACACTTGCGTGGTGAACATCTTGGCATGATCTGGCCCTTCGCTGGCAATAACAATATACCGGGGAGTAATGTTATATTCTGCTTGCGCCCACACCTGGAATTCACTCTTGGCATCTTTGTAGAGTGATTGGGCCATAATATGTTCCAACTTCGGGGGAGCCAGTCGCCCTACAATTTCGCGCACCTTCTCCAATCCCTGATCCAGGTAAACAGCCCCCATAACCGCCTCAAACGCGCCACACAGGATATGATTACGGTTGCGGCCGCCGCTATCCGCTTCTCCCAACCCCAGGCGCAAAAACTGCCCCAATCCAATGTCCCGGGCAAACCCGGCCAGGGTCTCCGTGCGGACCAGAGAAGCGCGTAAAGCTGTCAACCCCCCTTCATCCATCTCCGGAAACCGGTGGTATAAATAAGCGCCAACGACAAAATCAAGCACCGCATCCCCCAAAAATTCCAGCCGTTCATTATCTTCCAAAAAATCATCGGGCCGTTCATTCAAGTAAGAGCGATGGGTGAGAGCGCGACTCAGCAGAGAATAATCCTGCATCTGCACCCCTAAAATTGTGGACAATGTTTGTAATTGTTCAATCACGGTTAACGATTTATCTCCCAATAAGTAACCATTCAGTTCAGAGACGATTTCAGGCTGTTTGGGTTACTTCAACGGATTTAGAAAGGAACGGATTAAAGACGATCTCTGGAAAATCCGTTTGTTTTTTAATCCGTTGATGTCACCCGACTGAACGCTCACGGTTATGGTTGAAACTGTTTGATCACAAGGACAGCGTTATGCCCACCAAAACCGAAGGCGTTATTAAGAGCAACACGCACCTGAGCCGGGCGAGCCGTATTAGGCACTACATCCAGGTCACATTCCGGGTCAGGGGTCACATAGTTGATGGTCGGTGGGAGCATCTGATCGCGCATTGCCAGCAAGCAGAAGATGGCTTCGATAGCCCCAGTAGCCCCCATGATATGCCCTGTCATTGATTTGGTGGAGCTGATGGCTACACGATAAGCGTGTTCTTCACCCAACGCTTTTTTGATGGACATGGTTTCATACATATCATTAAGCGGGGTTCCTGTGCCATGAGCACTAATATAATCTATCTCGGCCGGGGTAATGCCTGCATCGGCCATGGCTCGTGTGATGGCCCTGGCCGCACCGATTCCCCCGGGGGAAGGAGCGGTGATGTGGTAGGCATCGGTGGTCTGACCGTAACCAATGATTTCGCCGAGGATGGTAGCGCCCCGCGCCTGGGCATTTTCCAGGCTTTCCAACACCATGATACCCCCTCCTTCGCCGATGATGAGGCCGTCTCGGTTTTTATCGAACGGCTGAGGGGTACATTCGTTTTTTTCCGAAGTGGCTCGGGCTTGTTCAAAGCCAGCTACAGCACAATGAACCAGGACATGCTCAACACCCCCGGTCAGCGCGGCCGCGATTTCTCCCCGCTGTATGGCCCGATAGGCGTGCCCAATGGCATCATTGCCAGAGGCGCAGGCTGTAGCAATCGTCGGTGTTGGCCCCTGAATGCCATAATCAATGGCTAACATTCCGGCCGCCCCATTGGGCATGATCATGGTAACTGCAAACGGGCTGATGCGCCGCACTCCTTTTTCTAGCAAAAGGTGCTCTTGTTCGATGGTTGTCCGCAAGCCACCAACCCCAGTACCGATAAAGATGCCGATGTTTTCCCGGTTGTCGTCGGTGATGAGGAATTGAGATTGACGCAAGGCTTCCGCGGCCGCGACGGTAGCAAATTGTTGCACTCTATCACGGCGTCGGGCTTCTTTCCGATCCATGTACATACCGGGATCAAACTCTTTTACTTCACACAACCCCCCTGAGGAATGTTCTCCCTTGTCAATGAGGGTAAAGGGGCCAAAACCGGATTTTCCGGCCAGAATACCCGCCCAGGTATCAGGCACATTGTGGCCCAGGGGGGTGATCATCCCTGTCCCGGTCACGACGACACGGTGGCGGGGGGTGTGGTTGTTATTGGACATAGATCTGCTCCATTGAGGATGTGGATAATGAACAGTGAGCCTACTGAAAAAAACCGGTTTCTGACTAATTTGGCTCTTTGGGAATTCAGGGGGTTGACACCAAATGTACGGGCTGGCCTTGTGCCTGCCCCATGTGGGGCAACCACAAGGGTTGCCCGTACCCCACGAAATCCCGCAGACCCACTAATTTAACCATCGCTTTCAGAGAGAAAGAAACCGGGTTTTTAACTGTTTAGTGAGAGTCAGCGGTGCGACCCCCTTTGAGATTAGTTTGTAAGGTTTGCAGAGCGGCCCAATCGCCCGCGGCCGCGAGCCGGGCCTGTTCCGGCCAACTTTCAGGATCCGCCAGGCGGTACCGCTCCCCAGCCCCGGCCAAAATTTGTTTGAGCCGACTCACATCGGTGGCGGCTAACTGGGTAAAGGTTTTAATTTCCGCCGCATACAAGATTTCCTGAATCTTCGGGCCGACCCCTTCTAATTTATCCGAGAAGGCATCGGGGGTGACGGGTGCGGGTGTCACTTTTACAGGGGGCGCAAAAGAAACTGGTGTGGCGGTGGGGGTTGGCGGGGCCGCCGGGACCGGTTGTGGTGTGGGGGTAAGGATAGGTTTGGGGACCACGGTGGGGCGGGGTGCCGGTTTTGTTTCTACCCTGACCGGGGGCGGCGGCGGAGCCGCTGAGGTGCTCAGGGTAGATTTAAATAACTCTGGCTGTTTTTCTGTCGAAGGGGTAGTACGTGAAGCCACCGAGGCCAGGAATAGCAACAGACCGAAAACCGCTACACCGATAAGACAGAGCCAGTACCACCATTGCCATTGAAAACCACCTTCCGCCTCTTGCCAGGGGCCAACACCCAGCAAAACAGGTGTAACCAGGGATAACAACAAGATAAAACGCAAACGACGTAACATTTTCCCTCCTTACATTAGATTGCCAATTGGTAACAACTAACCCTCTCGAGGGCTGAACTTGTCGGAGTCTATTTGCCTTCGACAAGCTCAGGCAACGGGTTTAGTAGTTACGCCAATTGACGATTTTCACTTGGCACATGACACAACCGTCAATCTAAAATTTGACTGCCGATATGCCCTTTGGCCTGCCAGCGTTGCTCATATTTGTGCAACATAGCCTGAAACGCTTCATCCAGGTCAACCCCGACCACTTCTGCCAGCAGGCACAAGCTATACAATAAATCTCCCAATTCATCGGTGATTTCCGGGCGGAACCAACGGCCTGCGACAAGCTCAGGCCTCGTTTGCCCCGAAATATTGAAAAGGTACACTCGGGGAAACTTTGCGGCACTCAGACCGGTTTTCCGAGTGCCTATGTGGGCTTTCGGCACAAAAGGGTTGCGTGGCGTAGGGCATTGCTCCCTGGCCTCCACAAACTCTCACAAATTATCAGATGTTGTGGGGTGATAATGCCCTTCTACCCATACGCTTTTGTCTGTGCCGACTTCCTTTTTCCACACCGGAACGATCTCTTTGAGCCGGTCAATGCCATAATGAGCGGCGGCAAAAATCCCCTGATCACGATGCCCGGCGGCACAGGCAACCAGCGTGGTTGGTTCACCAATCTCTAGTTTACCGATACGTTGCACAATAGCAATGCCTTTCACCAGTGGCCACCGCACCCAAATTTCTTGGGCAATTTGGGCCATACGTTGTTGGGCCATTTCGTTATAGGCTTCGTACTCGAGGTGAAGCGTTTCTGGGGGTAAACCATCGCGCTGGGTGGCCCCGCGCACATAACCGCTGAAGGTGGCAATCGCTCCGACATCTGGCTGAACCAGGCGGGCATGGATGGCGTTCAGGTCAGGTTTTTCTTCGCTAAGGGCGAAATAGACAGGGTGGGGGAAAGGGGGAGAGGGGAAGTTGGCGGATGGAGATTGTTCACTTTCTGGGCCACTGCCCCCACTAACGGGAGGGAATAGGGCGATCTCATCGCCGGGTTGGATGATGGTATGGGGTTCGGCGTATTGACGGTTGACGGCGACGAGGGATGTGGGCAGGCTGGGGGCGAGGGCTGGGTACGCGGCCGCGAGCTTTTCTAATAGCTCCTGCACGGTTGCTTCTGGCTCCGCCAACGTTAATGACACCCGGTTTTGCCCGGCGCGATCTTTTAAGGTAGCAAATAAACGAATTTCTAATTGCATGGTAATTACCAGGCCTTCCGAAGGTCTAGGCCACTGATTAGCGTCTTGGGTGAAACCTTCGCAATTTTCTCTGGGCTTATTCTGTTCCTGGCGGTCTTGGCGTTTTGGCGGTTCTTTTTCCGTGAAGCCACTGTTTACTGTTGACTCGTGGCGGTGAATTCCGGCGCATGATAATCACCGCGTACCCCACCTTCTTTGGCTACCAGGCGCACAGCGGTGATTTGCATGGTACGATCAACGGCTTTAGCCATATCATAAATGGTGAGGGCGGCCACGGAGACGGCCGTCAGGGCTTCCATTTCTACTCCAGTTTTGCCCTGTACGCGCACAGTGGCTTCGATGTTGACCTGGTTCGCGGCCGCGTCCGGCACACAGTTCACGCTAATATGGGTCACGGGCAGGGGGTGGCACAGGGGAATGAGATCACTGGTACGTTTGGCGGCCATAATGCCCGCCAATTGGGCTACCGCCAGCACATCCCCTTTTTTCAGGTTTCCTTCTATAATCAGGCGCACCGTTTCCGGTTGCATGAGCACCGTTCCCCTGGCAATAGCCAGCCGTTCCGTGTCATCTTTGTGACCAACATCTACCATGCGGGCGCGGCCGCTTTCATCCAGGTGAGTCAGAGTATTCATGCGATTAATTATAGTTTCATTCTGGCGGATCGAGAAATGAGCGGAACTTATATCCGTAGTATCTTCTCAATATTTCGGGCAAACGAGGCCTGAGCTTGTCGCAGACCGTTGGTTTCGACAAGCTCAACCTCCGGCTACCCTGCATTATTGAGAGGACACATCTGAGCGTCTAAAATATGCTTCCCTTCTACAACATCCTCTACCTCTCTCCTCATCTCGACGATGCCGCTTTGTCTAATGGCGGCTTTATTTTTCAGCAGACCCGCGCCGGGCAATCGGTGCTGGTGGTGACCTTTATGGCCGGGGATGCGCCGCCGGTGTTGTCCAGTTTTGCCCAGGAATTGCATGAGCGCTGGCAATTAGATTTGGACGCGGCCGCGCAACGTCGCCGCGAAGATCAAAACGCCTGCGCCATTCTAGGAGCCGATGTCCTGCACCTGGCCTTTCCTGATTGCGTTTACCGGGCACATCCCCAAACGGGCGAAAATATGTACCGTTCTCGTGATGACATTTTTGGCTCGATTAACCCGATAGAACTTGATGAGACATATGGTTTACTGGCCGAAATTAGGGCGCAGATGAGTGCGTTACCAGAGTGCGGCCGCGTCTTCATCCCCCTTACCATTGGCAACCATGTAGATCATCAGTTGATCCGGCGGGCGGCAGAGAAACAATTCAGCCCGACCCAACGCGTTTATTATGAGGATTACCCGTATGTGCAGTGGCACGGCTTTTCCCCCCAGGTGTTAGGCGAGGAGCACGGGTGGCAGAGTGAGGTGGTGGCGTTAGACGCGGCCGCGATTCAGGCCCGTCATCAAGCTATCGCCGCCTACGTGTCCCAAATTCCGACCCTTTTTCGCACCTTCGCGGCGCTGGCAGAACAACTCCCGGCCCATATTGCCGAAAAAGGGGGAGAGAGGGTATGGCGGAAAGAGGCGTAGACATTCCGGAACCATTGGCCGTATAAATTCATCCGCCAGACCCACCCGGCCGTAAAACGACCGGGCTACCAGGACAAAGGCCGTTGGCCTGCGCCTTTAAACAGTTCCCCGCCCCGGGGGGCGGGGTTAGGGGTGGGGGAAACCGCTATAAGCCATCACCCTCAATGGTCAGATTCTGCCCTTTGGCCGTATAGATACAAAAACGGCCGAGAGTAAAACTCTCGGCCGTTTTTATTTGGCCCAACCGGTTCAACGGTTTAAGGTTTTAGGACAAACGGCAGATAAAGGAGTTGGGCGGCGGCCCGGGTGGTAAAGCTGTAGGTACTAGAATCAACCCCGATGCCACAACTATTTACCCCACGAACACGCCAGTAGTGAGTCATCTCCGGATCGAGGGCGGTGGTGGCGGTGTGAGATGTACCGGTTAGCCCACTGACAGTATAGATAATGTGGGTGAAGAGGTTGTCATGAGCCACTTCCAGAGTGTAGCTGGTCGCGGCCGCATTCGCCTGCCACTGAAAGGTGGGAGTGAGCGATTGCCCGGTGGCCCCATTCGCCGGAGCGGTGAGGGCAATGGTGGTGGGTATATCAGCCAGGGTCAGACCTACGGTGGTGGTGTGGGTGGCTGTGGGAGCCACACCAACAATATTGATACTGTAACTACCGGGCGCGGCCGCGGACGTATTCCCAATCGTCAGTGTACTGGTATACGGAGCCGCCCCACTTGCCGGTGAGAAGGCCGTCGTCGTCCCCGCCGGATTACCGCTGGCATTCAGAACCACCGTCTGGTTATACCCCAACAAGGAGCTAACCTGAACATCATAAACAGCATTGTTGCCCACACAGACCGATTGATTGGCCGGAGTAGCACCCATCGCAAAGTCTGGTACAGGTATTTCAGGGATGCTGTAACCACAGGTCAGCATCTGCGTGCGCATCGCCTGAAGTGTGGCAGTGGGGTAATTCAGGTCAATCGCCGCCTGGAAAACCGCATTGGCCGCCACATTCTGATTAGTGGTGGAGTTGGTCATGCCAATTCCTTCCCAATGCGCCATTTCTGTCAGATCACGCCCCACGGCATTCCATACTTTCATCATACAGGTGGCCCAAATTTGCCCATCCGTATGAATCTGCCCAATCAGGCCGCCGGGCCATATAGCCGTATAGTTGGTAATACGTCCACCCCAAAACGAATTGTGACCATCCCAGTCAAAGACCCAGTTGTACTGCGGATCACCGGGATCCCACTGACCCAGGCTTCGGCTATAAGATTGGGCCACATAGTCACCAATCCCTTCACTCAGGCCATTGACCTGGGATAAACCACCATTCGTCACCCAGTCATGCAAACCATGCCCGAGTTCGTGAATAACCACATCAGCATCTTCAGCATCATCTACACCCCCTTCACCAAAGGCTACACGTTGTGAGCCGCCCAGATAATGGGAGTTGTCATCACCGTTCAGGCCGTGCGGATCGAAGAGGACGCCGCCGGGATAAGCACTGGGTTCGATGCCCAACCCTAACGTGAGGTTGAGATAACGCATGACGTTATCAATGTGGTAGTAAGTGTGGGCAACCTCAAAGGCATTATCAAACCGGTTGTAATTAAAGGTACTAGACGGTTGAGCGAAAAGGCCGTTGAAGGGGCTTTCAAAATCTGTTACCTCGGCCCAGGGGCCGATGAGGGTGTAATTCGTACCATCGAACTGGATGTCTTTCAGCGTAACAGTTACCCGTTCGCCATCTAGTTGGGTGGTTGTGGCATCATTCCCATCGGTAAAACCAGGATCCCCATAGGTGGCCTGGGCTGAGGAAAGGGGATCGGGGTCGAAGATATAGCCTGTACCGTCTACCAGTTGTGGGGTTTTGTCATCATCAGCTTCGGCGGCGAGGTTGACTACTTTGATGAAGTCACCGCTGTGGGCATCTACCAGCAGTTCCCAATAACCCAATGGGGCAGAGGGTTCGAGGCGAATCTGATACGCCAACCGGGTTTCGTTATTGTTGGCGTTGTGGTAAACGACGAGGGTATTGCTGTCGTAGCCGAATGGGGCCTGGGCGTTCAGGTGAGTTACGGCTAACTGATGCGCGGCCGCGGCCGCGAGCGTAGGCACAGTACTATTCAATTCCGCCCCTTCCTTGTATTGGCTGGTGACGGCAGTAACCATGCTTTGGTTATTAATGTGGACAGCAATCTCCGCCTGGTAGACGGGTACACCATCTACCTGCTGGGTGAAGCGCACCACCGTACCCGATGGCCCCTGGCGCATGATGCGATAGATGAGATCATCCAGAGTAGTGGTTTTCAGGTGGAGTGTGGCCGCATGGGCACGGAGGTATTGACGCGCCATTTCTTCAGGCGTCGCGGCCGCGACGGGGTAATTAACACCATACAGAGCCAGGGGTGCACCCGTTACCTGGCTGATAGATTGGCCGGGTAATTCGAGGGTGGCTTCCAGGTCGTTGGGGGTGATAGAGGGATCATCAGGGATAGCGGCTACGTTCTGACTAAGGCCAATGGTCAGGACAGCGGCCGCGAGGAGAAAAGTGAAAAACAGGATACGACCAAACGGCAAAACAAGGATCTTTCGACGCATTTTATCTCCTTAGAAAAATAAGAAGTATCTTCTCAATATTTCGGGGCAAACGTGGCCTGGGCTTGTCGCAGGTCGTTGATTGCGACAGGCTCAACCAACTTCACCACACTTTATTGAGAAGATATAACAAGAACAGTAAAAGACATTATCGGGCATGGTTCAGGTCAGCTTTACAAATTTGTAGGACGATTTGGTAAATCGTCTCGTGGGCGATTTACCAAATCGCCCTACAAAGTGTTAAGCACCGTTTGCCGACTTTTGAACCACGCCCATTATCGGTAATAGCATTTGGAAACCTGCCGAAGGTTTGTCCCTCGGAGCAATCAGTTGACATAAATTTTCGGACGGTTATTACCGATAACCTCTAATCAAGACACGATACAGTAGAGCCACGGAGTAAGCGTTCAGTTAAGTTACATCAACGGATTAAAAACAAACGGATTTTCCAGAGGTCGGCTTTAATCCATTCCTTTCTAAATCCGTTGAAGTAACCAAAACGGCCTAAAATCGTCTCTGAACTGAACGGTTACGTATTCAAGAAAAAGATTTTGCCTGTACGGGCAACCCTTGTGGTTGCCCTCTCGTGACAGGTCAGGCACAAGGCCAGCCCGTACCCAAAATCATTATCTTGAGGTCTATAGTTACTGGAGTTTAGAGCGAGAGGAGAGAGCAAGAGGAAATTACTCTGGAAAACCCTCTAGCTCTGGCTCTGAACTCTAAACTCAAGTAGTTACGGCAAAAGCGATTCTTTTAGTCTGTGGGTTAACCATCTGGCAGTTTTATGACTATCACATGAACAGTGGCTCCATAGGGATTTGGGCGATAGTGGCGTCGAGTTCGGCCTGCGGCCGCGCCACAAATCGGCTCGCCGCGTCCAACACCAGGGGCAGGAGATGAATGTCCCCCACCGTATCCAGGAAAATGCCGGGCCGGTTGAGCACCCAATGAATAGCGGTGTCAATTTCGTTCTGGTCGGTGAACGGTTCGTACCAGGTGCTATGCGTGCGGGGTTTGTCCCCCCACGGGCCACGGGTGAGGGATTTGATTGTCTGGACAGCCACGTTGCGCTCCTGGCAGAGGGTGAGAAGGGATGCAAACGCGGCCGCGTACGCCCGATTCTGCATCATAGCATAGTTGTACGGGAGCAACACCGTGTCAAAATCAAACCGCTCCAGGCTTTGGCGGTGCATATCGGCGATGGTGACACCATGCCCGGTGACGCCTAAAAAGCGCACCAACCCCTGCTCCCGCGCCTCGATAAACGCTTCCAATGCTCCACCCGGCCCCATCGCCACCTGCCATTCATCCGGGTTGACCAGAATGTGCATCTGCCACAAATCAATTTGACTCACCTGCAACCGCGCCAACGAGCGGTGTAGCTCTTCTTTGGCTTCGCGGTAGGTGCGTTTTTCCGTTTTGGTGGCCAGGAAAAATTGATCGCGGTAGGTACGCATCCAGGGACCGACACGCAATTCGGCGTCGCCGTAACTGGCGGCGACATCAATATGGTTAACGCCGTATTCGAGCAGTAAATCGAGGGTTTGATCGGCTTCGGCCTGGGTGACGCGACCGAGCGCGGCCGCGCCAAAGAGTGTTCTGGTGCTGTTATGGCCTGTCCGGCCAAAGGGGTGTTGAGGGATCATAGGTATCTCCTGGGGCTACGGTTGTTTACCATTCAGCGTTCTCACACTGCCTGGCCATACAACCATTATCGGAAGTGCTGATGCTAAACAACTTAATCGGGATTGTCAACGAACAGAAGCCCCTCACCCTGACCATCCCCCCCAGGGAGAGGGAACAAACGCCCCTCGCCCGCGTGCGGGAGGGGGGCCAGGGGTGAGGGTTTTCACCGCAACCTCTCCTGAGATGAAACCTGCGGCAAGTTTGGGGAACTCTTTTACTGATTGATCAACCATTTATACTGGCAACAGGCATAATCTGAGGTTTTTTCGCCCTGTCGCCCCCTCGCTTAGTCGCCGCGTCGGGTATAACTGGCTGGCACAAGCCCCTGAACGGCTCCAAACTGCTCAATATAAGACAAACTCTGGTGCCGAAAATAGGTGTCGTACAGTTCCGCATAATGCCCGCCCTGCCCCATCAACCCCCCATGACTCCCCTCTTCGATGATGGCTCCCTGCTTCATCACAATAATACGGTCGGCGTTTTTCACCGTGGACAGACGATGAGCGATGAGAATAGCCGTGCGGCCGCGCATGAGCATCTCCAACCCTTCCTGTATCTGTGTCTCCGTAAACGGGTCCACACTCGCCGTCGCCTCGTCCAAAATGAAGATCGCCGGGTCTTTCAGCACCACCCGCGCCAACGCCACCAACTGCCTCTGCCCCATCGAGAGGTTACTCCCCCGCTCACCCACATCTGTGTCCAGCCCATTGCCCAGACCATGTAACCAATCACCCGCCCCGATCTGATGCGCGGCCGCGGCCACCGCCTCATCACTCGCCCCCGGTTTGGCATAACGGATATTCTCCCGCACCGTCCCCGAAAACAAGAAGGGAACCTGCGGCACCAGACCAATCTGTTGCCGGTATTGCCCCAGGTTCAGCGAGCGAATATCCCGCCCATCTACCAGGATTTCCCCCCCCTGGAACTCATAAAAGCGGGTGATCAGTTTGGCGATACTGCTCTTGCCCGCCCCAGTATGACCCACCAGAGCGATAGTTTCTCGCGGCCGGATGGTCAGCGAAAAATCAGGCAAAACCACCTCTTTATCGTTATAAGCAAACCGGACATGAGCAAAGGTAATCTCCCCCTGCACCATCCCCACCGGCTCCTGACCCGTCTGAATCACATTCGGATCAGCGTCAATCAGGGCAAACGCCCGCTCCGCCGCCGAGAGACCATCCTGAAACTGGCTCCAGAACGAGGCGATGTTCATGATCGGCCACCAAAAAAACCCCACCGCCTGCATAAACAGGTAAAAATTACCCGGCGACATGAGGGCATCATTCCCCCGCGTAGCTAATCCCCCCAGATACATCAAAATAGCTGTGCTGATCCCCGACGCCACCTGCATGATGGGGAAAATACTCACCAATGTCAGCCCGCGCCGTAACCCCACCCGGTACGCCTGCTTGTTGTTTTCGACGAAGGTGGCATAGATGGCTGGCTCCTGGCGGAAACTCTTGGCAACCAGGATACCGCTGAATGATTCCTGAATCTGGGCGTTGATTTTGGCCGTCACCCGCCGCGCTTGTTGCGTCACTTCGCGGGCAATGCGGCGGAAGCTGAGGGCGATTAAGACAGCAATAGGGGTCATGGCGATCAGCATCAACGTCAAACCGGGGTTAATCGCCATCAACCACACCACCAACATCAATACCAACAAGACAAAACTCATCAGGTTAAGCGACAGATTCACCGTTTCCGCAAAATCCTGCGTATCTGAGGTGATACGGCTGACAATTTTGCCCGATGGGTGCTCGTCGTAGAACGACAAATCATGTTTGACGGTGGCCTCAAACACGTCCTGGCGCAACTGCAACACCACATTGCCCGTCACTTTGGCCGAAAACAACTGCCGAATGTAGTTAAACACCCAGGCTGAAGCCCCCAAAAGCAGAACCCCCAGGGTAAACAGGACAATCCCCTGAGTCGAACTTTTTTCGCTCAGAATGTCTACCGCCCGCGAGATGAGGATGGGGCTGGCGGTGCTGGTGACAGAGTTGAGCGTCAACGTCACCGCCACCAAAATCATCTGCCGCCGGTAGGGGCGGAAGTAACCCAAAATGCGCCGGAGCAGTTCCCGGTCACTGTATTGTCGGTCGTAGGATTCGGTTTCTAAGCCGTCGAGAATAAAGCCCATAATGTGGTAATTTGTCCTGGGGTGTGTTTCATGTCGGTCGAGAGGAAGAAAATAATCAATCGGTGAATTCGTGAATTGTTGAATGATTAACCAGGGGAACTCCACGTAGGCAATCGCCCCAGAGCGTCTACCGCTTCATGAACAGTTCAACAATTAGTTATTCAACTCATTGGAAACACACCCATTGTCCTGACGCGAAAGGTTTGGTTGTTCATTAAATTTTTAATCGGGTAACGCCTTCATTGACCCCATCCCCCCTGCCGATTCCCTCGGGAAGGGGGGAATTCCCATGGGGCATTTTTCGGGGCGAATGCCCCGAAAAATGCCCCTTAGAAAAGTTCCCCGCCCCTGGGGGCGGGGTTAGGGGTGGGGGGAATTCCATTACCTGATTAATTTTTTAAACGACAAGAAAATCTTTCGCATCTGTGTCTGGAGAACGCCGGGCGATTTACAAAATCGCCCTACAACGTGTCAAGTCTGGATCGCGTCAAAAAGGTAAGCACATAGATCAACGTAAAAGTTCCATAGACCATTCCCAGCAACCAGAAGAAGATCGGGGGATAGGCCAGGGGTGAAACCAGGGCCATGCGCTCCGGTAAAGTTGTGAGGGAGAGTGCCTGATAAAGACGCACGGCCAGGTGGCCGGGTTGAGGTTGGGAGCCATTGTCCCAGGTCGCGGCCGCGTCGCCATCCGTCCACACCTGCACCGGGCCACTAAACGTGCCCGCAAACGCCAGACAAATTTCCCCCTCTACCGGTTGCGCCGAAAAAGGAAAATGGGTGGGCATTACTTCCCCACCGCGCCGGTTTGGTTGCGTACTTTGAACGAGTACCTGCCCTTCCGCATGACTCACCGTCAATGTCAATTCACCGCTGGCCTGCCCTGGCTGGTAAAGCCACACATCCACCCGTGCCAGATCACCGGGGGGCACTGGCAGACATTGGCGCACCGGTTGCTCAGGGGTGAGTGGCTGGCTATAGGTGAGGCGTTCATCATAAGCTACTATTTCTTGCAGGCCATAATAACGCCAGACAATCCGATTCAACAAAGCATAACTGTTTAGGCCAATGGTCGTGAGAACCACCAGGTTAATGATCCAGGTTTGCCATCGCCCGGCCAAAGCTGACCAACCGACAAAGAACAACATCAGGCCCGCGGCCGCGACCGGAACTACCAATCGCCCTGTGCCATATTCCCCCGTCTGATCGCAGGAAACCAGATAACCAATCAGCAGGAAAAACAGATGCACACCGACCCAGGCCAGGGCCAACAAACCCAGCATTACACCCTGCGTGCGGTCGAATGGGAGTCGCTGGCGTCTAAGAGCCGTTACGCCCAACCAGCCCCAACCCACCAGGGCCAACCAAAACGCCAGACGGGTACTCTGGTTCACCACAGTGGGAAACAATGTGTCCATGGTGCCAAAAATGCCCAACGATTCATTCCAGATTTTGCGGGCCAGCCCACCATGATTCAGGTTGAGCAGATAGGGCAGTAAGGCAGGGCAGGTGGCGGTAGCCGGACGGGCATCGGCCAGACCACTCTGGCTCATTTGCAGGTAGTTCACATACCAGGGGCCAGCCAGCAAGACCGGCAACAGGAAAACCCACAACCAGCCCCGCGGCCGCGCCGAACCTCGCCACAAATCATAAAGCAACGCCAGCCCCAGCACCGGAGCCAGCACCAATAAACTCACCTTTGTCCATAAGCCTAGCGCCCAGGCAACTCCCAGGGCCAACCCTAACCAATCGCTCATCCCCTGGCGGATAAGGCGGGCCAGGAGCCAGAACAGGGCGGTGAAACAAGTGATTTCCAGAGCCTGATTGCTGTAAACAGCACTCAGGTAGGTGATCATGGGCAGGAAGCTCATGGTAGTCGCCAGAGCCAACCAGAGCCGCGGCCGCGCTGGGAACAGTTCTCGCCCCAACAGATAGGCAAAGGTAACAGTCAGACCACTACACAGAACCGCCAACCACCGGGCCAGGGCCAAATGGGTAAACATGTCTCGCGGCCGCGCCAGCTTTTCCACCACCGCCCCCAACAGGTAGAAAAATGGGGGATGATGCCGGGCAAAAAAGGGTGCAAACAAAATGTGCCGGGGATCGGCGTACCTATCCGCATCGGCAAGTTGTTGCCGCAAACTGGTCAACTCCGCCACCCGCTCCGGCGACAAATCCAGCGGCCGCCGGTAGCCCGATACCCCGGTCAGGTTAATCATCTCCAGAGTGATCACCTCTTCCGGGGTAAATTGATCGCGCGGCATAACCGTGAGGCGGCCAGTACGGGCTATATCTCGAGCATAACCCAGATGTTGCAACTCATCAGCCGCCTGGAAGGGGGGAAAAACAGTAGCCCAAACCCAGCCTTTGAGCAACGTCAGGAGCAACAAAGCCACAAACCAACGCCATGCCGATTGTTCCATAATAGTCATCGTTCGGTAACTATACAGACCCTCACCCTAACCAACTCCCCTCTCCCACTTCGGGAGAGGGGCCGGGGGTGAGGGCCAGCCCTCACCCATTCTCATTCCACGCTCCGCGTGGCATGGTTCCGGCGACGCTCCGCGTCACATAGGACGCAAAGCGTCCCTTGCTAGGCCGGTAGCCCCACCGAGCTACACCGAGCACGGTCACGAAACGCCTAATCCATTCCCAACGTCAGCCGCCGAGATGCCAGCAACCACAGGCAAGCCATCAATCCCCCCAGAGCGGCAACAGTGAGGGCAGTTGTTGGACCCAACCACTGCCCTATCAACCCACCGGTCAGGATGCCTATGATACTAATGGTTTGCACAATAAAAGAAAAACTGCCATTGACCCGGCCCAACAGGTGATCGGGGGTGTGGGATTGGCGCAGGCTTAGTTCGCTGACCCGATAAATGGTGCCGAATATATCGCCTAAAATTTGCCCGGCGAGGAGACAGACCGCGGCCGCGACCTTGCTCCCCACCACCCCCGCCAATGGCACAAACAGGTTAAGCGCGGCATAAACGAATGCCGACACCAGCAAAATCCGGCCCACCGGCCAGCGGGCGTTCAGGCGGGGTAACAACGCCGCCCCAGCAAAAGAGCCAATACCACCCGAACCGATCAATATACCCACCACCGCCGGAGACAGCCCCAATTGGTTGATGGCGTACAGGCTGTACAGAGCGGCATAAAAACCCCCGAAAAAAGCAAAGGTTCCCGTACTGCCGATCAGCGGCCGCAACCATTCATTGCCCCACAGTTGCCGCCACCCGGCCCGGATTTCCTGGTACACACTGGGTTCATCATCCGACGGCGCGGCCGCGACCTCTTGCACCCTGATCGAACCAATCAACACCGCCGAGGCCAGATAACTCAACCCATCCAGTAAAAGGGTCAACGGCGCTCCCAACCATTGCACCAGCACCCCACCCAGCCCCGGCGAAATACTCTCCGCCATTGATTCGCTGGCACTGAGGGTGCTATTGGCCTGCACCAGCCGCTCTCTCGTCACTACTGAGGGCACAAAAGCGTCGTTGGCAATGTTGTACAGCACGGTCAGACTGCCCACAACGAGGGCAACCAGGTAGAGGTGGGTGATGTGGAGCAGGTGCAGAGATGCGGCCGCGGCTACCGCCAACAAAATCACCGCCCGTCCCGCATCGGCCAGCACCAACAAGGGGCGACGACGTACCCTATCCACCCACACCCCGGCAAATAACCCCAACAGCACCGCCGGTAACGTTTTTAACGTCTCCAACAGGCCCATCTGCGCCGGTGTGGCCCCCAGCCCCACAATCGCCAGAAGCGACAACGCCCCCAGCCACGTACCAAAGAAGGAGATGGTCTGCCCGGCCCACAACCGCCCAAAGGCTGGTTCCCGCCACAAACTGGTTTCCCGTTCACGAATTGGCGTCATCGGTCAGCCGCTCCTACCAATGGTTTATTCATACCGGGCAAAAATACGCTGATAATCCTGGCTCCGCGCCAGCAACTCATCATGGGTGCCCTGGTCTACCAGTTCGCCTCGCTTGATCACCAAAATGCGATCCGCCCAGCGTATCTGGCTGAGGCGATGGGTAATGAGGAAGGTGGTGCGCTCCTGGCTGATGCGGCGCATAGCCTGTTGGATTTTGTCCTCGGTGGCACTGTCAATGGCGCTGGTGCTGTCGTCCAGGATGAGGATGCGCGGATTGGTGAGGAAGGCGCGGGCAATCGCCAGCCGTTGCCGTTGCCCCCCGGAAAGGGTGACGCCCCGTTCACCGACCTCCGTGTTGTACCCTTCGGCGAAGGTGGTGATGAACTCGTGGGCCTGGGCCGAGTGCGCGGCCGCAACAATTTCGTCTTGGGTTGCGGCCGCGTGACCAAAGGCAATATTCTCGGCAATGGAACGGGAGAACAGGAACACATCCTGCTCAATGGTGGAAATCTGCGACCTCAGCGACTCCAGGTTCCATTCGCGCACATCCACACCGTCAATGAGAACGCGGCCGCGATCCGCATCAAAAATCCGGTTAATCAGCCGGGTCAGCGTGGTTTTACCCGAACCCGTCTGCCCCACAATCGCCACCGTCTCCCCCGGTTGGGCCGTGAAGCTGATATTTTTCAGCACGGTTGCCCCGTCATAACCAAACGAAACGTTCTCAAACCGCACTTCCCCCCGGATCGGCTGGCTGATCCCGGCCTCATTTTCATCCAGCTTCGTTTCGGCGTTAATCAGTTCCAAAATACGCCGGGCACTGGCTAACCCCAACTGCACCAGGTTAAAGGAAAAAATGGAAACAAAGGTGGGGAAGCGTAACACCCCCACCAGCCCCACAAACCCAACGGCCTCACCCAGGGTGATGCGCCCCGCCTGCCAGAGCAACATGCCGTGCAAAAAAGAGGCGGCCCAGGCGATACTAAACATGAGCAAAGGCAGATATCGGGCCTGAATCGCCCCCTGCCGGATAAAATAATCCCGATACAGGCCAGCGTTGGTAGTAAATTTATTAAACTCCTGCGCTTCCTGGGCATTCCCTTTCACCACCTCAATGCCCGAAACCGCCTCGGCCAGCCCGGCATTCATGTGGCCGAACTGCTCCCGCATGGCTTCGCTCACCGGGTTCAACTGCCGGGCATAATCAGCCACAGTTATGAAGAAAACGACCAGGAAAAGGGAGGGCACGAGCAGGAGTTGGGGATTGAGCCGGGCGATGAGGACAACCGGGGCCACAATACCCAACGCCCCGTCTATGATAAGCATAACCCCCGGACTGAACATGATGTTGAGGGCACGCACATCGTTGGTAGCCCGCGCCATGATGTCGCCAATGCGTTGGCGACCATGAAAGGTTTGACTTTTACCCAACAAACTGACGTACAGCTCTTGCCGGGTATCTCGCTCTAACACCTGGGCGATCAGTTCGTTGGCGTAGTTGCGCCCCAAACCAAGAATAGCCTGGGTCGCGGCCGCGGCGAACATCCACAAAGCTACCCGCACCAGAGCCGCCACTGCCCAATCCGGTTGGGAAATCACATCAAACCCCTGGCCGATAAGCACTTGAATATAGCTATAGGCAAAATTATTGATAACCGCCGTACCAATAACCAGCAGAGGCAGATGGGGATAACGGCGCAGATGGGATAAAATCCAGCGTACCGGGCCAGAACGATTCGTGGCGTATTCGTTAGCGAGACGGAACTCTTTTTGACTCATGGTAGTTTCATGTTCCAGATTGTAACCGTTCAGTCCCGCCCGGCCGTAAAACGACCGGACTATCGCTGTTGGCCCGACGGTTTGACCGTCGGGCGAGGTAGCTGAACGCTTACCTATTATCTCAAAGATAGTTACCACGGTCATAAAATGACATTTTGTTACCGCAATTCTCAATTTAGCCAACGGTTAAAACCGTTGGCATCCAGAAGCACCCTCGAAAAATGACCCTGCCGTCGAACAGCCTTTTTGTCGTTTAAAAAATTAATCAGGTAATGGAATCCCCCCCACCCCTAACCCCGCCCCCAGGGGCGGGGGACTTTCTAAGGGGCATTTTTCGGGGCGAATGCCCCGAAAAATGCCCCATTGGAATTCCTCCCTTCCCTCGGGAATCGCAGGGGGAATGGGGTCAATGAATGCGTTACCCGATTAAAAATTTAATGGACAATCAGGCTGTTCGCCCTCTCGAGAGGAGGCACAGCCTGGAAAGGCCGTGCTACATCCAGAGGTGGACCTTAAATTCGCTCAAGTCGAAGGGGAAACCGTGCCAGAAATCGTTCCCTGCCCTGGGGGCGGGGTTAGGGGCGGGGTGGCGTCGGATATACCCGACGCGGCGATAAAGCGACACGGCGAAAAAACCGCAGATTGTGCCTGTTGCCAGTATATCTGTTTTGTCCTTTTTTCAGTGGGGTCATTTGTGAAATACGTGGCTTTTTCAGAGCACTCGTATCTATACAGCCTCGCTGGAGAAACCGGGTTTTTGCTTAGGCCAACTCATGCCCGATAAGAGAAAAACCCGGTTTCTGACGTGCATAGCTACGACTGTTCAACGATTGACAAAAACAGGCAAATTACCCAGGGCCACCACCTCTGACCAATCGGCGTCTCCTTCGGTGAAGACAGCCACAACTTTACTAACATGCCCACCCGCGGCCGCGACCACCTGCCGCATCCCATTTAAGGTGCTACCCGTACTCACCACATCATCCAGCAAGATACAATAATTGCCCTGCACATGGGCCAGATCTTTCTCATCCAGGTATAAGGTTTGTTTGCTACCCGTAGTAATAGAATGAGTTTCGGCACTGATAGCCTCTCCCATATAGCTTTTGTAACTCTTGCGTAGAACCACAAAAGGCAGACCCAATAAGGCACTCAGTTCATACGCCAGCGGAATACTTTTGGCCTCGGCCGTGAGCAACACATCAGCCTGACAATTCTGTAACTTTTCTCCTAAAGCGGCCGCGGCCGCTTTAATGACAAAGGTGTCTCCCAACATATTAAAAACAGCAATCCTCACCCCCGGAGCCACCTCAAACAGGGGCAACTGTCGGGTCAAATTACCAATCATTACCGTGTGTGTTTCGCGTTCAGCCATCCTATTTTCTCCTAAAATTACGCTCCTGATTCACACGACTGGATATAGGTTAAGAAAAAAGGTGCCAGACGGTGAATGCTTCTGTCGTGCATGATGCATCATACATGGCTAATATTATTCATCCAACCCACAACTCGCAAACGGAGCGTTCACAGCGAGTATCCCCACGTTTTGTGAGGAACCTTCAAAAGACCATCAGGTCTGCGCCCACAATTCCCCAGGCATACTCGTTTACACTCTGTCACAAACCTGCACAATCCGAGGATACCCCTATGAAAGCAATTGTTGTTTATCCCGAACACCCTCACCCTCGTCTGACCTGGGAAGAAGTGCCCGATTTTTCCTTTAATGATAATCAGGTGTTGGTAGACGTGCAGGCCACGGCTGTCAACCGGGCGGATCTATCTCAGGCGCGGGGGCAATATCCCCCTCCCCCTGGCGAATCAGAAATTTTAGGACTAGAAATGGCCGGAGTTATCGCGGCCGCAGGCCCCCTGGTCACTGGCTGGGAAGTGGGTGATCGTGTATGTGCCCTATTAGCCGGGGGCGGGTATGCCGAGCAGGTCGCCGTCTACCCGCAAATGCTTCTCAAATTACCCGATACCTGGTCTTTTGCTCAGGGTGCGGCCATTCCAGAAGTCTGGTTGACTGCCTTTGTTAATCTATTTAAAGAGGGGCAACTGGAAGCCGGTGAGCGCGTATTGCTCCATGCCGGAGCCAGTGGGGTAGGCACAGCCGCCATCCAACTGGCCAAAGCCGTCGAAGCCACAGTCATAACCACAGCCGGGACCCCAGAAAAGGTACAAGCCTGCCGCGAATTGGGCGCTGATGTGGCCCTAAATTACCGCGAAACCGATTTTTTGCCTGCCGTTCACGCCGCCACCGATAATCAAGGCGTAGATTTGATCCTGGACCCGGTAGGTGGAACTTATCTCAAGTCCAATTTACAGGCTTTGCGTGAAGGTGGGCGTCTGGTATGTATTGGTTTGCTGGGCGGCCGCGAAGGGGCAATGGATATGGGGCTAGTGCTAGGCAAAAGTCTGAAGGTGATAGGGTCGCGGTTGCGGCCGCGGTCCATCGAGGAAAAAATTCGCCTTACCTACGCCTTTCGCGAACGTTTCTGGCCCATGCTCATTCAAGGCCAACTTCGGCCCATCATAGACAGCACCTTTCCCCTCAGTGAGGCCCAGTCAGCCCATGAATATGTCCGCCAAAACCGCAATATTGGCAAGGTGATTTTAATAAGATGAGTTTGGCAAGTAAAATTCGTGTCTTCTCAATAAAGTGTGGTGAAGACTCGCCCGGTCGTAAACAACCGGGCTATGGTTACAAAGGCCGCTGGCCTGGGTTTTTAGCCCACAGGGCTTCGTAAATTGAGCTTGGTGGTTTGACCACCGGGCGAGATAACTGAACAGTTACCTGGCCGATCTCCTGACCGCACCACTTTCAGTAAACAGGTAATTTAATTCTCGTTCCTTAGTCGTTGCAAATGGGAAGGAAAAACAATGCTCCTGGCGATAGACATCGGCAATACCAATGTAACTCTGGGCCTGTGGGATGGGCAGAAGTGGCGACTCCAGTGGCGGCTCCGTACCGTGCGGGAGAAAACCGCCGATGAATATGGGATTCAACTGAAAACCCTACTACGGGATTCCGGCCTGGATGGGGCCATTGATCGGGTGATTGTCTCTAGCGTTGTTCCCACTCTGACCAGCACTTTCATCAGGTTATGTGAACGCTATCTGAACCAAACAGCGTTGCAGGTGCGTCATGACATTCCTTTGGGGATTCAGGTAAAAACGGATAACCCGGTGGAAGTGGGTGCTGATCGGTTAGTGAACGCGGCCGCGGCCTTTCACCTTTATCCCGGCCCCAGTATTATCATAGACCTGGGTACAGCCACCACCTTTGATGTTGTTTCCGGGCGGGGTGAACTTGTAGGCGTCGCTATCGCCCCTGGCCCGGCCGTGGCCGCTGATGCCCTGGTTAGCCGGGCCGCTCGTCTCAGTGGCGTAGCCCTGGAAGCGCCACCTCAGGCCATTGGCAAAAACACCATCCATGCCATGCAATCTGGTATCATCTTTGGGTATGTGGGGCTGGTTGAAGGGTTGATCAAACGACTCATGGCCGAACTCAACGAAGCCAACACCAAAGTGATTGGCACAGGAGGGTTGATTCACCTTATCACCCCGCACACCACCATTATTGACCATGTGGATCCCTGGCTTACACTCACGGGTCTGCGCCTGATCAGTGAATTATCTGTAGCGATGAAACAGCAGGAATAGTAAAGGAGAACCGTTTGCGCCGATTTGTTACCTTCTTATTAGCAGGGGCTGGTTTCTGGTTATGGCTGACCCTCTTGGTGGCTTGCCAGGTAGAATCACCACGTATGATCACCCTGACCGCCCAGGCCGAGGCCACCCCCACCCTCACGGCGGCCCCGGTACTGCTTAAGGTAGAAACGCCTACCCTCATCCCTGGCAGTCTGGCTACCCCCATCAGCGGTGAAATATATGACACCGTTACCGTATGGGTCAACGAGACTTCGCCAGAACACGCGGCCGCCCTGCAACTCATGGCGGATGAATTCGCGGCCGCGCACCAGATTCAGGTCCAATTCCAAATGGTCATGCCCGACCTGCTCCCCGAGCTAGTCGCCACGGCAGTCCTGTCTGGCACCCTCCCCGATTTAATCCTACACCCCATTGAATACACTGTAGGCTGGGCCAACGAAGACATCTTCGATGCCGCCGCTACCACTACAGTACTAGAACAATTAGGGCTAGAGACGTTCGACGCGGCCGCGCTCAACCTCGTCGTTACCGATGCCGGATACGCCGCCTTACCCGCCTACGGCTGGAAACAGATCATCCTCTACCGGGCCGACCGCTACGCCGCCGCCGGGCTAAACCCTCCCGACAGTTTTGACAACATGCTTGCCGGGGCCGAAACCTTTTATGATCCCGAAACCTTACAATCCGGTCTGGTTGTCCCTACCGAAGCGGATCTGCTTACGACTCAGCAGATATTTGAAATGCTGGCAACCGCCAACGGTTGCGAACTGGTAGATACCAAAGGGGAAGTATTCTTTTTGCACCCCGCCTGCCTGGACACATTAGATTTCTACCGTGACATCATCAACCAGTACAGCCCCAGCGATGTGCAAACCGACATCAGCGCCCTGAATGCTTACCGCGAAGGACGTACCAGTTTTATTATGGCGTCGCCCTCCGTTTTGCCCATCATTGGCGGTGTAGACCCTGACCGTGCACCCACCTGCCCCGAATGTACCAGCGCTGATTATCTGGCCCGTAACAGTGGCATCCTGACGGCCGTGCAAGGACGAAGTGAGTTTGCCGAGGTTGGTACCTTTAGCGAACTGACTTACCTGGGCATTACCCAACAGGCAAACAGTGACGCGGCCGCGATCTTCGCTACGTATTGGTTCAATGAAGGGTATCTCCACTGGTTAGCCGTCAACCCAGAGCAAAAAGTGCCGCTCCGGCCAGGCACAAACAGTAATCCCACCGCATTCGTGGATGCCTGGCCCACTCTCCCTCTAGTGGCTAATGGCCCCACCCTCACCGAACTATTTGGCGCCGACAACGCGGCCGCACTCAGCCAAAACATCGCCGATTCCACCCGCTGGGGCTTCACCCAGGGGCAAGGTCAACTCATCACCCACATCTACCAGAACCACCTTCTCGCCATCTTGCTTCAAGAAATGCTTAGTGGGTATTTCAACACCAGCGTAGCCGTTATTGAAGGGTACAAACGCATTATTGCCCAGATTCCCAACTATGCCTACACTATCCCCATCGAACCCACCCCAACATCTACACCCTTCCACCGGTAAAACCGGCCCATGAACATCATTCTGGTTCTTGGGGATTTCGCGGGGTACGGGCAACCCTTGTGGTTGCCCCCCACTGGGCAGGTATAAGGCCAGCCCGTACATCAGGTGTCACCCCCCTGAATTCTCAAAGACTCTTCATTCTTTTCACGCAGTACGCCACATAGAGCTGATCTTACTCATGGAACCCGTCACTTTAGAACTGAACTATATCGAAGAAACCTTTGGCATCCTGACTGATGATGATGTATATCTGGATTGCCTCTTATTGCGACCCAAAAATACGTCCGATACCCAATTAAAAGCTTTACATATATGGGTTCCCCGTCATCCTCTCACCAAAGCCACCCTTATTACCTGTGCCCGGCAAGAAATAAACGCCCTGGGAAACAATGCGACTACTGCCCATCTGTTATTTGATCTGCGCGGAACCGGTGAAAGTGAAGGGGGTCAACGAGATCGCAACTTTGATATGGACCTGGCCGGAATTAAAGCCTGGGCGCAAGAGCGATTTGGCGACATTCGGCTAGGTTTCCTGGGCATTCCCGATTCCAAAAATGGCCGCGTACGGCTTACCCCCATCCGCCCTGGTGTGGTAATGGAAAATTATTTCTTTCCCGCCCGCCTCATCGAAGGGGAAACCACTCATCAGCCCGTTATATACCTCTCCACCTTCAGTAGTTTTACCCCCATAGATGATGCGCTGTGCGCCGCCCTGAGCCGGGCGGGTTATGATGTGTACGGCCTTGATCCCCTCCGTTATCTGCTTCATGCCAGTTCGCGGGAACGGCTCACCCCCAATATTCTCTGGGGTGATTGGCGTGCCTTTTGTCGCATGATTGGGGAATCCCTGCTCATGGTTGCCCAACCGATTTCCGCCGGTCTGGCGCTTTTGTTAGCCGCGAACATTGACCAAATAAAAGGAGTCGTGGCAATTGGCCGCGCCCAAATGGCCTTTAAACCCTGGCACATATTCAGCCAGGAAAACCCCTATAGCTTCATGTTAGCCCGACACGTCTCCAACCTCTCACCTCGGCCTGTGTTGTTTATTTTGAATGAGCGGCAAAAACGGCAGGAAGAGATAGACGAACTCAATACGTTGTACCAAACCGCCATGGAGCCACGCAAACTGGTGCGTGTACCCCAGGTTGATCCTAATGTGTTGATTCGTTCGGTGGCCTGGCTGGAAAATCCCCAGTAGGCACTAACAGCGCCCTAGTACATCTGGGCGGAAGTCTTTAGCAGGTTTAGAAACCCGGTTTTTCTCCTGAAATCGCTTCCGAACTTGATATAAAAACCTGGTTTCTACTGACGCCGTACTGTACTAGCAGGTTGTGGGAAGGGAAGAAACCCACCGGCACGGTTTGGGGACGGGGTCAGGGGTGGGGGGTTCCGACGACAAACCAAGGAACTGTCTAAGAATAACTTCCCTTTTTGCTGGGGCCGGTAGTAAATCTAAATTTAACTTAAGCAGGTGCTTTATGCCGCAAGAAATATTGGTAGCGTTTCAGGGAGAAAAGGGGGCTTATTCAGAGCAGGCAGTGCGGCAATTTTTTGGCGACGCGGCCGCAACCCTCCCCTGCCATTCCTTTGCCGACTTACTCCAGGTGGTGCAACTGGGGCAGGCCACCCACGCCATGCTCCCCGTCGAAAACTCCCTGGCCGGAACCGTCATCCCCGCCTATGACCAGCTTTTAGACCACGATTTACGCATTCAAGGTGAAGTGTTGGTCAAAGTAGAACATTGCCTACTCGTGCTCCCCGGTACAACCCTGGAACAGGTGAAACAGGCCCGTTCACACCCCCAGGCGTTGGCTCAATGTGAAAAAACGCTGGCCCGGCTAGGCATTGACCCAATCCCCCATTATGACACCGCCGGAGCCGCCCGCGACCTGGCCCGAAACCCGGAGCCGGGCAGTGCGGCGATTGCCAGCGCTCTGGCCGCCCAAACCTATGGCCTCACGATTGTGCTCCGGGGCATTGAGGATTTGCCCTTTAATTACACCCGCTTTTTTGCGTTGGGGCTGACTTCGCCACCACGCCATGATCCCAGCAAAACATCTATTGTGTTTGCTACCCGCCATGTACCGGGTGCGCTCCATGCAGTTATGGGAGAACTGGCCGACCGGGGGTTAAACCTGACGAAGATTGAATCGCGGCCGCGACGTAACCGTCCCTGGCATTATCTTTTTTTTGTGGATTTTGAAGGGCACGAAGATGATCCCCCCGTACAAGAAGCCCTGTTAGGTATCTTAAAACGCTCTTCATTTCTGAAAGTATTAGGCTCCTACCCCGCCGCGATTCTTCCCACCCAGGGGTAACTTAACCTTTACCCACACCTGCCCATCCACCTCACGCACGGGAAATTGCCGTAGGCAATAATTTTCATCTTCCGGCCAGGTAATGCGGCCGCTCCGAATATCAAACACATACCCATGATCTGGGCAATCTATTCGCCCCTTGCGGGAAATAGTACTGCCCGACATATCCCCAGAGGCGTGCGGGCATTCACTGCTAAAGGCATATACCCGCCCCTCTAAACGGGTCAGGATAAGCTGTAATCCACCCACCTCAAAGAGAACAACTTGCTGGGATTGAATGTCCGCGGCCGCAACAGCCGGTATAAACTCATCCTGATATGCCTCTGTCATCTGCTGATCATAACGTAAAAAACCAGCCCTGTCCCGTGCCGCCAGCGGTAGAGGTGTGCGTCAAATCTCTGCATGACCAGATAATCGCTGTGACCGGTCTCCCCACCATGCCACCCAAATTAAGGAAATGAACAAAAACGATTGCTTGCTGTGATTTTTGCCCCACAATTATTATCATGCCTAACAAAGCAAAATCATCCATGCTGTCATTAATGAAACAGCCATTCTCAGTTTAGCCAGCGGTTAAAACCGTTGCCCGCCAAAAGCATGCTCGAAAAATGGCCCAACCCGTAGAACAGCCTTTCAGGCTGTTCGACCTCAATTCTCAGTTTAGCCAACGGTTAAAACCGTTGCCCGCCAAAAGCATGCTCGAAAAATGGTCCAACCCGTCGAACAGCCTTTCAGGCTGTTCGACCTCTCGAGAAAAAAATGGGCGTAACGATACACGTCCTCCAGGGCTGAGCTTGCCGAAGCCCGGCTCCGCCTGCGACAAGCTCAGACATAGTCGTACTCCACCTGTATAGAGAGCGCCAGCCTGGAAAGGCCGTACTATGTCCAGTTGACCGCCGGGCGGATGACGGAACGTTTATCGTTCAAATTGAGAACTGCTGTCAAGGGGGTTACCAATGGGACAAAACAAACAAACCTGGATATGGGTGCTAGGCTGTGGTCTGGCAGGATTGGGGCTGATGGCCTGTGTAGGTGTGTTCGCGGCCGCGGCCGCGCTCATCACCATACGTCAGATCAGCCCCACACGGGTAGCCGAGGAAAACACCCTTCCTCCCCAGGCTATTCCCCTAGAAGAAACCAACCTTCTCCCCGATACATCACCCCCTCTCAACGATAACTCCCTCAGCGTAAACCGCATCGTTTACATAGACGCCGACGGCCAGATTATCACCATCGCCCCCGATGGCCAGGATGCTCGCCAGATTACCGAGGGTAATCTACGCTTCCAATTCCCCGCCTGGTCCCCAGACGGGCAACATCTGGCCGCCATTGCTGGTAATCGCCAGGGGGGCGGCGTTTTTGTTCTCGAAGATGTGGCCGACTCCCCACAAATCGAACTGTACCGTAATTCATCTAACTACCCCATCTACCTCTACTGGTCGCCCAACGGCCAACAGGTCAGCTTTCTGGCGGGCCATGAGGAAGAGGGATCGGCACTCCATCTCGCCAACGCCGATGGCTCCACAACCAATACCTTAGTTTCTACCGGGTCCCCTTTTTACTGGGATTGGTTGAATGATGGACTACAACTGTTTGTCCATTCTGGCGTGACCGGGAATGGGGCCAGGTTAACCCTCATGGATACTGCCGGAAATGCTGATGCGGTCAATCTGGCCGAACCGGGATATTTCCAGTCGCCCGGGCTTTCGGCCACAGGACGGTACCTGGCTTATGGATCTGTTGCCAACAACCAGCATCGCCTGGTTATCCAGGATCGAGAAACCCAGGAAGAAGTTTCAGTACAACATCAAGGGTTTGTTGCCCTGAGCTGGAGTCCGGTTGCCGAACAACTGGCCTTTACCAGTCCCATGAACCGGGAAGATGTCTCGTTTGGTCCCTTGCGCCTTATGACCGCCACAACCGGTGCGGTGCAAGAATTAGATACGGGGCCAGTGTTCGCCTTTTTCTGGTCGCCGGATGGCCAGGCGATTGCTTACCTGACATTTCCCAGTACCCAGATGGAAGATGAGGTGCAACTGCCAGGGAAAGGGGTGTGGGCGCGGCCGCAACTTCAGCATGACGAGCTACAGCTAGAATTGCGTGTGGTCAACGTAGCAACCGGCCAACGGCGCATCCTTCTCCAATTCGCCCCCACCGACCTGTTTTTGACCCAATTTTTACCCTTTTTTGACCAATACGCCTTAAGCCATAGTCTCTGGTCACCCACGAGTGATGCCCTGGTATTACCCGCCCTGGATAAGGAAGGTGATCCATATCTCCTCATTGCCCCTCTAGATGGTTCATTGCCACGCCCACTGGCCGAAGGGGTTATGGCTTTTTGGAGCCAGCAGTAAGAAAATGGGCCGTCGAAGCTGGCCTTGTGCCTGCCCCGTGTGGGGCAACCACAAGGGTTGACCGTACCCCACAAAACCCCAAAGACCCTAAATAAATTGAATATTTGCTGGGGCCGCTCTCCTGACCGCGCCACCCAAGTTATTTTTGAACGATTACTTAATACTGGAGTTTATACTTATCACGGTCATAAAGTGACATTTTGTTAGCGGCAACAGATTGGTAGGTTTGGACTGAAGACCCATCCCCCTTCGATCCCAGAGGGAAGGGGAGAAACCTACCGGCGCGGTTTGGCGAGCGGACGCTCGCCAAACCGCGCCGAAAATAGTTCCCCGCCCCTGGGGGCGGGGTTAGGGGTGGGGGTGGCCTTAGATAAACCCAACACGACACTAAAGTGAGACGGCGACAGGGCGAAAAAATGTCAGATTATGCCCTTTGACAGTATAGAACGAGAGGAGAGAGCGAGAGGAAATTACTCTGGAAAACCCTCTAGCTCTGGCTCTGAACTCTAAACTCAAGTTAATAACTACGTCGTTTTTCTTATCCTTACCCTTGCCCCCTTCACCTGTCCTAAAGATCACTGTGACCTGCCCCCTTGTCTGATGCGCCCGTACCGCTGGTAATCTACACTTTATCAAGATGAAGGCTCCACCTCCCCAGACATACCCCTGCGACACTGTCTCTCCCACACTTCATCCTTATCGCTGGCAAAAAAAGAACGGACTCTTTAGGAATTCAAGGGATTGACACCCTATGAAGGGCACTCTTGTGCCTGCCCAGTGGGGGGCAACCACGAGGGTTGCCCGTACCCCGCGAAATCCCCAAGAACCTATTTTTAGACACTCACTTAGTCGTTACAAATTATTGCTTCCTGAGGAAAAAAACATGACTCCTAAAACGGCTCTTATTACCGGGGCTTCTCGTGGTTTGGGATTAGCCCTGGCGCGACAGTTAGCCCATGATGGCTGGCATCTCATTCTCAACGCTCGTGGCGCGGCCGCATTGCAATCTGTTCATGATGAACTGGCCGCCCTCACCTGCGTTACCGCCATTGCTGGTGATGTCACCGACCCAGCCCACCGGCGGGCCTTAGCGGTAGCGGCCTCAGCAGAGGGGGGGGTGGATGCGTTAATTAACAATGCCGGGATACTCGGCCCCAGTCCACAACCAGAACTCCTGGCCTACCCCTTGGCTGTGTTAGCCGATGTTTATCGTAACAATGTATTAGGGCCGCTGGGCATAATTCAGACCCTGCGGCCGCACCTCAAAAAAGAAGTCATCATCATCAATGTCACCAGCGACGCGGCCGCGGAACCTTATCCCGGCTGGGGAGGGTACGGCTCCAGCAAAGCCGCCCTGGAACAACTCTCGGCCATCCTGGCCGAAGAAAACCCTGACTGGCACGTTTACTGGGTAGACCCGGGCGACATGCAAACCCAAATGCACCAGGACGCCTTCCCCGGTGAAGACATCAGTGACCGCCCCCTGCCAGAAACCAGCGTCCCGGGCTTCATCACCCTTCTGCAAGGTCAACTCGCCAGCGGCCGCTACGTTGCCAGAGAGATATAAAGGGAATTGGAAAAGGGTGTGTTTCAAATGAGTTGAATAATTAACTGTTGAACTGTTGATTTGTTGAACTGTTAATGAAGCGGTAGACGCTTCCCTCGTTAATCATTCAACAATTCACAAATTCACCCATTAATTATTTTCTTCCTCTCAACCGAAATGAAACACACCCATTAGGAAAACGGATCAATGGTTAATGGGCCACAGTCCCTGTTCTCTGCTTATTCCCCTACCCATAGGTATCCCATGTTTACAACCATGACCAAACTTGATTTCACCCTTCCCCCCGAACTGGAAGCCAACGCTCCGGCCGAAGCCCGGGGATTGAGTCGCGATGGTGTTCGTTTGCTGGTTTCTTATGCCCGCAACCATCAGATTCACCACACCCATTTTTATGATCTACCCCGATTTTTGCAGGCAGGTGATGTTCTGGTAATCAATACCAGCGGCACCCTCAATGCCGCCATTCCAGCGACTCGTGTTGATGGCACAGAAATGAAGATTCACCTTTCCACCCACCTACCCGGTGATCTATGGGCGGTAGAAGTGCGCCAGATGGTAGAAGGAGCCGCGGCCGCAAGCGGTTCGCCCTCCGCTAATGGCCTGACCAAACCCTTCTTTGACGCCATTGCCCATGAAACCTATGCCCTACCCGGCGGTGCTTCACTCCTCTTGCACACACCCTACAACGGGAGCAAACGATTGTGGTTAGCCAGTTTACGCCTGGAAAAACCAGACGACCTGATCAGCTACCTGAACCGGCACGGAACCCCCATTCGCTACTACTACGTACCCGAATCCTGGCCCCTGAATTATTATCAAACAGTGTATGTCACGGAGCCGGGTAGTGCCGAGATGCCTTCGGCAGGGCGTGCCTTTACCCCAGAACTAATTACCCGGTTAGTCGCTCAAGGGGTACAAATCGCCCCCCTACTCTTACACACCGGTGTTGCCAGTCTGGAAGACAACGAAAAACCTTATGAGGAGTATTATCGAGTTTCCGGTGAAACAGCCCGTCTGGTCAATGCCGCTCGTTCCAGCGGCCGCAGAATTATTGCTGTAGGCACCACCGCCGTCCGCGCCCTGGAAACAGTAACCGATGAAAATGCATACACCTATGGCGGAACTGGCTACACCAATCTGTTTCTCACCCCCGAGAGGGGGGTACGGGCCGTCAATGGGTTGCTCACGGGCCTGCATGAACCTTGTGCCACCCACCTGATGATGCTAGAAGCAATTTGCGGCCGCGAACATCTCCACCACACCTACGCGGCCGCGCTCCAAGAGCGTTACCTCTGGCACGAATTCGGCGATTTGCATCTAATTTTGCCCTAGCAGGTCGAAGGCCGTTGGTTTCGACAGGCTCAACCAACTTCACCACGCTTTATTGAAAAAATACGGCATGGTTCAAGTCAGCTCTACACAACGCCTCAGTCGGTTTAGTCAAAAACCCATCCCCCCACCCCCTTCCCGTCGGGAAGGGGGAAACCTGACAACGCTGTTTTTCGGGGCATCCGCCCCGAAAAACAGCGCCCAAAAAAGTTCCCCGCCCTGGGGCGGGGTAGCCGTAGAACAGCCTTTCAGGCTGTTCACCCTCTCAAGAAAACAAAACCCGGCAAACGCCAGGAGCAAACCAAATTGAAAATTGCGGCATGGTTCAGGTCAACTTTACAAATTTGTAGGACGATTTGGTAAATCGTCTCGTGGGCGATTTACCAAATCGCCCTACAAAGTGTTAAGCACCGTTTGCCGACTTTTGAACCACGCCAAAATTGCTGTATCACAAAACCATACATCGTACGTTCATAAAGCTATACCAGTATCATCCTCTACGGCAACGTTCCCGTAATCGGAACCGTATTCGTAATACCGCCAGTTACCGTAATAGGCAACGTATTAGTAATAGGGGGCACTGGCGTGGGCACAAAAGTAGGCGTAGGCGGAGCGCTATAAGCGATATCCGCCTGAACCGCAATATAATTAGTGCGCCCCGGCAACAAATCCACATTTCGTTCATAACTGCGATCCGCCACAAACAACGTCACCAAATAACGACCAGCCGGTAAGTCGGCCACCACAAAATTCTCCTGCCAATAATCATCCGGCGTCACCGAATCACTCAGGTACGTGTGAACAATACGGATGGGATCCGTCTCATTGACAGGAGTCACTACCACCACCCCGTTTTGGATGGGTAACCCCCGGCTATCCGTAAAAGTCCCAGCCAGAATACCCCACCCTTCATAAGGCGATAACCACAGCGAAGGATTGCGCGAACGGTAATAATTATTCTGCCCCAGCCGCACTTCCAGGTGTAAATGGGGGCCACTGACTTCCCCAGATGAACCCACCCCGGCAATAAGATCCCCTTGCCGTACATAATCCCCCACCGCTACAAATAACTCCAGGGTATGTGCATACAAAGTGTATACAGTCTGGCCGCGCCATTGCCAGTCATGCTGAATAATGACTGTGTTACCATAATAATTCACACCGTCACGTGGGCTGGGCAGTGGGCCAGAATGAACAACCGTACCACTTCCAGCGGCTAGAATCGGTGTCCCTGTCTCATTAGGGAAATCCAGACCATGATGCACCCGGAACGGGTAAAACTCGGGAACCAGAACATCGTTACCATAGGGGTACCATTCCAGGTCATAATTACGGGAACCCGAGGGAATGGGGCGAATAAGAACGTAATGGTCTTCCGGGTGGAGCGCCAGGGGCACAGGATAAGGCGGCGGCCGCAACTCCGGCACCGATGTAGGGCCATAATCAGGCGCACGGTATATCACCACCTCATCAGGGCGAACGCCTGTACCGGCAACGAGGGGGGTGGGGTAGGGCAAGGGGGTGTAAGTCGGCAGGACCGGGCGTTCGGGGTTAGCAGGAGGAAGATTATTGGCGACAGGGGTAAAAGCCAGCAATGGCACAGCATCAGGCAGGGCCTGGGTAGGGACAGGAGGGGTAAGGGTAGGCGTGCCCCCTTCGTTTGGTGTTGCCGAGGGGCCGGGGGTAGGCGTGAACAGGGCTTCTGTCGTTACCTGCGGTGTTTCGGGTAAATCCGGTGTGCAGGCCACCAGGAGCAGTGAACTGTAAACAAGTACCAGGAAAAAGAGACCCATCAACCGGGAACGGCTGATTGTGTGCCCCTGCCTATACACCATACCTTTCCCCTTATCGCCTGTTAAAGACAGCCAGGATTTCTTCCGCCGTATACACTTCTAACATTGCCTGTTCCCAATCCAATCCCTGATAATTTTCAAAATGCCAGAAGCGAATGCCGGGGAAATAAGCCCGCCAATTCTCGGCTGAGGGGATCCGTGTCCAACCAAAATCGCTGGCCATTAAAGTGAAATCCAGGTAATAACCAGCCGGTATCGTCTCTTTACGGACGCCACCCTCATCATAATATTGCGGATCAGCCCCATACCGGGCACGAAAATCCCAGGGAATATCCCGCAAGGGTTCACCCATCGTGCCATCCTGTGCAGTTGTACGCAGAAAAACGTGCCAATACACCTGCACCCCCAAGTCTTCGCGCACAATCTCCACCTGCGGATCGAAGGTTAAGACATAGGCATAACGGAAATCAAAGGCCCGCCCGGCTTTGTTCCAGGTGCGATCCGTCATACCAGGCAGGGCTGGAGTATTCAGCGGCTCAAACATATTATCCATTTGCCCCAAGAAATCCCACCCACTTTCGCGCAAAATCCGCTCTCGTAAGGCCATGAAAGCCTGATCTACCCGTTCACTCAGGAACGGGGATGGGGCGTTGATGGGTAATTCATATACCAGATAAGGGGGGCCGTTTTGTTGTGGCTGGGCTACAGCTTCCAGAAAAAGGGGCGCATCCTGGGACTGAGCCACTTCTCGGAGATAACCGTGCAGTTCCAGATGTTGCGCCAAAACAATGGCAGACCAATTGGGGTCGTCCAGTTCGCCGGGATGGGCGTAGGCCTGGGTCGTCACGCCAAATCCACCAAAAGAACTAGCAATGAGAAAACTCTCGGTGGGTTCCTGGTGTACATAGAGTAAGTCGCGGCCGCTGGGCGACCACGTCGCATGTTTGCCTTGCCCCAGGGTAATGGGGGCACCATCTGGCTGATAATTGGCCAGCGGAATGGCGGAAATGCGGTCAAAGCCAGGGCTGTTATCATCATAGCTGATAAAGGCCCCGTCTGGGCTGAAGACGGGATTATCTTCTTGTTTGTCTGGTGTATTGGTGATATTGGCGGCCCGGTTGTCAGAAACGGCATCCAGGGACATGATGTAGATGTCTTTGTTGCCACTGCGCCAACTGGTGAAGGCGATATGGCGGCCATCCGGCCCCCAATGGGGTGAATAGTCCGGGGCCGGGTGTTCTGTCAGGCGGATGGGCAGATCAGAGCCATCTGCTTTTACGATGAATAAATCGAGGTTGCCACTGCGGTACGATTCAAACACAAGGAACTGGCTATCGGGCGACCAGGCTGGCCCGCCATCAAAGGCAGTGTCGTTGGTGAGGCGGAGGAGTTCCCCTTCTTGTAAATTGATAATGTAGATATCCCAATTGCGGCCGCGATTAGAAGCAAACGCCACCATACGCCCATCAGGACTCCATACCGGGTCCCGATCTTCCGCCGGGTCATTGGTCAATCGGATCAGGCCAGGCTGGCCGATGGTCAGGGCGTAGATGTCACTATTACCATTGCTCCGTCGGGTAAAAACGATGGAGCCTCCCAGAGCGAGGGGGTCGGGCAAGGGCCAGGGAGTTACGGTGGGTTTGATACGATTGGCGGCTACGGCCATATCCGGGGGGGGCGCGGCCGCGTCTGGGGTCACATTGGCCTGGGTAGGGGTGGGGGGAACGGCAGTAAAACCGGCCAGGTGATTAGGGGTCGGTGTTCCCTGAGCATTCAACTGGTTGACCATAAAACTCAACCCCACCAAAACCACATTAATGGTAAGAAGAGTAGCAACCAACCGGGCCGGGCGCATGCCCACAGCCATAGTTTCCGGGCGGGGGGCCGAGGGAGCCACAATGGCCATCAAGGGGGGTTGGGGGCGGCGTAGGGCCAGCCAGAAACGAGCCTGCCATAACGTCCACCGGGAAATCCACTGGCGGCGCAACCGCTGACGCCCTGGGCGTCCGGCCCGCCACCAACGGTAAACAAG
>JAGNBF010000171.1 GCA_018004935.1 Chloroflexota bacterium | reverse complement strand
CACGCTCTTGTGACATTCACTTTGGTTTTGGTACACTTTCTTTGGGGCATATTGACGCATCCTTGGCGAAGGTTTGCAGTCAATATTGCCCCAATCTATCCCTTACCACAAAATCCATCAGAATTAGCAATTTATCTGAGGGTACCCCATTTTGATGGAAACAAATAACGGTCATGCAACCAAAACCAGTTACTGGTAGTTAGCCTCATTGTACTAACGTAGCCCAAAGCGGAGTGCCGACGGTGATAATTATAGGGTTTTTAGGAAAAACATTTTGGCTGTACGGGCATTACCCTCTCGTGCTTGGACTAGCACAAGGCCAGCCCTTACCCCAAACCAGTATCTTAAAACCCCATAAACTTCATCGCCACAAGCTGAACGATTGTTTCTCGACCAATACAAAATCCTCACCTTTGAACTGATCATCAAAGTAATAAATTCTGTTCCGGGAGAGCAGTTCATCACCACCAGTAGCGCGAAAAGCAAGTATCGTCGCATCGCGAAAAATAGATACCGGAATATCAAACCAATTTTCAGCGAATTCGGCTACCCTCATTAAGAAATGGTTTACAAGGAATGCATCATAGCAAAGACTCAACGCCTGTTCTGAAGTGAGCTTGGAATTTTCATCCAATGTTTTAATTGGTAACTGGTCACGATTGATACCAAGGTATCGTCGGATAAGTGCATCCATAATGAATAAGTCCGAGTCCCGAAAACATACTGACGAAACTGAACCAATACGATTGAAACAGAAGAGCAAGTTCTGACCATGAAGTTCAGGAATTATGCCAAGCGCACTTACGGTTCTTACCCACAAATTTACCGTAGGGACGATTATTCTGGTAATAATGAAATCTAGAGGCGACTCTCGAAAATAATAAGGTAGTTGAGCTAATAGCGGTGGATCAGATGGTGAATTTTTATCTAGACCATACAAAGCATAACCTGGCAAAATGAAGAAAGGGTTATCTAGCCCGTTTTCAGTCTGCATGGGCCTATATAAGAAGCCAATTGATGAATTTTCATGTGTTAGCGCATATCCACCGCCTAAATCAGGGAGGTGAGGTAATCGCGCTTTCTGTATTAGTCCACTAATCCAAATCTGGCGTATAACGTCATCGCGAGTTAGCGAACGAATGAATCGAGAAATCTGACCTGGGAAATGAAGTTTTAGAAAATGTTGTGGGCATGTATCCGATCCGCACACGCCATGAATATACAAAGTTCGAGTACTCGATGTTGGTGAGGCATTAAGTCTCGGTCCGGGTGCCAGCTCTTTAATTCGGTCTTGAGCCGACAATGGAAGCAGAGGAATTGTTGCTGGATGGACTGGCAACAAAAACCTGTCAGGTGTAGGAGAATAGAACTTCGTCAAGTCCAGGTTTAGTGGATGCGGATTGTATATAAATTTGTCATGTTGTGATGCTTCGATCCAAAAACAAGGGACCTCGAAACTGGGGGTTTCTGAATCGGGTTGCCATTTGGCATCCATCTCATTAATTTTTGCAAATGGACTGTAAGAACGAGCGCCTATCAAAAGATATCGCTCAGCATATAGCCAAAGTTCGGTCGGTTCTTGCGATGCGCTGAAGATCAAAATTACCACCTAAACTCAAGCCGCAAAACATCAGGCTGACAAAACATCAGGCTGATTTGAATTCTTCAATATTTTCTTCATGTGCCTCTGCGCCCCCTCATGATGGATAACAATACCTCGACACCTCAATCCCACTCTGATCATACAAGTATCCACACTCCCCACTATTTGCCCAAATCGCCCGCCCGTAATCGAAACTAAACCCACAGGTCTCCGGATGCACCTCATTGGTATACACCCGGCAGCTTTGCCCCGGTGCCAACTCAAATGCCGGAAACCAGAAATCCTGCCCCGCATCCCCCGCGTTCAAGCGCCACCCACCCAGGTTCACCGATGAGCCGCCCTGGTTGGTTATCTCCGCATATTCGTCACTTTCCACCTGAGTCACCTGACCATCATAGAAAACATAGCTAATCACCACCGCCCCCGGCACGGATGGTGCTGTCGCGGACGGGGCAGGGGGCTGTGTTGGTTCAGACGCGGCCGCGACCGCAGTCACGACCGGGATAGCTGTTGGGAGAACGGTTGCCACCGGCACAGGTGAGGGTGTCAGCGTGGGTATACTCGTACTCGTACCCAAAGGCGCAAGCGTAGCCACAGGTTCGGTTGTCACAACAACCTCAATGATTGCGGGGCCAGACGCGGCCGCAACCTGCTCCCCCCACAATCCCACCTCGGCCTTACGTGCCTCTTGCTGTAAGGTCACAAACAGTTCCTGGTGGGCCACATCAGGCGGATAGGTCGCCACCAACGCATACCCCTGACGCACCAGTTCCGCATTCACAAATGTGCCATCGGCCAGGTAAACATAGCGCAGCAGACGACCATAGCGGTCGGTCTCCGAGACATCTTTCACCATGGTCACGGTCTGACCTGCTACCAGCCTGGCGTTGGTGTCGGTGGCTTCCTGGAAAAACAGATCGCCCCGTTCGGGGGTGTCCATGCCGATGTAGCGCACGCGGTAATTCTGCCCGGCAATTTCTACCTCAATCGTATCGCCGTCAATCACTCTGACGACCAGAGCCTGTTCACCGGCTGGCGCTAACGCGGCCGTAGTTTGAGCCAAACCAGATTCAGTGGTGGGCAAAGAGGATGTTAGGATGGTGGAAGTAGGGCGGGTGTAGCCAGGTTCTGCGGGGTCCGCGGCCGCGACAATGGGTAACGTTACTTCGACAACATCAACAGCCGAAGGTTCAGTGGGTGTGGGTAAGGCAATAACACACATCAGGCACAGGCACATAAAACCCATCACACCCGCAAGAGCACCTAAACCCAGTTTAAACGGCGAGAAACGTCGTTCTGTCACACAGCACCTCTCTTTATATATATACTCCTACTGGCATAAAATCTTACGCCTGTCGCGGTATTGACTCAAATTGGCCTCTTACCTATCACCAGAACAGGAGCAGAACACGTTCCAGAGGCAGGAATTAGGAATGACCGGTGAATCGGTCTGCTTTCTCCCTACCGGGTATTCCATTTATCAGAGAGTGTGGTGTGGTTATCAAAAGAGGGAACATTCACCCATATCGCCACGCGGCCGCGGGCGGCAGCAGCGACGTCCAGGGCAGTAAAAAAAGAGAGGGTCGTGCCCCAGATAGCCTCAATGCCCATCCTCTATCGGCCTGACCTTTACCGTGGTTGGGTCGGCCCTGGCGATTGAGATTACCTGCTTTTGCTCCAAAAACGCCGATTTGGTTGCTTGTGGAAAAGAAAAAGCCGCTCCCAAAAGAGCGGCTCTCTGCCCGGAAAAATGCATTTCACTGATTTACCTCAGCCGAAATGCCCTGTTTCCCGCTATTTATTTCGGCGGCGAATATTACCTGATGCTCACTCTGACCACTGCGGATTCCAGACGACCTCCCAAAGATGACCATCTGGGTCTTGAAAATAACCTGAATAGCCACCCCAAAACGTATCATGGGCAGGCTTAACGATCACGGCACCTGCCGTTTCGACCTTGTGCCATAACAGCATCTACCTCAGCTTTAGAAGAAACGTTGTGCCCCAATATCATTTTCGTGGGGCTTGCGGGGCTTAAGGCAAGCCCTGTGTCATGGGCAATGCTCTTTTGGGGCCATAAGGCGAGACGCAAACCTGGCTGGAGCTGAATAAACACGACCGCCCCATACGCAAACTCTTTGCCGATAATACCTTCGGTGGGAAAACCCAAACCGTCACGGTAGAAGCGCAATGATTCTTCGAGGTCGCTGACCCCAAGCGTGATGACCATAATTCGTGGTTTCATGGGTTCGCGCATCCCTTCAGGTATACCGGTTCGCGTCAGCCACGTTATAGAATGCCGCTCGCCGCATCCCGTTATTAGCCACGAACTCGGCTCTCTTTCGTTTACTCCCCCTTATACGCCCGCTGCAACGTAGCCAGGTCAAATTTTTTCATTTTGAGGAATGCCTCAGTCACTCGCTCCATTTGCTCCTTCGTGCCGCTTCGCATCATTTCGTCCATAGCCGTAGGCGAGATCTGCCACGAAACACCATATTTGTCCTTCAGCCATCCGCACTGTTCGGCTTCAGGCACTGCCGAGAGATGCTTCCAATAGTAATCAATTTCCTCTTGGTCGTCGCAATTCACGATGAAGGAGATGGCTTCGTTGAAAGCAAAATCGTGTTCGTGGGCACTGTCCATAGCCACAAACCAGTTATTCTCCAGCATAAAGTCGGCGAACATAACCGTGCCTTCTTTGTCTGGCTCTTGTCCAGCACCGTAACGAATCAGGGTTCCCTGCCTGGCGTTCTTAAATACCGACAGATAAAAGTTAATGGCTTCTTCCGCCTGACCACAGTTTTCACCCACAAACATGATAGACGGCATGATCGGCGGCCGCGGATCGCCTTCAGGGTTGGTAAGAATCAACTGCCATGATAGACCATATTTATCCTGAATCCAGCCGTACCGCTTACTAAACGGGTACTCGGCCATCGGCATAAGCACCGTGCCACCTTCAGACAACTTCTCCCAGGCCTCATCTATTTTTTCTCGCGCCGCCTTTTCTCGTGATGACGACGGATCGAACAATAAGGGATCGAAATTGACCATGAATGACACCGATGGGTTGAACTTGAAATGCGGCCCGGCACTGATGGTCATAAACGCCTGCCCCCATAGCTCAAACGAGACGATATCAGTGTCGCCTGACGGCGTGTCATGGATCGTCGTTATATGGGTAACGACTGAGTCCGGAAAAATAGAGGTGTAAAACGCAGCCGCTTCTTGGGCTTCTTTGTCATACCACAGATGAGGAACAATTCTTGGTTTCATTACTGCCATACGGTTTCTCCCTAGAAGGTTAACGGTGCGGAACCCACCCACCGCGTCCTTAGACATAATACGCGTACCAAACCTGTCACCTGCGTTCACTTGCACCAGGTTTGTCTCGGCGACGACAATCAGCGTCAACTTTGCCGACCCACTGAGGCTGATAAAAAACCCTGATGAGGCGTCAAGGGCAAAAGTTGTTCGCATGCATTTGGGTTAAAAATGTTAATTCCATGGTATTCCAGATAGCTGCCATGCGGCTCATTTTTTCTGGTTATTCTCATATCAGGATTCAGGCCAAGGTGATCTTAGAGAGACCACCCAAAACCAGAGGTCTACCTCGAGTGAATGACGGAGATTGAGTGGGATTGGTAAACTTTCGTGGTAACACTTTAATTCTGAGGTCAATAAACCACTGTTTGATATTGTGCCTTTGCCGGGGAAATTGTGCGCGGCCGCAACTCTGCTTACAGTCCAATACTCTGAACACGCTGGTATGACTGAATCAGGCATGGGTCAATCCTGTCAATAAGCATGGCTGAGCACAAGAGTAACCCCCTTGTCAGCCCCTTTTTTTACACCAGTTAAGCCTTCGCTTCGTAAACGATTGGTTAACCGATCATGCTTTGCCTGGCTCTTTCAATCAATAGGAATAGCCCTGAAACAGGGGTTTGACTCTATAAGATGGATATTCCCTTCTGACTCATCAGAGGAAGCTGCACCATTGTGTAGCGTAATATTATTACGAGCCCAGGGCTTCTGCGCCTGACAAGGTTTGTTTAACCTAATTGCGGCCGCGGCAAGGGATTTGCCTGTATGGCGAAGCTGTCTGGACATGGCTTACTCGCCTGAGCTACCACCTATCCGGCGCGGTTTGGAGCGGCGCGCCGCCAACCCCCTCGTTTTGCCACCCCTTTCATCCCGCCATGAAAACGAATCGCCGCTTCTAAATCACCCCGGCCCGCCTGACGTAGTTGGGGTTGTATGGGAATCACCCAGACTGACCTTGCTCACGCATAAACTTCTCCATAGCGGCCGCAATGGTCTCCCAATCACGCCAATACCCTGGCGATTTGCTCTGATAATCCAATCCGAACCGCTCGGCAACATGTTGGCTCCCCCCATGATCAATAATGGCCTGGGACAGACTTCTAGCCCCATGGGTACGCAGAAACTGATGGGTAGGCACAACCCCCGATAACCCATACCCCTCCAAAAAGACAAATAGAGCTTCAGCCACATGCCCAAAATCCTGCCAGTGCCGTTTTGGTTCCCTGCGATACTTCAAACCCAGACGCCGGGCAACCGCAGCCGCACCCCCATGATAAAGCTGGATGGCATTGACCAGGTCGCCACGACCAGATGCTTGTAGGGTTGCCATCGTCGGCAAAGTATCAGGTTCACCCTGCTGGACCAGAAAAGCCCGCAACTCTCGCTCCAGGTGTGTCCACCCCCGCCACTGGCTATCCCGCGGATAGTTACATTGAAGCCCCAGCCGGTACGCCGCCTGCCAACCCACCGCCCCATTTGTAAACAGCCCGCAGCAGATCAGAGCGGCCCTGTTGATGGAAAAGGATGCCCTGTGGCATGACCCCTGCTTCTCCAAAGTCAATGATAAATTGCTCTACGGCGGCGGCCACATCGTCCCAGCTTAAAAACCGGTGCTGTCCTTGTCCGGTCTGCCAGCCCAGTTTGTCCGCTACAACCAGCATCCCCCCATGTTTGGAGACAGCACTCACCAGATCCGCTCGTCCACCTGCTGTCAGTTCTTCACTGGTAGGCATCACCCCGGTATGATCATGTTCCCGTGCCCATTCCAGAAACTCATGACGCAGGTTTTCCCACCTGTCCCAATAACCAGGTGGCTGATACCGGGTTGCCAATGCCAGACGACCAACTACCGCATGGTAGCCGCCGTGGGTGACAAGGGCGTTAATAAGATCATGCCGGTTGTGTTCTGTCAACGTTTCAAGCGAAGGCATCTGTTCGGACAGACCATGGGACTGCACAAAAGCACGGATTTCTTCCTCAAGATGCGACCATTCTTGCCAATAACCAGGCGGCCGCGGGCCGTCGTAACTCAGCCCCAAACGGCTGGCGACGGCCGCGATTCCCCCATGATAAACAGAAATCGCGCGGGCCAGACTACTATGTCCGGTCTGGACTAACTCAATGTGACCAGGCATCCGGCCCGGAGTACCGTGTGTCTGGTTGTAGGTCTGGATAGCCGACGCTACATGCTCAAAAGCTAACCAATGACCTCGTGGCTTTTAGGCTGGGGCTTCGGCGAGGCCCAATTTGCGGGCCACCACACGCCACCCACCATGCAGCTGGATAGCCCCTGTCAAGTCATGGCGGCCATATCGGGTGAGTGTTTTTTTACTGGGCAGTTTATCCACCAAGCCATGTTCGGCGCAGAACGCCTGGAGAGCCAGACGTACCATAGCAAAATCGTTCCAGTAATGATCGGGGTGACGCTGTTTGGCCGGGAGCAATTCTAGCCGTGCGGCAACAGCAGCCGGGCCACCGTGTTGGTGAATCGCCCGGCGCAGGCCCGGTGGCCCATATTTCTGAAGTTGGGTGATTCCCGGCATGACGCCGGTTACGCCGTGCTGTGCCATAAAGGTGCGGATTGCGTCTGCTACACGACTAAAATCATCCCAATAACCTGGCGGATGTTGACTGTTCGCCATTCCAAGCCTGGTGGCTACCGCTTCCTGGCCGCCAAAGGCCCGAATGGCGTTAATGAGATCAGAGCGCCCGGCCTGGGTAAGCGCCGCTTTGGTGGGCATCTGGCCTGGCTTCCCGTGCTCCAGGATGAACGCGGTCAATTCCTGGGTCAGGTTATCCCACACCTGCCAATAACCAGACGGTTTACGGGGACGTGTGGGGGGTGGGGGGGGTGAATCAGACACGATGCAAATAAGGGGTTATATTATGCGGCTGACTGGCATTCTTCTATTATAATGACGAAACGTGATTACCTGGAACAAAACCAATATCCGTCAACGCGGCCGCAATTGGCCGCAAAGTAGAACGAAGATGGCTGAGCAGGAAGCCCCCAAAACAACCTTCAACCAACACAGGCTTCAAAAACGGTTCAGCCAACAACGGCAGGCACACACACTGCTGCTGCGTGGTGCGGAACGACTACTACAACTGGACGCTCTCTTTTGGACGGAACGTTGGTTGCTGCGACTGGTGCGTTACCTTTATCGCCGTCGGCTGGAACAATTGGGAGCAACCGAGGCTCAGTTTATGGACAAAGGCCATTTGAAAGAAAACATGTTAGAAGCAGCCGTCGAAGCGGCCGTGCAGGGGCATGAGTTGGGTGAGTGGGAACAAGTGGATGAAGCAGGCGGGGAATGGGAAGCCCGGTGCGCGGTTTGCGGCCGCACGACGTTTGTGAGTGACACGGTACGTTACAGTGTGCCAGGGGAAAGTTGTCGAGAAACTTCGCTGTAGAAAAATCGCTTCAATACCATACCAAACTTGTATAGGCATCCCTCGTTTGCTTTCACAAGAGAAACACAATACGTTCACAATTGACCTTTGCCAGTTTGAGGAATACTTCCATTCACAACACGTCTCCCCCTAAACAGTCCCACTGCGCTAAAGAAAAGAAGGTGGCTGGCAAATCGTGGCCGAGCGCTTTGGCGGTCAGATAATACGGGGAACGGCTATAGGGCAAAGGCAGGCTCAGCCCCAATGGTTTGAGGGCGGGATTAATCGTTGCCGCCGGTGTCGCCAGCCAATGCACAAACCGTACCCCCGTCGCCCGAACCGCCTGCCCCCAGCCCGCCAATACCCCCGGTAAGTCTGCCCCTTGAGCCGCGAGTAAGGCCGTCCCCAACACCCCCGCCCGGCGCATGGGCCTATCCACCACGATGCCATCCACCACACCGTCTTTCTGCCGGATACCATACCGGTATTGCCGGAAAGGGTGGCCCGCATACCGGTTCTGCAACCCGGTGGGTGAAAGAGCAAAACGGAATTGGTGGCCTGGTGCGGCCCGGAGTTGCCAGGGTTGGGTGGGCCAGTCATGGGAGAGAGTGATCGGTGTTGTAGATGGGGGGATACGGGTCAGCCAGAGAAGCCGCGGCCGCAACTGCCCCAACACCTGATAGCCATAACCCTGACTGCGCTGGTCCACCTTCACCCCCGCCGCATTGGAAAAGCCCACCCCAGCTACGACACCGCTCTCAGCCAATGCCCCATAAACAGGTTGGGCGATCTGTTTGACCAGGCCGCGGCCGCGAAACTCAGGATGCACCGCCATGTTCACACTCAACCCCACCTTCAGCATCCCCGTTGGGGCTATGACTTGATGCACCAGACAGCTATACTGCGCCACCAGACGCTCATCGGCCCACGCTCCCCAGGCGACCATCTCCCAACCTCGGTGCAGCCAGTGGAGCAACGCCTGCATCTCCGTTGTGCGCCGCCCAAACGCCACAGCCAACAACTCGGCCCAGGCAGGCACGTCCTCGACTGATAAACGCCTATAATCAAACATAAGTCTGCCTTTCCTTTGATAATTTGAGCCACGCTTATCATAAAAAACGCTGACCCCCACGCACCCTTCTGGTAGCAGAACAAGGCATTAATCCCTAGAAGCCACCGTCAGATAAAAGAAATCCCGTTCCGAGCCATATTGGTTCAGGTAGCGGTCAGGATGAGGCATTTCGGCGAGCAAGGGAGTAGCCACCAGTTCCCCCTCCGGCGCGGTAATGGCCGAAAATTGCACCCAGGAAGGGTTGATGTCCAGCAACATCCCTTGTGCCACGCCTACGGTCAGCATCGCCTGCGCCAGTGACGGCATGTGCAGGCTGGGTCCGGCAAAGTAATACAACACCTGCCCATCGGCACTTAACCCCAGCCCCGAACGCCAGGTCACAATCTCATCATGCACCGAACCGCTCCAATCGGCCATGGAGTTGCGCCGGGCGGCTTCGGTCATTTCACCCTGGTCAATAATCAACGGGGCATTCTGTCGCCAGGCAACGAGGTGGTCGTCCGGCACAATGTCTGTGCCCCAGGCCCCGATTTTGATTTGCCCATCGTCGTATAAAGCCACGGTTGCCAGTCCATCCTGTGGCGGCAGGGCTTCCACGCCATCAGACATGGCCCCGAATTGGCCGTGGGTGGCTTTGAAACCACCATTGAACGTAGCCAGGAGTATACCGGTGTCCTTGTGTTCCGCAGGTATCTGCCCGCGGCCGCGTGGCCCATCGGGCAGTGACGGTTCCTGCGACCCCAGGACAAAGTGAAGTTGGGTTTGGGTCAAATCTATGGCGACCACAGCCACCAGGGCAAAGGGGCGTTCCGGGTCGGGCTGGAAGAAGGTACGGTAGGCGACAGCCTGATTAGCCTCACCAAACAGGTACGGCGACCAGATACCTTCCCCTTCGAGTTGGCCCAGAGCCGCGGCCGCGACGGGTTGCCAGGGAGTCGGGGTAGCTGCGGCGGTGGGGTGGGGGGTGGCTGTCGCCAGCAGAGGCGTGGGCGTGATGCCAGATGCAGGACGGGTCAGGGTGGGATGCGGCTGCGTAGCGGTTGGGGTGACGGTAGGGGATGGTGTAGGTGTTGGTAGCACAAGTTCCCAGGGTGCCTCCGCGGGTTGTTGGCTCAGGGCATATTGCCGCTGTTGCACCTCATCCTGCACCTGAAAGAGGAAACCTTCCATCCAGGCCACCGTTTCATTGCCCAACCAATCACGCAGCGGGTCGGCCGCGGCCGCGCCCCAGACTGCCCAATTTTGTCTGACCAGCG
>JAGNBF010000228.1 GCA_018004935.1 Chloroflexota bacterium | reverse complement strand
AAAAAGGAAATATAACCAATATACCAATACATTCCTAACCCTAATGAGGCCAAACATGGATTTTTCTTTAACTGAAGACCACAAAATGATCGCTCAGGTGGTTTATGACTTCGCCCGTAAAGAAGTTATGCCCATCATCAAAAAGCACGACCGCAATCACACATTCCCCCACGAACTGTTGCCGCACATGGCCCAACTGGGTTTCTTGGGCATCTGCCTGCCGGTGCGTTATGGTGGTGCCGGTATGGATTACCTCTCGCTGGGTATCCTCTCCGAAGGATTGGAGTTTGCCGATTCTTCCGTGCGGGAAACCATCGCCGTACACCTGGGACTGCACGCCCTACCCATCTTCCAATGGGGCACCGAAGAGCAAAAACAAACCTTCTTGCCTCCCCTGGCAACCGGCGAAAAAATCGCCTGTTTCGGGCTGACCGAACCCGGCGCGGGTTCGGATGTGGGGGGAATGCTCAGCCGGGCGCGTAAGGATGGCACTGATTACATCCTCAACGGTGAAAAAATGTGGATTACCCTGGCGGATCTCGCAGACCGTTTCCTGGTGTTTGCCAAAACCAACCCAGACAAAGGGGCCAGCGGCATTACCGCCTTCATCCTGGAACGGGGATGGGCCGGTTTAACAACCGGCACCATCGAAGGTAAGATGGGGGTTCATGCCAGTAACACGGGCTGGATCAACATGGCCGATGTACGTGTTCCTGCAAGCCATCGCCTGGGGGAAGAAGGGGAAGGGTTCAAAATTGCCATGAGTGCCTTAGACAATGCTCGTTATGGTGTGGCCGCCGGGGCGGTTGGCATCATCAAAGCCTGTTTAGAAGAATCCATTCGTTATGCCAAAGAGCGCAAAACTTTCGGCAAACCCATTGCTGAGTATCAACTTGTCCAACAAATGTTAGCCCATATGCAACAGAGTATTGATATTGGTCAATTGTTGGTGTGGAAGGCGGGCTGGCGTAAAAACCAGGGTCTGCGCAACACGCGCGAAACGAGCATGGCGAAATGGTATTGCACCGAAGCCGCTAACCGGTCTGCCAATGACGCCGTGCAAATTCATGGGGCGTATGGTTATTCGGATGAATACAATGTGGAGCGTCACTTACGCAATACCAAGAGCGCTGTTATTTACGAAGGCACATCCCAGATTCACACCCTCATGCAGGCGGCCTATGCTCTAAACGAACGAGAAGATAAGCCCATGCGTTGTGAATTGCCCGCTTATAATCGGGAAATATGGGAAGCTGAATAAACGTACTACCGAGATAAAGGGGGGCAAACGCAGGGGGATTGCATACTCACCCAAATGAACCCACCGCCCTAACGATTCCCGGCAAGAAGGGGAAAAAACAATTTGAGCCGTTTTTCGCGGGCATTCGCCCGCGAAAAACGGCTCTTAAAAAGTTCCCCGCCCCCGGGGTGAGGTGAGGGATGGGGGAAATCCGAGTATGCAATCGCCCCAGACAGGTGATGCATGGCGATGCCTGAGCTTGTCGAAGGCTTAGTCGGGCTTCGACAAACTCAGTCCTCGAGGAGAGGACGTGTATCGTTAAGATGAAAATGCCGATTGGGTGATTGGTGCTCCCGGAAGCGCCAATTATCCAATCGGCATTTTTTATCTCTGTTTTTTCTGGATCGGTAACACAGGAATAACACCTTGTGTTTACTACTCATTGTTGAGGGCAACAAGGGTGCGGCAGGTCACATGCAAGAAACCGAAACCGCCCACTGGCGGCATTAGTTCTTCCACTTCAATGGCCTCAAAACGTTTCCCATCAAACTCTAAGACATCACCAATTTCGATCTTGCGGTCACTATTCATAATAGCGCCAGGATGTTTTACATCCGCCACGACAATGCTTACTTTGTAGACTGGCTCACTCATAGGGCACTCCTAAACTACGGAGGAGGGGTAGGTGGGAGCAGTGGGCAGGCCATTAGCGAACGATACGGGTGTAGGGCGTAGAATCATTTTTTTGCCCCTGGGAACCCGGTTGAAAACCGGTTATCAACCTGTATCATTTTGCCACTTATCCTGGCGCACACATTACCTTCTTATCTCCACCTGTGGCTAAATTGTTTACATATCGGCCAGGTTGCGATGGCGTAGCTTAAAGGCCACATCTGACGCCAGGTTACGCATGACCATGAACCCAATGTGATAATTCCGTTCGCACAAAGTCCGAAAATCCGGCCCGTTCAAAACGGCCAGCAAACAGGCTTCCTTGCGGGAAGCTCGGGCTGATGCAGAGCGGTACCCCTGATCAATGAGGGCCAGTTCCCCTACCACTTGCCCTTTGCCCAGAAGTACCAGGATCCGTTCTTCTTGCGGCACTTCTATGAAAACTTCAACTGTGCCATCAAGGATGATATACACTTCATCATCGGTGGTATGTTGTTTAACGATGAGTTCGCCAGGAGTGATCTGGCGTTCTGTGATGATGTTTGTCAGTTCCGCTAATTCTGCCTCATCCAATCCGGCAAACAAAGGAACTTTGGTGAGAATTTGGTTCATGTCAGGCTTTTCCCTTATGAGCAAGAGCGAGAACAGTAGATAGACAATAAGTTTGGGACAATATGTTTGACAAGCTTAGTAATCGTTCGTATTTAATTTAGCGATTTGCTGTGGCTGGTCTGCTGACTGTGCCACCCATCTTATTTCCGAACGATTACTTAGGTGATGTAATGGATAAAACTGAGTGCGATTATGGTTACTGGTCACTGCACCATTGCCACTATCATATCACCTTCTGTTCCGGCTGGCGCGTAATCCCCACAAAAAAACGACCCCAACCAGCAAAGTCGCTGAAAACACACCGATAATGATGCCGTCAGTGGTGCTATTGATGGTGAGTGGGCCAATGGAAGGGCTGTTGGCCGTGTCTGGCTCTTTGGGAAAGGCGATTGTAGGTTCGGCGGTGGGGGATGGCTGTGGGGTGATGGTGGCCGTAGGTTGGGGGGTGGGGGTGAGGGTAGGGAATGGGGTGATGGTGATGGGGGGCATGTCTAAGACGCGGCCGCTTAACCACACTGCTTCTTGACCTGTTGTAGCA
>JAGNBF010000069.1 GCA_018004935.1 Chloroflexota bacterium | reverse complement strand
GAAGAAACACGGATGGGAAGAAACACGGATAAAGGGTGAAAATAATCTGCGTAATCTGCGGATAAATTTTCATCACCTCTGGTGAACCCCGTTCATGTTGTCTCCTACGAAAATGTAGGGCGATTTGGCAAATCGCCCGGACGATTTACCAAATCGTCCTACAGATTTTCATCCCTCTTGGTGTGCCAAAGGCCCATGGGGAACTCCTGGGAAATGAGAAGGGGTGATGGGGCGAATAATCGCCGCGTGGCCGTGTCCCTGCGTCGCTCCATCCTATTCTTTTAGTCTCTCAGTTATCTTGCGGGCAATCTGGGTGCCGGTAAAACCTTCGTAGCTGAGGACATCATTGAGCAGGGCGGGTTTGAACCAGCGGTCTTCCAGGGCCAGGGGCAGGACGTGGGCCATCTGGCGGTGTTTGATGAGCAGTTCGCTGACGATGGAGTAAAGGCCACCGGTCAGGAAATGGTCTTCTACGGTAACGAGCAGGCGGGTGTTCGCGGCCGCGTCCAAAATCACCGCCTCATCAATCGGTTTCACCATCCGCAGGTTGATCAAACGGGTGGAAATTCCCTGCGCCTTGAGCAAATTGCGGGCCTGATGGGCCTGTTTGAAAAGCAAGCCATACACCAAAATGGCGACATCTGTCCCCTCACCAATCTGCTCCGCTTTGCCAATAGCAAAGGCCGGGTCGTGCTGGTAGATGGCGGGCTGGTTGTTATAACGGATGTAGGTCGGGTGCGGGCTGGACAGCACATGGCGCAAACCGATGAGCATGTCTTGTTCGTCGGCGGGGCAGAAGATGTGCATGTTGGGAATGCCCCGCATGAGCGAAATATCTTCCAATGCCTGGTGGGTGGGGCCGTTGCCATCGGAGAGGAAGCCGGGCACACCGCCCACCAGCTTGACCGGCAGGTTAGGCAGGCCGACATCGGTGCGGATGAACTCAAAGGCCCGCATGGTGAGGAAGGTGGCGAGGGCGTGGGTAATGGGAATGCGGCCGCATAACGCCAGCCCCGCGGCCGCGCCAATCATCGTCTGTTCGGTAATGCCGGTATCAATAAACCGGTTCCCCAGGTGGGCCGGTAAATTACGAATGGCGGCCCGGTTTTCCGCCGTCATCACCACATAACGGTCATCGGTCAAGGCGAGGTTGAGGAGGGTTTGTTCGTAGGTCATAGGAGAGATTGGTGTATTGGTGTATTGGTGTATTGGTGTATTGGTGTATTGGTGTATTGGTGTATCAATAACTAATACACCAATACACCAATATACTTCTTCACCTGACCAGCAACGGTTCCGACGCCAACTCTGCCCCAGTCAGGCCGTGCAGTTCTTCCAGCAGGGCGGCGATTTCGGCGGAGTTGAAGTTGCAGAACCAACGGTCGGCACGGTTTTCGATACTGGGCAGGCCGCGGCCGCGTACTGTGTCGGCGATGATCACATTGGGTTTGCCGGTTCGGAACGGTATCTGGCAGAAGGTGTCATGGAGTTCGGTGAAATCATGGCCGTCCACGCGCATCACCTGGCAACCAAAGGCGGCAAACTTATCTTCAAGCGGTTCCAGAGGGATGAGGCTTTCGGTGGGGACGTTGGCCTGGAACTGGTTGCGGTCTACGACGATGACCAGGTTATCCAGGTGGTACGCGGCCGCGACCAGGCACGCTTCCCAGTTAGACCCCTCGTTCAGTTCGCCATCCCCCACAATGACAACGATGCGATTGGTGCGGCCGCGGATTTTGCTATCCAGCGCCACCCCCACCGACACCGAGAGCAGATGCCCCAATGATCCGGCATGAAATTCAACGCCCGGAACGGCCCGGTTAGGATGCCAGTAGATACTGTCGCTCGTTTTGAGGTGGTTTTTCAACCGCCCCCGCTCCAGCCAGCCCAATTCCACAAACGTGCCATACAACGCCGGGACATCATGCCCTTTGGAGAGGAAAAAATAATCCCGGTCGGGATCGTTCAGCGTTTCCTGGCTGACATTCAAAAAATGATGGTACAGATACACCATCAGATCAGCACAGGAGAGGGATGCACCGATAAAACAGCCCCCATTCGTCGCCAGCCGGATAATATGCTCGCGCACGCGCAGGGCGGTAGATTCGAGGTGGGAATGGTTGAGGTTGGTCATATTTTGGGAAGAGACTGAGATGACTAAGAGACTGAGAGACTGACCAGTCTCTTAATCTCTCAGTCTCTCAGTCTCCAGTCTCATCTGCCCAGCCCCCACCGTCTTCAACTCCCCCAGGTGGTGGCGATACCAGTTGACGCCAACCAGGTGTCGGTTGATGGCGGCGATGTCGGGACAACGTTCCAACAGGGCCAGAATGTCGTTCAGGCTAAACAGGCGATTTTGTGGATAAAGAGCCTCGTACACCTCTTTGATGAAAGCATAGTCGGCTTCGTAATCAAGCGTCCACCGGTGGCTAAGTGAATGATCTAGCCCGGTTTCCCAGACGATATTGCCTATGCGAAAGCGATCCGGGTTGTCCCAGAGGTAGGGGGTGGTGTGTTCCCGTTCCCAGGGATGGGTGGCAGTACGCCAGGCCGTTTGTAAGGCGGCAAACGACATCACTTCGACATCGTTGCCATCGGGGTAGCTGGCGGGGTGCAGGTTGCTCACATAGTCGTAGCGGTCGGCGTTTTCCCGATAAAAGCGCAGGACCCGGCTGATGACATCGGGATCGATCAAGGGGCAATCAGACGGGATTTTGGCGATGGCTTCAGCTTTGAACCAGAGGGCGGCCCGATAATGGCGGTCGAGCAGGTCGGTGGGGTGGCCGCGAAAGCAGGGGATTTCTTCGCTGATACACAGGTCTACGATGGGATCATCGGCGGGGTCGGTGGTGGTGGCGACGACGAGGGCATCTACGTAGCGCGAAGCCTGGACGCGCCGAATCTGGTGCAGTAGGAGCGGTTCGTACAACACCGCCCGCAGTACCTTCCCCGGTAAGCGGCTGGAATTCATGCGGGCCTGGATGACGGTGAGAAGGCGCATAAAGGAGTGGGTAGTGAACAGTGACCAGTGAACAGTATTTAGGCTGTGATAGCGAAAGGTGACAGTTCACTATTCACTAGCCACTGTTTACTTGTCAGTAGGGTGCGGCATGCGGCCGCGATGTGCATTCCTGATGTACCCCCGTTTTGAATGGGGGCCAGCCGTTTGAGCATATTCACATCGAAGTAGGAGTGGACTTCTTTGCCCAGGGCAATGCCGGTGTAGACAACCGTCGAATATTGGGTGATGAGGGTGGCGCAGTTGGCGATCATCGGATCAATCGGGCTGTCGGTGAAGATGAGGGCATCCGAGGCCTGAGCGCGAATTTCCCGCATGGCTCGCTCCCGTTTTTCGTTGGGATGGAGCTTGAAGAGTAGCTGACGCCCTCTGGCAACGTCCAGGCAGTGGCGGATGAATTTTTTGCGGTTGTCCCACTTACCCGTCTCCCGCGCATCGGAGGTGGCTACCAGAACGTAGTCGTGGAAGGGAAAATCGTTGTGGAGCAGGCGGGCGGCGTTGTCGTAGTTGGGAATGCCGGTGACGGCGATTTTCTCCGCTGGCACTCCTTTGCGGATGAAGAGGTCGCGGTATCCTGCCGAAGCGACGCAGAACAGGTCGTAGGCGTTGGAGAGGCCGTTGGTGGAGGTGCTGGCGAGGTAACGGGGCAAACCAAGCCATTTGACCAGATAGTAGGCCAGGTTTTCCGGGTCGGTCATGCCTTCCTGGACGAGGATGAATTTGCGGCCGCGGACATTCCTCGGCACGATGAGGTCGGTTCCCATCAGCACCAGGGCGTAATCATGGGCCTCACCCCGGTAATCCACCTTTAAGTTATGCTCGTTAAGATACGCTTCGGTTTGTTGGCGGAAGCGGCCGCCCATGATGGTGAAGTCGAGATAACCGGCTTGGGCCAGGCGGCGCAGAAGGCCATCGGCATACATGGGGGAAAAATAGCAGTCATACTCCCCCTCTAAATGCCGGGCGATGCTGTGCATTTGGGTTGTCTGGTTGAGCGAACCACCGATGAAGAGGATTTTTTGTTTCATAACGGGTTGGGAACTTGTAGGAATTCTAGGAACTCTGGGAACTTGGTTCACCTTGACGCTTGTTTTTTTTCAGGGCAAATAGTTCTGGAACCAATGCATTACGTATCACGCATCACGTTCTTATTTACCAGAAATCAAGATAACGGCCTGGTGTTAAACCCTGTTAAAGTGATTGTTAATATTTTTCTTGTGGTTGGTTAAGAGTTAGAAAAGGGGGAAGGGAACTGGTGGGAACTCTGAGGAACTTAGGGAAATAAAAAGTATCTATACAACCCCTCACCCTAACCCTCTCCCCAGGGAGAGGGAACTAACTCCCCTCTCCCGAAGCGGGAGAGGGGCCGGGGGTGAGGGTCAGCGGTTTCACATCCTCATTTCACGCTCAGCGCCGTGTAGGATGCAGAGCGTCCCAGAGGGAATTCCCACGCCGAGCGTGGGAATAAGTTGTGACACCTGAATAGTTACAATAAAAAACGCGGCCGCAACTCTCCTTGCGGCCGCGTTCCTCACCAATAACCAATCACTAATTCATTATCTTCGCGGCCGCAAAATCCGCCACAGCCCCAACAGCCCCAACAGTCCCACCCCAGCCGCCAGAACCATCATTCCATCCAACACCTGCATACCCGTGAAAGCAGTCAGGTTGACATCGGTGGGCGCAGGAACTTGAACACCATAGAGGGTGGTGGAGCCACTGATTTCATTGGCAACAGCCAGAATGGGCGCACCATTAGGGCTGACATTCCCTTGAATGTAGTACAGCCCTTCCGGCCCCAGATCACCGGCAGTTCCCGCTTCCGGGTCGCCCGCAAAATCGCGGTTATTCACGTATTGCACAAATTCGGGAGCCATCGGATCGGTCACATCAAACACCATGATGCCGCCCATCCGCTCCAAACCGACAAAGGCATACACCCGATCATAAATCCGCCCCAGGGCCAGGGCTTCCGGTTCCGGCCCTTTGTTATCACTGCGATTGTCAAAGCTGTTGTTTTCATCGTTATTGCTGTTGAAATCATCCGGATAGACAGTGGCGGTAATCTGCTCCAGAGCATCCCCGCTGTCATAAACCAGTTGACCGGTGGCAGACCAGATAGAGAAAGAACGTGCACCGGGAACATACAGGGCGTCAAAATCATCATCCCCGTCCGTATCGCCGTTGGCCGTTGTCACCGTCAAACGGCCCAGGTTTTCCGGCAGTTGTAAGGTGGCCGCATCGGTAAATACACCGGGGTCCAGGTCTAAACCACTGACACGGGATTCTTCGCCATAGGCATCATAATCGCGGGTATCCCCTTCGTTGGATGTAACCAGATACAAGTTACCACCCTGCTCATAGGCGGCAATAGAGTCCGGCTGATACATACCATACACCGGCCAGTTGGCGATGTTGATGATGTTGTCCCGGTCGCTGGCATCCAGGCCCGCCCCACCCAGCTCATGATTTTTGAAACCCAGAGCCACAATGGCGGTGATATAGGCGGTGTCTATATCAATGATCGCCAGAGCATTGTTTTCTTGTAACGTCACATAAGCGGTGCTGGAGTCAGGGGAAACAGCAATATATTCCGGCTCGATGTCCTGAGCGACGGTGGCGTTGGGGCCGTAGATACGCACAGCGGTTGGCAGTTCACCGTGGCGGGGGCCACCAACATTAAAATCGGTAAAGCCAATATTGGTAATGGTAGCAGACCCCACTCCCCCGGAGATGTCCACCAGAGTGACGGAACCTTCCGGGTCGTTATCATAATCGCTGTTGGGTTCGCCTTCATTGGCTACCAGAACCGTTTGTCCATCAGGGCTAAATGTGACCATATCGGGTAAGGCACCAATGGTAAGATCGTTGAGGTAGTTGCCTGCCCGATCAAAGAACACCAGTTTGCCGGGATTTTGCAGAGGATCGGCTTCGACCGCGGCCGCGACCACACCATTCTGCACCGCCACACTGTTCACATTGGCCCCGTAGGGGGTCACGTCAATCTGGCCGAGCAAGGTGGGCAGGGTGGGGTCACTGATGTCGAGGATATCAATCGCGGCCGCGAACCCATTTACCACATACAACGTCTGGCTCACCGGGTCATACGACACAATTTCCGACGCACCCTCGCCAAAGGTGGCCGTGATATTGGTATAGGTTCCCAAAAGCGTCAGCGTAATCGCTTCGGTAGGTTGTAAGGGGTTATTCGCCGGACTGTGGTTAGGGGATGGATCCGCCGCCACCGGGTTGGGGATCAGGACACCACCCAGAAAAATATACAAAGCCAAAACGGGTAACACGATAGGAAACAACAGTTTCCGCACAGAAGACAACTGCATAAGACCCTCCATTTAGATTAGACTCAACAGGTTAGGAGTTTCGAGTTCAGAGTTTCGAGTATCGTTCGTGAATAAGTTCGCTAGATTGCGGCAGTCTTCAAAACTGCCGCAATCTAAAAACCGCTAAGTTAAATCTGAACAATTACTAAGTAATCGTCCAAAAATAAGTTCCGCACAGACCTGACAGGTTTTCGGAAACCTGTCAGGTCTAAATCGGGAAGTTATTTTTAGATGTTCACTAAGGGTTCGCTCAAAATTAAGTTGGGTGGCTCGGTCAGGGGACCGGCCACAGCAAACTCAAAAGTTATTTGCGAACGATTACTAATATCTGGAGTTTAGAGTTCAGAGCTAGAGGGTTTTCCAGAGTAGTTCTCTCTAGTTCTCTCCTCTCTCTAAACTCCAGTAAGATAAAAGTCGCCAACAACCAGCAGATATCAACGGCTCTTTGGGAATTCAGGGGGTTGACACCAGATGTACGGGCTGGCCTTGTGCCTGCCCAGTGTGGGGCAACCACAAGGGTTGCCCGTACCCCACGAAATCCTGAAGACCCATATCAACCAGGTTCAGGTCTGATGGGATATCGGATTCTGATCAAGGCCAACAAGAATGTGTTGAGCAACACACCAGGGAAGAGGATAAAAGTCCTGTTTTAAGGGGGAGTTAAGCAGACGTTAATTTTAAGTTATTCAAGGGTTAAGGATTGGACAGTCGTAACATGAGATTATTTCCAACCATGGTGAGATCGTGAGGCGAATGATGGGGGCGGAGAAGTCACCGTCAAGGCCACAAACCGCCCACCCCGCCTCTTTTGTGTCGCTGGTCGGCCAGTTATACCCGGTACGGCGACAAAGCGATGGGGTAACAGGGCGAAAAAACCACAGATTATGCCCGTCGCCAGTCTAACAATGATGTTGACGCCCGCGGCCGCACAGGTGGGAGTGCGTACTACCCGGTTTGATAAGGAATGAGAACTAAATAACTTGTTCGCTAGGAGTGGCACGGTCAGGAGACCGGCCACAGCAAATGTTCAAGTTATTTAATCGCCAATCCTAAGCAGGCTTCATCATTTTCTTACCGTTCTCGGTTACACTTGACCCCACGGAAGAGGTGACAACGCGGTGACACGGCGACTTTTTTTCGCCGTCTCGTCCTTTCACTCCCTCACCGTGTCTTATTTTCCTGGCGGTTCCCCATGTGCCTTTGGCACACCAAGAGGAATGAAAATAGTGAGTATGCGAGTAGCGAGTGGGCGAGTAAGCATTCACTCGCCACTCGCAAACTCGCCACTCGCAACTTATTTTCGCAGGAGTTCCCCATGAGCATGTCGCTCACCAAGAGGAATGAAAATAGTGAGTATGCGAGTAGCGAGTGGGCGAGTAAGCATTCACTCGCCACTCGCAAACTCGCCACTCGCAACTTATTTTCGCAGGAGTTCCCCATGAGCATGTCGCTCACCAAGAGGAATGAAAATAGTGAGTATGCGAGTAGCGAGTGGGCGAGTAAGCATTCACTCGCCACTCGCAAACTCGCCACTCGCGAACTCGCCACTCGCAACTTATTTTCGTAGGAGTTCCCCATGAGCGAATGCTCACCAAGAGGAATGAAAATTTATCCACAGATTACGCAGATTAACACAGATTTTTTAATCCGTGTCATCCGTGCTAATCCGTGTACTAAAGTTATTTTCGTAGGAGAAAATGATGCGAATTCTTCTTGTTGAAGATGAGCCAGGGATTGCCCATTTTGTACGGCAGGGGTTGACAGAAGCCGGTTATGCCGTAGATGTGGCCGGGGATGGCCTTGAAGGATGGGACTATGCTCTCGCGGCCGCATATGATGTCTTCATTCTTGATGTGCTACTCCCCAAATTAAATGGGCTGGAACTATTGCGCCAATTACGCGGCCGCAACCTCAAAACCCCTACCCTCATCCTCACGGCTCGAGACACCATAGACAACCGCGTTGAAGGGTTAGATGCAGGAGCCGACGATTATCTGGTCAAACCATTTGCTTTCCTCGAACTGTTGGCTCGTGTTCGTGCCCTGTTGCGTCGCCCACCACTCCAAACAGGAACGGTGTTGCGAGTGGGTGATCTGGCGATGAACACCGCCACCCGGCAGGTCACATGCCAGGATCAGCCGCTTGATCCCAGTCCCCGTGAATACGCCGTCCTTGAATATCTCATGCGCCATCCCAACCAGGTATTGACCCGCACCCAGATCGGCGAACACGTCTGGAATTTTGATTTTTACAATGAATCCAACGTGGTAGATGTGTACATTGGTTACTTGCGGCGCAAAATTGAAAAGGTCGGCGGCCAGACGGTAATTGAGACGATTCGCGGCGTGGGGTATCGGCTACTGGGAAACACCGGGAATTTATAGGGCATGGTTCAGGTCAGCTTTACAAATTTGTAGGACGATTTGGTAAATCGTCTCGTGGGCGATTTACCAAATCGCCCTACAAACTGTTAAGCACCGTTTGCCGACTTTTGAACCACGCCGTTTATAGGCACTCACATTGCCGACCTGCCTGAAAAATGGAAGGCTTGAGAAATCTTGTAAACACGGATAGGAGAAACACGGATGGTTTTAGCTTTTATCCGTGTTCTTCCTATCCGTGTTTACACCTTTTTCCCAGCGAAGTCTGGAAAAAGATGTAGGAACCTGGGGGCACTCTGAGAACTCAACCCTCACGCTTCACACCGCATATCTAATGCCTAAACGATTCGCTTTACCTATTCGGACTCGCCTTACCCTCTGGTATACAGCTTCGCTGGGGCTAATTCTCCTGCTTTTTGCCACTTACCTCTATCTGCAACTGCGCCACAACCTGCTGGCTCAGTTGGACATTGGGTTGGATGTCCTTGCAACCCAGGCTCTCCTCAATATTCGGGTAGAGAATGAGCGATTAGCCTTCCAGAACATGGACCATATTCCCCAGACAGCCCGTTTGCTCAACGATGACTTTATGGTCTATCTTGTCACGCCGGATGGGGAACTGTGGGATCAGTTGGGGCGTGAGCCGGACGCACCGGTTTGGGACACACCGGCGGCAGGGTATGTGACGCTGACGAACCAGGGTGAACTGTGGCGGGTATACAGCCGAGAAGTGAATCGCGGCCGCGTTACCGGCTGGCTTCAAGTTGTCCGCGAGTTAGAGCCAACGCTCGCCACGTTACAGAGTTTACGCACCCAGATTCTATGGGGTTTGCCCCTGGCCTGGCTACTGGCCGGAATAGGGGGGTTTTTCCTGGCCGGACGCGCTCTCCGCCCTATTGACCGGATCACCCGCACCGCCCAGGCCATCCAGGCCGACGAGTTACAACAGCGGATTGGCTACATCGGCCCAGCCGACGAGGTAGGGCGGTTGGCGGCGACTCTCGATGCCATGTTGGATCGTTTGCAGAGTGCCTTTGCCCGCGAGCGTCGTTTCACCGGTGATGCCGCCCACGAGTTACGCACCCCATTGACCACCTTAAAAGGACGGCTAGAAGTAACCTTGAGCCAGCCGCGGCCGCGGCAAGCCTACATTGAAACGTTGCAAGAGATGGAAGGGCAGGTAAACCGGCTGATTCGTCTGAGCAATGATTTACTCTTCATGGCCCGGCTGGATAAGGGACAGATTCCACTGCACCAGGAAACCATCCAGGTACAAGATTTTTTAGGCTCGGTGGTGGATCAAATACGACCATTAGCGGCCGCGAAAGCTATCACCCTGACCGAAACCATCCCGCCCGAATTGACCCTACAAGGGGATATGGATTTATTGCTTCGGCTCTTTTTGAATTTACTGGACAATGCCGTGAAATACACCCCGAAAAATGGGCACATTACCATCACGGCAGAACAAAATCCGGCTGGACTGCACATCGCCGTTCAGGATAGCGGCCCTGGCATTCCCGCCGCCCATCTCCCCCATTTATTTGAACGATTCTACCGGGTAGAAACAGATCGCTCACGCGCCAGGGAACACAGCGATGCAGGCGGCACAGGGTTAGGCTTGGCAATTGCTTACGACATCGTGCGGGCGCATGGTGGCGCAATCCATGTCACAACTCCGGTGCAAAATGGTCTCGGTAGCATGTTTGTTGTCCAATTCCCTTTGCCTGCACATGACGCTTCTTCTGTTTCAGCGGCGTCTCTTTCCCTTGATTAAGAACTGTTCCTATATTGCCTTCATCATTTTTTTAATCCCACTTGTTATGCTCCGAGAGTGATGAACAAAACTGTCTTTTAGCAAGGAGCAAACTCATGAAAAAATTGACCCCCTATTGGATTATCGTTATCGTCCTGGTTATGGGCCTGGTTGGCTGTAGCAATCAGAACACAGACAATGAAGATGCGGCCGCGATGCCCTACACCGTCACCATAGATCCGGCTAACTTCGTGACCGTCATTGACAACCCATATATGCCCCTCATCCCTGGCACCACCCGCATTTATGAAGGTGAAACCGAAGACGGGACAGAACGTGTCGAAGTGACCACCCTGAGCGAAACCAAACAGGTCATGGGCGTCACCGTCACCATTGTCCGGGATACTGTGTATCTGGATGGTGTTTTGCTCGAAGATACCCACGACTGGTTTGCCCAGGACAAACAAGGCAATGTCTGGTACTTTGGTGAAGAGGTAGATAACTACGAAGATGGCATTCTGGCCGATCATCATGGGGCGTGGCAAGCTGGTGTGGATGGGGCCTTGCCCGGCATTGTCATGGTCGCCCACCCCGCCGACCACATCGGCGAGCCGTACCGCCAGGAATATTTTGTCGGGGAAGCCGAAGACATGGGCGAAGTGCTGAGCGTCACGGAAACCGTTACCGTTCCCTTTGGCACATTCACCACGGTGGTGCAGACCAAAGACTGGACGCCCCTGGAACCCGGTGTCCTGGAACACAAATTTTACGCCCCTGGTGTGGGGGTGATTAAAGAACTCGCCGTAGATTCCGGCGAAACGGTTGAACTGATCGAGGTGATAAGTGAATAGTGCTGTCATACACTGTGGTCCGTGTTAAGGGTCTGTAAAACTATCACTTCCCGATATAGACCTGTCAATGGCAAACCTTCGGAAGATTTCATCTATAGCCTGGCTCGTGGTTCAAACCTTCCGAAGGTTCCGCACTTTACCGAGGCGACCCCCCTCCCCTAATCCCGCCCCCAGGGGCGGGAAACTATTTCCGGTGCGGTTTGGCGGGCGGATACCCGCCAAACCGCACCGCTGGTTTATCCCCTTCCCTTTGGGAAAGGGTAGGTTGAAACTTGTAGACGGGTAGCCTGTTCATTTTCCGTGGCCCGGTTTGGGTTACTGCGCCATAGGCTGATACCCAATCCAACGAACCAGATGATTTGGCCCAGGCCGAAAACGCCAATCATCATTCCGGTCAGCCCTGGGATGAGGGAAATGATGCCCACCGCACCCACCAACAAACCAAGAACATTCAGGCTCCGGGGAAGTCCGCCCGCCCGTAACGCGGCCAGGCTGACCAGGAGCACCCAAACACCACCCAGGATTTCACCATTGGCGTTGCCCAGCCCATTGGCTACCGCTTCAACCCCCTGCCAGAGCAACGTCGCTTGAGTCGGGTCTTGAGCCGAGAGCGCGACGACCGCGGCCAACCCGGCATTCGCCACCATCCCACTGGCCATCAGTGAGCCAGCCCAGATGATGCCAACCGCCGTAGCGACCTGTATGAGCGCGGGTGCGCCAGAGTTCATCCGGTTGAATAACGCCAGCGAGAGGACGACCAGGGCAAAGCTGAAGAACACGTACATGAGCAGGTTGGTCGAAAAAACAATCGCCTGCTTTTCGACGTTCAGGGCCATCTTTTGCGCCGGGTCGGTGATGTTGACGTAGTCCAAAATGACCAGAAAGATGATGATGCCCACCAGATGGGCGACGGCCATGTACAGAGCCGCGAGACTGCCAGATTTTTGTACAGTTTTCATGGTTTTCTCCTTGGGATCGAAGATTAAATGACCTGCGAAACTGCTGTGGCCGGTCTCCTGACCGTGCCACTCTTAGCAAGCAGGTTATTTAATTCTCATTCCTTATTTTGATCAGGCTTCGACGTTGTGCCATTTCCAGGCAGTCCCAATGATGAACAGCAAGCAGAGGGTCTCAACGCCAGCGATAAACAGGTAGTGGGGATAGGCCGACATGCCGCCCCAGATATAGGCAAGTGTGATGAGGCTCACGATGATATTGGCCCAGCGGTTGAGGCTGTATTTCAACACACGGGACAGGATGATCATGGCGATGCCGAGTTGCCCCATGATGGCGCCGACCAGCATCAGTTGGGGAATGGTCGCGGCCGCATTGACAGCAGTTCTCGCCACTTCAGCGGCCGCACCGGGAATAAACAGCGAAAGGACATCTGCTTTCACCATGTTGATCATGACGACAATCCACAGGGTGGAGAGTAGGGCTTTCGTGTCCATCTTCTTTACAGGGGTTGTGCTTTGCTTCATTTTTTCTCCTTTTTTGAATCAATATGAATGATGGGGGAGACAGCGTTTTGAGAGCCAATATTTAGAGGTAACTGACGCAGAATCCGATCATCAGGCCGCCAATAAGGCAAGAATCGGCAATAACATGGTCAAAATGAAACCCACCCCCAGGATGACCTGGAGACGTTTGCTTTTGGGGTGATCTACCCAGTAAGTGAGAATGACGGATAAGACCAATGTCTGGGCAAACACCTCTGGCCAACCGACGACATGATCCCATACGGGTAAATTGAAAAAAATCATCCCCTCAATCCCTCCCCAACTGGCGGAAAATGGCGTAAGAATCCCTATAACAACTAACGTACACCACATGATCAGCCAGCCTTTTCGCTTACTGAATAAAACGTCTCTGAACAGGTAAAACACAAAGGCCAATAATGCCGCCCTGACTGGCTGAAACAGAGGGCTGGCTATCAGGATCGGATCGGTGATGGGTCGAATGATCGGGGCGACATCGGGCCGGATCATGCGCGTTGCATAGCCCAGGAGAATAGAAGCAACCACGCCGGTAGCGAAATAAGTGACCGTATGAGAAATAACCGTCCGATACAGAATTGACCGGAAAGAAGGTTGTGGGTCATTCATCACTTGTATAAGTTTGTCGCTTGTGTTCATTTTTCCCCCTTTTTTGCATCGTTTTAATGAGAGTCCAGACCCTGGATTTGAACGACCGAAACCAGGGGTAAACCCAGGTCACGCACTTTTTTGAGCAAGCCATGCAAAGCGGCCTGATCAACCACCGGACCGGTTAAAAGCGTATCGCCATCTTCTTCTAGCGTGACAGCCAGACCCTCAAACCACTCTGTCCATTGGCTGTTCAGGTGGCCTTTGACTCTGATCTGATATACCAGGGGTTGACTGAGGGTGGGTTGGGGATTGAGATCGTTTGACATCACCTTGTACCTCTTGTGGCTGGTTATGCAGTCCGGGCCACGCCATGTACAGGCAATATAGCCGCACCGCCGTGTCACCGTGTAGACACTTTAGTGTGGGTGGGAAGTGTTGTTTTGAGTTGTTGAATGGAAATGCAGGGGAGAGGTTATAACAGGCCCAATTCACGGGCGCGGGCGATGGCTTCGGTGCGCCGCTGAACCTGTAGTTTTTCAAAAATGCGCCGGTTGTGGCCTTTGACGGTATCCAGGGCCAGGAAAAGTCGGGCACCGATTTCTTGGTTGGAAAGGCCTTCGGCGATCAGGCGCAGGACTTCTAGCTCACGGGAGCTGAGTGGTTCAACCCAGGACACAGACTGAGGCACAGAGGAGGTGGGCCGTTCAGTCTGTGTCTCTATTGTGAAGGCGGCTAGCAACTTGTGGATATAGTCTGGCCGGATGCCTTGCGCGGCCGCGACGGTCAAGAGTTCCATCATTGTCCTGCCTTCATCTGCAAAAAGACGGATATAACCGCCAGGTTCAGCTTGCGCCAGCACTTTGTCGAGCAGGGCCACAGCCCTGTCCCTGGCTCCGTCTGCATAAAGAGCGACAGATTCCACAGTCATCACGTCGAGCAATCTACGTGCCCATCCTGCCCTTTCCGCCTTCTGGCGCAGGGGTTCCAACACGGCCAGGGCCGCCGCTGGTTCACCCTGGGCCAGGGACACACGGGCCTGCATGAGCGGGAGTTCGTATTGGTGGGCCAGTTGCGCGGCCGCAGACAGATTCCCCTGGCGCAAAAGAATCAACAACTGGAAGTAGACAATGTTGAGCTGACGCAAGGTGAAATTCTTTTGCCGCGCCACCTGTTCCGCCTGCGTTACCCATTGTGCCGCGCCACTGACATCATTCCGGGCTAATTTGATGAGGGCCAGGTGCAACTCGCTCATGATCATTCGGTCAATGATTTGATCATACTGTTGCGCCAATTGCAGACCTTGCTTTGCATACGCCTCAGCTCCATCCAGATCATTCCACTGATAAAATATCTGGGCCAGACCCAGATACGCGGCCACGGTATTGGGCGGGGCATAATCCCCAATCAGTTGCAGGATATGCTGGTAGGTCTCAGCCGCCTGGTGCAGTTGGTTTTGATTTTCTTGCACCTGACCCAAACCGATAGAAGCCAGTATGATATTGGTAACATTCCCCACCATTTGGGCCAGAGATAAAGCTTCGGTATAGGCTTGATGAGCTTCAGCCCAGTTGCCCTGCCAATAATGGGCAAAACCCAGCGCACAGATGGCCGCCGAGCGGTAGGTCAGGTTGTTGGGGTGCAGAAAGTCCAGAGCCAGCCGGGCCTGAACAAAGATGATTTCGGCCTGGGCTTGTGTTTGGGCCAGGTTCGCTCTGGTGGTGGCAATTCTTCCCCTCAAGTCGCGGGTCGCCTCATCGGGTGCGCCTGATGCGGTTACGGCATCTAGAGCCGTTTCCGCTGTCTGAAGTATCTCGGCCACGCCACTCGTTTGGCCGATAGTGAGCATGAGTGCGGCCTGTTTCCACCACAACAGGGGCCGGGCATTGCGGACGGTATCGGGCAATGTCACCAACCAATCGAGGATGGTTGTCACTGCGCCGTGCCGGTGTAAGGGCATCTGCGTACTTTCCAGCAAACGTTCAGCCCGTTCAATGTCCTGGGCCGCGGCCGCGAGGCGAAAAGCCTCAACGATGTCATTGTTTTCATACCAGGCACTGGCCTGGTTATACAGTTGCGCGATTTCCCCGGCTGAAAGGGTTTGCCCCAACCGTTGCTGTAACAATTCCGCAAAGAGATGGTGATAACGATACCAACGCCGCTCGTTATCTAAAGGAACAACGAACAGGTTAGCCCGCTCCAGATATTCCAAAATCTCCTGCCCGGAAGCCGAAGGGGAACTCCAGACAGCATCACACAGCGGTCCACACAACCGGTTGAGGATAGCGGTACGCAGTAAGAAGGTTTGCACCGTGGCGGACTGCTGTTGGAAAACCTCTTCGAGCAAATAGTCCAGCACAAAATGATGGCTACCGGTAAAGGATTTGATAAAGTCAGTGCTGTCTTTATCCCCCTGCATGGAGAGGGCCGCTAATTGCAGACCGGCGATCCAGCCTTCGGTGCGCGTTTCCAGAACGGCGATCTCTTCTTGGGAGAGGGTTAGCCCCATCACCTGGTTGAGAAATGTGGACGCTTCAGCAGGTGTAAACCGTAAATCAGCCGCCCGAAGTTCTGTCAATTGCCCCCGCACACGTAACCGGGCCAGCGGCAAGGATGGGTCTTCGCGGGTGGCGATGATCAGATGCATCTGCGGGGGCAGGTACTCCAGGAAAAAAGTGAGGGCCTGATCAACGGCGGGCGCATCCAAAACGTGGTAATCATCCAGAACGAGGGCAAACTCTTCCGGAAGGGTGGCAATTTCATTGAGCAGGATGGTCAGAATGGATTCGGGGGGTGGTTGTTCCGGCGAGTCGAGTATGCCGGATGCCCGTTTCCCAATTTCCGGGGCGAGCGTTTGTAGGGCCGCCATGAAGTAAGCCAGAAAGCGAGTGAGATCGCTATCTCTTTCGTCTAATGACAGCCAGGCAAATGGTCGTTTACACCCGGCGATCCATTCGCTGACCAGGGTGGTTTTGCCAAACCCGGCGGGAGCGGAGATAAGGGTCAGTTTGTGATGCGCTCCCTGGTTAAGTTTGGCAATGAGATGGGGGCGAGGGATGAATGATGGCCGCGGCCGCGGCACAAACAGCTTTGTTTGCAGTAAATCGCCAGACATGAACACATTATAAAGGAAAGGAGAGTAGGGGCGAGAAAATGTCAGCTATACTTATCACGGTTATAAAGTACCCCTGTCCCTGCTCATTCAGGGCCGGATCCAGGAACCCGTACAGACACCCTCGCCCTGTAGACGGTTTCTGTGCCATGCTTTTCCTCTTTAGCCTCGCATTCTATACTAAATGAGAAGCTGGGAGTGGCTCATTCTCTATTGACATAAAGGAATAGCCACCACCCCAAAATGCTTCTCAGTCCCATCTTTGGCAATTTTCTCCTTCCCCATTACTATTTGTTTATACGTGAGGGCTGAACAGATATCCTCACGACCCATAACATCATCCCAGGAGTTCCTCATGAGTGGGTTCCCCTGGTTAATCATTCAACAATTCACAAATTCACCGATTAATTATTTTCTTCCTCTCAACCGAAATGAAACACACCCTTTACCAAATCGCCCTACATTTTCTCAGGAGATAACCCATGCCCGATTCTTCCTTTGAAGTCCACGACCCAGAAATACTCGCCCAGGCACGAGCCGTGTTGTCTGCCTGCTCATCCGGCAAAGAAATGCAGGATCAAGTCCTGGCCGCAGTGCGCCGCAATGAACAGTGGCGCGGCGAACAATGTATCAATCTACTGGCCCCCGAAGCTCCCACCAGCCCCACCGTCCGCGCCCTCTTATCATCCGAAGTGGGGACACGGGCCGCCGAAGGGCACATTGGCAAGGTCAACCGCTGGTTTGCCGGAACTAAATACATTGATGAGATTGAAGCCCTCTGTGTGGAACTCCTCAAAAAGGCACTACACGCCCGTTATGCCGATCACCGCCTGGTCGCCAGCATGATCGGCAACATGGCCGTCTACACCGCCCTCACCGAACCGGGGGATGTGATCATGAGTATCCCTCAGCCGTTTGGCGGCCATTCCAGTAATCGGGTGGATGGGCCAGCCGGAGTCAGGGGTTTGAAGATCGTGGACGTGCCCATGGATCCGGTGGAACTGGTGGTTGATCTGGAGCGTTTCCGCCTGGTTGCTCCCCTGGTGCGTCCCAAACTGGTGGCTCTGGGGGCTTCGATGACTCTGTTCCCCTTTCCTCTCCGGGAGATGAGTGAGGTCGTAGCTGAATGGGGGGGCAAAATCTTCTTTGATGGAGCGCATCAGATTGGCCTGATTGCCGGAGGGCAGTTTCAGGACCCATTACGGGAAGGGGCCGTGGTACTGACCGGTTCGGCGGGCAAAACCTTCAGCGGCCCACAGAGTGGTATCATCGCCTGGGATGATCCGGCCCTGACCCAACCGCTAACCCAGGCCATCTTCCCGGTACTGGCCGCCACCCATCAGGTGAATCGTGTCGCGGCGCTGGCTGTCGCGGCCGCGGAGATGATTGAGTTTGGCACGGCCTACATGGCCCAAATTGTCCGCAACGCCCAGGCTCTGGGCGCGGCTCTGGAACAACAGGGGCTGACCGTGCTGGGCCGCCACAAGGGGTACACCCGCACCCACCAAGTCATCGCCGATGCCCGCGCTTTTGGCGGGGGTCTGGATACGGCCCATCTCCTGGCTCGGGCCAACATCGTGACCAACAAGAACCTGATCCCCGGCGACACCCCCCAGGATTGGGATACACCCGGCGGGCTACGCCTGGGCACAATTGAAGTCACCCGCTACGGCATGCGCGAAGCGGAGATGGCGACCATCGCCGAATTTATGGCTCGTGTCCTGCTCCACAAGGAGTCACCCGATACGGTGGTTGAGGATGTGATTGAGTTTCGCCAGGCGTATCAGACGCTATACTACAACTTCGATCATGGTTTGCCACGGTAATGGTTAGACGCTGGGTTGCGCTTTTCGGGTCTGCGGTATTTTGGAGGTACGGGCAACCCTTGTGGTTGCCCTACACCAGGCAGGCACAAGGCCAGCCCATCCATCTATAGATGTTCAGAAAATGATTTTGAGCCTGGTTTGTAGTAACGGCTTTAGCCGTCCAGCGTGGGACCGCTAAATATGCCTGCGTTCCTTCTGGTTGTCGCTGGCAACCACCCTATTATCCATCGGGGGCAATTATGTTTTACGCTTCCAGCGGATAGACAACGAGAGAGTTTTCCTTTCCTTTCGCCTGAATTTCCCGTTGGATGCCGATACGGAATGTCTGATCCAGATGGTTATGGATTTCGGCGGAAATTAGCAGTTCGCCCTGACCCGCTACACTTTCGATGCGTTTGGCCGTGTTCACTGTATCGCCCAAAACATCATAAAACTTGACGTTTGAACTCCCCACTAACCCTTCCACCAGTGGGCCGCTGTGCAAACCAATACCGGCACCAAGGTGATGGGGTAACAATAATTGTTTGACCTGTAGGCGCAATTCAAGCGCGGCCGCGACTGCCGCTTCCACCGTAGCAAAAACCGCCATCACCTCATCTGCCGTCAGCTTAAACTTAATGGTTCCATGACGAAATAGAACCGTCTCGGCAACCTGATAATATTGGTTCAACAAACTGACAACCGCCTCAGGAGATTGGGCCTCGCTCCAACGCGTAAAACCGCGCACATCCATAAACATAACCACTCGTTCACGCCGGGCAAGACCCAAAACCAGGGGGTTGACAAAAGTTTGTCCGAGCAAATCGCGGCCCAACAGCCATTCAGAATAAGTTCTGAGTTGAGCCGACGTTTCCTGCAATAAAACCAGATAGCGGTCTGCTGTCAGGTTAGCCAGACCCAGGCTAAGGCCCAAAAACAGCACGGCCAATCCTATGAACTGATGGCTGATGTCAGTAAAAAAGGCCGTGACTGAGGTCGTTTGGGCCGAATTAGCACTTGTTTCCATCACGGCATACATAAAGAAAAGGATGGAAGAGCGTGTGACATTTTCAACCACGATACTAAAAACACGAAATTTAGTCGGCAATTGAAGCCGTAGCGATTGCCAAATACCGATAGCCAGAGCAAAACCCCAATAAGCCTGGTGATGGGTAGCCGAAAAAAAGCTCGGACCTTCAAATAAACTTTCCACCAATGTGTACAAGGCTGGCCCAATCAAATTACCCCAAAAGCGTCTTGGGTGAGGGGTTGTCTGCCAACGGGCCAGAAAATACGATTGTGTGAGACTGGCGGTGATGATGACATACAGATCTGGCATCCGCAGGTAGGCCTGCGGATTTTCTATGAGTAGTTCAAGTAAAATGTTGGCGATAGGAAAATGGGCTGAATTGCCGAATAATTCCAGCCAAAAACGAGTAAAGAACGAACCAGCGATTCTTGTTTCAAGAGGGGATGTGATGATGTTTGTCATGAAGGATGATGAAATTACGACCATTCCCAAAAAGGTCGCAATCTCTGAGAAATATTGCGGGTAACTATACACATTCTCGAAGGCTGAGCCGTACCGCACTTGTATAGAAATATTGCGGTTCCTTTTTCAAAGGACTCATACTTGATTATTGCCTAACATAACAGAAGGTGGGAATCACAACAATGACATGAGGGTACTGCTTACGGGGACAAAATTGGTGGCATTAGTCCTGATGCGTCTGGTATCGGACTCCATAGGATGTGAGGGTAGGGAAGGGGGTAAACCAACGGTGCGGTTTGGCGGGCGTCTGCCCGCCAAACCGCACCGAGAAACTGGGGTGGGGTTAGGGGTCGGATAAACCGTACGGGCAACCGGTGTGGTTGCCCCACACGGGGCAGGTACAAGGCCAGCCCCTCCATCTGGTGTCAACCCCCTGAATTCCCAAAGAACCAAAAGTTATTTTTTGTAAGCTAATTCTTAGCGTGAACGGTTATAAGCGTTCAGCCTTCCGAAGGTTTGTTCCGCTGGTCAACACCTTTCCCAAAACCTTCAGAAGGCTTTCCCACCAGAGGGACTGAACGCTTACTGAGCGGTTAATGCCCGAAGTTTCCACCCGTGCCATTTGTACCTGAAGGTGTGGTTTGTGTTCCTTGAGGAATGGCCGTACAAGTTGCCTGGGGGGTGGCATTGGGATTACCCCCGGGCTGACCGGGGCCAGCTTGGGTGGGTTGCGGGCCATTTTGGTGGGCCGTGCCGGTAGGTTGGGGAGTAGCATTGGGATTACCCCCTGGTCCACCAGGGCCAGCTTGGGTGGGTTGTGGGCCATTTTGGTAGGCCGTGCCGGTGGGCTGGGGAGTAGCATTGGGATTACCGCCTGGTCCGCCAGGGCCAGCTTGGGTGGGTTGTGGGCCATTTTGGTAGGCCGTGCCGGTGGGCTGGGGAGTGGCATTGGGATTACCGCCTGGTCCGCCAGGACCAGCTTGGGTGGGTTGTGGGCCATTTTGGTAGGCCGTGCCGGTGGGCTGGGGAGTAGCATTGGGATTACCGCCTGGTCCGCCAGGGCCAGGTTGAGTAGGTTGCGGGCCATACTGATGAGCATCGCCAGTGGGTGTGCAATCAGCACAGTTAGGCGTTCCGTCTGGCGTCGCGGTGCTATTGGGTCTGGGGGTCATTTCGGGCCAGGGAGGTGTCCCTTCGGGGCGATTCCCGGTGTGCCGCTCACGGAAAAGTGCGGGGTCTTGTAACCCGGTTTCGACCTCGGCCAGCACCTGATTACAAATGGTTTGTGCCTGAATCAAGCGGGTCTGGGTCTGGGCAGAGACATTTAGTTGACTCTGGGCCAGCAGTTGCGATTGGGTTTGCACGGTTTGTTGCATCTGCTCCAGCAAAGTTAGTAAAGCCGTGTTATCAGAGAGTTGGGCTGACTGAACCATTGCATTTTGCAGGTGATTTTCCAGTCGCAGGACAGTTGCTTCACCGGGATCGACACCGGCGCGGGCCATTTGGGCCATTTCCTCAATCCGTTCTTGGGCAAAGGTGAGGTAGAGGTCAACGGAATGGGCCGGGTCTTGGGTCAGAGCCAGTTGGGTATCTTCCATGACCAACTTGACTGGGTAGAGGGTGGAATCGGGGAGACTCTCCGCGGCCGCGGCCGCGGTTCCGCCGATAGCAACAAAGGTCAACGCAAAAATCATAACAAATTTGGCCAGAATGCTGTTCATGAGGGGTTTCTCCTTTCGTAACCAGGGTGAGCGATGGCTCAACCGCAGGCGATGATTTGTTAACCACTCTTTAAGACGTTTCAGCCCCGTTGGCGATACGGCCTGGAGTTGCCAATGGGCAATTTCGCTCAAAAACGCATTACGATCATTAACCATAGCTTCTTCAGTTGGCATTTCTACAGGTTGAAGCAGATCCAATGTAGCGACAACACCCAATAACGACGGTAAGGCCTCTGCCTGTTTGGTATCGTCCATTTCGATCAAATCATCCCATGGTTCATGCTTTTGCCACCGCGTTACGGCTATATCCAAAATATGGGTGAGATTGTCGGTTGTCATAGCCTTACCTTTTCTTTAAGAGGTGACAGGTAACGCTGGAGAGTCGCCAGGGCACGGTGTTGGAGCGATTTAACCGCTCCTATGGGGCGCTCAATCAGCGTCGCCACTTCTTCGTTAGACCACCCTTCCAAAAATTTAAGCGCAATCACTTCTTGTTGTATCGGGGTCAATGTATGGAGAGCCTGCCGCACTTTCTGCGCCGTCATTTCTTGTTCAACAATATGCCCAGGTTCCGCGGCCGCATCCTGCCACTCCTCTGCCAATGTTTGATGTTGGCGAAACTGTTGACGGCGGTAATGGTCTATCACCTGATTATGAGCCGTACGATACAGCCAGGCTCTAAGACTCTGATCAGGGCCACCCCCTTGACGCAGGGTTTGTAGAAGATGTTTGAACACTTCCGCAGTCAGGTCGCGGGCGTGTTCAACATCTCCAACTCGTCGAAAGACATAGCTATAGATGAGGGGATGGTAGGTTTCGTAGATATCAGCTAATGCCCGGCGATCAAACGTCCGGGCACGTTGGAGAAGGATAGCGTCTGTGTCAGTCATCGTTGCTAACCCTGGGCAGGGGCGAGGACACCTTCAGCCTCTGGATCTATGATCTATTTATTGAGACGCATAACCCGGCAAAAAGATACGGCCCAATTGATTTTTTCCTCTTCCCAGGAGAAATCGTTATCAGGGGGATGGGTTCGTTTTGGGGAGTAAAGAATCGCCAGCCGGGATGCGGGCGACCTGCGCCAGTTCTGTGGTGCTGGCGATGAATTCGTCATCGTGTTGGGGCAGGTTGTAGCGCCTCAACATGGGGGATGACAGGGCAGATTTCTCCGCCGAGACCAGTGGGGGAACGGGGTTAGGGTGGTGACGTTGGTTTCGACAGGCTCAACCAACGTCACCATCCTGGTTGCCACTCTTCCCTGAGCGGTGACTGCATTTGTTTACTGCATCAACCCCGATTCGATCAGTCGGTCATGAATATCGTTAAACGCATCTGCTTCGGTCTGGGTAATCGTGCCAGCCGCGATCAGTTGCTCCAGAATTGTCGCCTGCATATCGGCCATGGAGCCGCTCATCATGCCGCGATGCTGGGCCATTGCGGCATCCAGAAAGTTATGTACGCGGGTGAAGAGGTTGGCTTCGGCCTGGGTAATGACCGCTTGGGCCACGGCCTCATTTAACATGGTAGCCCGCTGTTCTGCTTCCGCGGCCGCGTCGTACCTTGCGCCCCCCATATTTTGTTGGGGCATCACCGTACCACTGCCTAGCGCCTGCACATAGTTAAGCACATCCCAACGCTCTTGTTCATCCAGAGTGTTTTTCCAGGTCGGCATCCCAGAGTTGAATGGTTCCAGCGCTCCCCCTTCACTCACCCGCCAGAATAAATAATCATCACCCATCATCTGGCTGGTGTGGGCAATAGGGGCGGGGGCCGGATCAAGCGCAGAGCTGGCAGGGCCATCACCCATACCTCCATCTCCATGACAAGATGCGCAATAAGTGGCAAAAAGCTCCGCACCCCGCTCCAATGAGGTTTCGTCCGCCACCACCGGGTTGGTTAATCCCTGGTATTCTTCGGGAATGGAGGCCTGATGCCGGGCCATCATACCACTTTGCATTCCCATACCCGGCCCCATACTTGTGGTAGAGCCAGAGGCTGGGGTGCTGGCGGTGCTATTTTCTTCAGGGGAAGCAGTGGTGCAGGCCACAAGGATCAGGCCCACACTCAACATCAAGAACATCATTCGTTTCATAACACACTCCATGGTTGTTTAATTTATAGCGATTATAGGGACGCGGCCGCAGACGAACAGTGAATATGATCCCTTCTCCGTATGCCCATCCTCACCCAAACGCCGCCAAATTCATACTTACGGGGCCAAAATCGGCGGCATCACCACCGGTGCGTCTGGCTCCATATTTCGCAAATAGGCCACCAGCGATTGCAACTCCTGATCACTCAGGCGGCTACCCCAGGCGGGCATCATCGTACCGGGCACACCCCCCGCAATAATCTGGTAAATAGCGGCATCCGGTGTTTGGGAAAGGAAGAGGACGTTGTTCAGCGCGGGGGCCATGACCGTGCCGTAGGCGTCCACGCCGTGACAGGTTTTGCAGGCAATGTTGAACAACCGACTGCCTGCGCTGATCATCTCCGGCGTGGCGGCGAACACAACCTCTACCTCTGGAAATTCCACCCCGGCTTGCATCAAATTGGGCCATTGATACAGCAGTTCTACCACTGATGTGATTTGCTCTGGGGCGAGGATGTTTTGCCAGGCGGCCATGAGCGTACCGGGAACCCCTTCGTTGACCAGGGCGATCACCTCTTCTTGGGGTCTGGCCCGCAGATCCGCCGAATCCAGAGCCGGGGCGATGACGGTTCCGGCGGCGTTGGCTCCGTGGCAGGCGGCGCAATTTTCGGCGTAGACGGTCAGGCCATCACTGAGGATGGGGCTGTCGGGCATGGTTTCCAGGGCGGTCAGCATCTCTTCGGTGATCTCCATTTCGATGACCTGGGGCGGGGTCAGCCCCAATTCGTCCACGCGGGCGGTCACGTACTCCCAGTTGACGGCCTGGATGAAGGTGATGAGATCGGCGATTTGGGCGTTGGTGAAGATACCCCCTTCGTCGCTGGCCCAGGCGGCCATGAGGGTGTTGGCGCGGCCGCGGGCTATCGTCTTAAACAAATCATTCTCGGCCATTTCCCGAATGGCGTCCGTATTCAGCGGCGGGGTCGTGCCGATGCCTTCACCGGCGGCCCCATGACAAACCACACAATTTTCAGCGTACAAATCGGTAGCCTTAACCACAGCGTCCGTTTGCAGGTCGCGGAGCAGGGTGGTCTGCTGGCCCGGTTCGCGCCAGGTATACAGGGGTAGGATGATGATGATGACCAGGGTAGCGAAGAACCCGGTCCATTTCAGGGGTGGGGTCATGGTAAGATTCCTTAGCGTTAATAACCAATATACCAACGGGTGTGTTTCAAATGAGTTGAATAATTAATTGTTGAACTGTTGAATTGTTGCACTGTTAATGAAGCGGTAGACACTCCCCCCATTAATCATTCAACCCTTCACAAATTCACCGATTAACTATTTTCTTCCTCTCAACCGATATGCAACCTCCAGCCATTTGATTAACCAACGACCGGATAAACCACATGCTCCGGGCTGATCTGGTCGCGCTGGATGGAGGTTTGGGTGTCTACCAGAATTTCCCCGACCTCGTTGAGGGTGAGGGCGAATAGGTCTAGCGGCCGCGGCGCAGGCGCATTCAACACCGCCCCATCCATCGTGAAGGCGGAGCCATGACAGGGGCAGACAAACTGCCCAACCGATGGATCATACGGGACGGCACAGCCCAAATGGGTACAGCGGCGGTAGACGGCCAACAGACCCCCATCGGGCAGGCGCACCACATAAAACCGCCCAGCCTCGACGGGGGTGACGCTCCCCAGGGGAAAATCGTCTACCACCCCCACGTTAAACACACCGCCGAACTCGCCCACCACCGGGCGCGGGGCCAGAAAACGTAAACCCACCAGGGACATCTCGGTCAGCGCGACGGCTCCGGCTGTCCCCCAGAGTAAATGTAAAAAATCACGACGTGAAATGGTTTCGGTTGCCATGTTTTTAGTTCCGAGTTTCGAGTTACGAGTTACAAGTTACGAGTTACAAAGTTCCTAGCAGGTTGTCGGAAAACGCCCGTATTGTTTTGTAGGACACGGATTCACACGGATTACACGGATTTTTGACTGTGACACGTACCCAAATCCGTGTTTATCCGTGAATATCCGTGTCCAAATTTCTTTCTCCGATAGTCTGCTAGAGTTCCCACCAGTTCCCTATCCCCACGGCCATATCAACACCATCCCCTCGCCCCGGAAGAAAATCCCCACCAGGGTGAGGGTGACGAAGCTGGCGAAGAGCAGGGTGAAAACAGCCTGACGGGCTTCGCAGACGGTACTTTTGAGCAGTTTGACCCCTTCGTAGTAGGCCATAATCAGCAAGAGCAAGGCCGCCAGGGGAACCCAGCCGTTGCTGATGGCGCTGGGCAGGAAGGGGAGCCAGCCCGGTAAATCGAGCCAGGCTTCATCGAGTAGAACAAAGCCGACCGTACCCACCACGCCTAAGATAAAGCTGATGAGGGTGAGCACGCGGCCGCGTACCGAGCGAAACCACACCCCTTCCGACGCCATGTCCCGGTTCAGGTAGGGCAGGATGAAGAGTGCGCCCAACGCCAGCCCCGGTACGATAATCGCCCCAAAGAGCGGATGGAAGTGCAAGAGCAACTCTTGAAACCCCATGAAATACCAGGCCGCTTTGGCCGGGTTGGGGCTGTGGGCCGGGTTGGCCGCCTCTTCCAACGGCGCATTCACAAAGGCCGACCAGACCAACAGCAGGGCAATCCACACCAGCGCAAACACCAGTTCGATGCTGACCAGGTGAGGAATGGTGGTCACTTTTTCCGCACTGGCCTTCTCCCCCACCGCTTTGGGCACGGTGATGGTGTCTTTGCGTACTCGCCAGATGTGGAAGGAAACTAACCCGGCAATTGCCAGCGGAATGAGGGCGATGTGCAGACCGTAGAAGTTGATCAGGGTGGCCGCGCCCACTTCTGAGCCGCCCAACAAGAGGCGGGTCAGTGGTTCGCCAATCCAGGGCAGGTAATCGAGCAGGCTTGTGCCGACCGTGACCGCCCAATAAGCCAGTTGATCCCAGGGGAGCAGGTAGCCGGTAAAGTTGGCGGCCACAATGAGCAGGAGCAGAGCCAGCCCCATCACCCAGTTGAACTCACGGGGCGGCGCGTACCCGCCGGTGAAAAAGACCCGCAGTAGGTGCAAAATACCGACCACGACCATCAGGTTGCCCGACCAATGGTGCAGGTTGCGGATGAGGTTGCCGAAGTAAATTTCTGTCTGGAGGGCGACCATACTGTCATAAGCGGCATCCGGGGAAGGGGTGTAGGCGAAGATGAGCAAAACGCCGGTGATGGATAGAATGGTGAAGAGTAAGAGAAGTAAGCCGCCCAAACCGAAGGTGTAGCTGAATTTGAGGGCGGGTTTGGACACTTTGGACGGGTGCAGGTGCAGAATAAGACTGTTCATCACGACGCGCATGCGGCCGCGGTCATCTGCTGGTGGTAACGGGTCCCGTTGAATGGAGTCCCGAATACGTCGCACAATCGAACCGGTGGGGGCGGGGGGGGTGGTTTCGTGGGTCATGGGGGCATCCTGAATGGGTATCTAAAAATAACTGCTTGATTTAGACCTGACAGGTTTCCGAAAACCTGTCAGGTCTGGGTGGAACTTATTTTGGAATGAATCGTTTGGAGAAAACGTTGGGAAGTTAGGGCGTGGTGCGTGGTGCGTTGGGGGACGCACCACGCATCACGATTTATTGACTTTGGCCCCCATTGCTGTTGCCATTGCCATTGTTGCCCGCACCCGCCCAGAGCGGCCGCCCGTTGGGGTCGCGCAGGAGTACGCGTAGTCCGGTAGACACCTGGGTGATGTCACCAGCCATGAATTGATCCCCCTGGTAGAAACCAACCACGATGACTTCATCACCCACCTGGAAGGTAATACCCTGAGCGGCGAAGAAGCGGGGTTGACCACTTTGTAAGGTGATGAGTTGTCCATCATCACTGGCGATGGTCATGACGTTGCCCTCGTAGGCGACGATGGTGCCGGTGATGGTGATCCAGGCGTCTACCTGGACGCGGGGTTCGGGGGTGTGGGAACCGTCGGCTGTGCCCGCGGCCTGCCCATTTTCCGCCCCACCACTCCACAGGGGTTGCCCCGTGTCACTACGAACCTGTAGCGTTTGCCCATCGGCCAGTTGCACCTGAGCGGCGTGGATCATGCCTTCGTTAATCGTGCCGATGACGGTGGCAACCTGCCCGACGGTGAGGGTGATGCCTTGTGCCTGCCAATAAGTTGGCGGACCAAGCTCGATATAGACGGTTTCGCCCGTGTCGAGGGTCATATCAAAGCCAAAATCGTCTACGGCGGCGATATTGCCGGTGGCCTGCCAGGGTTCACCCTCGGCCCCTTGGGCGACGGGTGTGCCCTGCGCCTGGGGGGTGACATCGGCCCCATATTGCCCGTTGCCGACGGGGGCAGTGGAGTTGGCGGGAACTGCGGCCGCGTTGGCGGCACTATCAGTGATGGGGTTGAGGGATGTGGTGGCTTCCGGGGTGGGTTGGGAAGCGGAGTAGAGGGTGGCGGCCGCGGCCGCGCCGATGACCGTCAGTACCAAAACGGCGATAACTATTTTCTTCAACATGATGAGTCTCCTTTGACTGAAGGGCGAGGGTTTCCCCTCGGAAAGTTTTTATGAACTTTCCTTATCCTAACCCCAGCTTGTGAAGACTTTGTGAAGTTGTAGAGGTATCTTCCAACTTCTCAATATTTGGGGGCTGTGGCCGGTATCCTGACCGAACCACCAGCGGTCACGGTCAGGATACCGACCCGATCTACCCCAAGTTATTGAGACTTTATTAAGGCTCTTTGGGAATTCATCATCCATAGGGAGTTACCGCGGCCGCGGTCAACATCCCCACTTGCTCCAGACAGATCGCCAGCCGCCGCCAGGTATCCGCAATATCCTCATCCAACCCCACCGACAGCCGCACCAAACCCGGTGTCAACCCCATTGCCTTTTGCTCCTCAACCGGAATTTCCGATGAGGTACTGCTTCCCGGCAGGCTAAACAAGGTCTTAAAATAGCCTAGACTCACCGCCAGATAGCCGATTTTGGCTTCTTGCATCAGCATCAACAATTTGTGCGCAGTGGCTTCATCTCCGGCATCCAACGTCATCATACCCCCATAACCGTACCCCTCGTTCATCAGGTTGTTGAGTAACTGGTATTGGGGATGGGTCGGCAGGCCTGGGTAATGGATGCGTACTCCGGCAGAGTGGAGTTGTTGGGCCAGATAGAGCGCGTTGGCACTGTGTTGTTTCATCCGCAGGTGAAGGGTGTGCAGGTTTTTCAGAATACCCGCCGAGCGGGTACTATCCAAAACCGGGCCAAGGAGCATGGACGCCCCTTTGTTGACATCGGCCAGTTGGGCAACAAACGCTTTGCTGGCGCAAATGGCTCCGGCGACACAATCGCTGGCACCGTTGATAAATTTGGTCAGACTATGGACAACAACATGCGCTCCTAAAGCGAGGGGGGAAATGAGAAGGGGGCTGAAGGTGTTGTCAATGACCAGAGTAAGTCCGTGTTCGTCGGCAATATGGGCCAGGCGCGGGATGGCCGCCACTTCAAGCAGGGGGTTGCTGATGGCTTCGCCATAGATGACTTTGGTGCGGGGGGTGATGGCTTTTTCGACTTCGGCCAGGTTTTGCAGGTTGACAAAGCGGGTATGGATGTTGAAGCGGGGCAAGAAGTTTTTCAGTAACGCATATGTGCCGCCGTAGATGGTGCGGCCGCAAATAATCTCATCGCCTGCCTCACACAACTGCAACAGGGTCGTGCTGATGGCCGCCATACCCGAAGCCGATACCTGAGCCGCTTCACTGCCTTCCATCTGCGCCAGGGCGTCGGCTAACGCTTTATTCGTCGGGTTCCAATGGCGGGCATACAGAAAACAGCCCTCCATCTCATGCTCAAACATCTCTTTCATCGTCTGCGGGTTGTGGAAAGCATAAGTGGAAGAGTCGTTGATAGCCGGATTCACCCCGCCGAAATGATCCGGGTGCAGGCTATGTTCCAGGGCGTAAGTGGGTTTGTGGTTCATGGAAAGCTCCTTGGGGATAAGAAATAACGAGACATGGGCGTTTTTTGCTTTGACCAGAGAACGCCCAGCCTGGAAAGGCTGTACTACGTTCAGAGGTCATGTGTAAATTCGCCCGAGTCGAAGAAATAACTAAATCGGAATCGCTGTTGTGTTTTTGACCTCGGTCAGAACCAGGCTGGTATGGATACGGGCAACACCCGGCATGGGAGTCAATTGGTTGACAACGAATCGTTCCAGGTCTTGCCGGTTGTGAATGACCACCTTGAGCAAGTAATCATATTCACCGGTGATATGGTGGCATTCTTGGACTTCCGGCATTTGTAAAACACGCTGTCGGAACAGGAGTACCTGTTCAAATTGGTGGACTTGCAGGCTGATACTGACAAAACAGAGCATATCAAAACCCATGCGGCCGCGATCCAATACCGCCACATATTCCCGAATCAACCCCTGTTGTTCCAGGCGATGTAAACGGGCATGGGTAGCTGGGGCCGAGAGGTTGATATGCCGGGCCAATTCCGCCAAAGTCATGCGGCCGCTGGCCTGCACCTCACGAAGAATAGCAATGTCTAGTTCATCAAGGTGGATTTCTGACGAAGATTGTAACATGAGAGCTTTCCTGCCTTCAATAACCTTTTGTAATTCGGCAAAAACAAGAAATAAACGTTGGTTTAGGATACGTTTTACTAAATTTTATTCGTTTTACGGGTAAACAGGGAATCTTGAACGGAATAAACGTTTGTGCGTAAGTAGAGACGCAAAATTTTGCGTCTCTACTAAAAATCCACAATTTTGCGTTTCTACTAAAGACCCAACACAACCTCATCCATCTGTGCCAACCCGGCCTGCCGGTGGGTGATAAGGATAAGACTCCGCCCCGCGGCCGCGGCCACTATCTCATTCATCACGTTGCGCTCTGTCTCCGGGTCCAGGTTGGCCGTGGGTTCATCCAGCAAAAGAATGGGGGCTTCACGTAAAAACGCCCGCGCCAAAGCCAACCGTTGCCTCTCCCCCCCGCTCAATTGCAGACCCCGCTCTCCAATAGGTGTATCGTATCCAGCAGGCAAGGTGGTGATGAATTCGTGCAGATGGGCTTTACGCGCGGCCGCAATCACCTCCTCTGGTTTCGCTCGCGGCCGCGCCAGGCGAATATTCTCCCCCACAGTGCCATTAAAAAGGTAGGTGTCTTGTCCAATCACCCCAAACAAACTCCGTACCACGTCCGGGTCTTGCTCCCGCACATCCACCCCATCCACCGTAATCCGCCCCGCATCCGGCTCCCAGAAGCGCAATAACAGATGCGCCAGTGTCGTCTTACCCGATCCACTCTCACCGACTAGCGCAATCTTTTTCCCCGGCGGCACATCCAGCCACACATCCCGTAACACCGGTACCCCTTCCGCCTCATAAGCAAAACTCACCCCTTCCACACGCAAATGCACCCCCGCACCGTGTTCCCCTCTTACTCCTGTGCTCCCTCCAGTTATTTGAGTCAAGGGGGGTAAGCTGTGGCGACGCTCTTTCCCTGTATCCAGAATTGCCAGCAACCGCTCCCCCGCCACCATACTACTCTGCCAAAATTGAGCCGCCTGGGGTAACGGTTGCCACGCCTCAAATGCCGCCACCGCTCCCAGTCCCAAACCCGCCAGGAATACCCCATCTACCTGCCCCCTAGCCACTAAGGGAATCGCCACAACCAGCAGGCTCCACAACGTACCCTGAAGCAGGAGTTGCCCCAACCCGCTGTGCCAGCCCGCCTGCCGTGCCAACCGTATCTGAGCCTGGGTACTTTTTTGGTTTAGATGGGTAAATTGTGTCTGGAACACCGCGGCCGCGGCCAAGGCCCACACATCCGCCATCCCTTGCACCGTATCTACCAACAAACTCCCCAATTCGGCTCGCGCCTGCACCAAAACCACCCCATCTGTCCGGCTCACCCGGTACACCAGCCAGGGTAAAACCACCCCCGCCAACAGGCCTGCCAGTAGCCAGACCCACGCCAGCCAGACACTCCACCAACCCAGAAAGAGCGCCATTCCTGGCCCAATCACCAGAGCCGTGCAGGCTGGACCAACGATGCGGACATAAAAATGTTGCAGGGTTTCGATATCGTTGACGATGCGTGTTAGCAAATCGCCACTGCGAAAGGTGAGCAGGCGGGCTGGAGCCAGGGGTTCCAGGGCCTCATAAAACCAGACACGCAGGCGGGCCAACAGGTGAAAAGTGACATTGTGCGCCACCAATCGCTCTAAATAACGCCATACCGCCCGGCTGATACCGAAAAAGCGTACCCCCACAATCGCCAAACTCAGGGTGGCAATGGAGGGGTGAAGCGCGGCCGCAGAAATTAAATAAGCTGAAGTAGTCAACAGGCCAATACTGCTGGCAATGGTCAACACATTGAGCAAAACCGCCAGCGCCATCCCCCGGCGATGCGGCCGCGCCAACGCCCACAACCTCTGTCCCAGCGCCCAGGGTGGGTTGGTGGCAATCAAGGGTCGGGGCGAAATTTGTACCGGTTCGGGTGTAGAAGCCAACTCCGGTAGTGGCCTTGAAGGTATTGTTTGCTCCTGCCATAACCTGGCATACTCGCCGCCACGTGCCCGCAGATCAGCATGAGTCCCCTGCTCGACCACCTGCCCCTTCGCCAGCACCACAATCTGATCAGCTTTCGTGATGGTGGTAAGGCGATGGGCGATGATGAGAGTAGTGCGGCCGCGCCGTCGTGCCCGTATTGCCGCCATGAGCCGCCGTTCCGTTCCCCCATCAAGCTGTGATGTTGCCTCATCCAATAACAAAATTGGCGCGTCTTGAAGCAGAGCGCGGGCCACCGCCAGCCGTTGCCCCTGCCCACCACTGAGCCGCACCCCCTGTTCACCAATGATGGTGTTGTACCCATCGGGCAAAGTTGACATAAATGAATGGAGTTGGGCCAGGGTTGCGGCCGCGACCATTTCCTCATCAGTAGCATCTGGTTTACCCAGGCGCAAATTATCGGCTATCGAGCCATAGAACAAGTGAGGCTTCTGCGATACCCAGGCGATAGCTTGCCCTGCCACCCGCACCACTCCTGAATCGGGCCGAATAAACCCCAGGAGCAATTGGGCGATGGTGCTCTTACCCGCCCCACTCCGCCCCACCAGGGCCGTGGTTTGTCCGGCAGGAATGGTCAGAGTGACATTCCGCAAGGCTGTCTGCGCCCGGCCTTCAAACTGAACCGTGACCCCGTGCAAATAAGCCTCGTCTGGTTGGGTGGCAGGTAGGGGGGGCAGAGAGGGGATAGGCGTGGCGAGTAAAGTGGTGATGCGAAGCGCGGCCGCACTGCCCGCCTGCCCACTGTGAAAGCGCACGCCCAACAACCGGAGCGGCAGGTAATACTCTGGTGCCAGCACCAGGACAAACAACGCCTGGGTAAAAGCCATCTGTCCGTAAAGCAGACGCAGACCAATCTCCACGGCAATCAGAGCGGTACTCAATGTTGCCAATAACTCCAGCACCAGCGCCGAAAGAAAGGCTACCCGTAACACCTGCATCGTCACCTGGCGAAAAGAATCGCTGATTTGAGCCACATTCCGACTCTGGGCACGACTCTGCCCCAGCGTTTTAAGCGTCTTCAGCCCCTGGAGCACATCCAAAAAATGGCCGCTCATCTGCCCCAATAGGTGAAACTGCTTCTGTGTCATCTTATCCGCCGCCAGGCCGATGAGACGCATCAGGTAGGGAATGAGAGGGGCTGTCACCAGTAAGAGCAGGGCTGAAGGCCAGTCCAGAGGAAACACAAAGAGGAGAATGGTCAGAGGTACGAGAGCGGCAAGGAACAACTGCGGCAGGTATTCGCTGAAGTAGGCATCCAGGGCATCTACTCCTTCGCTGAGGGTCTGGCTGAGTTCGCCGGTACGCTCCCCCTGCACGAACCCCGGCCCCAGAGCCAGGAGATGGTCGAAGAGGTGGCCCCGTACTGCCTGTTTGATCTGAGCAGAAAGCCTACGCGCGGCCGCGTCACCCACACCCACCATCACCGCTCGCCCCACCATCACCCCCAACAACCCCACCAGCCAGCCCCACACCTGTCCTACCCCCAGCCCCTGCAAATACACGCCATTGATGATCAAACTTAACAAATACGCCTGCCCCACTGTCAACAAACCACCCACACCCCCGGTCAAAATCGTCAACCAGAGGTGTGGGCGAAAAGGCAAAGCATAACGCCACAAAACGCGATCAAACATAAGTTGCCCGTACCCCGCAAAATCCCCAAGACCCACTCATTTTAATACTCCAACACCGTCTCTTCCGTAATCCGCTTACGAAACACCCAATACGTCCACCCCTGATAAATCAGCACCACCGGAACCAACGTCAGGGCCACAATCGTCATCACCCGCAACGTGTAGGGGCTAGATGAGGCATTGTAAATCGTCAGGCTGAACTCCGGGTTCAGGCTCGACACCATCACCCGGGGGAAGAGAATCAAGAAAATGGTGGCAGTAGCACTGACAACCGCTAACGCTGTCAACCCAAATGCCCAACCGTCCATCTTGCGCCGCAACAACGGCCCCACCATCAACAAACCTAACCCAGCCGTAATAGGAATAACCCCTGGATTCACCCCTAACTGCTCCAGAGCATCTGTAGCCAGATAAGTTCCGGCAAAAAACAGGACAATCAACACCAGGGCCGGAAACCATAACCACTGGGCAATAATTTGGGCCTTCTCCTGGAGTGGTTGCCCCAACTTTAAGGTCAAAAAAATCGCCCCGTATAACGTAAACACAGCTACCGTAGCTAATCCCGCCACCAGCGCATAAGGATTGAGCAGGTTCCAGAATCCGCCCACATAGTTCATCTCTGCATCAATGGGCACACCCCGCACCAGATTGGCAAACGCCACCCCCATGAGTAAGGCAGGCAGAAAACTCCCCACAAAGATGGCCCAATCCCAGAATAAGCGCCACCGGGGGTTACTGTCTTTACTGCGAAACTCAAACGCCACCCCGCGCAAAATCAAGGCCACCAACAGCAGGAACAAGGCCATATAAAAGCCACTGAACAGCGTAGCATACCATTCGGGAAACGCGGCAAAGGTCGCGCCACCCGCCGTCAGCAACCACACTTCGTTCCCATCCCAGTGGGGGCCAATGGTGTTGATGATCATGCGCCGTTCCTTGTCGTTTTTGCCCAAAAACGGAAGCAAGATCCCTACACCAAAATCAAAGCCTTCCAAGACAAAAAAACCGATGTACAACACACCGATCAGGACAAACCAGAGAATATTGAGGTCCATTTTTTGATACTCCTACGAAAATGTAGGGCGATTTGGCAAATCGCCCAGTGGACGATTTACAAAATCGTCCTACAGATTTTCAACCCTCTTGGTGTGCCAAAGGCACATGGGGAACTCCTACAAAAATAGCCACTGATACTGGAAACACGGATAGGAAGAAACACGGATGGGGATGAAAATGGTGGCGTCATTTTCATTCATCTTGGTGCGCCGTAGGCCCATGGGGAACCCCTGCGAAAATGTAGGGCGATTTTGTAAATCGCCCGGACGATTTGCCCAAGGGTGTGTTTCATTCCGGTTGAGAGGAAGAAAATAAGTTCTTTGGGGTTTCGTTACGCAAATAAATTTTGAGTCTCGAGTTCCCCTATCTCAATCACCAGGAATCAACGAAACACCCGGAATCGCCTGGGGACCGGTTTCGGCCACATCACCACGGGCAAACTTTTGGAGCAGGTAAATATCCGCCGCCATCAGGCCACCGTAAAGCAGGGTAAAAACGATGAGTGAGGTCAAGACCATGCCACTTGTTACGTTCGGTGACACTGCCGATTCGATCGTCATCAGGCCATACACAATCCAGGGCGCACGTCCCACTTCGGTGAGAATCCAGCCGGTACTGTTGGCAACGTAGGGCAAGATGATGACGAGTGGAAATAGCTTGAGCCATTGGGGTTGGTAGGTGAGTTGTTCGGCCATGACCAGATATAGGCCATAGATGGCTAAGGCCAGCATAACAAACCCGGCTCCAACCATTATGCGGAAACTCCAATAACTGACGGCTACCGGGGGCACATAATTGCCTGGCCCGTACTGCGCTTCGTACTGGGCCTGCAAATCATTGATTCCCTGTACTGTGCCGTTGAGTTGATTGAAGGCTAACAGACTGAGCAGGCGGGGAATACGAATGGCGAACACATCACGTCGTTCTGTCTCGTTGCCAATGGTGAAGAGGGACATACCTGCCGGGTTTTCTGTTTCCCAAACAGCTTCCGCGGCCGCCATCTTCATCGGTTGCGTCTCGACCATGTGTTGTGCCTGACTATGCCCTGTCAGAATGCTCATACTAATACCCAAGAAGCCGATAATAGCGGCAATCTGGAACGAGCGGCGGAAGAAATCTAACTCTTTTTGCCGGAGTAGATGATAGGCACTGATCCCCATCATAAAGAATCCGGCGGTAACAAAACCACCCGCCAACACATGCGGTAGTTGTACCCACAAGTTGGGGTTGAGGATGAGGGCGAAGAAGTCGGTCATTTCGGCGCGGCCATTGCGTAGGATGTAACCGATTGGCTGTTGCATAAACGAGTTGGCCGCCAGAATCCAGAAGGCGGAAAGATTGGTTGCCAGAGCCACCAGCCAGATGGTGACGGCGTGCCAGCCTTTGGATAGCTTTTCCCACCCAAAAATCCAGATGCCCAAGAAGGTGGATTCCAGAAAAAATGCGGCCAAGGCTTCTACTGCCAGAGGAGCACCAAAGATGTCACCGACAAAGCGAGAATATTCTGACCAGTTCATACCGAATTGGAACTCCTGTACGATACCGGTCACAACCCCCATAGCAAAGTTAATGAGGAATAGCTTACCCCAGAATTTTGCCATCTTTTTGTACACTTCCTGGTTGGTACGGACATAAATTGTCTCCATGAGGGCCACCAGGATAGAAAGGCCCAGGGTCAAGGGGACAAAGAAAAAGTGGTAAATGGTGGTAATCGAAAACTGAATACGGGAAAGGGAAACAGGATCCATCATTGGGTCTCCTCGGAAAATGTAGGGCGATTGGGTAAATCGCCCAGTGAACAATTTATAAAATTGTCCTACAGATTTTCATTCCTCGGGGTGAGCGCCCCGTTCATGGGGAACGCCTACGAAAACAAGTTTGTGCGTATGGGAGTTTGCGCGTAGGAACGCCCATACAAGATGTAGAACGGCCTTTCAGGCTGTTCACCCTCTTGTAAAATCAAAAAATGCGAATCAGTCAATAAATTTTTGTTGGGCGTTCTCAGGCGTAAGTCAGAGTGCGGGGAGGGGGGAGAAGGACGCGGGCAAATGTTGCATTGGGAGTTCGCTGGCAGGGTGGGAAGGCGGTTGCGCGAATCCAGGCAGGCCAGAAAGAGGCTAAAATCGGAAGCAGAACGGAAAAGGAGAAGGTAGAGCTGAATGATGCGGGGGAAACAACGATGAGGTGAATGATGGTACCATCACACGGGACAAAATAGACCTGGGTAGCCAATGACGTATTGACCGGGGGGCAGGGTTCCCCTCCGGTAGGCCACAGAACCATAAGCAAGAGAAAGGTGAAGAGGAGTGCGGTTCTCATCGTTTAGTCGGTCGTTTGTTCACTGTCGGGGATATCACCAGGTTGGCACTCTTGCTGGAAGTAAGCCCAGGCGTTACAGGCACTGGCATCGGGAAAGATGCAAGCCCCACATTCGCGGCCATCGGGTTGGGTACGAAGTTCGTATTGGTAGCCTTGTTCGGTGCAGTACGCGGCCGCGGCGTTGACCAACTCCTCTCTCATTTGGGCCTCAAGACCTGTGTCCCGAACGCGGCCGCGGGCATCCACCACCGCCTGCCAACAAAAACCCGTCACCTGATCCCCCAACGTTACATGATAACGGGTGTCAGCCCCCTCATCCAGAGCATAAGAAACCGTCATCAAACAATCCTCAGCCCGGAAGCGGTAAACATTGAATCCATCGGGAGCCGAACCCAGTAAGGCTCGCCATTGAACCCCATCTGGAGGCACACATTCGTTCGCTCCATCGCGCAGGTAATCCAAAACTGCCTCACGCGCCGCTACCACATCAGCAGGCGCTTCGGCTGTTACCGTTGGCTCCGGGCTACTATCCGCCTCGCCCGTTGACGTAGCGCAACCACCCAAGATAATCAGCAAACAAGCCATACCAATGGGAATGACTATTGGGCCATAGAAGAACATTTTTCGGTGTGACATGGTTCTCCTCACCAAGATGCCGAAGGTTTAAGGCCTTGACGCCAGGTGTAGTGGTCGCCCCAGGTGACTACCTTCAGAGGCATGAAAGACCAACATCAACTTTGCCACTGTCTCTGTGTCATTGTGAAAGCAATGGGACTGTGTGGCCTGAAATAATAGATTGAATCCCGGCAACAACCGATACGCCTGTCCAGCCACGTAATAAACAATCTCCCCTTCCAGGCAAAAAACTAATTCTTCGCCTAGATGGCTTATGGGTTGGTCCAGGTTATTGGCTCCCGGATCCACAATGAGCAGGAACGGTTCTAATTGTTGGTTGCGCAAACCCAAGCCCAAACTTTCCATCGTAATGCCATTCGCTTCAGACCGTAGCCGGGTTGTGGGCTGAACAAATACCGTTGTTTCTTCCTGGTTCTCTTCAAAAAAACGAGTAATCGGCACATTCAGAGCGGTGGCGAGATGGTGTAGGGAGGAAACGGTAGGCGAATTTTCGCCCCGCTCGATCAGGCTAATGGCATTTAAAGAAAGACCACAACGTTCGGCCACAGCCCGCAACGACAAGCCTTGCCGCTCCCGAATGGTACGAATCCGTTGACCCACGTTGAGTGTCATCACTTCCATAGAAGCCGGGTCCTTTTCCGGCACCTCACAAAACAACCGTACCCTGCCGCCCAACTTAATCTTGAGCGAACCCTAATGATTGACGATTAAATAACTTGAACATTTTCTGTGGCCGATCTCCTGACCGGGCCACTCCCAGCGAATAAGTTTTTGGTTCTTCGAGATTTCGTGGGGTACGGGCAACCCTTGTGGTTGCCCCACCCTGGGCAGGCACAAGGCCCGCCTTTACATCTGGTATCAACCCCTGAATTCCCCAAGAACCAGGTTTTTTATGTCTCATTCTTATACACAAAACATTTTGCCTTCGGAAGGCCTGTCCCAGCATTACCTCAAATTAGGAGGAAAATAATGAACCTTCCGAAGGCATTCTCTGTTTGAGGAGAACAGATGAGCACGAGTATACCATTTTATTGTGTCATTGTACAGTATTTTGGTAAAACCTTATGAAGGCAATTACCGAGACCGGTAACGACACACTTAAACGGAATCACAAAGGCGCTCCTCATGCAAAAAGTATCTATACCGGTAGGGCACAGCGATACCTGAGCTTGTCGAAGGCGGAGTCGGGCTTCGGTAATTTCAGCCCTCGAGGACGTGTATAGTTACTGCAAAAAATCCTGTAGCCAACCCGGCACATAGTCGGCATAGGCTTCTTTATGCTTCATCGCCAGCGAGCCGGTGCCGTGATGCCAGGAGAGTGCCCGGTTTAGCATCCCCAGCTTATAAGCCAACCGGAACGCCTCTGCTAACTGCTCCTGTGGGGCAAAGATTGTCCAGGGTTCCAGGTAGGCGTCGCGCAGGCGTTCCATCTCTGGACCACTTTCTTCTAACTTGAGCCGATGCGCGGCCGCACGAATTGTTACCAACATCGTAAAAAAGGGATGCCCCACACAGCTATCACTCCAGTCGGTGTAAATGTAGCGGCCCTCATTAACCAACACATTGGCATCATGCAATTCCTCGTGGGTGAGAGTTTCGGGCAGGCCGTAGCTGGCTAACTGTTCACACCAGAGAGTGAGTCGCGGCCGCAAAGCCAACAACCGCTCATACTCTTCTGCCGTCAAACCCGGCTCCAACCCCACGCGTAAATTCTCGTGCGCCCCCATCAACTCATCGTACAAACCGGGCAACTCAGCCAGCCGCCGATCCGGCATTCCCATCGCCAACACATCTGGCACATATTCGGCCATCTGCATCTGAAATTCAGCATAAGCGGGTAACAGTTTAAGCCAATCATCCACCTGTTCCACCGTGGGACTGGCACTCCGTACCGTCATGCCTGCATCCGGGGAGAGAATCCAACCCCGATCCCGCTCAATCGCCAGAACCGACACAGTACAATCAGGTCGTTTCTGGGCTAAAAACTGAGTGAGTGGGGCTTCAAAAAACGGGGGGGCCGGAGCTTTGAAATAGACCAACCCCTTGTCCGTACCCACCCGGGCAAAGGTAGACCAGGGCCGTTGGTGTAACAACTCTACCGGAGTGACGACCTGCCATCCCTGCGCCCCTAATTGGGCCTGCATCCACGCCGTTGCTTCTTCCAGCCAACCGGGCTGTTCCCACGGAAGTTGTATAGGTTGTTCTTGCATAGTAAATTGTCATCAGTTCCTTACTCGTCATCACTCCGGCAATGGCAGTTGAGTCAGCCTTTTTAGGACTGGCTCAGCCGATGGAGCCGCTACGACAACAAGCGCATCACCACTATTGAGTTGGGTATCACCATGGGGAATTAACAAACGTCCCTGGCGGCGAATGGAGGCCACCACACTCTCCGATGGCCAGGGTACATCACGAATTTGTTTACCCGCTACCAAAGACCCAGCAACAATATGGAATTCAAATACATGGCTCTCGGTCAGAGTATCCAACCGAATCCGTTCGGCTGTTTGTTGATCCTGCATTTTTCGCGCAACAGCCAGATGATACGCTTGCATCATCCCATACCGACCAATCAAACCAATGACCTCACGTGTCCCACGTTTGATGACCGGCAACCGGCCTATATCCATCTGCCCCATCATACGAATGGCTGTCCATAATGTTTCTTCCGGGTAGATGGTTACAACATCTCGGGAGCAAATATCGCCAACAGTTAAGGGTTGTGCCACATCGGCATCATAGGCACGACGCAAATCGGATAAAGTCACCACACCACAAAGCAGGCCATCTTTATCTACCACACAAAGGGAATTTTTAGTGTACTTACGCAAAGCATCCCGCAATTCTAATAGAGAGGCAGTGGCCGTAATAATGGGTGGAGGGGACATCATGACTTCGCCAACCGTCACTCCTTGCATCAGATCAGTTTCACGCCCTGACACCAAATGAACCCCTTGACGCAACAAGCCCAATCTATAAATTCCCGATGGTTCAAGATGTTCTGCAATATAAATACTAACAACTGTAGCCAGCATAATAGGCAGAATGAGGCGATAGTCATTCGTTAATTCAAACACCAACATAATGGCTGTAATAGGCGAACGCACAACACCACCCATCATAGCCGCCATCCCGGCAATCGCGTAAGCCTGAGAATCACTTAACGCTGAAAGCCCCAGAAATTGAAGCAATCGGCCATAGAGATCGCCCCAGACAATGCCCATAAACAGAGTAGGCGCAAATACACCACCGACAAACCCTCCCGCCATACTGACCGAGGTCATCAACAGTTTGAACAGGCCGAGTAACAGCAGAAAGGTAAGGCCAAAGTGAACCTCTCCACTCAGGATAGCATTCATCGTTTCTCGTCCTGGCCCTAAAATTTGGGGGAAGAAAATACCAACTGCCCCGACCAGAGCACCAGCCAGAGCCGTGCGTAGGGGGCGGGGAAAATGGACATGATAATGCCACCAATCATGTTGCCAATAGACGGCGCGGATAAACAGAACGGCTAAAGGACCTATGATCACACCGAGAAGGGCAAAGAGAGGTATCTCCAATGGGCTACCCAGGCTGTAATGAAAGGGACCCATCTCACTACCTGGCTCAATAGCCTGGGTAAACGCAGAAGCAACAACGGCCGCCAGCACCACAATGCCAAATGATCGTGTTTCAAATGCGCCGTTTAGGACAACTTCCAGGGCAAAAAAGACACCGGCAATGGGCGCTTTAAATGCGGCCGCAATAGCACTTGCCGCCCCTGCCGCCACCAGCAAACGCATCTGCTCCTCGG
>JAGNBF010000007.1 GCA_018004935.1 Chloroflexota bacterium | reverse complement strand
GCTCTTGTGACATTCACTTTGGTTTTGGTACACTTTCTTTGGGGCATATTGACGCATCCTTGGCGAAGGTTTGCAGTCAATATTGCCCCAATCTATCCCTTACCACAAAATCCATCAGAATTAGGAACGTTTATCGTTCAAATTGAGAATTGCTGGTTGTTTGTTAGCCTATTCCTGACCTATCGTATTTGCTCCTGGTGCGGTTGATCTTTAGAATGAGCCAACCCACTGTGAAGGGGTTGGTGGATGAACCAGCATGAGGTGTGCCTGTGCCCAAAAGTAGCTCAAATTCAATCAGTCGTGAAGAGTGGCGTCAGGTAGGAATTGTGGCGTTGGCGGTGATGAGTTTAACCTTGATACCGTATCTGCTGGGGTATACGTTATCTCAATCCCCTTATCATTTTGCCGGGACCGTGATGTACCTGGAGGATTATCGTACTTATCTGGCGAAGATGTGGTTGGGGTATCGGGGTGATTGGCTGTATACCAGCACCTTTACGACACAAGAACATCCGGCGGCGTTTGTTTATCCGTTTTATATTTTGCTGGGGCATGTGGCCCGGTGGCTGGGCCTGTCGCTACCGTTGACGTATCAGTTGGCCCGGTTTGCCAGTGGGGTGGCTCTGTTGTTGATGGTGTATCGGTTCGCGGCCGCGTTCCTGCCCTCACCTACTCGTTGGTATGCCTATCTCCTCACTGCCACCGCCTCTGGCCTGGGCTGGTTGACCCTGTTCTGGGAGATGCCCTGGGCTGGTGCAAAAGGGCCGATTGACCAGTGGATGCCTGAGGGCACGGTTTTCTTTTCTATTTACACTTTTCCCCATTTTGCTCTGGCCTTTCTTTGTATTCTAGGGTTCTTTCTCAATGTTCTGCCGCTCATCGAAAATGAGTCAACCTCATCCCAACGCGGATTCATTCTTCGCGCTATTTTCTATGGTGTGACTCTGGCGTTTATCCATCCGTATATGGTGTTGCCACTGGGGCTGGTTCCGGCGTTGTATCTGCTTTGGCGGACAGTGCGAGCACGGCAATGGCTGTGGCGGCCCTGGTTACTTCTCATAGGCATCGGTTTGACGTTACTGCCGGTAGCCGGATATAGTCTGGCCGTTTTTGTGGTTGTTCCCCATTACCGGGAGTGGTTGGCCCAGGGGGTGATGTTGTCCCCACCGGTGGTGGGTTATTTGTTGGGGTATGGGTTTTTGTGGCCGTTGGCGGTGTAGGGGGCGTGGCGTCTGCGGCCGCAACCCCGTTTACCCTTTCTCCTCATCTGGATTGGTGTCACCTTTGGGCTGGCCTATATGCCCCACAACACCCAGCGCCGTTTTGTCGAAGGAGTACACGTCGCCATCTGTATCCTGGCTGGAGCAGGCTTGAGTTTGGGGCTGGTTTCCTGGCTGGGGCAACGGTTTGCCGGGTTGAAAGCGCGTTATTCCCAGCGGGTTGCCAGTTGGCGGTGGTTGATCCTGACGGGCCTGGTTCTGTTCCTGTCGCTGTCGAACTTTCTGGTGATTTTGTCTCATGCTCTGGTGGTCACAGTGCGCGATTCGTTTTTGTATTACCGGGATGATGACGCGGCCGCGATGGCCTGGCTCCTGGGGCAAGAAACCTGGAACGAACCGGTCCTCTCCTCCGATGAGACGGGCAATTTGTTGGGGGGGCAAATTGGACAGAAGGTTGTGACCGGCCATTGGGCGGAGACGATTGATTATGTCAATACGTTTCGTCGCGTCGGCCTATTTTTTGCTGAGGAAACGACGGATAACCAACGCCAGGATTGGTTGGCTGAGTGGGGTGCGACTTATCTCTACTACGGCCCATACGAACGGGGGCTAGGGGCGTTTGATCCGGCCCAGGCGGATTATTTGGAGCCGGTTTTCACGCAGGGTGAGGTGACAGTGTATCAGGTGTTACGTTAAAAGATTATTTTTTGGCGCGGAGGGTGGACCAGAGGTAGACGGGGGCACCAAACAGACTGGTGAGGCGCAAGACGAGGAAGGTGAGGATAGCCAGGGTGACGGCGGCGTGAAATGAAACGCCCGCCGGGGCAAAAAGGAGAGGGGTCATGTTTTCGCGCACCCCTAGCCCGCCCACCGAAGGCACTAACATGGCGACAGAGAGAATGGGAATGACGAGCAGGTAATAGCCATAAGAGATGTCGAGATTGAGGGCGCGGCCGCAGGCCGCCCACCATGCCACCAAAAGCAAATTAAACAATGCCGAAACCCCCAGTGCTCCCCAGACCGCCCGCCAGCCACACGCCTGAATCGCCTTCAATAATTTTGCCAGTGGCCCATCCCCCACTGGCGATAACTTACCCGGTAGCCACCCCCCCCACCGCTGAATGAGCCGCCCATCTAACAGCAAATAACCTCCTATTAATCCCCCCACAGAGAGGCTCAAAACCATCCAGGTTTGGGCCACCGGGAAATCGGCCGGACGGAAGGGTAAACCAATTAGCCCCATGACAAATAGTGTCAGCAGGCCGGTTAGCCGATCTACCAGGACTGTACCCGCGGCAATATCGGTGGGCACATCGCGGGCGGCTTCTACCACACGTACGACATCCCCACCAAAACCACTGGGGAGAAAGGCATTAAAAAAATTGCCGATGAAATAGATGGTTGTTAATCGGCCCAAGGTGATATGGGAGTTGACGCCAAACAGGAGTAACTGCCAGCGATAGGCACGTAAAACCAGACTGGCGGTCATCAGGCCAACGGCCAAAAGTACCCAGAACCACTTCACTTCGGTAAGCGTGGCGACGATATCGGCGATAGTGACGTTTTGTAGGACAAGATAGACACCAACAACCGTGATGAGGAGTTTAAGTAGATTGGAGAGATATTTTGGCATACGGGATGTAACATCTCAATAAAGGGCGGAACCTTCGGAAGGTTTGAACCACGAGCCAGGCTATAGATGAAACCTTCTGAAGGTTTGCCCCGGAATATTGAGAAGATACCGGGATAAACACAAAATGGGTAACTACGAAGCCGTTGCCTGAGTTTGTCGAAGGCAATACAAGGCTTCGACAAGCTCAGCCCTCGAGGACGTGTATATACTGTCAAAGGGCATAATCTGACATTTTTTCGCCCTGTCGCCGTCTCACTTTATCGTCGTGTTGGGTTTATCCAAGGTCACCCCCACCCCTAACCCCGCCCCCAGGGGCGGGGAACTATTTTCGGCGCGGTTTGGCGAGCGTCCGCTCGCCAAACCGCGCCGTTGGGTTTCCCCCCTTCCCTCTGGGATCGAAGGGGGATGGGTTTTTAGTCCAAACCTACCAATCTGTTGCCGCTAACAAAGTGTCACTTTATGACCGTGGTAAGTATAGTTACCCAAAAATGATATAAACGGACGACTACCTTAGGCCCTAACTGTATCACTCGTACAGCTTTACACAAGTCTTTGTCATCGTTCAGAAATAACGTAGGTGGCGCAGTCAGGAGACGGGCTACAGCAAATGTTCAAGTTATTTAATCTTCAATCCCTAAGTTAAAAACGAACGATTACTTATATATACTACCAATGGACATAATCTGACATTTTTTCGCCCTGTCGCCGTGTCGCTTTATCACCGCGTTGGGTATATCCGAGGCCACCCCGGGAAAGTCATCACCGGTATAGGCAGGGCTAAGAAATCGGACGTTGGAAAAGCCCTGCCCTGTGTCATTACAGCAATTCTCAATTTGGCCTGGGCCTTAACAAAGGCAGAGGCCGCCCGGCCGTAAAACGGGCCGGGGGCATGGTTCAGGTCAGCTTTACAAATTTGTAGGACGATTTGGTAAATCGTCTCGTGGGCGATTTACCAAATCGCCCTACAAACTGTTAAGCACCGTTTGCCGACTTTTGAACCACGGCGGGCCGGGCTATATTTACGAAGGCCGTTGGCCTGGGGTTTTAGCCCGTAGGGCCTGGTACTGATAGCTCGACGGTTTGACTGCCGGGTGGATTAAGGGAATGCTTACCCTTCAAATTGAGAATTGCTGGTGCCACTCCTTGTCCGCGGCCGCGACGAGGTATAATCGCTCCTCATGGCAATACAGCGACGCAACGGGGCACTCATTCTGGCGATCTGGCTGTTTTGGGGGCTGGCTCTCAACAGCATGGTGAGGGACAGCCCCACGATGGATGAACAGAATCATCTGACGCGGGGGTATGCCTTCCTGATGACGGGTGATCCACGTTTGAGCCTGGAGCATCCGCCGCTGGTGAATACGCTCAGTGCCTTGCCTTTGTTGCTCCTGCCCGATTTGCACCTGGACACAAGTAGCTCTGCCTGGCAGGAAGGGCAATGGTACGCCGTTGCCGATGCCTTCCTCTGGGAGACAAACCATGATGTCACGCGGATGATTTTCCTGGCCCGCCTGCCGATTGTTCTGTTGGGGTTGGCTTTGGGGTTGGCCGGGTATTGGTTAGGGTACAAATTATGGGGGCGGAACGCGGCCGCGTTCACGTTCATCTTTCTCCTTTTTGACCCCAACCTGCTGGCCCACACCCGCTACACCACCACCGACCTGGGGGGGACGCTGTTTTTGTTGTTGGTGGTGGGGGCATTGTGGAATTTGTGGGGGAACTTGGGGGAACGCAAGAATGGTCAATGGTTAATGGTCAATGGTCAATGGTCAACAGCTCGCAACCGTTTACTATCCACTGTTCACCGTTCACCGTTCACTGTTTACTGTTCACTGTTCACTATTCTGGGCTGTACCTTCGCCAGCAAACTTTCCACCCTGGGTTTTGTGCCCATCTTTTTCGTGTTGGCCGTTTTGCCGCTGTATGGAGATAAATGGAGCTTATCTGCGGCCGCGCGGCGGGTCGGGCAACTGATTTTGGCCGGGGCACTGTCTTTGTTGGTGATTTGGGCCATTTTTGGTTTTGAATGGGGGCCATACCGTTTCCGTTCAACCGAGTTGCCCTGGTTGATGGCCTTAAACGAGCAGAGCGGCCCTCTGCCGACGTTTGCGGCGGGGTTGGAGCAGATGGTGTTGTTGGGGCAGGATTCCGGTCGGCCCACCTTTTTGTTGGGTAAAACATCCGTTACCGGGTTTCCCCTTTATTTCCCCATTGCTTTCCTGGTGAAAACGCCATTGGTGACGTTGGTGGGTGGGTTGGTGGCGGCTTTCTGGTTGATACGCAGGCGGGAAAGTCGCGGCCGCGCCCTCTTTTTGCTCCTTCCGGCCCTGCTATTCTTCTTCCTCATGACCCAAAGCTCACTCAACATCGGCTACCGCCACCTGTTGCCGCTGTTGCCGTTTATTTATCTGCTCATGGGGGGGGTGGCGGGGGATTTACGATTGACGATTGACGATTTACGATTTTGGCAACGCCACCCGCAGTATGTAGCACACCATACGAATTATGCATCACGCATCATACCCCTCATTCCTTGGGTGACTACCCTGACCCTCATCCTCGCCGCCCTCTGGCTCTACCCCTCTTATCTGGGATTTTTTAACCTGTTGGGTGGTGGGCCAGCCAATGGGTACAACATTTTGGTGGATAGTAATGTGGATTGGGGGCAGGATTTACGGCGTTTACAGGCGTGGATGGTCGAAAACCAGGTGGGTTCGGTGAAACTGGCCTGGTTTGGTTCGGCACGACCGGAGTATTACGGTATCGTTTATGAACCGTTGCCCGGTTCGCCGCACAATTTGCACCTCTGGTGGGATGTGCCGTTTGATCCGCTCAACCCCCCGGATGGGGTGTATGCCATTAGTGCCAGTATGTTGTGGGAGTTGCCGTTGCAAGATGACAAACACGTTTTCACCTGGTTTCGGGCGCAAGAGCCTACGGCACGGATTGGTTCGTCGGTGTTTATTTATCAGGTTCAAGCCGGGAGCGTCATTCAGCCATGAGTAAAACAGGTCGTTCTAAAGAGGCAAACCCCTCCCGCTGGTGGCTGGTGTTGGTGGTTTTATTCGCGGCCGCGCTCCGTTTCTGGCAATTAGACACCTTGCCCCCTGGCCTGCACCCGGACGAGGCCGAGTTTGGTCTGGCGGTGCTGGTTGATGACCCAATCGGTTTGCCCCAGATGATCGCTTCCGTATTCATGCGTTGGAGCGGGGCGACCCCCTGGGCACTCCGGGCCAGTTCGGCGGTGGCGGGAGTATTGCTGGTGTGGGGGACGTATGTCGCGGCCGCGGCCCTGTTGCCTGTTGCGCCTAAAAAGACAAACTGGATGCCCCTTGCGGCCGCGTTCACGACAGCCATTTTTTACCCGGCACTCAGCTTGAGCCGCTTTGGTACAGGTTTTCCGTGGGCGACGACGTTTTCCGTTCTGGCAGTGGCCTGCTTCTGGCAGGGCCTCAATCACCATTCCTCACCTGTAGAACCTGAACCGAAACGTCGTCATTCGGCCTGGCCTGTCTGGTGGCAACGGTTCACGCTTTCGCCCCTGACCTACTTTGCCCTGACCGGGGTTTTGTGGGGCGCGGCCGCGTATGGTCAGATGGGGGTGGGTTTGTTTTTACTGCTGGCGTTTGGGTTTGTCTTATGGCGGGCTGAACCCTCATCCCCAACCCTTCTCCCGGTAAGGGCGAAGGGAGCATTCCCTTTCCCCACGGGAGAGAGGGCCAGAGTGAGGGGGATAGCGGTTTCGTTTGCCTCGGGGGTCGTGGTTCTGGCCTTTTTCAGCATCATTTGGGGTTGGCCGTTTGGGAGCGAAGAGGTTCATAGCCCATCTTTTGCCGGATTCAGTCAAATCTTAGCCGGGTTATTTTGGTCTGGTTCGGCCGAGTTGGCCTACAACCTGCCCGGTCGCCCGTTTTTGGATGGCGTTCAGGCGATTCTGTTGCTGATGGGTTTAGGTATTACGGTGCGGCAAGGGCGCGAAAGGCGTCATCTATTTTTGCTCCTTTGGGCGGGTGTGGCCTTGCTTCCGGCTCTGTTGACCGAGGGGAAAAATGGTTGGCCGTTGTTGTTGGCCGCGGCCGCGCCCCTGGCTATCCTCATCGCCATGGGTCTGAGCTGGCTGAGTGAGCAGTTACCCGTCATCAGTCAACCGTTATTACGCCGTCCACTACCCACTGCCCGCTGGTCACTGCTCCCTGTTTACTGTTTACTGTTCACTTCTGCTTTTCTGACAACCCGCGCCTACTTCACCACCTACGCCCAACAACCCCAACTGGCCCAGGCATTTGCCGTAGATGAGTGGCAATTGGGACAGAGCGCGGCCGCGTATCCCCCCGAAACCTTGCTCTACCTCATACCCCCGTTACCAGAGCGGGCCACGGTTCAGTTTGCCCTACGTAGTCGGCAACGGTTGTGGTCTTTTACCGGCAATAATAGCCTGTTGCCGGTGGGCCGCCTGAGCACCCCCGTCCTTTACCTGGTGCGAGCTGATCAGACCGAAATGTTAAACCAATTGACCACCTTTTTCCCTGAAGCGACGTTCAGCGCCACGCCACTGATTAATTACCGCACCGTTTATGTGCCCGCTGTTATGCCGCGCCTGCCTGGACATAACCCCACCGATAGGGCCTTGGGGGGAGAAATGGCGCTCGTAGATTGGGATATGGTGCTAACGGACACGGGAACCCAGATCACAGCCTACTGGCAAGCACTTACCTCACCTCGGCAGGATTATGCCGTGTATGTTCGCTACCAAAATGAAGATGACAGCTCCATTGCCACAACGGAGCTGGTGCTGAATGGGTACCCTACCAGTCAGTGGCATGAACAAGAGATTTTTGTGACGACACTGACTTTGTCACAGCCTGTGACCGAAATAAGTGGCGGTGAGTTGGTGGTGGGTTTTTATGTGCCCGCTACGGGGCAGAGATTAGGGGAGATAACTCTGTGGGACTGGCCGTAATCACCCCAAAACAAAAGCCCCACCAGGTTTTCTGGTGGGGCTAACTCAAGGAGGTGAGATGCGACCGCTTACGCGGATGATCTTTGAATTGACGCCAGCCAAAGCTGTACATCTTTGAAGAAAGAACATCTTTAGGTACGGTGCTGTTGTTTGTTGTGCTGAAGTTTAGCGGAAGAGGGGTGGCTGACGAAGTGTCATGTGTCATGGAATCTGTATGACAGTTGGCGTAATTATCAGACCGGCAAACGTTCGATTGGGGAATTACTGTTTTTAGAGGCAATGTATGAAAAACAATTGGTGGCAGACCCACCGCTGGGAATTATTGGGGGTGATGGTGTGGCTCGCGGCCGCGATTTTGTTCCGCACCCGTGATCTCCTGGCTGTTCCCCCAGGGTTGCATTATGACGAAGCTATCGATCTACGCCAGGCGTTAAATATTGTAGCTGGGGCGCGGCCGCTCTATGTGGCCGAAGGGTGGGGACGGGAAGCCCTGTTTTATTATCTGGTAGCCGGGATGTTGAAGATTGTGGCCTATAATCCTCTGGCCTTGCGCCTGACAGCGGTGTTTTGTAGCCTGATAACGATAGGGGTGGCTTATCTGTGGGTACGGCGTCTGTGGTCCTGGCCGGTGGCCTGGTTCGCGGCCGCGTGGCTCAGTCTCACCTTTTGGACGGTATCTACCAGCCGGGTAGGTGTACGCAACATCGCCTTACCCCTCACGTTTAGCTTGACCGTGCTCTTTTTTTGGTACGCCTGGCAATACCCCTCTCCCAGTCACGGCTCCCGGTGGCCGTTTTTCTTTGCCAGGGGGGGGCATTGGTATAGCCTTGCCGGTTTCTTTCTCGGCCTTACCCTTTACACCTATCAGCCCGCCCGTTTTACCCCCTTTGTTTTTGTGGCCTTTGTGATTTATGTGGCTTTGTGGCATCGGCCCTTGCTCAAAGAAAAATGGCCTGGTTTGCTCCTGATGGCGAGCGCGGCCGCGCTCACCGCCTGGCCCTTACTTCTTGTTCTCTCCCAGAGTCGAGGAGCCGAATTCGCCCGTGACTGGACAATTACACCTCTCACCGACCTTTTGGCGGGTAATCCCCGATCAGTTCTGGAGAATTTATGGTTAACCCTGAAGATGTTTACCTTTCGGGGAGATCCTCTGGTGGCGTATAACCTGCCGGAACGGCCCGTGTTTGTGCCCTGGTGGACCAGTCTATTCTTTTATGCCGGACTCATGATTGCCCTCTGGCGTTGGCGGCAACCAGTTTATGCCTTTCTGCTTATCTGGTTGCCTGTTACCCTGGCACCTACCATTTTGACCGTCAGTGCCCCGCACTTTAACCGCACGATTACCGCCCAAATCCCGGTCATGGTGTTGAGTAGTTTGCCTTTATTGGTAGGGTTGGAGTGGCTGTGGGGGCGAAACATAGGCCGTGAATCGGTACCGCTGACGATGAGACAGTTGTGGGGGCAGGGGTTCCAGAGGGGAATTCTGGTGCTGGTGGTGTTGACTCTCGGGCTGACGGGTTTTGCTACCTGGCGGGATTATTTTCAGGTGTGGCCCCGTGAGGTTCTGTTAATGGTGCAGTACAACCTTTATTTGTCGGAGATGGCCGAATTTTTGAGCCAGAACCCGCCGCCAGAACCTATTTTGATGAATAGCCGTAATTTGGAAGATGCCGACCCGTATATTCTAACCAGTGAACTCGGGGAACCGTTTCGCGGCCGCTGGGTTGACACCGCCCAGGCGTTGGCTTTCCCTGCCGGACAGGATGCCATTGAGTTATGGCTGGCTGATGAGCGCTTCTTAAATAATGTATTGGCCGAGTGGGCCAAAGCCGAACTGCTGGCCGAACAGGATCATTTCACCCGGTTCCGTCTACACCTGACGGATTGGCCGGTGGCCTCTGGTAGTTTGCCCTATTTGCCCTCTTCTGTGACCTGGTTGGTTAGTCCAGCGGAGATGGCCCCGGTGGCCCCGTTACCTCTTGTTTTTGCCGGACAGGTGGCGTTGGTAGGTAGCCAATTGACCTCTGTGCCAGCTCGTCCTGGTGATGTTTTGACTGTTTTGACCTTTTGGCAGACCCTTCAGGATGGTAAACCGCAATCGCTGGCAACTTTTGTTCACCTGTTAGATGCTCAGGGCAATATCGTGGCCCAACAGGATGGCCTGGGGTATCCGCCCCATACCTGGCTGGCTGGGGATCGGTTTGTTCATGTGCATACTCTTCAGTTGGATGCGGCCCTGTCTGCCGGTACGTATTGGGTGCAGTTGGGTTTATATCAACGGGAAGATGGTCAACGGTGGCCGCTGGTAGATGCAAATGGGGTGGCTATTGGTGATCGGGTATTGCTTTTCCCTTTGACGTTGCCTGCTGATTCGTGATCATTTGTTTAGGAAGCGTTCGGGAATAAGATAAGCGTTCACTTTTGTCGTTTAAAAAATTAATCAGGTAATGGAATCCCCCCCACTCCTAACCCCGCCCCCAGGGGCGGGGAACTTTTCTAAGGGGCATTTTTGGGGGTATTCGCCCCGAAAAATGCCCCATGGGAATTCCCCCCTTCCCTCGGGAATCGGGAGGGGGGATGGGGTCAATGAAGGCGTTACCCGATTAAAAATTTAATGAACAAAAACCCCCGATTTTGCCCGCCTTAAAAAAACTCTCCGCCCCTGGGGGCGGGGTTGGGGGTGGGGAACGCCACGTAGGCAAGCGCCCTAGTACACCTGGGCGGAACTTTCTCGCAGGTTTAGAAACCAGGTTTTTCTCCTGTAAAGCATTCCGAATTTGCTGTAAAAACCTGGTTTTTACTTATGCCGTACTGTACTAGAGCGTCTACCGCTTCATTAACAGTTCAACAATGCAACAATTCAACAGTTCAATAATTAATTATTGGTTCTTGGGAAATTCAGGAAGTTGACACCAGATGTAAGGGCTGGCCTTGTGCCTGCCCTGTGCGGGACAACCACAACGGTTGCCCGTACCTCATAAAACCCCAAAGAACCCCCAATCTCATTTGATGACCAGGGTGAGTATAACCATGTTACGACGACGTTTTCCTTTACTCGCGGCCGCGTTTCTGGCCGTTCTCGTTCTCCTTTTTTTCCATAAAACCCTTTTCCCCCCAGAAGGGCAGGTGTTGGGTGGTTATGATATGCGTGGTTACTACTATATTTTGCCCAAAGCCGTGCGGGAAGCGGTGTATGCGGGACACCTGCCTTTTTGGGATCCCTATCGTTTCAATGGCACCCCCTTCATGGCTGATCCACAGAATGAAGCCTTTTATCCCCCGGCCTGGCTCATGCTGATTTTGCCCGTGAATGTGGGGCTTAGCTGGTTCATGGCGTTGCATGTCTGGTTGGCGGCTTTGGGGATGGTGGCATTTGTGCGGAGTCAGCGCGGCCGCTGGACACCGGCTGTTTTGGCGGGATTGTGTTTTGCGTTTGGTGGCTATCTCACGGGGCGACTCTGGGCCGGGCATACGGCTGTTTATGCCGTTACCGCCTGGACACCCTGGATGCTTCTGGCATTGGGTTGGGCGGTACGGCGGGGAGATTGGCGAGCGGGGGTATTGGCGGGTTTGCCCTTTGGCCTGTCGCTGTTGGCGGGGCATTATCCATCTTTTCTCTATGTAGGTCTCATTTGGGGAGCGTATCTGGTGTATTTGTGGCTCACGGCTGGGGCCGACCTGTTCCCCCTTTCGTCCGCCCAGAGGGTTGGGGATGATTGGCAACCTTTGCGCCGTCGTGTGATTTTGCGCCAGGGGGTTGTGATGGCCCTGGTGGGTTTCGGGCTGGCGATGGTTCACCTGTTGCCGTTTGTGCAGTTTAGTCTGGCGACGGAACGGGTGGCGGCCGCGGATTATAACTTTGCGACTGATTATTCCATGCCCCCGGCCCATCTCCTGACCCTTATTGTGCCGGAGTTTTTTGGCGAACCCACACGGCTGGGGTATTGGAGTGTGCAAACATTTGAAGAACTCAGTTATTATGCCGGTATTCTGGCCTGGTTGGGTTTGTTGCTGGCCTTGCGCCGCCCCAATCGGTTCACCGTTTTCTGCCTGGTGCTTATCGTGTTCGGGTTGTGGCTGGCGTTAGGGCGATATGGCATCCTCTATAAACTGGCTTTTGATTGGTTGCCCCCCTTCCGGCTTGTGCGTGCTCCTGGCCGGGCGGCGTTTTTGTGGCTGTTTGGTGTTACGGCGTTGTTGGGGCGACTAGGGGAAAAGAGTGAGCAGTCAACTGTGGGTAATGAACAGTCTACAATCTCTCAATCTCTTAATCACTCAATCTTCACGCTCCGTTTCATCCTCGTCGCCATTTCTGTTATCTTCGCGGCCGCTATCGCCTCGGCGGGCGTCACCTTCATGGCTATCCACCCCACTGAAACCAGCGGCCGCGTCTGGCACCAAATCAACGGTGAAGCCTTAGCCCTGGCTTTGTTTTTGGTGGGTGGTTTGTTGATAGGAAAATATTTGTCAGTGAGCCGTGAGCAGTTAGTCGTGGGTAGTGATGGGGGACACAGATGGTTTACTGTTTACTGGACACTACTCACTAAAAATTGGCCCGCGGCCGCGCTTATTCTCCTGGCTGTGGCTGACCTGTGGACGTTTTCCTGGAAGATGGTGCGGTTGGAGCCATCGGCTTCCCATCCGTTGTGGGCAGAGGCACGAGCCATCATTGGGGCGACGACGGAGCGGGTACTACCCTGGGGTGTGCCAGTGTTTGAGCAGAATGGCAGTATCTCGGTGGAGTTGACCAGTATGTTTGGTTACGATTCGTTAGCTCCGGCCGACCATTTGGCCCTGGCGACCTCGGTAGCCGACCCACGCTCCACGGCGTATGATGTGCTGGGGGTGCGTTATGTGATTGCCGCGACCCCCTTAGATGCGTTTACCGGAGAGCCAGGGCCATTGACGCTGTATGGGCAACAAGGGGAAACATGGGTGTATACGCGGCCGCATGCCCTGCCTGTCGCTCGTTTACTGTATGCCTATGAGGTGGTAACGGAGACTGCGGCCGCGATTCATCGCCTGCACCAACCTGATTTCATCCCTGCCCAAACCGCCATTTTGGCCGAAGAACCAGCCTGCAATTTGGAAGCGGGGACAGGAATGGCCACGATTGAGGCAAACAGCCCCGGCTTCTGGCGTATTACCACTCAAAGTGATGCCCCGGCTTTACTGGTTCTGGCCGAGACGGCGTATCCCGGTTGGCAGGTGATGGTGGATGGGGAGCGGGCTGTCTGGCAAAAAGCTTACACGACCTTACGTGCCGTGTGTGTGCCCGCCGGGGAACACATTGTTGAATGGCATTTCCGTCCGGTGCTGTTTTGGTGGGGGTTGGTGGTGTCGTTGCTGGGGGTGGGGGTGGTGGTTGCGGCCGCGGTTCCATTAGTAATCGTGCGGAGATAAAATGCGGCCGCGACCACTCTGCCGCCCAACAATAGTTGTGTTAAAAAGTGAATTTTTTATGACATTTACCACTTCTGTGAACCGTATATCCTTTTATGAATGGATGATGGTTATTCTGATTCTTGTCATTGCCTTCTTTTTCCGTAGCTATCAGTTAGCCAATGTCCCCCCAGGCATCCACTATGATGAGGTTATCAATGGTCAGATTGCCCTCACAGCGAAAGAGGTGGGGTTTCAATTGTTTTATCCTGAGGGATGGGGACGAGAAGGTCTTTATCACTGGTTTTTGGCTGGCTCTCTAACCCTACCTTTACCGGTCGCCTGGCAGTTTCGTTTGCCTTCTATCCTGTGTGGGTTAGTGGGAATTGCTTTAACTTATGTGTGGGTGCGGCGTGCTTTTGGGCCGTGGGTGGCTATTACGGCTATTACAGGTATGGCGGTTGTATTGTGGCCCGTCCTAATGAGCCGTGCGGCTTTACGGGCTAACACATTATTACCATTTGTCGCGGCCGCGGCCTGTGCTCTACCCTATACCCTCACCGGCAAAAGGCGATTCCCTGCGTCTGTGGCATTCGCTGTTTTTTTAGGCTTGAGCTTCTACACGTACCGGGTAGCTCGCCTGCTTCCCCTCTTATATATAACGTTCATTTTTTACCTGATTCTCTGGCATAAGTTGCGGCCCAAATGGTTGATTGGGTCTTTGTTAGGCGGCCTTACCCTGGGCATACCTTTGTTCCTCTTGCTAACGCAAAATCCATCTTTGGAAACACGTGTTGGTCAGGTTGATGGCCCCTGGCAGGCATTGCTCCAAAACGATATACAACCCATAGGGCGAGGGTTAGTAGCGACTCTGAATATGTTTGCGCTACGAGGGGATTTACAAAGTCATTATAACTTGCCCGGATTGTCCGTCTTTGAACCATTAGGGGCAATATTATTTTGGTCTGGTGTTCTTATTGCTGTGATCAAGTGGCGTCAACCTGTTTATGCCTTTTGCCTCACCTGGTTGGCTGTAGCGTTAGCTCCTGGCATAGTCACTGAACCGACTCCTCATTTTGTCCACACCATTCTTGCACAAGGTGTTGTTTTTGTTTTTCCTGGTCTTACGCTTAATACATTAGTAATTTACCTACAACGTCACCCATTATTGCGCTGGTTGCCTGCTCTATTGTTGGTTATTTGGTTGTCTGGCAACTTATATCGGACTTACTCAGCTTATTTCATTCAATGGCCTCAAGAGGAAGAGGTGCGGCGTTTTCATCAGGCAACCTTAGCCAATGTTGCTCATTACCTGGATAACCAGGAGAACATTCTCCCTGTCACTATTTGCACTTCTTTTCTCAACGAACAAGACCCATTTTGGCGCACGGGGCGTCAGACGATGCCTTTTCTCCTAAATCGGCAAGACGTTTCAATTCGTTGGTATGATTGTCTGCATTCTCAGGTGTGGCCTGAAGGGGGCGCACCCGCCTATCACTTTTTCCTGGAAAATCAGTCACCAACGAATTGGGATTGGGGTTTATGGCCTGAAAACAAAGATTCAACAATGGTTCTGGTCGGTGATGATGTTTTTGGCTTTCAACTAGAAGTAACAAAATCATTAGATGAGCATTTATTCACTTTGAGTGAGAACCCCCAGGCTATTACCTTACCGGTAAATTTTGATGATCAGATGTCGTTTTTGGGTTGGAAGTTGGACCAGACACAAGTCAGGCCTGGTGATACAGTGACATTATTAAGTTATTGGCGTGTATTAACACCGCTTCCCCCAGAGATGTCTATTTTTGTACATGTTTTGCGTACACCCACTGAATTACTCACTCAGGGAGATGCGTTTACGCTTTTATCGGATACAGTTCGGTCGGGGGATGTTATCGTGCAACAACATAGCCTGATAATTCCGGAGGATACTGTACCTGGTCATTATCCACTTTCTATAGGTGTTTATTCACGTCTGGGTAACGTGCCTCCGCTGGTTATCATAACCCAGGGAGAGGAAAGGGATGCACGTTTGACGCTCCAAGAATTGATTGTTGAATGACATCATAGGACTTATTTGTCCAGATCGCCCGGCCATAAAACGAGCCGGGCTGTGGTTACAAAGGCCGTTGGCCTGGCGTTTTGGCCCGCAGGGTTTGGTATGTTTAGCTGGGCGGTTCAACCGCCGGGTGGGTTAACTGAACGCTTACATCAAAACTTCTTCATTACGATACAACTTGCCGTTTGGCCTGCGCTTCGGCCAATACGTCTATGATCCGGGCGGATTCGAGAATGTGGCGGCGAGGTTTGTCGTCTTTGTCGGGCCAGCGCACCAGGCGGAAATTGCCTTCGGCTATCTCCAGACCGGTGATGTCACCATCGGCAAAACAACAACAGCCGGTATTGAAGTAGCAGGGCACGGTCTGGTCAATGGCGGTCTCTTGGGGTTTTTGTCGTTCCTGGGTTTTGACCCATTCCATTTCGGCGTGGAGTTCGGCCAGGCGGTCAAGAATGAGGGGGCGTTCGTCGGGTGACGCGGCCGCGAGCAAATCTTGATGCTGTGTAATCTGCTCCTCAATCCGGGCAGAGTGAGCTTTCGCCTTGAACACCGGGCGGTGCGTATGTCCGGCAATAAGGATAAGCCCCACCTGCTGTTCGGCCCAATGATACAATGCCTGATCATGCTGTGTGCGCAGACGGGCATCCTTAGCGGGTGTATTCAGGCTGAAATTGAGGAGACGTTGGAGCGGCCGCCACAAATACCGCACCGCCCAACGGGAGAAATCAGAATAACGATCACTTTCCAATGTCCCCTGATGCCCATGCACCAGGAACAAATCCCCCAGGTTTTGCCCTTGCTCCTTCACTTGCAAGATCAACCCCTCCCACACCCGCAGTGCCGGGTAAAACGGATGCAAATATTGGCTGACAAGATCACTATGTTGCCAGGCATCATCATGATTCCCCCACACCCGCAGATAACGCCCTTCCTGATGGAATTTAGCTTCCAGTTGTAAGGTGTGGGTGTACGCAGTGATCACCGTTTGGGGGGTTTCTTCCCATAGCTCTTCAGCGTCACCCAACATGACAAGGGTGTAACCTTTGTAAAGGTAGTAAGCCAGTGCGGCATGGTACGCACGCTCACCCGCCCGGAAATCATCGGCTCCATCCCGTGCCCCTTTATGTAGGTCAGAGAAGATAACGAAACGATCCTGATTTACGTCAAAAGGTAAAATTGCGCCGGGTGTGCGCCGGGTCAATTCGAATAAATTGGTCAGGGATTGGGCAATTTCGTGGGACATGGGGGGTTCCTTTGGGGAGCTAGTCAGCTAAGAAGCCGGTCAGCCGGTCAGCTAGTCAGCTAAGAAGCTGAAATGCTGACAAGCTGAAATGCTGAAATGCTCTCTCACGTATCAATCTCATGCGGTGCTTTTTGGTATCGTCTCTGCAAGAAAACCACATAGGGCAGGTAATTATTGCGGCCTTTCATGTAAACCTTGTCGAATGGGGTACGGACGTGCAGGCAACGCATCTGCGGGTTGTAAACTGTGGTCAGGATGCCTCGCGCACGGGTGAAAAATTCGGCGTGTTCCATGAGTTTCAACTGGGTATCCCATCCAACCAGTTTGAGCCGCTCTGTTTGAGCGATAAAGAAGTTAGCTACTTTGTCCATGACGGTCAGACCGCCAATCTTACTGCCCAGCGGATGCACTGGGGGAACGTCTGTTTTGTAAAGAGCCGCCTTACGGTAATCGGTGGTGGTATAAAATGGCAGGTAAATGAGTGTACCCCCCATGATGTCAATTTCGGGATGCTGTACCATGAGAGAGAGGGCTGAATTGATGCGGGTGTGGCGGTAGAAGACGTAATCGTCGTCGAGGAGCAGGGTGTAGGGGGTGTGAATGTGTTCCAGACCGGCCATACGCCCGGCGGAGAGGCCGCTGTCGTAAGGCATAAAGATGGTTTGGCTCGCGGCCGCGAACCGGGTTGGGTTACGGCTATCATCTACCACAATGATGGGCAGTTGTGGGTAAAACCGCCGGATGCTCTCCAGAAGCAGGTTGGTGGCGTAGGGCCGTTCAAACGTCTTGATCAGAACGGTCAACTCGGGCAGATGAGGAGATGGTTCCTCGGTGGGGCTAAGGCGATCCAGTTGCCTTTCGACGGCTAACTCCAGGGCCTGTAAGCTACTGTGTACGGGTTTCAGGAACGGGTTGAGCCGCCCGGTGGTCGCGGTTTGGTACAAACGGTGATAAAGATCACCTAATCGTTGGCGCAGGGTAGGGGTGGACATGTGCGGATTATAACCCCAAAGGGTGAGAGGGTGACTTCTGAGTTTTAGAAGCGATTGGTTCGTGCAATCCAGGCATCCAACGTGGCAAGGGCGCGGCCGCTATCAATCGCCTCTTTAGCCCGTACCAACCCTCTGTGCCAGTCTAAATCATCCAGGCAGAGCGCGGCCGCACTGTTCAACAGCACCACATCCCGCCGCGCCCCCTGGTCGGCTCCGCTCAGAATGGCACGGGTAATGACGGCATTCTCTTCCGGCGTCCCCCCGATAAACTCGTCCAGCGTCGCCCGGCGCAGGCCAAGCTCCTGGGGATCGAAGGTCTGGTTTGTCACCTGTCCGGCCTTGAGATAGCTGATCTGGTTGGGGCCGGTGGTCGAGAGTTCGTCCAGCCCATCCGCGCCATGCACGACGAGCGCGGCCGCGGACCCCAACGAGGCCAATACCCGCGCCATCACCTCGGTGAGCGCCGGATCATACACCCCCAATACCTGATGGGTGGCTCCGGCAGGGTTGGTGAGCGGCCCCAACACGTTGAAAATAGTGCGTTGCCCCATCTCGCGGCGCGCCCCAATGGCGAAGCGCATGGCCGGATGGTGTTTGACGGCGTACAGGAAGCCGATGCCCACTTCTTGCACACATTCGGCCACCTGCTCCGGGTTTAGCTCCAGATTCGCCCCCAGCGCCATGAGCACATCAGCCGAGCCACTGCGACTGCTGGCGGCACGGTTGCCGTGTTTGGCGACTTTTTGGTGCGCGGCCGCGATGACAAACGCTGAGGTGGTGGAAATGTTGAACGTATGCCGTCCATCCCCGCCCGTACCCACAATATCCATGAGGATTTCGCCCGGTTGCAAGGGCACATGCACCGGCACGACATGGTCGCGCATCGCCTTGGCACTCCCGGCGATTTCGTCCACCGTCTCCCCCTTCATACGGAGCGCGGTCAGATAACTGCCAATCTGGGCCGGGGTCGCCAGCCCGTCCATGATGATGTTCATGGCCTCGGCCGCCTGGGCAAAGGTGAGGTCGCGGCGGTTGATGACTTCGGCGAGAATGGGTTTTAGGGGCATAGGGTCTCCTTGAGTTTGCGAGTAGCGAGTAGCGAGTAGCGAGTAACGAGTAGCGAGTGTGCGAGTAGCGAGTGTGCGAGTAGCGAGTTTGCGAGTAGCGAGTTTGCGAGTAGCGAGTGTGCGAGTAGCGAGTGTGCGAGTGGGGTTATTTGGTGTAGTTGCGTTGTTTGGTGAGGTTGGGGACGAGCATGGCGATGATTTCGTTGAGTAAGGAAAGGCGGTGATCTAGGACTTCTTGGGTTAGTAGGTTGCGGCCGCGCCAATACCAACCTTGAGATTCACGGGTTTCGCCCATGGCAATGCGTAAATGATAAGCATAATCTTTGCCATAACCCCGACCAAATCCTTCCTCGATATTGGCACTTATAGCACCTGCACTACGGATAAGTTGTCTGGCAACCGTTTTACCACGTTCGTCTCGCAAGAGATTTCCGCAATCAAACCATGCCAGATCATAAACAAACATTGCTTTGGGGTATACCTTAAACTGCCAGAGTGGGCCATTCCGAATCGTTGGATGTACCGTCTCTTCCCACTCGGTAAACCGCATCGGCTTCTCACCCATCCTTCCACCTCACACTTGTTGCGCACCTACTCGCCACTCGCCTACTCGCCACTCGCCTACTCGCCACTCGCCTACTCGCCACTCGCCTACTCGCCACTCGCCTACTCGCCACTCGCCTACTTCCGTACAGTACAGATCAGTAGGCCATCTTCTTCCACGATAACCCCCTGCCGAATGAAGGTAGACAAGAGATCGTGGAGTTGCGCGGCCGCGTCAGGGTAGCCACTCGTTGGTAAATAATCGGTTGTCCAGGGCAGGGCCAACATCCACTTCAGCAAGGCTGACCGGCTGACCGGCTGACGGGCTAACACCGTTGCAATAAACACCCGGCGCACCAGATGGCGGTATAACTTCTCCGGGTCGGCGCGGAATTGGGCTAACAGGGTGGCGATGCGCTCCAGGCTCGCGGCCGCGTCGGTGATGAGCGGGCCGTGTCCGGGCAAGGCCAGGGCGATGTCGAGTTGTTGCAGGCGGTGGGTGGTGGTCGCGGCCGCGTCTAACGCCTCCCAGCCATGCACGGCTACGTTGATAATGCCACAATCATTCAGGTGCAAGGCATCGGCGGAAATGAGCAGTTTGTGTTCCGGCTGGTACAGGGCGATGGCATCCGGGGCATGACCGGGGATGGCGATCACCTGCCAGGGGAATTCGCCCAACTGCACGACATCCCCATCCTGCCAGATAATATCGGCGGGGACAAACTCAAACGGTACGGCGAAGTAATCGAGCCAGGTGAGGCGGCGTTCTTGGTGGGCAAACCAGGCGGCGGATAAAGCACTGGCGGCGAGGGGTGCGCCGCTGAAGGTTTTGAGGGTGCGGTTGCCGCCGCTGTGGTCCCAGTGGGAGTGGGTGTTGACGATGAGAGAGAGTGCGGCCGCGTCAACGCCCTCATCTTTCATCATTGCCAGCAACACCGCCCCATCCTCATCTCCACCCGTATCCACCAACACCGGCCCCTCACCATCCAACAGCAAAACATGATTGGCATTGTGCCAACCCCTCTGCAAAAACCGGATAGATGGGGGAAGGATCGCATTCATAGTAAAACACGGATGGGAAGGAACACGGATGGGATTTAGGTGGCTTTGACGCCGAATATCTGCAATTTATGCGGGCTAAAGTTGACGACTAGCCCGAATTTAAAGCCCAATAGATGGATGGAGAGTCGCACTCATAGTAAAACACGGATAGGAAGGAACACGGATGGGATTTAGTTGGCTTTGATGCCGAATATCTGCAATTTATGTGGGCTAAAGTTGACGACTAGCCCGAACTTAAAACCCAATTGGTTGAGATATGTCTTGGTAGCGACGAAGTCATAACTGGTGGGGTGTCCGTGTAGCGTACGAATATTGATGAGGTACTGTTCCGCGATCTGTAAATGTTGTGTAAGTTGCTGTGGCAGATCATATCCGCGCCAGGTTGGGACAACCGTAATATCAGTTACGCATGGAAGATGATTGTGGGCTGTTTCAATAGCTACCAATTTGCGATACACAGATTCTGGATAGCCAAAACCATACTGCCGGGCTATTGTCACAATGTGCTGTCTGATTTGTCTCAGAGTTGTTTTGTCTTGTTCAGATAACAAGGGCAAGATGTCCTCATAACTTTCAAACAGCGAGAATTCTGCTTCATCCCACACGACACGTTGGATTTTGACTTTGGCCGGAGCGAAATTGATCAGTAACCCTAAATCTTTTTGCCAAAACTTCAAGTAGTGAATGATTTGGGCGTATTGTTCGCTGGCAAAGCCACTCTGATAAGGCAGAGCCTTCAATTCCAATATGATCTTGTCCCACACAATCAGATCCGGTTCAAAGAGATGTACCTCAACCCCACGATGCCATAAGCTACGGCGAGGTTTTGACACCACCGGGATGTTGTTTTCCTGCAAAAGACGCAACAAGGCTTGGTGATAAACCTCTTCAGACCAACCCCCAGAAAGCTCATTACGAACCTTAAAGATAAGGCCACGTAATACACCAGTTAATGCTTCATGCCGTAACTCGGACATCGCTTTTTATCCGCGTTTCTTCCTATCCGTGTTTACCTCAGAGTTCATTACGAACCTTGAAGATAAAGCCACGTAATACGCCAGTTAATACTTCATACCATAACTCGGACATCGCTTTTTATCCGTGTTTCTTCCTATCCGTGTTTTTCATTCCCTACCGCCCATCCAAAAAGTTTTGCAAAATCCGCTTGCCATGCTCCGTCAAAATGCTCTCCGGATGGAACTGAACACCCATCGTAGGGTACTGTTTGTGCCGCAAACCCATCACCTCGCCATCCCGCGTGAACGCGGTCACCTGGAGTACCTCCGGTAATGGCTCTTCCACAATGAGGGAATGGTAGCGCGTGGCCTTAAACGGGCTGGGAACCCCATCAAACAGCCCCTTGCCGTTGTGATACACCGACGACGTTTTGCCGTGCATCAGCCGGGGGGCGCGGTTCACCTTGCCCCCATACACCTGCCCGATACATTGATGCCCCAAACACACCCCCAAAATCGGCGTCGTCGGGCCAAACTCGCGCAATACCTCATTCGAGATGCCGCCATCATCCGGGTTGCCCGGCCCTGGGCTAATAACGATGTGGGTCGGCTTTAACGCCTTAATCTCATCCAGCGTCACCTCATCATTACGAAACACCCGAATCTCCGCCCCCAGTTCTCCAAAGTATTGCACCAGGTTGTATGTAAACGAATCGTAGTTATCAATCATGACTAACATCATTCACCTCAAAATTAACGATAGGAGCTTGTCTAAAGGGGGGAATAATTAATTGCTGAATTGTTGAACTGTTGAATAGTTAATGAAAGGACGTTTCCGTTAATCATTCACCAATTCACAGATTCAACAATTAATTGTTTTCTATATCTTACGAGTTCCTATTCCGCCTTCCCTGGCAGAACCAACCCCATCATATGCTTCATCTTGTCCAACTTCGGCGTAGAAACGGCGCGGGCTTGTTCCGCGCCACGGGCCAGCAGGCGATCTAACTCAGCCGGATCGTTCATCAGGCTGTGATAACGCACCTGGATGGGGGCCAATGCTTCAATCGTGACCTCAGCCACACGCATTTTCAGGTCGCCGTAACCACGCGCGGCCGCGAAATCAGCCTCACACTCCGCCTTACTCTTGCCGGTCAGGGCCTTGTAGATACCCAGCAAATTATTCACCCCCGCCTTCTCCGGGTCATCCGAAAAGTGAATCTCCTTGCCGGAATCGGTGACCGCTCGCTTGAAACTGCGCTCAATCTCCTTCGCATCATCCAACAGGCGGATGGCGTGGCCGCGCACATGAGCCGAACTCTTGGACATTTTAGCCGTCGGATCATCCAGCCCCATCACCCGCGCTCCCACTTCCGGGATAACGGGCTGGGGAATGACGAAAAACGCTTCCTCATAGAGGCTGTTGAACCGTTGGGCAATATCCCGCGCCAGTTCCACATGCTGTTTCTGATCATCGCCGACCGGCACTTCGTTGGCGTCGTAGAGGATGATGTCCCCGGCCATCAGCACCGGGTAATCGAGCAAACCGGTGAGGATGCTCTCCTGTTTGGCCGATTTGTCCTTGAATTGGGTCATGCGTTGCAACCAACCGAGCGGCGTGACGCAGTTTAACAGCCAGGCGGCTTCGGTGTGGGCGGTGACGTGGCTCTGGATGAACAGGGTACATTTTTCCGGGTCGAGGCCGCACGCTAACAACATCGCCGCCAACGAGCGGGTCTGGAAGCGCAAATCGTCCGGGTTTTGCGGGATGGTCAGGCTGTGCAGGTCTACCACACAAAAGTAGTTGACCTTCTCCGCCTGCCCCGCCACCCAGTTCTTCACCGCCCCCAGGTAATTGCCCAGGTGGATGTTGCCGGTGGGTTGGATGCCGCTGAATACGATGGGTTTGGTCATGGTGAAACTCCGTTTGGTTATTGGTGTATTGGTGTATTGGTCAGAATATACGAATACACCAATATACCAATATACTAATAGACTAAAGTAAACCCTGCTCCGCGTTCTCCACGGCTAACAGCAAGGCTCTGGCTTTGTTCAAACATTCTTGATACTCCTGGTACGGGTCGCTGTCGGCGACGATACCGGCTCCGGCCTGGACGTAGACGCGGCCGTCGCGGACGAGCATGGTACGCAGGGCGATACAGGTGTCCATGTTGCCATCGTAACCAAAATGGCCGACGGCTCCGGCATAGAGGCCGCGCCGCTCCCCTTCTAGCTCTTCGATGATCGCCATCGCCCGCACTTTGGGGGCACCGCTGACCGTGCCCGCCGGGAAGGTGGCCCGCATCAGGTCGAAGGCGTTTTTGTCGGCGTGGAGCTTGCCTTCGACATGGCTGACGATGTGCATGACGTGGCTGTACTTTTCGATGGTCATCAGATTACGCACCTGCACCGTGCCAAATTCGCTGACCCGGCCAATGTCGTTGCGCCCCAGGTCTACCAGCATGACGTGTTCGGCCCGCTCTTTGGGGTCGTTGAGCAGGTCGGTGGCGAGTTGCTGATCCTCGGCTTCATCGCGGCCGCGCCATCTCGTCCCCGCAATTGGCCGCACCGAAGCCGTGCCATCCTCTAGCCGCACATGCATCTCCGGCGAAGCCCCTACCACCTGCAAATCCACCGGCCCAAAATCAAAGTAGAACATGTAGGGGGATGGGTTCAACATCCGCAACGCCCGATAAACGGCAAAGGGGTGGGCGTGGGTGGTGCGACTGAGCCGTTGGCTGAGCACCACCTGGAAAATATCCCCGGCGGCGATATGCTCCTTGGCCGCCCGCACCATGTCGGCATACTCCTCTTTGCTCTTGTTGGCGGTGATCGTGCCGTCCCGGTGTTGCCCCGGCCAACGGCGTGAGGGGATAGAGGGTAGCGGCCGCAACAACCGTTCACTCATCTGCTCAATCCGTTGCACCGCATTCATGTACGCCAGTTCCGGGTCATCCTCGATGTGGGCGTTGGCCAGGATGAGCAGACGGTGGCGGGCATGATCAAACACCACCAGCCGGTCCGCCAGCAGGAAAATGGCGTCGGGGATGTCCAACACCTTTTCCGCCGTTTCCGGGAGCCGCTCGAAGAAGCGCACCGTGTCATAGCCCAGGTAGCCGACTGCCCCACCGATGAGCCGGGGCAGGCCAGGCAGGAGCGCGGGCCGGAACTGCCCCAACTCGGCCTGGATAACGTGCAGGATGTCTTCGCCGGGGGCCAGTTCCCGTTGCGTCGTGCCGGATTCGAGGGTGGTGGTGAGGCTGCGGCCGCGTAACATAATCAGGCCGCGTGGATTCACCCCCACAAAGGAGTACCGCCCCACCTGTTCCCCCCCTTCCACCGATTCCAGCAGAAACGACGGGCCGAAGTTATCCATCAGCTTGATATATACCGAGACCGGCGTCTCGAGGTCGGCGGGGAACTCACGGTAGACGGGGATCAGGTTGGCCGAGCCGTTGGCCCGCTCCCGGAACTCCGGCAGGGTAGGATGATAGAGGGAAGGCGTTGCGGCCGCGTGTGTCGGCGGCGCATCTTCCAAAACGTAAGGTGTGGTTCGTGTCATGCTCTTCTCCTGAAACGTTGGGAGAAAATAATTAATCATTGAATTGTTGAATTGGTGAATGATTAACGAACAGCCCCCTCATTAACCATTCAACAATTCACCAATTCACCCATTAATTATTCTCTTCCGCTTCCCAAACAAAAAAACGCTCTCGCTCCTGGGCAAGCATGATTACTTGCCCAGGGGCGAGAGCGTCCAATACTCCCGTGGTGCCACCCTGATTAGGCTGAGAAACAAAAAACGCGCCCGTGAAAGCGCGTAAATGGTCAAGCCAGCCTCACTCAGTAGTTCGTGCCATCTCTGGCAGAAACCCGGGCCGGGTAACGGTGGCCTGGCCGTCTGGAAATACTGGTATATTGGTATATTGGTCTATTAGTGTATTGGTGTATTAGGAGTACCCCCCAATAGACCAATAGACTAATATACTAATACACTAATCCCTTTCCTTCCAGAAACTCCCCGGTCCATTCGCCAGTGGCACTGTCATTGACCTTTCAGCCGGTGGGTCAACTCTCTTGGGACAGGCTGGTGCTGGGTACTCGTCCGGTTCAACGTTTTTATCAATTCAATTAGCGCGGCATATTAGCACCGCCCCCAAGTTGTGTCAAGGCCAATTTGCAATTTGCGGCCCTATGATGGTAGAGATTTACCTGAATGCCTTTTGCTCTTATTTATTCGCGATCCCTACAAAATGAACGATTTACATCTTAGGGATTGCATGGTAACATTTCCCGCGAAAAATACTGTCAGAATTTAAGAGCATGCATCTTTGAAATAAGGTAGACACATATGAGCCATTATTGTCCCTATTGCACAACGAAAATAGTTGAAGAACTCAACTTCTGTATCGAATGTGAGAACCAAGTCAAATGCTTAGAGTGTGGTACTTTGCTATTTAAGAACAAGTCAAAATGTTTAAAATGTGGGGTGTTGCTTCATTCTAACTTGCATCCACAAGAGAAGATGAACACTTACACTTTAGAGGAAAAAGCCACAAAATCCTCTTCCTATCGACGTATTGAAGTTCACGCATCAGATGGAGCTGTAGACGCTTTCACAGCACGACTCCCATTTGGTGCTAATGTTCCCCTACGGCCATTGAATATTCAAGAACCATCTTTTAAAGACGCTGGTTTAGCCCTTCTGAGTGGTTATGAAGAAACTCCGACAATAGAGCAAAACAACAAAACCGTTATTGATGTTGGGGAACAGGAAGCGGATTCCTTCTCACTAAAAGTTGAAAATCTATTTTCCGAACACTCTGAACACAAAATTCTTCCTAGTAAGACGTTAAGAGAATATATTCGGAAGTTGCCTACTAAGAAGGAAAGACAACAAATATTTGCGATAATGTTTGTGTGGGCCTTCAACCAACAATTTAACGAAAGTATCAGTCATGAAAAACTCATTGCTGTCATGAAATATGAAGATTTGTTTGATTCAAATACTTATAAGCACATTCCCGAAGTAGCTAAAAATTATTTTACGACTTTTGACAATAACTACCGAGTCAATAACTATGACGGTGCTAGGCGTGTTGAAGAAATTATCAAAAACATTCAAAATCCTGAGCCATCACAAGTAGCTGACTCAAAAAAGTCCAGTAAAGGAGGAAAACCTGTTGGAAAACCAAATAAATTGGAGACGGAGACCATAACACCTTGGCTAGATATGCCACTAGATGTCCTCCAAAGTTTCGATGTTAGAAAGCTTGAATCTGCTACAGAGTGGGGGATCTTTGGTCTTTATATTCTTACTAAAATCTTGAGAGTTCAACAAACAGTTAAGGCTGGCACGCTTTACGCATTCTTGTCTCGTAAATATCCCACCATTGGAGCTAAACGGAAAACACTAGTTGATGCCTTGCGTACTAACGGAACAAAGGTCTTACTTAGTGCAGATGGTGCTTACTCCCTAACTGAAACTGGTGAAAGAGAAGTCAAGAAATTAATCGAGAGTGAAGGTAATAAATGAGCATTTCGGAAAGTGCTTTGATCGCTTCTTTACAGACGTCATTACCTCAAGATGTTTTAGTTGAGCTTCTTAAAGAATATAAACATATCAAGCAACAATTCTTTTTGAGTAAGTTTCGTCCGACAGAACTTAACGCAGGTCGGTTCGCTGAATGTATGCTTCGTATACTCGAATTTGTTGACTCTAATAGCTATACTCCGTTTGGTAGTCAACTTGATTCAGAAAAAATTATTAACAGATTGCCAAATAATGTATCTTTGCCAAACACGCTACGATTCTTCATTCCCCGTTTAATCCGGGTTATTCTTGATGTCAGAAATAAACGAGATGTTGCTCACGTTGGTGGCGAGGTTAACCCAAATTATTCTGACTCAATTTTTGTTATTCATGCGGTTGACTGGATTCTCACTGAGCTAGTAAGACATTATCACTCTTGCCCGATAGACCAAGCTGCAGCAATCGTGTCAACGATAAACGAAATACAAATTCCTATTATTGATGAGTTTGAAGGATTTATTAGAGTGTTGGATACGTCGCTCAAAACTTCTGATAAGGTATTGGTGATTCTTTACAGTAAACAACCTAACAAAATTTCAGAACAAGAGTTGCGTAAGTGGGTGGAATATAAGAACTCGACAAATTTTAGAGACAAAGTACTTTTTGCTTTGCATAAAGAAGCATTTATTCACTATGACAATAGTTTTTGCTCCCTTACTCGCAAAGGAATTCTATATGTGGAAAAGAATATTCCTTCAAATATTCTGCTGGTGTAGACGTTGGAAAACATTAACTAATTGTACTCTTGCTCATGTCTCCCCCTTTTCCCATACCAACACCCCAGGCCCTTTGTTGCTTAACCGATGATATGATGGAGCAGCGCGGCCGCACATTCCCTCTCCCCCTATCCCATGCTACAATTAACCAACACAACCGGGTAAAACGTTTTCCAGGTGTCCCATACCTGGAAAACAAAAGAGGCAACACGATTGATGAGTACAATCACCATTCCTGTACAGATCAGTGAAGATGAAATCAAACGCAATCTCTCTGCCTACCTGCGCCGTGTTCAGGCTGGTGAAACCGTCGTCATCATGACCGCCGGTAAACCCCTCATCGAAATGCGACCTTTTGACTCGTCCAGCCAATTCAAACGCCCCATTGGGCTGGGGGCTGGTGAGTTTACCGTTCCTGATGATTTTGATGCCCCATTACCAGAAAATATCATGCAAGAATTTGAGGCGTGATGAAACTGCTCCTGGATACCCATGTTTTCCTCTGGTACATCACAGGTGATCAACACCTGCCTATTCACATCAGTGATGCCATTCAAGATTTGCGTAACGACGTTTACCTCAGTGTCGTGTCTATCTGGGAAGCCACAGTCAAATATCAATTAGGCAAATTGCCTCTGCCCCAATCCCCCGACATTTACCTGCCCTTCCAGCGAGAATAACACCAAATAGCCAGTTTGGCCCTTGATGAAAACAGCGTGAGCAAACTTGTCACCCTGCCCGCCTTGCATCGTGATCCCTTTGATCGGATGTTGATCTGCCAATGCCTGGCCCATGATCTGGTGTTCGTTACCGCAGATGAGGTTATTCATGCTTATTCCGTTCCTTTGTTAAAAGCAGGTTGATGACATCCTAACATTTGTTTGCTCTCCACCCTTTTTTCCCTTCCCCCACACCATCGCCCCCGCCATTTGTTGCTTAACCGATGAGATAGAGGGATGACGCGGCCGCATCCCCTCTGTTTCTCATGGTGAGGATAACTTATCAACAAGATGGGCCGGAACGCGGCCGCGAACACCACACTTGGCATACACACGTTGCCTGATACTATTCCCCCCCAAAGATTGACACCCTGACCTATGTAAAAGCCCTCAGGAGCGTTTTATGAACCAGGAATCGCTACTCAACGAGCTGATTAAAATTCATACACGGTTTTCATTTGATCGTTACCGGGCCACGGCAACCTCTCAATTTTGCACCATGTGGTCGGTTGATGATCCCCCGGATTTGTTAGAGGGTAGTGAGCCGCTAGAGGCCATTTGTGACCTCATTGACAGGGATATTGATGAGGAGTACGCCTTTGAACTTTATGATATGACGCTCCAGGAAGCGGCCGCGTCGCTGGTTCAATTTATCAATCAACCTGTAGACGAAACTTAGTGGGGTCGCGGCCGCGTTCCCCCTTTCCCCACACCACCCCCGCCCCTTTGTGGCTGAACTGATGAGATGATGGAGCAGTGCGGCCGCACATCCCCCCCTTTCCCCACACCACCCCGCCCCTTTGTAGCTAAACTAATGAGATAAAGGGACGACGCGGCCGCGCATTCCCTCTCCCATGCTACAAATATACGGTCAAAGGGCATAATCTGGCATTTTCAAAGAGACTGGAGACTAGAGATTAACCAGTCTCTACTCTCCAAACGAATGTCATTTTATGACCGTGACGAGTATAATCACCCAACTGGGTAAAACGTTTTCCAGGTGTACCATCCCTTGAAACCCCAAAGGGCAACACGATTGATGAGTACAATCACCATCCCTGTATAGATCAGTGAAGACAAAATCAAACGCAACCTTTAATTCAGAGCGTTTTACAGGCGAAAAACCTGGTTTCTAAACCTGCTAGAGACTTCCACCCTGATGTACTAGCTGATTTTGTCTAATGATAACTACAATGTACTTATCCCTATTCCACCAGATTGGAGGATTAATCAATGTCTTCATACGAATTAAGTGAATTATCACAAAAGCATAGTAGAGAACGTCAAGAGTTGTTAGCGGCACAAGAGTTGGCAGAAACCAATTTGAAAACCAAAACTAGAAAACTACAACAAGAAATTAACAACTTACCCATTAGCTTGGCTAGCAGAACCAAAAAAGTTGAACTAGAAAAACTATATTTAGAAATGGATAGTTTGGAACAAAAACATGCAAATGATTTACTTGAACTCGAAAAAACTCAGTCTGAGGAAAAAAGACAACAAGCACTTGAACAAACCCCAGGCCATCAGGCCTTCACACAAGAGCTACTAACTGTTAAGCCTATGATACTCGAATTGCTTGAAGAAGCGGCTACGCTTAAAAAACTACAAGGTATTAAGAAGTATTATGAAAATGATGTGGTCGTTCGAGAGCAAGAACGCGAAACAGGTGTTTGGATCTTTAAAAAGAAGGAAAAATATCACACATATTCTGCGAAATTTGAAATTTCAGGAGAATTACCACAAAAGAAACGTGAGAAAGCTTGTAAAGTAATTTACAGCATAACCTACGATGGAACGGGATTTGATGTAGAAGCTAAATCTGATGCTAATTCTAGCCAAGTGATTACCCAACCTTCGGATATGAATGGAGTCAAAAAGCATACTTATGGAACATCTAGGAGTACCTTAGTTGATGCTTTGTTCTCTGTCATCTCAGAAGTTAAAGAGGTTCCTTGTGCTTGTGCTTGTGCTTGTTATCGCCCATCAGCTAGTGCTCATCCGTATGGCGTTTGTCAACTACCTTCGTTGTGGGATACTTCATCAACAGGAAAATTATCAGAACTACAAAAAAAAGAGACCGAAATTCCATTAGGACAGCCTTCTAAATATTTACAGACTATACATACTAAAACCAGCAACGTGGTGATGATTTACCATTCTTTACTAGGTAATCTACGGTATGCGGATGCAGATATTCTAAAGTTCTTTTCTTTGGTGGAAAAAGGGTATTCCTTTCAAGACATTTATCCACATTTCCTGGATTTTGAACTAAAAAAAGAAATCGAGCAGTTGAAAAAACTCGGTTTTTTGGTTTTGGGCGACGAAGAAAAACAACTTTCCTGGAAAATCGAACAACGCGAATTGTCTTACAATCGTGGCGAAATGGTGCGTTGGCTACGCCTTAACACTGATATTGGTTGCAATATAGCTTGCACATACTGTCATGGCACAAATGAAATACGTATAGATAGAGACAGTCAGCGAATGTCTTTAGATGTAGCAATTAGAGCTATTCAGCTATATGCCAATTTATTATTGGAACATAAGCAAACAAATTTGATGCAAATACGTTATTTTGGTGGAGAACCTTTGCTGAACTGGAATGTTGTACGTGACAGCCTAGATTATGCAACCAAACTTGCTAAACAGTATGGTTTGTCTTTGGATATCTTGTTAAATACTAATGGCATTTTATTATCACGTGCTATAGTCAAGGAACTCATTCGTTATCGTGATAATTTACATGTGATAGTTAGCCTTGATGGAGCAAAAGATGCACATAATGCTGTACGCGTGTTTAGTAACGGATCTGGCAGCTTTGATGTAGTAAACAGAGGGCTTGATTTGTTGCAAGAAGCGCAAATCCCAATTGCTATTAGTGCAACTTTAGGTGAACATAATAAAAATCATCTTCCAGAGTTAATTGATCTACTTTTAAAACGGGGAATTCATTCAATGGGCATAGATCCCATAAGAATAGTATCCAAAGATGGCGATCCAGTCGCGTTGGCAGATGCACTAATTGATGCCATCGAGTATGGGCGTTCACGGGATTTTAAGATTGGGGGGTTGTGGAAAGAAGTTTGTGAACGATTAGAACATGAAAATAGAGTGATGGGTACGTTTTGTGGGGGTAGTGGGACAGAACTTTCTGTTCTTCCTAATGGTGAGATTTACCCCTGTCAATCTCAACCAATTTGGCTTGGTACGCTTGATGACGTGGAATCCCGAGAATTGTTTAAAACAGATGCTTATCATCATGTTACAATGCGTGTGGTCGGCAATTTGCCAGAATGCCGTGGTTGTGAAATTGAAGGGTTGTGTGCTGGAGGGTGTGCAGCTGATGCCTATGCAATCGGAAATGATTTATATGGACGTACCCAGCACTGCGAATTTTTACGCAAGATGGTTCAATACCATTTGACTATAACAGCTGATTGTGACTCTCTTACAGAAGGTTGTAGAACTTGAACTCCTCTTTACGGTAGTGCTTATTTGATGGTTGGTTTTTAGCCCCTCAATTCATCCAAGCTATCGAACGACTGGTGAAAGATTGGGTCAGTATCCTCAAAAAGAACCGCAACATCTAAGCATGGTTATCAACTTTTGAAAGAGGCATACAATGTCAGACCAAGGCAATAATACTTTTAGGAACCTTTTTTTCACTATTTTGGCCGGAATCGTAGTTGCTGTGGTTGGTCTGTGGTTGGAATGTATGCCATGACAACAATGAGGGATCAACTACATCAACAGATTGATCATTTGCCCGATGAAATTGTGCAACTGGTGGCTGACTTTGCCTCTTTCGTGATGGCACGGCGGCAAATAACGCCGATCTATAGTGATTGGCATGATAACCAGTGGCAAGATTTCACCCTGGCGCAGTTCTTCCAGGAAGAAGATGAAGTCGTTTACACATTAAAAGACGCCCAAGAAGTTTATCACCCATGAAACCAGGCGATATTGTCCTCATTCGCTACCGATGAGATGACGTTAGGAGAACAAAAGAAATGATGAAATCAATCTATGTTGGTTTGCCTGTGAAGGACCTTGCCGCTTCAACCAGGTTTTATGAGGCAGTTGGTTTCCAGAAGAACGCCCAGTTCAGCGATGACACCACCGCCACAATGGTGTGGTCAGACACCATCACCTTCCAGTTGCAGACACACGAAAGATTCGTAGGGTGGGTCTCGAAGGAAGTCGCTGACGCCCGCACTACGTCTGAGGTGTTGTTGTCGCTGTCAATGGACACGCGAGAAGAGGTGGATGCGGTTGTCAACGCGGCCGCAGAAGCCGGTGGCAAGGCTGGCACACGTGCCCCCATTGATATGGGCTGGCTGTACAACCGTTCGTTCGAGGACCCTGACGGCCACATGTTCGAAGCGCTTTGGCTTGATATGCAGGGCAGCGCTGACATGTAGGACTGCGTTCTCCCCACTCACTCCCTTCTACGGAAGCTGATTATCTTCCCCAGAAAGTCAGTAACCTTTTTGCGGCAGTCTGAGTGGGCAACCCCATGCCAAACGCAATCACCCTGAAACCAGTTGAGGGGAGCAACTGGCGGCAAACCCTCACCTTGTCCGTTCTACCCGCGCAACAGTGCTTCGTCGCCGATTATGCTCCTGTGGCGGCGATTGCCCTGGCCAAAGCCTACATTCGCCCGGACGGTCTGACATGGCTACCATATGCGATTTACGCGGATCAGCAGATGGTCGGTTTCGTGGCGATCGCGCTGAAGCCAGATCAGCCTGACGATTGTTGGGTGTTCCACTTTTTCATTGATCATCACCATCAAGGCCGAGGTTATGGTCGGGCCGCGATGCAAGCCTTGATCTTGCTCATCCAACAAACCCAGCCAACCTGTACTGGCATGTCCCTGGTGGTACACCCAGAGAACGCGGCCGCGCACTCACTTTATCGCCGCATTGGTTTTGAAGCCACTGGCGACGAGCGGTGGGGCGAACCTATCTATCGCCTTCGCTTTCGCGATGACGCCCAACAATTGACGAGTCGGATGGAATAAGCGGCTTATGGAGTTGAGTTGTCATGTGCTCGCGGCCGCAATCATCCCCCATTTTTCCTGCTACTCCCCCATGTTACAATACCCTACCTGGTTGTCATTTTGCCCATAAGAGCCGTTAGCCAGCTAAAACATCAGTAACGTAAGCGTATAAAAAACGAAAATGGAAGAAGTCAAACCGAATCGCAACCATAACCTGCGTCAGTTATTTCCAGACAATGAATGGAATTACATGGCAGATGCGATCTTGGAAGGTTCAATGGGTAAAGTTCTGGTCAATGATCTGGAAAATCCCTGTGTTGCCGCCTTAAGTTTGCCCCAATACAAAATACATATTCTGGGTGGTGATGCCAAACACCCCGCCGCCCGCGAATTTTTAGCCCAATTGCCTGGCTTTTCTACCCTGTTCTTTAGTATGCCAGAATGGGCGAACCTGTTAGATCAAGTTCACAAAGGCAAAGTGATCATCCTCAAGCGGTATGCTTTTAGCAGTGAAAGCCTGGATATTGAAAGATTGAAACGATTAAGATCGCAGTTGCCAGCGAATTTCCAAATTGAAAGGATTAACTTGCCCTATGCCCAACAGATCGCTCATGACAAGAGCGATTTGACCGATGGTCAATTGTTTGGCTTTGTTTCGCCCCAAGACTTTATCGAGCGTGGCTTTGGCTATTGTGCCCTGGAAAATGGAAAAATTGTGTGTATTGCTTCAACCGGTTCGGTTTGTTCTAAAGGGATTGAAGTACAAATAAACACGCATAAGAAATACCGTGGGCGTGGTCTGGCCTCAGCTACAGGTGCGGCTTTGCTCATTGAATGTCTGGAAAATGGTATTGATCCCAATTGGGATGCCGCCACCGAGATATCCGCCAAGTTAGCCCAAAAATTGGGTTACCTGCCTAGAGGCGAATATAACAGTTACATTTATACTGGCTCACGCTTCTTGGTCAACCTGCGGAAATTCCTGCGTAGAATTCTAGGCAAGAAAGGTTGAACTGATACAGCAATTCTTAATTTGGATTGATTCTCAAGGAGAAACAGATGCCACAACAAACCCCTTCAACCCTGGAAGTTATCTATGAAAACTGGCGTGGTTATAATGAAAAACTGCGCCGTTGCCTTGCCCCGCTGACCCCTGAGCAACTCGCCCTGCAACCGGCTCCCCATATGTGGCCGTTGGGGCAGGTTGTCCAGCACATCATCTCTGTCCGGGCCGGGTGGTTCAGCGGTACGCTCCAGGATGAAGATGCACGGATGAATGAGTACATGCTGTGGGGGCAACGTGATTCACCCGACCGCAGTGCCGACGAGCTAGTACGTGGTCTGGATGAGACGTGGGCCTTCATCGAAGCCCGCTTGCAACGCTGGACACCCGCCGACTGTGCTCAAACCTTCCCGGATGAATGGGAAGGTCAGGTATACCAGGTATCGCGCAGTTGGGTGATTTACCATGTGCTGGAACACGATTTGCATCATGGCAGTGAAGCCTCGTTGATTCTGGGTATGAACGGCCTGCCCGGTCTTGATCTTTGAGCGAAGCAATACAAACCGTTATGACTCAAACACTTCCATTGAGTAACCGTGAATGGGAAGTAATAGAACTGCTGTTACAAGGCAAAAGCAACAAGTTGATTGCTTTGTCCCTGTCTATTACCGAGCGCACGGTTGAATTCCACTTGAAAAACATCTACGCCAAGTTCCAGGTTAGCTCCAGAGTCGAGTTGATTCTGAAACTGGGGAATGCCCCCGACCAGTCCACAATTGAAAAACTGAGGGATTCCACAGTTGATAGTGCCGGGGAAACTGCCGAAAATGAAGAGCGTTCCAATTCGTCAAAGAGTTGGAAAACATCTTTGCGAGAGACCCTCGCACTAATCGGCAAGGAGCTTAATATGGAAAATGTTTTGAAGCCCAATGACCCCGAAGGTGTAGATGCCATAACATTCCAGGGGGCCATTCGCGTGTGCCTCACCAAATATGCGGATTTTACGGGTCAGGCATCGCGGGCAGAGTTTTGGTGGTTTGCGCTGTTTGTCACCCTGGTGGCGATGGCCCTGCTATACCTGAGCGAAGCATTGAGCGATATATTTCTGATTGCGGTGCTACTGCCCCTGCTGGCGGTAGGGGCGCGGCGTCTGCATGATACGGGCAAGAGTGGATGGTGGTTGCTATTCATGTTGGTTCCCGTTGGTGGAGTTGTCACCCTGGCAATCTGGTGGGCCTTGCCAGGAACGGCACAGTTTGCCGCTGATGAGTTATCTCAATGATGGCTGGCTGTCATGAATTACGATACCGTGGACGCGAGGACATGTGTCGTTACAGAAAATAACCGATGACTTTACCTGGAAGATTTCGCACCCTGTTTCTCGCTCTCATGTTGGTGAGCCTCATAACCTTCTTGAGCATCGTGATCTGGCAGGTGAGCAAAAATGATAGCAGTTCCATTTCTGAGATGACCCCGGTGGCGACAACGGTTTGGGAGGCCTTGCTGGCTCAAACCCCGGTTGCCTATACCACCCCTTTGCCTGCCACCGCCAAAACACCGCTAGACGGAACTTACGCCAAGATTGACCCGTCCCAACCCCAGTGGTGGTTGTGCCGTCGCTGTGCCGATTACCGGCCCTCGGGTGGCATCTGGAAATTGCAGTTTGATCAGGGCATCATGCGGATTTACTACGAAGTTACGGGCTGGAAAACTATTGCTTCCTACACCGTGGATGGGGATCACCTGACGATTTTTAATGATCCTTATTGCCGTGATGAAGTGGGGACGTATTCCTGGAAAATTGAGGCTGGTGATCTGGAGCTAGAGACAATCCGGGATACCTGCTCGTTTGATCTGCGGGGGGAAAATCTGGGGGGGCAAAACTGGTCCGCCTGCCCGCCTGAAAATGAGTCGGCCCCAATCCCATCAGGTTGTGAGGCGCAGATCGCCATTCCGGCTACACCTACCCCCGCCAGTTTGCCGGTGACGGTAACAGTTTATGGGGGGGATAGCCGCTTTTTTAGCCAACCGCCCGAAGTTTTTGCCCCGGCTAATAGTGACGATACGTCCCCACCGGCAGGGATTGCGGTGACTTTTCATGAAGAGAGCATTCCCTATGGCTTGAATCGGGTTGTCTGGTGGCAGGGAGATTGGGTGGAAGCCACAACGGAACAACCCTATACGGCTATGGGGGTACAGTTTTTTGGTGGCCCGGCGATTGGTTGGGCGCGGGTGCTTTTTGATGGCCTGGAAGTGTGGCGTGGTAACACGGCGGCTATGGCTACTGATGGGTTGGGGCATTATGGCGGCTATGTGAATATTGCCAACTTCACGCCAGGGCCACACACCATCCGGGTTGAAAGTTTGGGTTTTGATTACCATCCGGTGACGGTAGCCAGTTTTGGGTTTAGCACGCAGGTTGTGCATGACAGTGAGGAGCCATAATGAGCTGGTCAGCGGGTCAGCTAGTCAGCGGGTCAGCTAGTCAGCGGGTCAGCTGGTCAGCTAGTCAGCTAGTCAGCGGGTCAGCTAGTCAGCTAGTCAGCTAGTCAGCTGGTCAGCTGGTCAGCTAGTCAGCTGGTCAGCTAGTCAGCTAGTCAGCTAGTCAGCTGGTCAGCCAAAAAGCTGAAATGCTGACTGGCTGAAATGCTGAAATGCTGACTGGCTGAAATGCTGAAATGCTATCTCAGGAGATTCTATGAGCATTACTTTCATTGGTTATTCGCAGGCCAAACCGGAAACGGTAGACGCCCTGCGCCAATTTTTGCTGACGGTGGTACTGCCAGCCGTTCGCGCCTCAGAGGGGAATGAATCGTGCCAGATGTGGCAAAGCCAGAGCGATCCCACCCAGTTTGTGGTGATGGAAGTGTGGGCTTCTGTTGAGGCGCATCGGGCTTCGATCCAGAACATCACCCGGGCCGAGATTGACGAGTACATGACACTGGTCGCGGCCGCGCCCAAAGGCGGCTACTACGACCAGGTCCAGGCCAGTGTATGACCCCTGCTGATATAGCTTCTCTCCGTTTGTGGAACCAACACCTGTTACAGGCTGATTTTTCGCGGCCGCAGGAAGTCGTAGACTGGTTGGTCGCCGTGCAGTCCCAGGATTACACCGGGGCCAAATGGTCGGTAGGTCAACGGATGCCCACGGCCACCGATGCTGTTTTGGATGAGGCTTTTAACACGGGAGCCATCCTGCGTACCCATGTCCTGCGCCCCACCTGGCACTTCGTAGCACCGGCCGATATTCGTTGGTTATTGATGCTCACGGCCCCTCGCGTCCATGCGGTCAACGGTACGATGTATCGCCAGACCGGGCTGGATGAGGCGATGTTAGGCCAGAGCGCGGCCATCATCACCCAGGCTTTGCAGGGGGGAAACGCTTTGACCCGTGATGCGTTGCGCGACCATTTGCGGCAGGCGGGTTTGGACACATCTAATTTGTTGCGCGTGACCTACATCGTGATGTGGGCGGAGTTGGAGCAGATTATTTGCAGTGGCCCACGGCAGGGCAAACAATTTACCTACATGCTAATGGACGAGCGTGTGCCCGCGGCCGCGCCCCTGACCTATGATGAAGCTCTCACCGAACTCAGCCGCCGTTACTTTCGCAGTCGTGGCCCGGCTACCCCCGCCGATTTTGCCAAATGGTCGGGTTTGACCCTGAGCGAAGCCCGTAATGGGCTGGAAGCGGTTAAAAATGAATTCGCCCAGGTAGAAGCAGGGGGACAGGTGTATTATCTGCCGTCTACCAGCCTGCCGCCTACCGCGGCCGCGCCCCGGGCTTTTCTCCTCTCCATTTACGATGAAATGATCTCCAGCTACAAAGACCGTTCGGCCATTGGCGAGGCTGAGGTTGGCCTGAAACTGTTGTCTATGGGTAATGCCCTGACGCACATTGTGTTACTGGAGGGGCAAATTGTGGGCACATTTCGCCGTGAGCTGAAAACCAAACAAGCCGTCCTCGAGCTAAACCTGTTTCGGGCCGTGACCCCCAGAGAAGATGAAGCTATCGTCGCGGCCGCGGACCAGTACAGCACCTTTCTGCAACTGCCCGTTCACTTAATTCGGACACAGCCATGATTCTTTTCGAGACCCCTCGCCTCGTCATCCGCCAGTTACAACCTGATGATGTAGATGACATGTTCACCCTCTACGGCGATCCCGAGGTGGTGCGTTGGGTGGACGACGGTCAGCCCCTCAGCCGGGAACTGTGCGCCCAATGGATCGAGGTTTCGTATAACAACTATCGCACCAAAGGATTTGGCGCTTCGGCGGTGATAGAACGGGCCACGGGAGTTTTCATTGGCTGTTGTGGTATCGTTTACGCGCCGGGTAGCTCCCTGCCCGAAATTATTTATGCCTTTCTGCCCACTCATTGGGGACAAGGTTTCGCCAGTGAAGTTGTGCCCGCCATGCTGTACTACGGCTTTACCGCCTGTCATTTACCCACCATCTATGCCACCATCTTCCCCGAAAACCAGGCTTCGGCTCGCGTTCTGATCAAAGCGGGTATGTCCTGGTTGCGCAATGAGATTGAAGCCGATGGGACCGTTATCGCCGTATACGTTCGGCACGCCCTGGAGCAACGCCCCAGCTAATAAGCTCTCCTCACCCCCTCACAGTTGATAATAACAAACCTATGACGAACCTCACTCGCCCTGTCGCCCTTGTCACCGGAGCCAGCCGGTCTATTGGTATTGGTGCGGCCATTGCCACTACCCTGGCCCAATCGGGCTGGGATGTGGCGATCACCTACTGGCGGCCCTATGATGCGGAGATGCCCTGGGGCAGTGTGCCCACCGAAGTGGAATCGTTGTGCGCCCGGATGCAAACCTACGGCGCACGTACCCTGGCAATCGAGGCTGATCTTTCTTTGGTCGAGACTCCAGACAACCTTTTTGCTACTGTCCAACATCAACTTGGCCCCATCACCGCCCTGATCATGTCCCATACCTATTCGGTAGATAGCGACATTCTCAATACCACTATTGAAAGTTTTGATCATCATTTTGCCATCAATGCCAGAGCAACCTGGCTGTTGGTACGAGCATTTGGGCAAAGTTTTAGAGGAGAGTTTGGCCGCGGCCGCATCATCGCCCTCACCAGCGATCACACCGCCCACAACCTGCCCTACGGCGCCAGCAAAGGGGCACTAGACAGGATTGTGCTCGCGGCCGCGACCGAATTCCGCGCCCTCGGTCTCACCGCCAACGTCATCAACCCCGGTGCCACCGACACCGGCTGGATGTCTGCCGACCAACTGGCCCAGGAAAAAGAGCGTGTATTATTAGGCCGTGTGGGGTTGCCACAAGATTGTGCCAACCTGGTGCAATTCCTCTGTTCACCCGCCGGTGGCTGGATCAACGGGCAACTTCTTTACAGCAACGGTGGCATCCCTTAATCGCTAACCCTATCCGCGTGCCTCATCCCCATGAACCCACCGCCCTAACGATCCCTGGCCAGAAAGGGGAAAAACGGCTCTTAAAAAATTCCCCGCCCCTGGGGGTGGGGTTAGGGGCGGGGGAAATTCGCCTATGCCATCGCCCCAGGTGAGGTAGGGGGATGGCTCGCCACCTTGCCCAAACTAGGGTAAAAATAGCCTGCTCGAATCATGTCCCATCACTCTCGTCTCAGACACACCCATACAATGACTACGCCTACTGTTAGGACTGCTACCCCCGCTGATGCTGATGCTGTTTTCTCGGTGCTCACCCTGGCTTTCAGTACCGATCCTATCGAACGTTGGCTGTACCCCAACCCCCAGCAATACTGGCAACATTTCCCCCGACTCTTGCACGCCTTTGGGCGAAATGCCTTTGCTCATGGCACAGCCTACTTGTTGGATAATCAGGCCGGGGCCACCATCTGGCTACCCCCTGGAAGCCACTTCGACGAAGATGAGTTTTCCACTGTGCTGACAGAGACAGTAACCGCGGCCGCGATGACCGATTTATTAGCCCTATTCAATGCCCTGGAGCCATATGCCCCCACAACCCCACACTGGTACCTGGCCCTCATTGGCGTAGACCCCTTCCGGCAAGCCAGAGGCTTTGCTTCCACCTTATTAACCCATACCCTGAGCCGTTGTGACGAGGAGCATCTGCCCGTTTACCTGGAATCTACCAACCCTCGCAACACACCAATCTATGAACGGTATGGCTTTGTCCTTTTAGATACGGTGCAAGTTGGTAACGCCCCCCCCATGTTCCCTATGCTCCGTCAACCCCGCTAAGGCCCAAGATGTGAGTTCGTTAGATTGCGGCAGTCTCCGAGACTGCCGCAATCTGAAAAAGATATACTGTTCGCGGTCAGTAGTTGCGCTTTTGTGCTGTGGCCGGTCTCCTGACCGAGCCACCAAACTGTGACCGTGCTGAGTATAACAGCGACAATTGTTTGTCGCCCGTGACGCCGTTACTGCCTGAAAACCGCCACAAAAGGATGTCTGCCCATGAAAACGCCCCCCTTTCGTGCCTTTTTTTGCCTGTTATCCTTTCTCTTGCTTCTGGTTGCCTGCCAGAATGAGCCAGAAACCCCCACCGCTACCTCATTGCCCGCCAATGAAGCCACCACCGACCCCAATGCCCGCCCCCAGCGTGAAGACACGGTGACGATTCTGGAAAATCTGGGCGGTGAACCCTGCCCTGATAGCGATTTTACCTGTGTGACCCTGACCGTCCCGCTTGACCCATTTGATTCTGCCAATGGTGACACGTTGGAGGTGGTATTTGGGGTTTTACCCGCAACCGGGGAACGAAAAGGGATGTTTGTCACGGCCACCGGTGGGCCAGGTTATTCAGGACTCGCGGCCGCGGACGATTACACCAGTTACTTTGATCCCGCCATCACCGAACAGTTCGACATCGTGTTTTTTGATCAGCGGGGCATTGCCGCCTCTGGCGGTCTGCAATGTGTCAATGCCGCTGTGGCTTTCTACCGCGCCGACTGGCAAACCAACACCCCAGAGCAAGAGGCCGCCTTCCTCAACATCGCCCAAACCTTCGCTCACGATTGTGTGGCCGAGATGGGCATTCCCGTGGCCCAATTGCCCTTTTACGGGACACGGCAGGCCGTCGCCGACCTGGACACCTTCCGCCAACTGATGGGGGATGAGAAAATCTGGCTCTATGGCGAAAGTTATGGCACCCAATATGCCCAAACGTATGCGGCCGCGTACCCCGATCACGTCTCAGCCCTCATTTTAGATGGGACAGTAGACCTCACCCTCTCCGGCCCCGACTATTACGTGGGCCAGGCCACCGCCTTCCACAACACCCTGGTAGACACCCTCAACGCCTGCGCCGCCGACGACCTGTGCGCCGCCGATTTTGGCGGTGATGCGCTGGCTTTCTACGACGACCTCTCTGCTGAAATCGCCTCTTCCCCTGTCATCGTCAACTTCCCCTTGCCATCAGGTGACACCACTGAACGCCCCTTCACCTTCTCCGATCTGGAATACGTCGCCAGCAGTGAACTATACTCCGAAGGCACACGGCTGATGTTGCTTCGTGCCCTCGCTTCAGCCTACCAGGGCGATCTCGTTCCCCTCATGCGCCTGTTATACATTGACCTGGCCCTTGACCCGGCAACGCTCCAGCCCATCCCTGATCCCGCCTACTCCGATGCGGTTTACTACACCGTTGAATGCAACGATTACAGCTACTACAGCGGCACAGCCGCCGAACGGGGTGAAGCCCTGATGCGGGCCGGTGATGCCCTGGAAGGCACATTGCCTTATCTGAGTTCCCTTTTTTATGGCGACATCCCCTGCCTCTATTGGCCGACAGCAGGTGAGGTGGCTCGTCCTGCCCCGCTCGCGGCCGCGGACATTCCCACCCTGGTATTGGGCGCAACCGCCGACCCGGCCACACCCGTGGAAAATGGGGAAGCCGTCTATAGCCGCCTGGAAGATGGCTACTTGATTACCACGCAAGGGGGAGCGCATGTCATTTTTGGTCGTGGCGATGCCTGCCCCGATGAGATTGTGACCGCTTTTCTGGTGGATGGAACCCGGCCCGAAGAGCGGGAGATCATGTGTGAAGGGATCATGTTCACCCCCTACGAACCGGTTGCCCCAAGAGACGCGGCCGCGTTCCCCGATCCCCTCCATGCACTCATCTCCGCCGACAACGAGTTCTACTACCTGCCCGAATATTATTACTGGGACTACACCACAACCACCTCTGTGGGTTGCCCCTTCGGCGGCACACTCACCTTTGCCGCCACCGAAAGCGGTGAAGAATATACGCTGGATCAATGCACTTTCGCCCGTGGTTTTGCCCTGACCGGCGAGGGCACATATGATTATGAGGCCGAACGTTTCACCTGGAATGTCACCATCAGCGGAGACAAAACCGGCGACCTCATCTACACCCGCAACGACGCCGATTTCACCTACACCCTGACCGGCACCTTCGACGGCCAACCCGTTGACTTGTCTCAATAACATCCCCCCTGTAACCTTCACGCAACTCGCAACTCGCAACTCGCAACTCGCAACTCACAACTCGCAACTCGCAACTCGCAACCCGCAACTCACAACTCACAACTCACAACTCGCCTATGTCTACCCACTCCACTCGCAAAACTTCCGCCAAACTTGGCCTCATCTTACTCGCCTACATCGCCTTCATCTCCCTCGGCTTACCCGATGGGTTATTGGGAGTGGCCTGGCCGTCCATTCGGGCCGATTTTTCCCAACCACTTGATTCCCTCGGCTTTATGCTTCTTGCCGGGATGGCCGGTTATCTCACATCCAGTTTTTTGAGTGGGCAACTTATGGCCCGGTTAGGTGTAGGGGGCTTATTGGCGGCCAGTTGTGCTATAACCGGGGCTGGCCTCATCGGCTACACCCTGGTTCCCACCTGGTGGATGATGGTGGCTCTGGGAGCCGTTGCCGGTTTGGGTGCTGGCGCAATTGACGCCGGTATCAACACCTACATCGCCGCCAATCATGGCGAAGGGTTGATGCAATGGCTCCACGCCAGCTTTGGCATTGGCGTCACCCTCGGCCCTATCATCATGACCACCGGGATTAACCAGTTTAATACCTGGAGACTTGGTTATGTTATAGTCGGGACGGCCCAAATCACCCTTGGTCTCTGTTTTGCCCTCACCGCTAAAATGTGGCAACGGGCCGATGAAGGGGAGAGAACAGATGAGAACCAACGCCTCACCGATTACAAAACATCACTTGGCGAGACTTTGCGTCAACCCCGTGTCTGGTTGAGTATCTTGATGTTCTTTATTTACACAGGTATTGAGCTTTCTCTAGGCCACTGGGCCTATACCTTGTTAACGGAGTCACGCGGGGTAGATCCAGAGGTGGCCGGGCTTTGGGCGGGGAGCTATTGGGGGACATTTACCCTGGGCCGGATTTTGGCAGGCCTTTACGCCCAGCGTTTAGGTGGGCATGCCGTTTTGCGTTTTAGCATGTTGGCCGCCCTGTTAGGAGCCATTCTGTTATGGTGGGCACCAGTGCAAATAATTGGCCTGTTGGGAGTAGCCGTCACTGGTTTTGCGGTGGCTCCAATTTTTCCGGCGTTGGTTTCTGGCACCAGCAAACGGGTGGGAGCGCATCATGCGGCGAATACCATCGGGATGCAAATTGGCGCGGCGGGATTAGGGGGATCGATCTTGCCGGGTATAGCCGGTGTTCTGGCCCGTCGGATTTCCTTGGAAGTGATTCCTCTTTACCTGATTGGATTAATTGTGGCCTTGTTGTTGCTCTATGGATTAACAATGCGAGGGCGAGAGTAATGAATACAACCCATGCGGAATGGGAATTATACTGGCCACGGTCATAAAGTGACATTTTGTTGGCGGCAATTGCTGGGGTAAGCCTGGGCAGAAGACCCATCCCCCTGGGAAAACTAACGGTGCGGTTTGGCGGGTGTCCGCCCGCCAAACCGCACCGTAAATTGTTCCCCCCTGGGGGCGGGGGGCCACAGATGAACCGATTAGTTAAAGGTAAACGTTCAATTTACATCACTTCCCGGTATACCAAGCCATGCTTCTTGCGGGCTTTCAAAATGGCCCGTCGGAGCAACTCATGCACCGTTTCCGGGTCACTGATGTTATTGAGAATCGTTTTGGGGTGGGATGAATCGTGGCCCGCAATGAGGATATCGCCCAGGTTGAGTAACCGTTCGCGGAAGGCCTGGCGCACGTCAATATCTTGAATGCGAATCAGTTCAATATCTTCTCGTTCTTTGCCAAAAACGCCTTCGACAATACGTAATCGTTCACTGGTGATGGTGTAGTGAGTGCTGAGAGAGAGGAAGGGACGGCCCTCCCACAGGACTTCCTCGTCACCATCTTTGTCGGCAGAGGGGGCGCTTTTGGCTTTCGCGGCCGCGAGCGTTGGTTCAATCTTCTGCTCTAAATAACCATCCAACTCCAATAAAGCGGCCTCAGCCGTAAGACTAACCAGCGCTTCCAGTTTTTCCTTGGGTAATTCCGCCAAAGACAGATTGTTTTGGGCCAGAGCCTGCCAGATGCGGGCCTTTACGCGGGCATGGACTTCTTGAGAATTCATGGGGTCATCTCCTTAGTGCTTGTGCGCCAATAATTTCGCCAGTTTCAGAGGGCCAGTCACAAAAACTGAGATCCACTAACGAATTTAGTGACCGACAGTAATGAACGATACGGTAGGATAATAGTCCCTTTCAGAACTGAGTGCCACCTCTGGTGAGTACCTCTAGAAGTAGCAACTTTGAAGTTTTAATAGAATTAGCAGAGTTGTTTATTTTGTGCTAACACAAAAGTTGTAGGATAAAATAGCCGATTGATTTACAGGCTGAAGTTGAGAGCTAGAAAACGATAAACCAGTTTTGTCCTTTGTTCTTGCGCTTTGCTCCATTACCTATACGTAAAATGTAAGAACTTGTTGCCTATCAGCGTCCAGGAAAAGGGAAACAGGTAACAGAAGAGGTAGAAATATGCCATTGTATCAGTATAAGTGCAATGATTGTGAGACAATTTTTGAGCGTCAACAACGGATGATTGAGCCACCTGTCCGTGAATGCCCGGAATGCCAGGGTTCCGTTCGACGGTTGATCAATAGTGTGGGCATTGTCTTCAAAGGTTCGGGATTTTATGTGACGGATAATCGAAATGGAAACGGGCGAGTCCAAACAACAAACGCCGCCACTAATAATAAAACGGCTCCGGCAGGGGAGAAGAGCGAATCTCCGAGCAGTACACCCAGTAGCGAAACCACTACGAAAACAGAAACCAGCGCGGCCGCGGTTGATGCCTCATAAAAATCATCTACTACCCCTCTCTTTTGTGAGGTAGACACACCAATAACAAAAAAGCCTGCACTCAGATGCAGGCTTTTTATTTGTCCTAAATTTGGAACTTACTTCCATCCGCTTTAATGACCTTATGATGCAAATTAACGGAAAGGTCAGATAGGCGATCCTCAAGAGAATCCCACTCATCACTATCCAAAATGCGGCTCATTTGTTCACGGGTAGGTGTAATTCCAGACACCATGATTTGTTCATGCTCACCAAAACCGGTATACCAGAACTCCAGATCCCCAATACCTAACCGGTTTAGTCGCGGGATAAACTCGTTTACAATAAACTCCGAATATTCAGCTTCGGAGCCTGGCATTACATCCCAGTACATGATGATTTTTGTGGGGAAAGACATAATGGTACTTGTGGCGGGTTGCGGGTTGCGTACAAAAACAGGGCACACAAGCGCAATTCGCGCTATAAGGATCAGCTACCGAGACGAGGCGCAAGCAATATCACTTGAGTTTCTTCGGGTAAGCTACCCGTTGTGATCTTTAGACTATTTTCTGTAGGCGCATCCGTAATGCCCATTTCTTTCAGAAAACGTTCTACACTATCTAACTCAAGTTGCAAACCATTTGTCTGATAGTGCATGGGAATGACAATATTTGGTTCTAGCATAGAGACAATTTCGGCCGCTTGTGCCGCATTCAGGCTATTGCCCCCTCCTACCGGAACCAACAATACATGTACTTGCTCCAGGGCCTCAATTTGTGCCTGCGTGGGGACTTTATGCATGTCTCCCAAATGGGCGATGGTCAGGCCATCATAATCAAACAGGTACAATACATTCTGCTGTTCAGGGATCTCCTGTTCTGTGGCAATGCCAATGATGAATACATTGCCAATCTCATATTCACCGGGACCGATCAGGTGATGCTCACTGCCTTTGATGGCCTGAACATTATTGTGGCCGGAGGCATTGTGACTGACGGCAACAATATCCGCCTTCAGTTTGAGGGGTGGCAGACCCAAAATATCACTATATGGATCTGTCACGACGGTGGCAAAACCCCGTTCTGTAAAGCGAAAACAACTCAACCCATACCACAAAATTTCCATTGTTTTATTATCTCCATTGAAAGTCGCTTAATTATACCGTATCCTGGGATAAGAGAGAAAAACCCGAATGAGGTTGGCATGGTTTTTCCCAAGTCCGATTTCTTAGCCCTGTGCCCTCACGTTGGGCAGTTTTCCCCACCCCCCCGGGACGGGGGTAAAATTAAGTGAACAATGCCCGATGAGGTAGCTACAATGCGTCATTTGGAGATAAGAGGGGGAAAAGTTACTTCTGGAGATACGACAACGTTGACGTTACCGGCGCTAACTGGTGGGTACGCAGATGCTCAATTGGATGATTACAGCGGCCGCAAACGACGCGTTTATCCCCACACCCCGGGTATCACCCTTTCACTCTCCGCCTGTTTCTCTCACCCGGCCGGAATGTTGCGCGGCACAGCGGGCTTTGGCTTTTGGAATGCCCCATTTGGAGATCCCACTGTTCCCTGGCCCGCTTTGCCCCAGGCCGCCTGGTTCTTTTACGCCTCAGCCCCTTCCGATTTACCCTTAAACCCTGCTGGCCCGGGACAAGGTTGGTTTGCCGCTACGTTGGATGCTACAACCTGGACAGCTTGGGCTATGGCTCCTCTTGCTTTACCAGTGATCTTGCTCAATCAAGTTCCCGCTATTTCTGCGTTTCTTTGGCCGTGGGTACAAAAAAAATTAAAGATTGATTATCAACAACTCACCATGCCGATGACTGACTGGCATCATTATCAATTGGAGTGGGGTGAGGCCGGGTGCCGTTTTGGCGTAGATGAGGAAATTATTTTGCAGACGAACTATTCGCCACAAGGCCCGCTGGGATTTGTTTGTTGGTTAGATAACCAATACATGGTGGTGACGGCACGCGGCCGCGCCCGGTGGGGCACATTATCAACCTCTGAACCGCAATGGTTAGCCCTACGTCATTTGCAAATCCGGCGTCAGGCATAATCCCCATTTCCCCGCGCACCACTCGTCCATTACACGACTGCCCGTTCGCCCGGCCCCCGGTAGGGCGATTGCATACTCACCAGAATGAACCCATCCCCCTACCCCCCTTCCCGAAATCGGGAAGGGGGAACCCACTCGGCGGGTAAAATCGGGGCTTCGCCCCGATTTTACCCGCCTTAAAAAACTCCCCGCCCCTGGGGGCGGGGTTGGGGGTGGGGGAAATCCGAATATGCAATCGCCCTGCGGCCCCCGGCTAAACTGTTGACAGCCCCCTTTGACCATGCTATACTCCCGCCTCGCTGTGGCTTTTTAACAACCAATGCCGGAGATGGAGGGATGGCCGAGCGGACGATGGCAACGGTCTTGAAAACCGTAGTGGGCGTAAGTTCACCGGGGGTTCGAATCCCTCTCCCTCCGCTGGACATAGCCTTTGATAAAACTGGGGAGATGCCAGAGTGGTCGAATGGGGCCGCCTGCTAAGCGGTTAACGGTCATTTAAAGATCGTTCAAGGGTTCGAATCCCTTTCTCCCCGCTCACTTCTCTGGTATAATGTACCAGTCACAATTTTGCACCCGTAGCTCAGTGGATTAGAGCATCTGGCTACGAACCAGAGGGTCGGGAGTTCGAATCTCTCCGGGTGTACACGAAAAGAGCGACCCAGAAATGGGTCGCTTTTTTGTTCATTACCCAATGCCGGGTAGGCGTCATTTTTGTGGGTGCAAAGTGGCGCGGTCAGGAGACTGGCCACAGCGTTTCTCAGGTCATCCAGAGATTTAACGCATATCCCCAAATGCAATAGCCCTGGAGTAACCGTTCAATCATGAAGTTGAACTTTTCTCTGGTAACTGACCCTCACCCCCAGTCCTTCTCCCAAAGCGGGAGAGGGGAGTTGGTTCCCTCTCCCTGGGGAGAGGGTTAGGGTGAGGGGTTGTATCGTTACAACTTTTGGAGGGCTGAACGGTTACGCCTTGGAGCCATTTCTCATTATAATCAATCATGTATACTTACCATGGTCATAAAATGACATGGCCCTTTGGGAATTCAGGGGGTTGACACCAGATGTACGGGCTGGCCTTGTGCCTGCCCAGTGTGGGGCAACCACAAGGGTTGTCCGTACCCCACGAAATCCCGAAGACCCAATGACATTTTGTTGGCGGCAACAGATTTCTGAGGCTAAACCCCAAACAATTCGAGTTTACCGTTCACTGCTCACTGTTTACTGACTTATGCGTACTCCTGCGGGCAAAGAATGCCGTTTTTACTACCAAAATTTTCATCGCGGCCGCAACGATCAAGAATGCCGTCTCATACAGGCTAATCGTCAATCCCCCCCTTGGGAGCCAAAGGATTGTTCTACCTGTCCGGTACCGGCCATTTTGGCCGCCAATAATAGCCCGGAACTGGTGTTAGAAGGCACCATTAAAAAAGGATTCCTCGGTCTTTTGGGACGCAAAGTGGAAATCCGTACCTGGTGTAGTAAGCACGTCATTGATGTGCCGAACCCCTATGTTGGCTGTCCCCTATGCGCGGCGGAAAAACCGGGTTTTCGGGAATTATTTGGAGATGGGGGCGGTGAGTGAAAATTAGATAACGACTAACCCTCTTGAGGGCTGAGCTTGTCGAAGCCCATTTGCCTTTGACACGCTCAGGCAACAGGTTTAGGAATGAGAATTAAACAACCTGCTTACTGAAAGTGGCACGGTCAGGAGACCGGACACAGCAGTTTCGTAAGTTGATCCTTAGTCGTTACAGAATTAGTCAAAAGTAACCCTGATGTAAGCGTTCAGTTCCCCGCAGTTGTAATTGCGCCGATAGTGGCCTTATTTCTCCCTTTCACAGTACACCCATGAATGCCTATGTTAAAAGCTATTCTTTTTGACCTGGATGATACCCTGCTGGGTAATAAGATGGATTCGTTTTTGCCCCAATATTTTCGTTTGTTGGGTCAGTATGCGGCCGCGTTGTTCGACAAAGATCGCTTCTTGCCTGATATGTTGTTCAGCACCAAAGTGATGATGAGTAATACAGATCCGGCCCACACCAACCGGGAAATCTTCTGGCAGGCCTTTCAACAACGAACAGGCCTGGATCCGGCTGAGTTAGAACCTTTTTTTGACCGCTTTTACCGGGAGCAGTTTCCTGCCTTGCAGGCGGTGTGTGAGCCTATACCAGGGGCAGTTGAACTCGTGGAGTGGGCTTTGGCGCAGAATATGCCCGTTGTGATTGCCACCAATCCTATGTTTCCCCGGGTGGCGATTGAAGAGCGTTTGCGTTGGGCCAATTTACCGGTCATGCAATACCCGTTTGCCCTGGTTACAACCTATGAATGTATGCACGCGACCAAACCTAATCAGGCATATTATGAAGAAATCCTGGCTCATATTGGTATGGATGCGCCCAATTGTTTGATGGTGGGGGATGACTGGAAAAATGATATGGAGCCAGCTCTGGCCCTGGGCATGTCTACTTTTTGGATTACAGATGGAACGGGAGAAGGGGACGTGACACAGGTGATGGGATATGGCTCACTGGCGGATCTGGCAACACGTCTATATGCCGGGTGGCTAAAGGATTAATCATGCATGATCCGGCACCGGTTTCTAAGCTGTTAACCGAGTTAGCCAGTTTTGTGCCCCGCTTACAAATGGCGCTACTCGCGGCCGCACCCTCAAACTGGCAATACCGCCCCCGCCGGAATGAATGGTCCCTGGTAGAATTGATTTGTCATTTGCGTGATGTGGAACGAGAAATCCACCAACTTCGTTTTCGGGCACTGATTGCCCAAGACAATGCGTTTATCGCTGGGGCTGACCCGGATCGATGGACGGAAGAGCGGGGGTATCAGCACCAAAATGGGGAAAGGGCAATGGCCGAGTTCGCGGCCGCACGTCAGGAAACGGTGCTTCTTCTGCAAGATTTGTCCCCAGAAATGTGGCAACGTCGCGGCCGCCATGCCTTCTTTGGCCCCACCAGTATGCACGAACTACTCAGCCTGGTTGTCCAACATGACCAGGCTCACTGGCAACAGGTGCAAGTTGCATTAGTCCCCGGTTTTTAGTATCGCGCTCTTTTTAGCTTTTGCTATCTGAGTCTTTCCCCCAAACGCGCAATTTCCCCCCGTAACCCATTCGCCAATTGCAAACTTTTGCTGTCTTGATGCACCCGATGATGGTGTTTCTTATAGGCCAGTTCGCTACATTTATGGTAAAAGCGCAATGCATTCCAATACCCCATTGGCCCATGGGTCAAGAGCAGGTTGTAGCGATGAAACAGTCGCCGCGTACCGGAACTGGCCGCCTCATATTGTGATGGCGAAAGGGTTCCGGCGGATACCTCATCGGCGAGGTAGAGTTTGATCCAGCGCTTCTCTTGCCAGATGGCCCATAAAATGATGATCAACATGATTGTCACCCCACCCCAAGAGTTGGCTAGGAGGGGTATACAGATGAATGCACCCGCCACATTCCCCAATGAAGCGGAAGCATTATGGACGAAATGGAGGAACATTGCGCCCAACCACCCCATTACGGGGGCCGAGAAACGAACCCAGGGACGTGGGGTCAGACGGGCGATGGCAATGCCCATCCCTGTAACCGCCGTAAAAAGTGAGTGGTTCAAGCCAAAGACATTGCGCAAAATGACAACGCTCCACCAACCCTCGGTTCCCCCTTCGGCAAATGCGCCAGCAAAATAGAAAACATTTTCTACCATCGCAAATCCCAGGCCAATCATCGCCCCGTAGATGATGCCATCGAGGATGCTGTCAATCTCATGCCGCCAGATGATGAGTAAAACCAGGAGCAATAACCCTTTAATGGACTCTTCCACCAAAGGGGCAATTAGAGAGGCTGATAAGGCATCGCCCAGGCTTTCACCGGCAAAAACGTAGAAAGGGATGCTCAGGACGGTGTTGACGATGAAGGCGAAAATGATGCTGGGGATGGCCCCCCAAAGAAACGCGGCCGCTAACAACCATAGTGGTTCTTTCTCATAGCGGTCTACCACGTAGATGATGGCAATGTAAAAAAGAACGGGAATAATGGCAACGAAAATGGATTCGATTAGCATCTTAAGTTATTTAATCCTTGTTTCTGAGGCTGTCATCGCGACACGGTATCTTCTCAAAATTTCGGGGATAACGAGGCCTGAGCTTGTCGAAGGCTGTGGGTTTTGACAAGCTCAACCCACGGCTACCCTGCATTATGGAGAAGACACGCGACACGCATTATAAGGGAGAGGTTTAGCCGGGGCAATGTTGTACGGGTGTTTCCCGCAATTCTCAATTTGGTCTGAGTCTTTAAAAATGTAGAGGCCGCCCGGCTGTAAAATGGGCCGGGCTATGCTTGCAAAGGCTGTTGGCTTGTTGTTTTAACCCGTGGGCCTGGCACTTAGAAACTGCCTAAGAATAGCTCCCCTTTTTGCTGTGGCCAGTTTCCTGACCGCGCCACCCAATTTATTTTTAGACACGCACCTGGTACAAGTTCCCGGAAGTTCCTGGCATGTTTTTGGTTCGTAGTAACTGCTTTAGCAGTCTGGCGTGGGACAACTAAAGTCGTTACTACTGGAGTTTAGAGCGAGAGGAGAGAGCAAGAGGAAATTGCTCTGGAAAACCCTCTAGCTCTGGCTCTGAACTCTAAACTCAAGTTACTACAAACCTATTAAAGACTTCCGTAATGTTGTACTGGTTTGTTCCCGGAAACCCCCACCCCTATCCCCGCCCCTAGGGGGCGGGGAACTTTTCTGAGTGCGGTTTTTCGGGGCCTTCGCCCCGAAAAACCGCGCTGTTGAGTTCCCTTTTTAGACACTCACCTGGTTTGTTCCCGGAAACCCCCACCCCTAACCCCGCCTCTAGGGGCGGGGAACTTTTCTGAGTGCGGTTTTTCGGGGCGAAGGCCCCGAAAAACCGCGCTGTTGAATTCCATTTTTAGACACTCACCTGGTTTGTTCCCGGAAACCCCCACCCCTAACTCCGCCCCCTAGGGGCGGGGAACTTTTCTGAGTGCGATTTTTCGGGGCCTTCGCCCCGAAAAACCGCGCTGTTGAGTTCCCCCCTTCCCCCGGGAAGGGGGGTAGGGGGGATGGGCCTTCCCCTAAACCGACTCAGGGTTTGCTCAAGATTAAGTTGGGATGTGCGATCAGGAGACCGGTCCCAGCAAACTCAAAAGTTATTTGCGGGCAGAGTAACGAAACGCTTAGGGTTCGTAAAAATATAACTTCCCGGTTCAGACCTGACAGGTTTTCGGAAACCTGTCAGGTCTTGACGGAACTTAATCTTTTACAGGCTCTTAAGTATGAGGTGGGGTAAATCTAATCGGTGGGCAAAATGGGATGCCGTGCACCCATTTTGCCCGTTCAAAAAAGCTTCCGCCTCGAGGATGGGCGTTAATAAATCAGCATGGCATCGCCAAAGGAGAAGAAGCGATATTGTTCGGTAATGGCTGTTTCATAAGCTTGTTGGATGAGTTCCCGCCCGGCGAAGGCGCTCACCAACATGAGCAAGGTGGAGCGGGGCAAATGAAAATTAGTGATGAGGGCGTCTACGGCCATGAAGTGATAACCTGGATAGATGAACAAGTCGGTAGAGCCTTCGATAGCCATTACGGGTCGCCAGGGACAAATGTTGGCTCCTTCCTGACTCACATTTTGTAAACTTCCCAGCCGCCCAGCGGAGCGTTGGGCGGCTGTTTCCAGTGTACGCATGGCCGTGGTGCCAATAGCGATGAGCCGCCCTCCGGCTAATTTGGCGCGATTGATCCGTTCTGCGGCCGCGACCCCTAATCTTACCCACTCGCGGTGAATAGGATGTCCGGCTACATCCTCTGCCGTGACTGGCTGGAAGGTATCTAACCCGACATGCAAGGTGCAGGTTTCAAACAGTACACCTTTATCACGCAAGGCCAGAAGTAGCTCTGGGGTAAAGTGCAAACCGGCAGTGGGTGCGGCCGCGGACCCGGGCGGTTGGGCATAAACCGTCTGATACCGTTCTGGGTCATTCAGTGTTTCGTGGATGTATGGGGGTAGGGGAGTGTGGCCCAACGTTTCCAGGTGATCCTCAATTGGTGGATCGAAGATCACCTCTCGTTGTGCTCCCTCTAAAACTGCTGTAATCGTGGCCGTAAAAGCTGTGGGCTGACCTTGCTGATTGTCCAGGCGAATGGAAACTCCTTCGATCAGCTTGCGTCCACCGGCTAGCGCTATCCAACGCCCCTCGGCCAGGTTTTCCAGCAGGAGTAATTCTACCTTGCCGCCAGTGTCGCTTTTTTGCCCATAGAGGCGGGCCGGAATGACCCGGCTGTTGTTCGCCACGAGGATGTCTCCTGGTTGGAGAAAATCGAGAATATCGGTGAAGGTATGATGGGCAATGCGGCCGCGTTGCCGTTCTACAACCATTAGCCGACTCTTATCCCGTTCGGCTAGAGGTGTTTGGGCGATACGTTCTGGCGGTAAATGGTAATCAAATTCGTTTGTTTTCATGGTTGTGTAGGTGTGTTGGGGACGATGAGGGTGTGAATATGTTGCACTGCGGCCGCGACATTAGCCGACTCCGCCACCAGGCTGATACTGCATTCGGATGACCCCTGGGCAATGGCGATGACATTCACGTCGTTGTTTCCCAAAGCGGTAAAAATGCGCCCGGCAATGCCCGGTGTGTGGCGCATTCCCGCCCCTACGACTGTCACAATTGCCACATCTTTTTGCGCCCATACCCGGTCAATATCATGCCGGTAAAGCTCTGTTTTTAGCTCCATTTCCAGGCTATTGATGATCGCATCGGTAGTTTTGGCGGGGGCGACAAAGCAAATGGATTGTTCTGAGGATGCCTGGGCGATGAGTAATACACTGACGCCGATCTTGGCTACCGCGCCAAATGTCCGGGCGGCGATGCCAGGAACCCCCATCATGCCCCGTCCCTCGACGGTGATTATGGCTAAATCTTTGATAGCCGTTACGGCCTTAATCGTGCCCTTGCCATTTAACCCATCGGCGACGATGACCGTGCCTGGATGGTGGGGGTGGAAAGTGTTTTTGATGCGGAGAGGGATGCCGTTTTCCACACAGGGGCGCATTGTTTTGGGATGGAGCACTTGTGCGCCAAAGTAGGCCAGTTCTGATACCTCGCGGAAACTGAGTATAGGGATGGACTGGGCGTTGGTGACAAGGCGGGGATCGGCGGTCATTACCCCGTCTACATCGGTCCAAATCCACACTTCTTTGGCCTGGAGTGCCTGCCCTAGAATCGCTCCGCTGTAGTCGGAACCCCCGCGCCCCAATGTTGTTGTTACCCCGTCTTCGGTGGCCCCGATAAAGCCGGTGATGATAGGAATGACACCATTTTGCAGAAGCGGCCGCAACCGGTCTTCTGTTTTGGGCACTGTCAGGTTAAATAGGGGGGCCGCCGCGACAAAATTGTTGTCAGTGACGATGAGTTCTGTGGCGTCAATCGCTTCGGCGGGCTGGCCGACCTGGCGTAAATAGGCGGCCAGGATACGTACGGCCATTTGTTCGCCCATGCCGCCGATAGCATCTAGCGCCCGGGGCGATAATTCGCCCAGGACGTTGACAGCTTCGCACAGGGCCACATAACGGTTGATGAACCGTTGGTTTTCGGCCAGTACGGCCTGGCGCTCTCCTTCGGGGGCCAGCAGGTTATCAATGGCTTCAAAATGGACCTGGCGTAGCTGAGTGGCGATTTTTTTATAGGATTCGCCATCGCCCGCGGCCGCGCTGTTGGCTCCATTTAGCAGTAAATCTGTCACCTTTACCGGCTTCGACCCCATAGCCGAAGCCACGACGACGACTTCTCCCCACTCTTGTTTACATTGTCGAATTAGATCGGCGGTTTGCCGGATTGCGGCCGCGTTACCTACCGAGGTTCCGCCGAATTTCATTACCAATGTCATATCAATCTCCTACATGGACGATTTTAGATTGACGATTGACGATTTTTCCTGCAATCGTCATATCTTCTCAATGTTTCGGGGGAAACGTGGCCTGAGCTTGTCGAAGGCCGTTGGTTGAGCGTGTTGCAACCAACGGCACCATGCTTTATTGAGAAGATACCCATCGTCAATCTAAAATCAAATTTGGGCTAAGGCCTGTTCCAGATCGGCCAGTATATCATTCCCATCTTCGATGCCAATGGCAAAACGTACCAAATTATTGTGTATCCCAATTGTTAATCTTTCCTCTGTTGAAAGTTCGTAATAAGACATGAGGGCTGGCTGTTCGATGAGGCTCTCGACCCCACCCAGGCTGGGAGCAATAAGGGGGATGGTTACGGCGTCAATGAAGCGGCTGGTGGTGGTTAAGGGCTGTTCGCCCGTACCGGGTTTTACCGTGAAACTGACTACCCCGCCAAAACCGCTCATTTGCCGCACGGCTACGGCATGATCGGGATGAGAGGTCAAACCGGGATACCACACTTGTTCGATTTTGGGATGGCTTACCAGGTATTCAGCTACTCGTTGGGCTGTTTCGTTTTGTTGACGCACGCGTAACCCCAATGTTTTGAGGCCACGCTCTAGCAACGCGGCCGCGTGCGGATCCAAAACGCCGCCCAACATGCCCTGACTTTGCCGCAGGGCATGAATCAACCCGGCTTCACCTACGGCCACACCCGCCATGATGTCATTGTGACCGCTGAGGTATTTGGTGGCACTGTGAATGACTAAATCAATGCCGTAATCCAGCGGCCGCACATTAATGGGTGTGGCAAAGGTGGCATCAATCAGCGTCTTTACCCGGTGACGGCGGGCAATCTCTGCCAGCCGCTCCAAATCTACCACTCGCAAATATGGATTGGTGGGGCTTTCACTAATGATCAGGCGCGTGTTGGGCTGAATCGCTTGCTCAAGGGCGTCATAATTGCCTAGTGGAATTTGTGTGCTTTCAATGCCGAAGCGGCGCAGGAAGGTGTTACAGAACTGGCGTGTTTTGCGGTAACAATCATCGGTGAAGATGATGTGTGCCCCAGCGGGCAGGATGGAGAGCAAGACATTGGTCACGGCGGCCATACCAGTGGGAAAGAGGATGGCATCTCCTCCATTTTCTAGGGCGGCAACCCGTTTTTCGGTAGAGCGCACTGTGGGGTTGCCGTAACGGCCATATTCACCTCGTTCGGCCATGGCCGGGTCGCCACCCCATAGTTTGGCTTCCATGAAGGCACACAGGTCGGCGGTGTTTTTGAAGGTGTAGGTAGCGGTTTGCACTACAGGGGTGATGAGGGCGTGATGGGGCTGGGCTTGGCGTCCCGCCAGATTGCCATGAACGGCGCGGGTAAGGGGGGAATGCGGCCGCAACTTACCCCTCGCCAGTAGGTGCACCGATTGGGTCGTTTCAGTCGTGGTTGTCATCTCCTGCTCCTTGAGTACACAGCGGAGACAACTTAGCCAGAGGGGGGGAAGTATATTAGTGCATTGGTGTATTGGTGATTGTTCTCAATACGCCAATATACTCATAACCAATAGCGCTTCCAGTGAAGAGGCAAAAAAAACGCCTCTTCCAGAGTTTCAGAAGAGGCGCGTTAGACACAGATAAGCGTGTTCGTCTTCCTCATCTTTCAGGCTCATACCCTTGCGGATATCACCTGCCGGAATTAGCACCATTTCCCTTGTGGGCGGTTGCTGAGGTTTCATCGGGCCGTTCCCTCAACCTCTCTGGATAAGAATCTCACAACTATGTGGTTTTTAATGGGTTCCGTTACCGGAAGTGGGCGGAACTATAACAAAGGGAGAAGGTGTTGTCAATATGGTTTTGGCTTGCGTTAATCACGAAGATTGACGCAAGCTGTGATCTGGTTGAGTGATTAGATAGAACGATGACGGCTGAGGAACGCGGCCGCGAACAACACGCCCCCTACTATCAATATCACCCACGATATTGCCTCACTGCTTGCACCCTGGATACTACTAAGCTGAACATCCGTCGGGGGTATTGTAGGTGTAGGCGTACTGCTGGGCAGTTCTGTGGGTGTGTTAATCGGCGTACTCGTTGGGGTATTGGTCGGTGTGTGGGTAGGTGTGTTGGTAGGTGTATTGGTTGGTGTATTGGTCGGTGTGTTGGTTGGCGTATTGGTCGGTGTATTGGTGGGTGTGTTGGTCGGCGTATTGGTCGGTGTGTTGGTTGGTGTATTGGTCGGTGTGTGGGTAGGCGTATTAGTTGGCGTGTTAGTTGGTGTGTGGGTAGGTGTGTTGGTTGGTGTGTGGGTGGGTGTGTTGGTTGGCGTATTGGTCGGTGTGGGGGTCGGTGTGGCACAGGCGGCGGTTGTAATTTCTAACGACCAGCTACTTAATAATCCGATATCAATGTCAGCATCATCAACAATCGTCAATATCCAGGTTCCATTGGGATCTTCACCCACAAAAGCACCCAGTGCTTCTTCCGGGACGAGGGGGGAGGCCAGGGAGAAATCAAAGTATTGATGATCTGTTACCAGACCATCGTTTGTAACATAGGGGACCTGACCACCCGGGTTGGCGTCATCATCCCATACCGTTCCCGCAAACACATCGTCAAAGACCCATCCATTATCAGTAGATAAGGTGACCACCGTTCCATCAGGAGAGGTAAGTGTCATGTCAATATCATCGGGGAATGTATGGGTGAGAACGGTTGTGGCATTTACATCAACTAAAAAGGGGTCGGCTCCACTGATGACAAGTGTGGATGTGACAACGACACCTGCATCGAAAATAGAGACAGGCGTACTATTACTGGCATTGGTAGTGGATGTCAAGGGCGGCTCATCCAGAGTGGTAATGTTTAAAGCCCATTGATCGAGACTTCCCGTGTCATTGCTATCATTAAAGATGGTGAGAACCCATTCCCCATTGGGATTTTCACCCATGAAAGCGGCCAGGGCTTCTTCGGGTACAAGCGGTGAGGCCAATGTCACGCTATCATAAGGATGGTCGGTCACTAAGCCTTCATTGTTGCTGTAAGGCAATTGACCATCTGGGTCAGCATCGTCATCCCATAATGTCCCATTAAATACGTTTTCGATAGCTTTCGTGCGCCGTACCCCTTCGCTTCCTCCATCTCCGTTTCCCGTAGATAAGGTGACGATGGTTCCGGCAGGAGATTGAATGGTAAACTGCAAAGCAGGGTAGACAGCGTGTTGGATATAAGTGATAACATCAACATCCCACAGATAGTTATTTAACCCACTCACGGTAATTGTAGAGGTGATAGTGACCTGGTTGACGGGAATGGTTGTGGTAATGGTGTTGTTAAAACTGTTTGTGGTAGGTGTTGTACAAACGGGTGGGGCGGGTGGGGCGATCAAACTGAAGGGTGTGTTTGCGGCCGCAATCGCATTAGCTCTGGCAATATAAACGAAAGCAATGATTATCACTAACATGAAAACACTGGACAAAATTTTCCGCATAATTTTTCCTCGTCCTGTTTCTAACGGTTGAGTCATAAATGCCTGGAATGGTGTAGGGAGTGATGGTTAATGACAAACTCGTTGTTAGTGAAACTGACAAAGTAAGAAACCACTGACAGGCAGAAAATGACAAGATTTTTTGGCTAAAAGAAATTTTTATTCAAGAGCCAGATTAATTTTGGATTAAAATAATCTCACGACAATGAGAAATTCGGATGATTAAGATCACGGGTCAGTATAGGACTTACGGGGTTGCTTGAGCCGGTCTCCTGACCGTGCTCGGTGTGGCGGCTGGGTGGGGGCACCGGCCACAGCGTGTAAGTCCTAAGTTGTATAGATACTGGGTGTTAGGCGGGGGTTTGTTTGTCAGGAGTTTCCCATGGGCCTTTGGCGCACCAAGAGGGATGAAAATCTGTAGGACGATTTTGTAAATCGTCCACCGGGCGATTTACAAAATCGCCCTACATTTTCGTAGGAGGGGAGTAGAGAACGGATAGAGCTAAAGATTGCGTCACTCTTAGGGAGTGACGCAATCTCTAGCTATGTCAGGTAATTAGATGGAATGACGACGGCGGTTGAGGATCGCGGCCGCGAACAAAATCACACCCATCACAATGATCATCCAGGGAGTGGTGGTTGTACCCGTCCCCCCAACACCCGTGAGTTGTACATCGGTGGGCGGTTGGGTTGGTGTGCTGGTAGGCACCGCAGTGGGCGTTTCGGTTGGTGTGCTGGTTGGTGTTTCGGTTGGTGTGCTGGTCGGTGTGCTGGTTGGTGTTTCGGTCGGTGTACTGGTGGCTGTGGGGGTCGGTGTGGCACAAGCGGCCGTTATTATGTCCAATGACCAACCCGCTAATGTGCCGCCATCGCCTGCAAGATCATCAGAAATCGTTAACGTCCAGGTACCGTTGGGGTTTTCACCTATAAATGCCCCAAGTGCTTCTTCAGGAGCCAACGGCGATGCCAGCGTTAAATTGATATAGGCATGATCTGTTACCAGACCATCGTTTGTCGTATATGGCACCTGTCCCCCAGGGTTGGCGTCATCATCCCATACTGTACCATCAAACACATTATCGTTACCGGCCCCGTTATCCGTGGACAGGGTGACAATAGTGCCTTCAGGTGACATGAGGGTAATATCCATGTCTGCCGCAAACGAATGTTGGATGGCGGTAGTAATATTGACATCTAACAGGAATGGATCAGCTCCACTTACCACAAGCGTTGAAGTGATAACGGCTGGCCCCGTGGGAATTGACACGGTTGTTGTGTTGCTGGCACTGATGGCGGCAGTTATAGGTGTATCATTCAAAGTGGTGACATTCAAGGCCCATTGATTGAGCACGCCCCCATCACCCGCTAAGTCATCCGCAATCGTGATGGTCCATACGCCATTCGGATTTTCCCCCACAAAGGCGGCCAGGTTTTCTTCCGGCACCAGTGGAGAAGCCAGAGTCAGGTTGACATAAGCGTTATCCGTGGCTAACCCATTATTTGTTACATATGGAAGCTGACCAGCAGGATTGGCATCATCATCCCACAATGTACCACTAAATACGTTATCATTGCCCGCGCCATTGTCACTTGATAGGGTGACAATCGTACCTGCTGGTGATTGCAGAGTCATTTCTAGATCGGCGGCGAAGGTATGTGAAATAGCGGTGCTTAGATCAATATCCCACAGGTAACTATCAACGCCACTCACGGTAATGGTTGAAGTGATGACACTTGGCCCTGTGGGAATGGCGATGGGTGTTGTGTTATTAAATATTGTGGTGGTGGCGGCGGTACAAACAGGCGGCGTGGGGGGGGCCACGAAATTATAACTGAGAGCAGATGCTTCCCGGGCGTTGGCTCTCGCCACGTGGGATATGAATAGTACAGCTAGAACAATAACAAGACCCGACAAGATACGTTTCATCATTCTTCTCCTTTTTTTGTGCGGTGGTATCTTCTCAATAAAGTGTGGTGAGGTTGGTTGAGCCTGTCGCAACCAACCGCCTTTGACAAGCTCAACCAACTCCACCACGCCTTATTGAGATGTCACCTTATGAGGAATAAACGGTAGAATTCACTCAAAACTTGAGGATCCTAGCCATATCTGATTTTTGTAGGAAGATTTGACCAATTGCACGAGAAATAGCAATATTCGATTGCTTAGTAACTGGAGTTTAGAGCGAGAGGAAATTACTCTGGAACACCCTCTAGCTCTGGCTCTGAACTATAAACTCAAGTTAGTAATCATTCGCAATTAACTTCGCGATTTGGTGTGGACAGTCTCCTGACCGCGCCATCCATCTTATTTCCGAACGATTACTTAGTAATTGTCCAAGAATAACTTCCCCATTTGCTGTGTTCAGTCTCCTGACTGTGCCACCTAAATTATTTTTAGACGCTTACTTAAGATTAATTGTAGTTAAAAATGGCCGGATAGCAAGGGATATCACCAGAGATGTGCGCGTCATTTGGTTCTTTGGGGTTTCGCGGGGTACGGGCAACCCTTGTGGTTGCCCCACACTGGACAGGCACAAGGCCAGACCGCCCATACATCTGGTGTCAACCCCCTGAATTCCCCAAGACCCTATAGTTTCTGGACTAAACGGTTACTAAAAAGACCGCAGACATTCAAAAAATGTCTGCGGTCTTTTGGCTGGACAAACAATCGTTTACTCTTCGTGACGATACAGCCTGCTAGAGAAATCGGGTTTTTGCTCAGGCCAACTCATGCTCTGCAAGAGAAAAACCCGGTTTCTGACGTATATAGGGACTATTCTTCTTCTTTCTTGTGTTCGGTGCGGAGTTTGGCGACGAGTTGTTCTTGCAGATGACCCGGAACGCGTCCGTAGTGCAGGAACTTCATGTTAAACACACCCCGGCCTTGAGTCATAGAACGCAGGTCGGCCATGTAGGTTTGCATTTCGGCCAGGGGTACTTCAGCCCGGACAATACTTTTATTGCCTTGTTGGTCCATGCCCATAACGCGGCCGCGACGCGTATTAAAGTCGCTCATCACATCACCCATATTATCTGCGGGTACCGTGACCGTAGCTTCATAAATGGGTTCCAACAGAGCGGGAGCGGCGTTCATCACCGCCTGTTTAAAGCCTTCACGCCCCGCTATTTGGAAAGCAATTTCTTTGGAGTCTACCGGGTGCTCTTTACCATCGTAGATGACGACTTTGACCCCAGTCGTCGGATAACCGGCGAGCACACCTTCTTCTGAGGCCGCACGGCAACCTTTTTCTGTTGCCGCCACAAAGGGTCCCGACACAGATCCCCCAAAAATCTCAGAGGTAAACTCAAACGGCGTATCTTCAGTGATAGGTTCCAGCCGCAGGAAGACACGCGCATATTGCCCGGCCCCACCCGTTTGTTTCTTGTGGGTGTACTCCGTCGAGGCGATCTTGGTGATTGTTTCTTTATAAGGTACTTTGGGAACATGGGTCGTAATACCCACACCAAATTTAGACTGCATCTTCTTAACGGCAATATCCAGATGCACCGTTCCCATACCAGAAAGAATCGTCTGATGAGTGGCCATTTCTGTTTTCCAGCGTAGGGTCAAATCTTCACCCGTCAAACGGGTTAGCGATGTATTCAATTTGGCTACATCTGCCTGGGATATCGGCTCTACCGATACAGAGGCCAATGGTTCAGGTTGAACAATCGGTGGCAAGTAAATCTGATTGGCACGATCACAGATGGTATTGTTGGTCGCTGTTTCGCCAAGTTTTACGACTGCCCCAATGTCACCCGCGTGCAAGGTAGAGATGGGCAGGTGCTCGGCGCCACGAATCAGGTTTAAAGTTCCTACCCGTACTTCGGCGTTGAGAGTAGAGTCCCATACACGGCTATCAGAAGAGAGTTTGCCGCTATAAAGACGGAGATAACTCAACTTGCCGAAACGATCTTCCACTGTTTTGAAGACAAACGCGGCCAGGGGAGCGCTGTCATTGGCTTTCAACTCAATTTCTGTGTCGTTGGTTTTCGTAGCTTTAACGGTGGGTTCATCGGGGGCGGGTATAAGGGCGCGTAAGGCTTCCAGCACCGGAATAATGGCGATACCGGCTTCAGGGGCGGCAAACATGATGGGTGTCACCAACCCTTGTTTGACGGCTGATTTAATGCCGCGCACGATTTCTTCCATTGTCAATTCTTCTTCGGCGAAATATTTTTCTAGAAGATCATCATCTCCTTCCGCGGCCGCTTCCACCAATGCCATCCGGGCTTCATCAACCGCATCTTGCAAATCGGCAGGAATGGGACCACGTTCGTCTTTGTGGCCTAACCGGGCTTGCATAGAAATCAGGTCCACAACCCCTTTGAAGCTGGGGCCTTCGCCAATAGGAACCTGCAATTGGACAAACCGGCCTTCCAGATTTTCTTTGATGCTGTTCAGAACCCGGGTGACACGCACATTTTCCCGATTCATTTTATTGACCAGAATAACGCGTGGCAGACCCATCTCGTTGATTGTTTGCCAGACTAACTCAGTGCCTACTTCGACACCGGCAACTGCTTCTACCAGGACCATGACCCCTTCGACAACACGTAAGGCACTATTGACCTCACCTACAAACTCGATGTAGCCAGGTGTATCGAGAAGGTTAATTTTTACATCTCGCCATTCAATAGGGCCAACCGCCAGAGAGACGGAGCTATTGCGAACTTTTTCTTCCTCTTCAAAGTCCATGGCGGCTGTACCAGCCTGAACACTGCCCATACGGGTCGTCGCTCCGGTATCGAATAACAGTCGTTCGACCAGGGTGGATTTCCCTGCGCCGTTGTGTGATACGAGAGCCACGTTACGAATTGCGCTTGTTAGATACTCTTTCATTACCGGAAACCTCGTCTGATTGGGATGTAGTAGAAAACGACAGACACGCCCTGACTATCAGGGGTGGTCGCATAGGTACGCAGATTTTAGTTGAGTTGATCAAGGGGGGATGGGCTTGCTGTAACATACTATGTAGATGACCACCGAGGATGCTTAGCAGACGGGATTCTATTCTATGTTTGCAACACAGGCAACCTGGGTGCGTATAGCAGAACGTGAACGGAGTTTACCCATTAAGTAGGGGATACAGGTACTTACTAATTTTCCAGAGGTCGTCTTTAATCTGCTCCGTTCTAGATCCGTTGAAGTAACTAAAACGGCCTAAAATCGTTTCTGAACTGAACGTTTACCCAAAACCTAAGCGTTCAGTTATCCCGCCCGGTGGTCAAACCACCGGGCTAAATTTACAAAGCCCTACGGGCTAAAACCCCAGGCCAGCGGCCTTTGTAACCATAGCCCGGTCGTTATCAGTTTTTACCATCAAAACCGGTAAAAAAGGGCGTGTACCTTCCTGTGGAGTGTACTGTTTATACCGATTTTGATTTTCAAAATGCATTACGACCGGGCGGGTCTGGCGGATGAATTTACACGACTGAACGTTTACCTAAAACCAAAGAGGTTTTGGCACGAATTGAACGAAACTCAACCTTCCGCAGACAAAATTTGACATGCAAAGCTTGAAACGAGGAGTTAACTATGGCTCAGTCTGGCACAAATAAACATGATTGGGATTCGCGGCCGCGCCGCCGCACGGGTTCACTTTTTGGCCCCATTGTTCTTATTGCCTTGGGGTTATATTTCCTGGCTGGTAATATGGGTCTAACCCCACAACTGCATTGGGGGGCGGCTCTGCATCTGTGGCCTCTTTTTCTTATTTTTGTCGGGCTGAACATTATTGCCCGGCAAATCCCGCGCCCATTGGGCACATTGGCAACTGCCGCTGTGGCTTTGCTCTTTGTGGTGGTGTTTGGAGCCGTGTTATTCTTTGCGGATCGGCTTCCATTCTTAGCCCAATATAGTGGTACAGCCCCTACCGTTCAGACAGAAACCGTCAGTCTGCCTATCAGTGAGGTGCGTACCGCTAATATCAGCATTGATTTTGCCGCCCCCAAAGCCACACTATTTGGCCTGGATGATAGTACGGATCTGATAGCTGGAGAAATTAGCTACCAGGGAGAACTGGTTTTTGAGCATGAAATAAGTCAGGGCAATATGCGGGTGAATCTAGAAACCCACATGAATGATGACGACTGGGTAAACTGGTTGAACCCGTCTAATTGGGATGGTAATGGGGCAGGATGGCGTATTGGTCTTAGTCCGCGTGTGCCCATGAGTTTATCGTTGGATTTTGCTTCGGGAGCAATTGAGGCGGATCTACAGGATCTTCAACTGACGAGTCTGACGGTGGATGGCTCGTCGGGGAGTGCTGTTATTTTATTGCCGAATGGGGATTACACGATGGATTATGATGTGGCTTCTGGCGCGGTGCAGATGACATTGCCTGAACGCGGCCGCGTGGAACTCGTTATCGAAGGTAGCTCCGGCAGTGTTGTTCTTTTCCTGCCCGATAGTATGGCCATGCGCGTTATCCTGGATAGCAGTAGTGGTAGTTTCCAACCCGGTGACCGCCTGGAACAGATTAGTGAGGAAGACGATAACGAAATCTGGACAACGGATGATTATGCCCAGGCGGAAAACCGCCTCGATGTACAGATGGAAATGGCTTCCGGGAGTTTCCAGATTAGAGAAGCAGCTTCTCAATGAAGTGTGGTGAAGTTGGTTGAGCCTGTCGAAACCATCGGATTTCGACAAGTTCAGGCCTTGTTTGCCCTGAAATATTGAGAAGATACAAGAGAATCTTAAAATGTTGGGTAACCGTTCAGCCTTCCGAAGGGTTGTACCACTGGTCAACGCCTTTCCCAAACCCTTCGGAAGGCTTTCTCCCCAGAGGGACTGAACGCTTACAATGTTTGTCATTGTTCAGAAATAACATGGGTGGTACGGTCAGGAGACCGGCCCCAACAAATGTTCAAGTTTTATCCTCTGGCCCTTTTGCGTAAACGCCAAAAAGATCATTGCAGAACAATTTTCCCGTCACTCATATCAACAATCATGGCGGCGGTTTCAATGGGGACTTGCCAATATTGCAGAAAATCGCGGCCGCCTTCAAATGTTTTTTCTACCACGGCCGTAATGCCTACCAGAGTAGCGCCACTGGTTTTTACAATGCGAGCCAGGGCATCAATCGTTTTCCCTGAGGCCAAAAAATCATCCACAATCAAAATCCGATCTTGAGCAGATAAGAATTCCGGTGAGACCATAAGAGAAACATTATGCCCTTTCGTATGGCTGGGTGCTTCTTCCACAAATACTGGCTCCATCATAGTCACCGGTTTTTTCTTGCGGGCGTAAACAACCGGCAGGTTATTTAATGCCCTGGCCACCATTGCGGCCGGAATAATACCACTTACCTCGGCTGTGAGGATGCGAGTAGGGTGGTAATGAACAAAGCGCCCTGCTAATTCAACTCCCACCGCCTCTAACAAGGCTACATCTAATTGATGGTTGAGAAAACCATCAATCTTTAGAATTCCTCGCCCCAAATTCCGCCCTTCCGTTATAATTCGTTCTCTTAAAGCGTCCATGAGTTGCCCTTTTCCCGTGGTGTACTGGGTGTCATGCTTCAATTTTTGGGTTTGGTTTGCCCTGACCCACTATTGCCCATAACACAACTGATTATAACACTGGCTGTTGGGGGTGGTAGCAAACCCGTTTGTCATTTGCGATTTCTTTCACAAATGGCTTGACGCAACGCGCCGGGCAACTTATAATGTGGCGTAAAGAGCGTTCAAAAAAAATTGAAAGTTGTAAATGAAGGAAAAAGACTATGGTGGCGAATTTGATTCAAGCAGGAATGGAGGCGGTAGAAAACAAGCTCCGTTCTGTCGTAGATAGCGATATTCAGTTGCTGACCGATGCCAGCCGCCATATTATCGCTTCCGGGGGGAAACGATTGCGGCCGCAAATTGCCCTCCTGTCTTACCTGGCCGCCGGGGGAGAAGAATGGCATGAAGTGATATCCCTGGCTTCGGCGATTGAGATGGTACATACAGCCACCCTGGTACATGATGACATCAACGATCACAGCCTGACGCGCCGAGGACAAATAACAGTCCATGCCCGTTGGGGTCGTACTTTTGCCTTACTCACCGGGGATTATCTCTTCACCAAGGTGTATGAGATGATGGCCTCTTATGGTCCTCCCTACAATGAGATTATGGCTGAGGCCTGTATCCGCCTGGTAGAAGGGGAAACATTGCAGGCCGCGGCCGCGAAGTCGGGCCAGATGGACCGGGAAACGTATAAGACCATTATCTCGCGCAAGACCGCCAGCTTATTTGACGCGGCCGCACGTATGGGTGCCATGTTGGCGGGAGCCAATGATACAGTTATTGAAGCGCTGGCTCTCTATGCCCATAATCTGGGGTTGGCTTTCCAAATGATAGATGACATCCTGGACGTAATTGGTGATCCTGACAAATTGGGTAAACCCGTTGGCCTGGATATTGCCCAACACCGAGGCATCACGGCCGTCCAAAACGGCAGTAGTGGTAGTGCCTCAGAAGGGGTCGTCGTGGCTGAAGAAGAGGCTCCAGAAGACCCCATAGCCCAACTGATGGCCCGTTTACGTGAATCAGGGGCGATGGAGTTAGCCCGGTTACAGGCTCTGGAAATCGCCGAGCGTGCTCGTGCCGCTTTGATTAATGTTCCGGAGTCCCCAGCGCGTCAGGCGTTAGTAGAACTGGTGGATTCGGTAGTGAATCGCGATAAGTAGCGAGAGTTAATGGTAGAAGAAATGAAAACGGGACACCTTTTATTGAGGTGTCCCGTTTTTTTTGTGCCATAGGGATAAATCTTCTGAGTATTTTGGGGAAAACGAGGCCTGAGTTTGTCGAAGGCCGTTGGTTTCCCCAGGGCGTTTAGCCAGAAAGCCTGCTTTGCCCTGGCAAAACTCGTGAGATCGCTGTACCTTTTATTCGTCTTCTTCGGCGATGAGTTCCGTGCTGGCGGTATCATAGACCATGGAATGGGCTTCCAGGTCAAACCATTCATCAAATATTCGAGCCGAGAGATTATCCGGCCATTGCTGGGGGTCTTCCCAGAAATTCGCCAACTCATGTTCAAATAGATCTGGTTTTAGAGGATTGATGAAGGCTTCCATTTCTTCCAAACTGGGGAAGTCAGGAATCAGCAATACGGTACAATCTTCATGCAAACCAGCGATGGTGAAGGGTTCTTCCTCTTCGGCATCGGGTAATTGGTTTAACCAGTCCACAAAGGGTTGTTTGGGTTTAACGACAACGACACCCCGGTTAATGAGTTGCATGGTTACGCCTCCAAGTGGTGATGTATACTGACAAAGGGCATTCATTGGCTTATGTGCATAAACGGGCACAATGCGGGACCAACGATGACCAGTACCATGGATGATAGGGTACGCGGCCGCAAGTTTACCCCCTTTTTTCTCTCTGACCACTGTTTAACCCTTGTCTCAGCAATTCTCAATTTGGCCTGAACGTCTAAAAATGGTGCGGCCGCCCGGTTGTAAAACGGGCCGGGCTATGATTACGAAGGCCGTTGGCCTGCTGTTTTAGCCCGTAGGGGCTGGTACTGATAGCCCGGCGGTCAACTGGGCTACGGGTGGGGCCATTTTTCGAGCGTGCTTTTGGCGGGCAACGGTTTTAACCGTGGGTTAAATTGAGAATTACTGCCCTTGTCTATAGGACGAAGCCCCCGATTTTGCCCACCGCGTGGGTTTCCCCTTCCCGTTTGTTCATTAAATTTTTAATCGGGTAACGCCTTCATTGACCCCATCCCCCCTGCCGATTCCCGAGGGAAGGGGGGAATTCCCATGGGGCATTTTTCGGGGCATTCGCCCCGAAAAATGCCCCTTAGAAAAGTTCCCTGCCCCTGGGGGCGGGGTTAGGGTGGGGGGGATTCCATTACCTGATTAATTTTTTAAACGACAATGGGGAAGAGGAAACCTATTTGCGGGCCGGTTTCTCCCTTTTCAGGGGGAATCATTTGGGGGATGAATTCATTTTGGAAAGTAAGCAATGCCTTACCCTTGCCTGTTTGGGGTTGTGAAAAAGAAGAATTTTTTAAGATAAACCGGTTGTCTCAGTAGTACGCCCGTGCTATAATCTTCCTGTTGACCGCCATATATACGTGTTGATTTCATCAATACCCCTATATATGGCTATTCGCTTGGAGTTTATGGGTACAGCAGGCTATATATTGGTTGGTCAACAAAACGGAGAAATGAACCTTGAAATGTCCTTATTGTGCCCACGATGATACACGTGTAATTGATACAAGCCATGACCAACGCGGGGGCATTCGGCGGCGGCGTGTGTGTGAGCATTGTGATCAGCGGTTTACCACATATGAACGTCCTATTCTGGCGACGCCGATGATTGTAAAACGTGATGGGACACGAGAGGAATTTTCGCGGGAGAAATTGTTGGAAGGGATCCGGTTAGCGTGTGTAAAACGACCCGTTTCGGCAACGGATATTGAGCGGTTGGTGGGGGAAGTAGAAGCCGAACTGCAACAGTTAGGACGGGCGGAAGTACCAAGCCGCCAGGTTGGAGATCGGATTATCGCCAAATTGAAGGAGTTAGACGAAGTAGCCTATATACGATTTGCTATCGTCTATCTTCGCCTCGGCGACTTAGGCTCCATACGGAATGAAATTGACCGCTTGCTGAAGGAGTAAGCGCAACGGTTAATGAAGTGCCCTGCTTGACAGGGTTATTTTATTGTTGTGTTGTGACAGCTTTACATAACGAGGAGAATTCTATGTCTGAACAGTTTGCGCTTCCAGCTACCGCTGTTAAGTCAGTTACTACAAATGGAACCAATGGCAAACATGGTTCCTATACCAATGGTCACGCACCCTTACCTCTGCCCACCACCATTGTCAAACGGGACGGCCGTATTGTTCCGTTTGATATTGAACGAATTGAGAATGCTATGGCGCGTTGCTTTGCCAGTTTAGGCCAAGAATCAATAACGCCGGTGGAGGAGTTGGCTCAACGGGTGGTGAATGTGGTGACAGCCCGGCTTGAACAGCCTACGGTAGAGGGAGTGCAAGACACTGTTGAGACGGTGCTACTGGCGGCCGGTGAGTACGCGGCCGCGAAAGCCTACATTCTCTATCGTGCCGAACACGCCAAAATCCGTTCCAAACGGCCCGTACCGCCCCGCGTGCGCCAGGCGTTTGAACAGTCAGACCATTATTTCCCCACCCAATTGCAAAAATTTCAATTCTACGACAAGTATTCCCGCTTTAACTATGAACTGGGACGGCGCGAAACCTGGGTAGAAACGGTAGATCGGTCTGTTGATTTTTTGCGCGAACTATCTCATGGCCGTCTGCCAGCGGCAATGTATACCCGTGCCCGACAGGCGATTTTGGAAATGAAAGCGATGCCTTCTATGCGTTTACTGGCAATGGCTGGCGCGGCCGCACGGCGGAATAATATCGCCATCTACAACTGCTCTTATATGCCCGTGGATAGTATTGATTCATTTGTAGAAGCACTCATCATTTCCATGAGCGGTTGTGGCGTCGGTTATTCCGTGGAACGGCAATACGTGGAGCAGTTTCCCCGCATTAAACGGCAAACCGGTGCCGCTTCCATCCATTATGTCATTACCGACTCATCCGAAGGCTGGGCCGATGCCGTACGCCTGGGAATTACGACGTGGTTTGAAGGTGGCGACGTGAAGTTTGATTACTCTGACGTGCGGCCAGCAGGGGTACCCCTACGCATCAAGGGCGGTCGCGCGTCTGGCCCCGAACCCCTACGCCAAATGTTAGAGTTTGCACGCACGCGAATTACAGCCCGGCAAGGGGGATTTTTGCGGCCGCTGGATGCTCATGACATCATGTGTGCCATTGGCGGTGCCGCTGTTTCTGGCGGGGTACGGCGCACGGCGATGATCTCCCTCTTTGATTATGATGATTCGGAAATGCGTCATGCCAAAGACGGTGACTTCTGGCGTAATAACAGTCAACGCTGGAATGCCAACAACTCTGCCGTTTGGCCTAATCGGGTTTTGGATCAGACAGAAGTTACAAGTTACGTCCTGGACATGGTTAAATCGGAGCGAGGTGAGCCGGGTATCTTCAACCGCCGTGCCGCTATCGAAAATCGCCCCGCCCGCCGTCAGATCGCTGACTTTGGCACAAACCCTTGCGGTGAGATCATTTTACGCCCCTATCAGTTCTGTAACTTGTCTAGTGCCGTAGCACGTGCAGATGATACGTATGACAGTTTGCGGGAGAAAGTAGAAGCGGCCGCGATCATCGGTACGCTCCAATCCCTGGCCACACACTTTCCCGGTTTACGCCCGGTCTGGAGTCAGAACTGTGCGGAAGAACGTCTGTTAGGGGTAGATCTTAATGGCCAGATGGATAGTCCTGTCTCTCAAGACCCGGCCATACAAGAACAATTGCGTCAGGTAGCCCTTGAGACCAACCGCCAGGTGGCGGAGATGTTGGGCATTAACCAATCGGCCTCGATTACCTGTGTTAAGCCATCTGGTAATTCTTCTCAACTCCTTGATTCTGCTTCCGGTCTTCACTCACGCTGGGCTCCTTTTTACATCCGCAACGTGCGCGTTGGGGCACATACACCTGTTTTTAAAGTATTACAGGATGTGGGTGTACCTATGGACCCAGAAAACGGGCAGACGCGTGAAAACGCCAACACCTGGGTAGCCCACTTCCCGGTGAAAGCCCCAAGCAATGCAATTACGCGTAATGACCGTACGGCTTTAGAGCAATGTGCCTATTGGCTCCAAAATAAAGTTCATTACACTGAACATAACCCCAGTGTCACTATCACCTACCGGCCAGATGAAATTATTGATCTCATCAAATGGATTTGGGAGCATCAGGATAAAATCGGCGGTATGGCATTTTTACCGGCTTTTGATGCTCAATATGATCAGATGCCCTATGTTGAAATTGACGAGGAAGAGTACAACCGGTTAATGGTACATTTCCCAGAGATTGATTTCTCAAAGATTTATCGGTATGAAGAAGAAGATTTGACTACTGCGGCACAAGAGGTGGCTTGTATGGCTGGTCAATGCGACATCTAAAAGGTTACTGCCAAAGGGCATAATCTGACATTTTCCCGCCGTGTCGCTGTGTTGCTTTATAGGCGCGTTGGGAATATCCGAGGCCATCCCTACCCCTAGCCCCGCCCCTGGGGCGGGGAACTTTTCTCGGCGCGGTTTGGGGGCGTCCGCCCCAAACCGCGCCGGTGGGTTTCTCCCCTTCCCAGTTGTTGATTAAATGATTAATCGGGTAATGAGTTGATTCGCCCATTCTCCTACAAATTTTCATTCCACCTGGTGAGCACCCCGCTCATGGGAAACTCCTGTGATTTCCGGCGGGAAGGGGAAACACCAGAAGTGCCGGTTATCGAGCGCGGCCGCGCTCGATATCCGGCACAGGAGAAAGTTCTCCGCCCCTGGGGCCGGGGGAAACCCTATTACCTGACTATTTTTTAAAACGACAACTGGGAAGGGGAAGGGGGCGGGCAATGGCCTGATTTCCTGATACAACTTGGGGTTGTTGGTACTCATGGCTGGTCTTTGAAGATTACATCCATCGTTCTTCTATTGACTTTGTAGACGACTCTGTTAATATTTAGGCGGCATTAAGTAAAATTACTTGCTAATGATGCATTCATTTTTTGATGAGGAGCTATCTATGAATCCACAAAGTTCATCTACAAACATGAAGTTGGAGAGAACACGTAATTTTTACGAATCCCCGGCTATCATTTATGAAGGTACTATCAGCACACGTGCAGGTTCACCTATTGGTCCCATTTCTCCCAGCGATGAACGGTCTTCCGCACCTACTGATGTTGATTTGTTTGATGATGGTAATTAACATTTGTTTACTTATTTGTAAAGAATAAAAGGTGCTATCAAAATAGCATCTTTTTTTTTGTAAGCGTTCAGTTACCCCGCCCGGTGGTCAAACAGTCGGGCTAAACAGACGGAGCTTTGCGGGCTAAAAGCCCAGGCCAGCGGGCTTTGTAACCATAGCCCGGTCGTTTACGACCGGGCGGGTCTGGCGGATGAATATACTGCCAAAGGGGATAATCTGACATTTTTTCGCCCTGTCGCCGTCTCACTTTATCGTCGTGTTAGGTTTATCCAAGGCCACCCCACCCCTAACCCCGCCCCTTCCCTCTGGGATCGAAGGGGGATGGGTCTTCAGTTCAAACCTCCCAATCTGTTGCCGCCAACAAAATGTTACTTTATGACCGTGGTAAGTATAGATATGACTGAACGCTTACGTTTTGCACCAGGTTAGGGGCGGGTTTATCATAAACCCGCCCCTTTTTTATTTATGGGAGAGCGCCCGGATTGGGGAAAGCCCAGTCACGAAAATCGGTGGGGCAGTTGTTGGTATCACGCCAATAGGGGTAACGCTCCAGGCTATGATTTGTGGTACTAACCAGAGGGCAACTTATTAGCCCAGGAAAAGTGCCTGTGCCATAGGCAAGGGCATCTACGGTCTGGTCGTTGGCAGACCGTAAAATGAGTTCATCCCCGGTGTTACTTAATTGAATAATTGCGGCCGCGTCTCCCCATGCCGGATCATCTATCAAATCAGGTACGGTTGGGTCGGTGTTAGTGACCTCAAAATGGGGGTTGAAGCCAAACTGGGTGTAGAAGCCGGTGGCCGTGGTGGCAATAACTATTATGCCATTGGCAGGAATTGTGGTGCCCACTGGGAAGCGGCGTACATCTTCAAAGGCATTAGGGTCAGCGATAACGGCATCACCCAGGCTGTAGTTGCTTATATCCAGGGTAAAGGATGTTGGATTTACTAATTCGATGAACTCGGCATCGTCCAGGCCGGGGGGATTGTAGAGCAGTTCACTGATCAGGACATAGTTGGCGGGGGGAATATACTCTCTGAAGAGAAGGGGAATATAGTGGGTGTCTACCCAGTCACGTTGGAAAAGGGCGGCCAATAAGTTATAGGCGGGGAGAGAATGTACCTGGATAGCCAGTTCGCGGTTGGCTTTGTTAGAATTTTCTGTGCCATTGATACTGCCAATATGGATGTATCCCTGGCCGTTGACAAGCGCCAGGACCATTTTGTTGTGGATGCCCAGGCCGGTGGGGTTGTCGGTGCGGCATTCCAGGTCCAGACTTTCGTTGGTGGCGAGGGTGTTAAGAGCCAGACACGCGGCCGCGTTGCTGGTCGCACTGGTGTCATCATCAAAAAAACTATCCAGGAGAAGACGCACTGTGGCTCCACGCCGGGCCGCGTCCGTATAGGCTTCTAATCGGGGATTGGGATCATCGGTGGGATTGGAGTTGGTAGCCCCCCAATAGGGCCGTTCCGAAAGCTGTTGTACCAAAATGGTATCGCCAGCCCCGGCACGGCTGAGCAAACCCAATAATGAATCCTGATTTCGCAGGCTATTTTCCGGGGCCTGAATAATTTCAAAACCAACGGTGCCAACCAGGGTAAGGGGTGTGGGGAAGGCAATGGTGTAGGTTGTACCACCAGTTTGAGTGATCGGAATGTAGCCAGGGGTAGGGTTGCCGTAGGTGGTGTGACCGGCTGTCCAGGGGAAAAGGTCTATGTGGTGGCTGAGGTCAAAATCGGCCTGCCACAGTCCTTGCAGATGAGCCACCACGCCGGGCGCCGTGGTGATAAGGATAATGCCGCGTCGTCCCCAGGTGCCATCACTTTTGTCGTCATAAGGCATACTGTCCTGACTCAGGTTTTCACTGCTGATGACGGCAGTTTGCCCGTCTATGATGAGGAATTTGGCATGGATGTAGGTGTAGCGATCAAAAATGCGATTAGTGCTGTCGTTGATCATAAACCAGCATTGTCCTCCCGCATTGGCTAACTCCTGGCAGATGTATTTCTCTTGATCGCTCAGGCCGCCAGGGGGACCACCTTCCAGGAGTAAGGTGATGCTAACGCCGCGTGCGGCCGCGGCGGTGAGGGCATTCATAAGGCCTATATTTTCAAACGTGTGGCTCTCGCCAATAATGCTGGTGGTGGCCTGATTGATTTGGGCAACCAGGGCCTCATAGGCATTGTCTGGGGCAATAGCGATGGTGAGGACGGCTGTCTGGGTGATCAGGTTGGTGAAGAAGTAATTGTCCAGGTTCCAGCCGGGATAGAGAACTTTGCGCCCGTTGATGATGTCACCGGTGGCTTGGGCCCAATCATTGGCCGTATCCGTATCTGGGATGGGTAGTTGGCTGGTCTGAGCAAGCTGGCGGTAGAGGATTTGCCCTTCTTCACCGGCCTGAACCCCGCCTGCATAGGGGGTGACAGCGACACCACTCCAACCGGTTTCTAAAATATTGCCCCCTTCATATACCAGGACATCAACTGGCGTTGCGGCCGCGTCTAACAAAATAACCTCATCACCCGTATTGGCAAACCCGGGCCAGGTTCCGCTGAGGTTGGGGATGGTGGGATCGGTGTCTGTGCGTTCAAAGTCGGGGGGAAAACCAAATTGGCGTTGAAAGGCTACCCCCTCATCGGCCAGCCAGATGGCCTGACCGGGTGACAAAATGGTGCCCAGGGGTAGGGTGGTGGGGCTGGCGACGGCTCCATCGCTGAGTTTCCAGTTACTCACATCTACCGGATTGGGGCTGATGTTTTGGATTTGGACCGCTTCATCAGGGTCACCGGATTCGTAACTGTCATAGTATGCGGCCGCGATAACCACGGTTGTTGAAGGCAGAGCGGCTAAGGGTGGTTGTATGTGCCAGATGAGCCAAAGAGGCAGGCATAAACAAACCAGTAACCAAAACAGGCGTTTCATTGTTTATTCTCCTTGATGATACGGGTAGGAAAGAACTCGAATAATAATAAAGATGGAACTTACGCGATTGCTTGAGCCGGTCTCCTACCCGCGCCTGTTGGGCTTCGGTGGAGACACCTGCCACAGCGTGTAAGTCCTAAAAGAGCATTTTTTGTGTTATAGGACGCGTAATTTCATCTGGTCTCCTTGTCGTGATGAAGATTAAAGAACGGCAATTCGTAGCGGGAACATGGGTTGTTTTGTTAGTATTTGCACAATCTTTCCAGGCTATTTTGCCGAGGAAAACCATAGGACTTATGTGCCGTGACCGGTGTCTCTACGAGCCACGACGAGCGCGGTCAGAAGACCAACTCGAGCAATCGCGTAAGTCCTAAGTTATAACAATACATCCCCTCACCCTAACTCTGGGGGTGTGGATAAGCTGTTCTGATGATGGTCACAGTCAGAGTATTTGTATAGGTGAAAACAGTTTAAAGCCAGGGCTAAGATCGGAGCAGTAATGACACAAGATGAATATAAGCTGGGGATTTTATCTGGCGTTATGAATTATAAAATAAGATGATTTACCAGACAAGTTATAGTGTTTAAGAGTAGCAATTCTCAATTTGGCCTGAACGTCTAGAAGTGTCGAGGCCGCCCAGTCGTAAAACGGGCCGGGCTATGGTTACGAAGGCCGTTGGCCTGCTGTTTTAGCCCGTAGGGCCTGGTATTGATAGCCCGGCGGTTTGACCGCCGGGCGGATTAACGGAACGTTTATCGTTCAAACTGAGAATTGCTGGTTTAAGAGCGTGTGTGCCCTCGGTGTGGCGCGGTCAGGAGACCGGCCACAGTAAACTCAAAAGTTATGAGTCTTTCGGAATTCAGGGGGTTGACACCAGATGTACGGGCTGGCCTTGTGCCTGCCCCGTGTGGGGCAACCACAAGGGTTGCCCGTACCCTACGAAATCTCCAAGAACCAAAGTTATTTGCGAACGAACCCTTAATTGAGATTGAGGGTCTGACGGATGTCTCTGGCGTGGTCGGCTTCGTGGGTGGCGATGATCGTAAATATTTCGGCGATGGTGAGGATGCGGCCGCTACCGTGCCGCCCTTTTTTCAGCCAATCATCTTCTTGGATGGTTTCTAACAGCATGAAGAGGTTCGTTTGTCCCTCTTCCAGTTCACCTATTAATTCGCCTGCCGTTTTCTCCTGTGCCTTGCGGACACCACGTGCATTCCAACGGGCCAGATCAAAATCTTCGGGGACACCACTGCCCCCGGCCTGAATCTGGGCGATTTGGGCGGTCATGCCGCGTTGGGCATCTACAAGATGACGCAGAATGTCAGCGGCGGTCCATTGACTGCCATCACTGAAGATTGTCGTTTGCCATTGTTCTTCGGTGAGACGGGTCAGGCAATCTAGTAGGATAGTGCGGCTGGTGGTCAGGTGTTGGTGTAAGGCTTCGGTTTGCTCAGACATCTTTTTTGTTGCTCCTGTTTTTGAGTTTCAAGGGTAGTTTTCAGGGTTATTTTTGTATCTTCTCAATGTTTTGGGGGAAATGTGGGCTGAGCTTGTCGAAGGTCGTTGGTTTCAACAAGCTCAACCAGCGTCACCACGCTTTATTGAGAAGATCCTTATTTTAGGGCAAATGACAGTTTGCCATCTTGGGCGGTGATGGTAATCGCGGCCGCGCCCTCTTGTCGTTTTTGTGTCAGTAAAAAGTCGGCCAGGGGTTCACGCAGGTGGCGTGCGATAAGACGCCGTAGCGGCCGCGCACCATATTGTGGCTCATTGTTTTGGGCCAGGAGCCATTGCCGTGCCTCTGGTGTGATGGTTAACAGCAACCCTTGTTGCTCCGCCAATTTGATTTCCTTTTTGAGCAGTAAATCCAAAATGACGGCCAGTTGCTCGCTATTGAGCTGATGGAACATGATGATGTCGTCTAGCCGGTTGAGAAATTCGGGGCGGAAGAAGCTATGGACGGCGGCCATTACCAATTCCCGTTCATGTTCGCCAATTGCTGGCACCAACATGTGCCGTGACCCCAGGTTACTGGTCATGATGATGACCGTTTCACTAAAGGTAGTGAGCCGCCCCTGGCCGTCTGTCAGTCGGCCTTCGTCCAGGAGTTGCAAGAGGACATCGAATATTTTTTCGTGGGCTTTTTCTACTTCGTCAAACAAAACAACGGTATAAGGCCGTTCACGCACGAAGTTGGTGAGCTGACCGCCCCCTTCAAAACCGACATAACCGGGGGGTGGCCCAATGAGGCGGTTGACACTGGCTTCTTCCTGATATTCGCTCATATCCAGGGTGAGCATCGCATTTTCTGTGCCAAACATAAATTCGGCCAGGGCTTTGGCCAGTTCAGATTTGCCTACGCCGCTGGGACCGAGGAAGAGAAAGGAGCCGATGGGGCGTTTGGGGTCGCGCAGGCCGACGCGGGCGGTTTTGACGGCCCGACTGACGGCCAAAATGGCTTCTTGCTGGCCGATGATGCGTTCGTGGAGTCGCTCTACCATGTTGGCGTATTTGCTCTGTTCTTCTTCCCCCAATTTGGTGATGGGAATTTGGGTGATAAGGCTCGCGGCCGCAGTGACATCATCTTTGTCTACGCGGCCATCGGAGCTAACCTGGGGTAAGTTAGCCAGATGTTCTTGCCGCACCATGCGTACCAGGGCGCAGGCACGGTCAGCCAGTTGGAGGGCACTGGCGGGGAGTGGGGTGGTTTTAATGTACTGATGCGCCAGGCTCGCGGCCGCGCTCAGGCCATCCTGCGTCATTTCCACCTCGTATTCCTGTTCTAGCCGTTGCCGGTGCGTTGCCAGAATGGCGCGAGTCTCATCCACCGTGGTGGGGGGAATCACGAGCCGGTGGGTGTTTTGACGAATGAGCGGGTCTTGGGCTAGTTTTTCGTAATTGATGGGGTCTGTTGTGCCAATGATGACCTGTTCTGTGCCTAATAAGGCTTTGTGCAATTCATTACTTACCTGTTGGGGGAACTTCATCCGTAGACGATCCCCAAAGAATCGTTCTAGCCCGGGCACGAGCAATAACCCGCCACTGGCCCGACGTAAAGCCACGCGTATGGCTTCTAGCGGGTTTTCTAACAGGGCGGATTCGTTCATTTGCACGACGGAGCGCAAGGTGTTGCCCCCTTTATTCTCGGCCAGGAGCAGGGCCAGGCTGTAAATGAGGGTGCGTTTACCTACGCCTTCCTCACCCACTAGAATAATGTGCCGTTTGCCGGAGAGGGCGAGCAGGCTGAGGAGTTCCTGGAGCAGTTTTTCCCGCTGGTAAACCGGTTGGGCTTTGCCAGCTTTGGCTTCGCTGATGAAGTCAAAGATGACTGGTGCGCCTGTTTCCGCGACGGCGGCCAGGCTGGCGATGACGGCGGCCTGGGTGAGGCCGAGCCGTTGTAGAACGCCATAGGTGGTGATGCGAGGGTCTAACATGGCGGCCAGGGCATGCCCACTGCTGACTTTGAGCTCATCGCGAGACTTGGCCAGGGTTAAGCCTTCGTCTATGACAAAGAGCATTTCTTCGGCCAGGGGCACAGGTTGACCAAAGTCATCGGTGAAGGTGAATTGGGCATCTTTGCCGGGGGCGTGGCGGGTCATGGTTTCGACGCGGCCGCGGAGTTCATCTAATTTGAAGCCGCGTTGTTGGGCTAACTTCTGTAAGATTTGGTATGCGGCCGCGGTTGGCTCATCTAGGATGGCGCGTAGGAGTAACTGGGGGGTGAGAAATTGTAACCGGTAGTCGCGACGTTTCGCGGCCGCGTTGGTCAGCAAACGAGATAGTTCAGGCGAAGGGATGTTAGGGTTTAGCACGCTCATGTTCAGAATGGTACAACGGTGTGCCGCTGGTGACAATGAACTATTTTTGTCATTCCTAAGCCTGTTGCCTTCGACAGGCTCAGGCAACGGCTTAGTAGTTACGAATTGCCGCCTTGGTGTGGCTCGGTGGGGACACCGGCCACAACGCGTAAGTTCTAAGTTTTTAGTTTTTTGTTTTTAGGTGAGGGCGCACAGCCTGAAAGGCTGTGCTACGTCTTGTGTTGTTTTTCGAGGGCGCTCCTGGAGTTTATGGTTTTAGCCGTTGGTTAAATTGAGAATTGCTGTTCTGGAGACAGATCGCTTGTTCTGTGATGAAAAAGTGAATAGAAGGGATATAAGTTGATATGACCTTGCGAACAGATACAATTACCCTATGCCTGTTGCTCCTTCTGCCCTCCCTATCATAAATGTGGGAAATCCAGCGCCTTTGTTTGAGTTACCGACAATACAGGGTCATACGGTGGCCCTGCGTAATTACCGGGAACAAAAAAATGTGATTCTATGGTTTTCGCGAGGGTTTACCTGTAATTTTTGCCGTTCTTACATGGATGATATGGTCCGAAATTATCCGGCGGTTCAGGCTACCCAGACAGAGATTATTCAGGTTTCGCCTAATTTGCATTACACCGCCCAGAGTTATTTCCCTCCGGAAACACCCCCTTTTCCGTTTGTTTGTGACCCTGATAAGCGGCTGTATGCGGTCTATGGTCTGGGGGATCGCGGGGTGTTAGAGGCGACAAAAAACACGGTGATCAGTTTTACCGCCCCGTTAGCCCAAGGATTACAGGCTGAACTAGAGACTATTCGCGCTTCTTGGGTAGATACGATGAATCGGAATTTTCTGCGTCGGTTGCAACATCACGCGCTGACGGCGATGGAGCAGGGTGTTTATATTATTGACCGGCAAGGGGTGATTCGTTACCGCCAGGTATTGGGGGCGCTGGATATGATTCCTACGGCAGAGACTCTGGTTCAGTTGACGGTTGAATTGTGCTTGTAATGAATCTCGTTTGTGACTATACAGGTCGTGTACGGCTCTGCCTGCGCTTGTCGAAGGCGGAGATGGGCTTCGACAGGCTCAGCCCTCGGGGGGGGTGTATAGTTACTCTCGTTTAGTATGAGTAGTAAGGGTAAAGTTCAACTTCTCCAAAGGGTTTGAATGTTTACATGTTAAATTGAGGTAATGAGCACCGGACTGAACGCTTACACCGGACTGAAAAATGCTTATGTCTTCCCTTGATGATCGTTTAACGCAGTTAGTAGAAATTCAGGTGATGTTGTCCAGTTCACCGTTGCCGGGACAACATTTTCAGGTGTTGGCCGAACATGCTCACCGGGCGGTTCCGCATGATTTTTTGGCGCTGTGTCTGAAAGATGCGGATCAGCAAGGGTATTATTTGCATACGCTGTCTGGTTCAACGGAAGGTTTACTGCCTTTTCGCCTGTATGGTCTCCAGGAGGGGGTGGCTGGGGAGGTTATGCGGAAAAACAAGGCGCAGGTTGTAGACGATTTGCGTGAATGGGAAGGGGGGTGTATTGATATTGAAGGGGTTTTGACCCAGTTTCAGTTACGGTCGGCGGTGGTGGTACCGGTGCGCCAGGGGAGTGAGGTGTTGGGGGCGCTGTACTTTGCGGCCGCAACGCCCCAGGCGTTTACCCCTGAAGATGTGCAGATGGCTCGCTTGTTAGCCGCTGGTCTTTCTGGTGCGCTGGAAAATGCGCGTTTGTATCAATCGCTGGCGGATGAGCGGAGCACATTGGCGGCGGTGCTAGAGAGCACTCGTGATGCCATTATTATGGTGAATCAGCAAGGGGTGGTGCTTCTGGCTAACCCGGCGGTGACGAAGATGTTAGGGTTGGATGCTGTGGCACTGACGGGAAATGTGTGGCAGGACGCGGCCGCGCACTCCTTTTTGCGGGATCTGTTTACGGGTTCCCAACCGGGCCTGCGAGAAATGTCTCTTGGGGGTGATCGGGTGGCGCAGGTATCTATGATGCCGGTGATAACGGCGTATGGTGAACCGGTGGGCTGGGCGGCGGTCTTCCATGACATTACTTTGTTGAAACAGTTAGAGCAGATGAAGACGACGTTTGTGAATACGGTGTCTCATGACCTGAAAAATCCTATTGGTACGATTATGTTGTCGGCGGACCTGTTGCCCCGTATGGCCCCCTTGACCGCGCAACAAGAGGATTTACGCGGCCGCATTGTCAATACGGCCAATTACATGAATCAGCTTGTGTCTGATTTGTTAGACCTGGGCAAATTGGAAGCGGGTATCAGTAATCAGGTAGAACAATTAGACATGGTGCAACTGGTTCAAGAAGCTCTCAATACGTTGGCCATGCAGATCGAAAATAAGCAGATGAAAATAGATTTGAAAATGCCTCATCGGGCACCCTTGAAGGGAGATCGCGGCCGCTTGTTACAGGTGTTGGTTAATTTGATCGGTAATGCGGTGAAATATACTCCTGCGAATGGCTCCGTTTATGTGAAGCTAACCCCTGGTGCGACTGGCCCGATTATGCCGCGTCCTACGGATGAACCGCTGACGCGTACTTTGGTAACAGTCACAATTCGTGACAATGGTATTGGCATTCCTCAGGCGGACTTGCCTTACATTTTTGATGAATTTTACCGGGTGCGGAACAAAGAGACGGAAAATATCAAAGGGACAGGGTTGGGGTTAGCCATTGTGAAGCGTATTGTAGAAGCACACCAGGGGTACATCTGGGCGGAGAGTATTGAGAAGCAGGGGAGCACTTTTACCTTTTTCTTGCCTACAGGGTAAGAGCTGAATCGAGCATGTGGGCCTCTTTTTGTAACGACTAATCCTCCCAAGGGCTGAGTTTGTCGAAGCCCGTTTGCCTTCGACGAACTCAGGCAACAGGCTCAGTAGTTGCTTCTTTTTGCAAAATCTCGCGTAGTTTTTCTTTACGAGCAGAGCCGCTCAGTAGCTCTAGTTTGCGTACCCCCAATGGGTCAATCAATTCGCGTAGGTATTGTAGTTCGGTGGCATTCGGGGGCACTGTTTCGGTCAGGTGCTCGGGTATGATGAGGGGGAAGCCGGTTTTGGCCTGAACACGGGCCAGGGTAACGCCGGGATGTAGGGTGAGAATACGCATGCGGCCGCGTTCCGGCTCAAAATCAAATTGCCCCAAGTCAGAAACAAGATAACGTGGCCCCTGTCCCCACCGACGGTCAGGAACATGGCCTAGCCCGGAGCAGAAATTTAGTTGGGGCACGAAGGTGTGCCGCCCGTGACGGGGCACATACAGATAGACTTTTTCTTCAAAGACCGTGACATCGGCAATACCCCCAGAACCAGGCAGGCGGAGGCGCGGCCGCGTATACGTTCCCCCCATAAACACATTATTAAAGTTACCGTAAGCATCTACCTGACCAGGGCGGAAAAACTCCTTGGGGCCAAAACGGGGTAAAAAATCACACGCTCCCCGGACAAAACCAAAACTCATCAACCCTTGCTGTAGCCATAATTTTTCGATGCTGGCAATACCCAGGGGTGCCCACTCCTGACAATACGCCTGCCCTATCGCCGAAACAAATATCAGGTCAGGGGCATGGGTTAGCTTTGCCAGGAGATAACCAGCGGCCACCAGGGGGGTGGCAATTCCTTGGGCGACCATTTCACCATTTTCAATCTGGCGGCTGATACAGGTGCAGATGAGTTCGTCGGTTGTAAACATGGGTTATGAAGTGTGGGTACTGGTCTTATAAGGATAACAGAACTGTCATAATGAGATAGATGAGTATCCAGGCCACTAACAGCCAGACGATAAGGTGTAACCAGCGCTGTGTTTGTTGCGTTTGGTGTGTTTGCGCTTCTTGTTGATGGATGGTGATCCAATTTTGGAGAAGAATCACTTCTTCTTTTTGGGCGGCGATACGGCGTTGTAGTTCGCGGCAATGATAGTTGGTGTTGGCGTCTAGTAACTCATGGGTTAAAACGGCCAGTTGCCCGCTCAGGCTGTGCCATTGCTGGAGTTCATAGTTTAAACTGGCTAGATGGTGCGCCCGATGGGTTAGGGGCAAAGGGGTAGTGTGGGGGGGTGGTTGGGTTAGTTCTGCCCGGTAGGTTTCTAGTGTCGCCAGAGAGGTTGTTGCCAGTTGGTCTAGCAGTTGATAGAGCAGGTAATCTAGCCCATAAGGCCAACGTTTTAGTTCTTGTTGGTAGGTGTGCCAAAGGAGGGAAAGCGGCCGCAACTCGTCTTGCTGTTGGGTATACAAGAATTGGGGTCCCAGGCAAAAAATCAGGCTATTGTGGGGGGGCAGAGGAATGTAGCCGGTAATGAAGCGGGGTGTAGGGTGCAGGTACGCGGCCGCGGGCGACCATCCTGCCCCATTCAGCGGCGGCCACGTCAAAAACGTTCTCACTTCCTGCTCTTCCGCTTTGGTGGGGTGCTCCAGGTTTATCCAGATGCGTGCTCCGGCCTGCTGTAACCAACCCTGTACCTCGGTTCCCTGCAAAGATGTGACTACAGTGCCATCATAACCCATTATTGCCAACATGGACCCAAACTCCTACGAAAATGTAGGGCGATTTTGTAAATCGTCCTACAAATTTTCATCCCTCTTGGTGTGCCAAAGGCACATGGGGAACTCCTGCGAAAATGTAGGGCGATTTGGTAATTTGGTAAAATCGCCTAGTGGACAATTTACCAAATTGTCCTACAAATTTTCCTTCCTCTTAGTGGGTGTCTAAAAATAACTCGGGTGGGGCGGTCAGGCGACCGACTACAGCAAAAAGGGAAGTTATTCTTAAATAGTTCCTTAGGGTTCACTTGGAATTAAGTTGGGTGGCGCGGTCAGGAGACCGGCCACAGCAAACTCCAAAGTTGTTTACGAGCGAACCCTTAGTGCGGCCGCAGGTTCATGGATAACCCCTGCGAAAATAACCTCTGATACTGGGAACAAGGATAGGGGGAAAGACGGATAAAAAAGCAGTCCCTATTTTGAAAATACAATACGACGTGGCGAAGGACGAGAGAATCGGCGCATCCTTGTGTTGCCTCGTTGCTTTTTCGTGTGTCATTTTACCCGGTAATGCTGTTTAGAACAGGGGAAGAAGGGGGAAGATGAGATCAAAAAGGGGACGGTATTGCCAATGGAGTACTTCCATCATTACATAATCCGCAATGGCCCACAGGCCAAAACAGCTAAAAGCAAAAACTAAAATAGCGAGGGCGATAGTGAGGAGCAGGCAACTCTGGGCCAGGTGAAAGGTGGTGGACGGTAAGGTGCGGACTTTGCTCTCTGGGGTAACAACACGAGGCTGAGATGGCGATGGTCGCGGCCCCGGCATACCCACAATCACCCCCTGGCCGGTGCAACCCAGAGCCGTGCAATGGTTGTTATTGGCCTGCCAGCAGTGGGTGTGATGGCGTGTGGCATCATCCGGACAAATGACAATTTCCTCACCCGGGGCGAAAGGGTGTTGACACAACGCGCAGGTTTCACCTAAAAACGGGTTGCTTTTGTCAATCGTGATGGGACGCAGGCGGGGCATGAATGGAAGTGAACAGTGAAAAATAAAAAGCGAACAGTGAGCCAGTTTGGCCTTTACCGTTTAGCCTTCATTGATCATCTGGTGAGTTTTGATGTAAGGGTTTAGTTCCCTGAGAAAAAGAGCCTTCCGAAGGTTTTTGCAAAGGTGTTGACCCGTGGTACAAACCTTCGGAAGGCTGAACGGTTACGTTTTGATAGACCACATAACCTGGTCAAGTACGAATTTTGATGGCTCGCAGAAGCCAGTCCCAAAAGAGAGACCATAAGCCACGCTGTTGTATTTCCTGGTAGGCGCGACGTTGCTCATCTTTTAGCTGTTTGGTAGCCGGGCTGACGCCGTTGCTTGTAGGACGGACATCACGCGGCAGGTCACGATCCCGAATAACCAGGACTGGGTCTGGGGGCGTGCCAAAGGGGCGATATTGGGTATGTTCACAACCGAGAACCGCACATTTGCCCCCTTTCTGTTCCCAGCAAATTTTGTGATAAAGCGTGCCACATTGGCCGCAGACAACCGGCTGGAGCGCCGGTTCGGTGACATAATTTTCTACCGGCCCGGCACAGATAGGACAATGGAGGCTGAGCATGTTAGCCTCGGTAATATCGTCCAGAGTTATATTGATTGCAGGAGCTTCTATTTCATCGGTCATAATGACGTGATAAGGAATGGAAATTAAATAACTTATTTATCAAACGTAGCGTCTTCAGGAGACAGGCCACCGCAGATATATGAGTTATTTTAATCCGTGTGGGTAAAAATTTAGGCCAGTATAAGACATGATACGCCAAAAAATGACCGATTACCAGCCCTTGTGTGCCCAGTAAGGCCAGGGGAAATCATAACGATCTACTCGTGTTTTGGGCCGATCCCAGCAGAAGAAGCCGCTGGTGCGGGCGACCGGATCCAAGACGAGAGCGACATGCCAGACCTGGGTGAAGAAGTTCTGGTGGATGAATAAATCCATTCCTGAGAGGAAGATGCCAAAACCGGGGTGGGTATGATACCAGCCTACCATCACGGCACTGTCATCAGGGTACATTTCGTATAATTTGTCGTTGAGGTAACGCCAACTTTCTGGTGTGTAGGTGACACTGGCTCCATGCATACGGGTATGTTTGGCGATGATGGTATCGGTGATGTGAACAACGTAGCGCCCATCGGGTTGTTTTTCTGGGGGGGGGCCTACAAGTACACCGGCTACTTCACGATCCATACTGGAAAGGGCGTGGGCCTGCGAGTCGCGAAAGGCATTTTCGTTGATGAGAATATCTACGGCGGCCCAGGTGGGATGATGGATGGGACGACGCAGGCCCGCGATGCGCATTTTTTGTTTTTCGCTAAGACCAGCGACGGTACCGGTGGGGGGGGTGCCTGCCTCACGTTCTTCAAATACGGATTCTGGTTCAGCGACATGAATGGCGGGTTCGTTGTCTTCGTGGGCATCAGTCTGGTCGGGTTCGGCGGGCAGGTTATCTGGGGTGGGGATTTCTTCAATGGGGACGAGGGTTTCGGCCGCGGCCGCAGGGGTTTCTGTGGCTATGGTGGTAGAGTCGGCTACCATGTAGGCCAATCCGGCGGCCATCGGCAGGGTCGTGTCCGGTTGCCCTTTGTCAAGCAAGGCAATATGTATCTGGTGGTCGGGTTGTTCGGTTAGTTCCCGCAGACGGATGTTGGCATAATCCGCCTGCACTGTTTGTTCCAATTGATCCGCATATTGGGCCAATTCTGACAGCGTGCAATCGCCGAGTTGTTTGCGGCCGTGGGTGGTGTCTACCATATCGGCAGGCAATAGTTTTACCGTTACCTGGGTGGCCTGATGGGTGCCGGGCAGGTTAAGGGTGATTAAAGCGGTGAGATAGGGCGTTGGGGTTGTCATAGTTCTTGTGTACTCGACTTTGGTGTAGTTGGTGTAGAGGGAACGTTTGTACCTTCAGGCGGAAATTTTTCCCGATATACTTTATGCCTCATTCCAGCACAAATGAGATGATACAGGTTTGACCGAGGGTGGTGCCTGCCTTGTCCTGGGCCGCCAGTTGAAGCTGGTAGATGCCAGGGATGAGGGTTGTGGTGTCGAGCCGACCCAGTTCCGCCAGTGATTGGTCACGGCGGAAGGTGGTAATGGTTGTCCAATTTTCGCTGGTAGCTGGCCGTACTGCCAGGGAATAACGATTTGCGGCCGCGTACTGGGCGGTACCAATAATGGTAAGTTCTGCGGCGTTGACGGTGGTTCCTGCCTGGGGTGTAATCAGGCGTAAACGGGCATCAGGGCACGCGGCCGCGCCGGTAGCATTTGCTTCATTCAGGGCAGTCTCCGCCAGGGTCAGAACAACATTTTCCAGTGCTCCGGCCCGTCGTTCCAGAGGTAGAATAACGATCAGCAACAGACATAAGGTTACGAATAACCCTACCAGCCCTATACTGACGGCCATACCTGAGGAAAGGGTGGGCCAGGGGTTGGTGGGAGCATAGAAACTCTCTGAGGCCGAGTCCAGGTCATCGGCTATTGTCACGCCGCTGAGGGTGGCTCGCGGCCGCGCTGTACGTGAACGTTCTGTCTGATTCCAGGCCCGATCGCGCCCCATCTGCCAGGTTACAGCCGGGGTGGGTTGTTCATCGGTGCGTTCGTAATACCCTTCCATCGGCAAAATAGCCCGTTCCAGGCCATCTAATAACTCTTTTTGATCCCAGCCAAAGAAGCAGGCTTCCTGGCGTACCGGATCTACTACCAGACCAATATGCCATAATTCCCGAAATGCGACGGTGTGTACCACCACATCATCGGCGGAGTAAAACACGCCCAGGTCGGGGTGGGTATGAAACCAGCCCACGATAGAAAGTTGGGGGTGTTGGCTCTCTCGGTCTCGGTTGATCCTGGCCCAGGCATCGGCGGTAAAGGTGAAATGAATGGGGCCATGTTGATCACTGAAGGCGGGCAATGCGGCCGCGATGGCGACCCATTGTTGCCCTTGCCGCTGAAAGGCCTTACCCAATAACACTCCCCCTAATTCGCGGTGTAAATCACTGCGGCAATGGCTATCAATCTGGCGCAAAGCCTCCTGGCTGATAATGATACCAACCTGGTAGGGTTGCGGTTGCTGGCCATGCAACAAACAATTTGCCAGCCACTCTTGGGCGGAAGGGGAAGGAGATGATTGCTGGCGGGAAGGGGTCGTAGATTCAGAGGATGTTGATACCGAGGTCATCGGGTTCCTCAGTGGCCCCAAGTACAATCTGATCGATCAGAGATGGACCTTTGAGACTGCGATTGTCAATGGGGAAGAGGTGTTTATGGCGCAAGGCCCAGGCGGCCGCTTTTGAGTTCATGGGATCCTTGGGGCCAAGGTTTTTATACTGCACCATTTCACCCAGGGTCAGGAGTAACTCATCAAGGGTTTTGGCGGGCCACCACGCCCCAATACACACCGCCCCCGTAATATGGATGTTGGGGTGAAAGATGGGCGTGAGCCATTTCATTTGGGGTTGTTTGAGTGGGTATTCAGCATGTAAATAGATGCTGACCTCATGCACATCACGGAAAACCGGTTTTTCACCATTGATGTTTTCCAAACCCCGACAGGTGAAACGAATATGATACCGTTCCGGCGGCTCCCCATCGGTCGTTAGAATATGAATGAGTTCACTCCGCTCAACCAATTCCCGCACGCGCTTGTAATCATTGCGCAAACGGGTTTCACGAATATCGAAGGTCATTTGACTGCCTCAATAACCAAGTTCCTAGAGTTCCTCTAAGTTCCGATTGGGGTGCGGAACTTGTGGGAACTCTGGGGAACTCAGAGAAATTTAAACCATCGTTTTAAGAACGACCGGCGGTTACTTCAGGGAACAGACTCAGAATATCATCTTCTTTTACCCCGGCATCTTGTAAAGATTCATCGTCGGCCAGACGTTTGCCCGAGGTGCGATGATCCAAACGATAGGTGATGGGGTTGGCTCCCTGGTTGTTGGGCAGACCCATTTTGGTCACCAGGGCGGGGATAAGACGGCGCATAGGGACATCGGCGGGTAATTCCACCGGGGTTTTCTTAGAGCCAGTTGGGTCATAGATGATGACTTTTACGCTTGCCATTGTTCTGTTATACCTCCAAATGTTGTCAGGCGATGTTTTGTTAGAGCCTAAATATATCTCAGTCTAAGGAATGCTTACACTGTGGAACAAAGTGTATTGTGACTGAATTCACCTCTAATACGCAAATGCTTTCTGTGGGTTGCAAGAAAGGGGCAGGAGTTTGCCGGAGTCAGGGTTTTCGTAGCCAGGAGTTGGCCCACCAGGAGGCATGGGGCATATCGCTGTGGAGGGCATCTTGGGTGAGTGTATCAACATTTAGGGGGATACGGTTTAAATCGAGATGGATGCGGCCGCGATGCCAGGTTACCAGGGCAAATTCGGCCCATGGGCTGTAGCCAAAAGTGGGATGGTAGGTGAAGGAGAGTCCTACGCTACCGGGATTGATCAAGCGCATTCCCCGATAGTAGCGCATGAGTTGGATGTGGGAGTGACCCCCAATGAGCAAAGAGGCGCGGCATTCCTGAAACATTGTATCTAGAACATGGTCGGGTGTCTCGGCCAGGATGAGGTCTTTGTTGGAACGGGGGGAGCCATGAAAAAAAAGGATATTGGTCTGTGGCGCCAGATCGATGTAGGCTGTGTTTTTGAAGGTGTGGAGATATTGTTTGTCGTCGGGGCTAAGTTGTTGGGCTGTCCAGTGGTAGATGTCTACGATTTCATCAATTGTGTCTTTGCGGCTGTGATAGTCTGGTTTGAGGATCCACTCGTCGTGATTGCCGAGGATGGTGAGGCAGTTTAGTTGGCGTAACTGCTCGATGACTTCACGCGGCCGCGGGCCGATATTGACCACATCGCCCAGGCATACAATCTGGTCTACCTTTTCACGTTGAATGGCGTGTAATACTTTCTCCAGGGCAATAATGTTGCTATGGATATCAGCAAGAATAGCTAAACGCATGCAAAATCCTTCTCGGGTCAGGCAGAACCTGAAAGCTCATGGAAAGTGAGAATTGACTGGCCCCCATAAAACAACCCGGACCCCGGCACATGGAGAAAACGGGCACTGTCTCCTAGAAGGTTATTGTAAGGGATACGTCAAGACGCCTACAATCTCACTTAAGGGCTATTCCGTTATTGGGCATGGTTCAAAAGTCGTTAAACTGTGCTTAACAGTGTGTAAGGCGATTTGCCAAAGGATGTGTTTCATTTCGGTTGAGAGGAAGAAAATAAGTTCTTTGGGGTTTCGTGGGGTACGGGCAACCTTTGTGGTTGCCCCACACTGGGCAGGCACAAGGCCAGCCCGTACATATGGTGTCACTCCCCTGAATTCCCCAAAAGCCTAAAATTCATTTCAGACTTGACCGGTTTTCTGAACCGGTCAAGTCTGGGTGGAACTTATGGTTCTTTCGGAATTTGTGGGGTGTGGCTATAGATAAGGAAGTGAATTGCCTCAGATGGCGGGTTCGTCACCTATGGCAATGGGGCGGGTGGGATCAGCACACCATTCACTCCAGGAACCAGCGTAGAGTTTGCCTTCGGGTAAACCAGCATATTTCATGGCTAAGAGGTTCAGACAGGCGGTAACACCAGAGCCACAGTAAAAGACGACTTCTTGCGGCCGCGTTGCCCCTATCACCTCTAACAATTGTTGTTGTAGCTGTTCTGGTACCAGAAAACGTCCTCGGCTATCTAGATTATTGCCGTAAAAATAGTTTGTGGCCCCCGGAATGTGACCTGCACGGGGATCAAGTGGCTCTATTTCCCCCCGGTAACGCGCCGGATCGCGGGAGTCTACCAGTAAAGCCTGGGTAGGTAGTTCATCCAGCCGCACAAGCCACTCGTGATGGGGGATACCACTAAACGGGCAAGGCCTATTTTGTTCTTCACCTGAGCTGATAGGATATCCGGCCTCTACCCAGGCCGTCCACCCCCCATCTAACAGGGCAACCGCTTCATGGCCCATATAGCGTAATAACCACCACAGCCGGGCGGCAAAAGCACCACGGGCATCATCATAAACAATCACTTGCTTATGAGCATCAATGCCCAGGCGGCCAAAGGTGGCGCACAGTTTTTCGGCGGGGGGAAGTGGATGACGACCATAGTCAGTGGTTGGTGGGTTACTGAGATCGGTGTCGAGATGGGCATACACGGCTCCGGGTATGTGTTTTTCCTGGTAAGCCTGTTGACCGGCACTGGTATCACCACTCAGGTTAAAACGGCAATCTATAATAACCCAATCAGGATTGGCCAATGAGTCTTTCAAGGTGGCGGGGGAGATCAGCGTGCTGTGGTTCAAGTTTGAGCCTCATAGTAGTGGTGGGGGGAATCACAGGCTGGGTAAGACCAAATTCGGCAACCCAGTACCAGACGCTGGGCGCATACGGATTATAGGTATAGCTTACACCGACATCAGTGGGCAGGGTACTGAGAATGAGATTACGATGTGCCGGGCTATTGACCCAAAATTCAACAACTGCGGAAACCTGATCATAACCCCAATAAGTTACTTCACCGGCGTAAGTGCCTTGATAACCAGCATCTTGTTGCCGTTGTTCTGGGCGAGTACCATCGGAGCCAGTGTGACCGGTGTAGCCATATCGCCCCATGTCATCACTGTGACGTTGCGCGGCTACGGTTAATTCATAATTGTAGGTGAGGGGGGGTAAATTGTGTAAACGACGAGCTTCATTGATGTACCAGAGTAACTGTTCGGCGGGGGTGATGCCGATGTCACTGGGTGGGGCTTCCTGGGTGATAATGGCGACTTCATCAGGCAGGATGTCGGTGGTGATGAGAGCTGTATCGGTAGGGCTGAAATAGAGGGTGGATGTAAGATTGGCAGTACTCAACAGGGGCAAATAGAGGGTGCTGGGACCAGCGGTTACCGCGACCCAACGACCTATTTGTGTGGTGCCAAAATCGTTTTGGGCACTCATGACAACCCAATAATTGCCGCTGGTGGCATAGGTGTGGCTGATGGTTAAACCTTGGGTGGTGTATCCATCACCCATATCCCAGGTGACAAGGGATGCGGTGGAATCGGTAAATGCCTGGGCGGTGACGGGAGAACCGGTGGTGGCGGTCTCATTGATGACGAAATCGGCGACGGGGGGGGACCCTACGGTGAGAGAGAAGCTGGTTTCAGCCAGACCAAACGTGTTTTCTGCTTGAAGATGGACCAGATAGGTGCCGGGTTGGTTGTAGGCGTGGATGGGGGCAATAGCGGTGCTGGTGATGTTGTCGCCAAAGTCCCAGGTAAAAGCCAGGGGACCGGCTCCTCCACTGGCGTTGATGAATTGGATGTTTTGGTTTACACCAGGGGTGGTATCATCGGTAGAGAATTGGGCGGATGGTTCGGCGACGACGTGTACGGTGGTGGTCGCGGCCGCGGCCGCGAGGGGATTCGCAACTTGTACTGTCACCTGGTAAGTGCCTGCCAGAGAGTAAACTACGTTTGGGTTTTGAGCGTGAACGGTACGACCATCACCCAAATCCCAGGTTTGGGAAAATGGGCCTGGCCCACTGGTAACAGCCTGGAGGGCGACGGGTTGCCCTACGGCTACTTGTGCCGGTTGGGGTAGGCTGACCTGTGGGGGGACGCCCAACCAGAAGGGCGCGTTAAGTGTTTGCGAGCTACTTTCGCTTTGTAAGGTGATGACCAGATTTTGTTCAGGGTGTTGAATATCGGCGAAGGTGGCTTTTAGATGGAGGGTGATTTGTTCTTTGTCGCCCTGGCCGGTGAGAACGGGGAGCCAGATGAGATGGTTGGCCTGAGCATTAAGGCTGAGGCCGATGGGTAATTGGCTGGTGTCCAGGGTGACAGTGGCCGGGATGAGGATATCTATAGTGGGTGCGGCCGCGTCTGGTGTTTGATTTGTAAGGGTGAGAGTAGCAACCAGGGAATCGGCCGCCCCAATTATGGGAGGATCAAAGACAACATCGAGTTGCAAGGGGCCACTGATCTGGTTAAAGCGGGCATACAGGGGTAAGGGTTCATCAAATATAGCCAGCGCAGGGCGCAAGGTCATAAAGATGATTAGATTGAGCATAAAAAAGAGAAGAAACCCACCCTGGAAACGCTTTCGCATGTATCCAGTGTACCATTCTTAAAAAATTCCTTCAATCCGGCGATAAAACTCCTTAGGAATTGTTGAGTTTTGAGGGAAGCGTGTAAACGTTCAGTTATCCCGTCCGGTGGTCATTGCTGATTAAATGATTAATCGGGTAATGAGTTGATTCGCCCATTCTCCTGCGATTTCCGGCACATGAGAAAGTTCCTCGCCCCTGGGGCGGGGTTAGGGGGGATCCGGTGACAAATGATCCGCCCTGATGTACTAAACTAACGGAACGTTACCCTTTTTGAATTTTTCCAAAATAATACAGGCATAGCGAAAGCTTCATCCCTCTGCGATCCCACTGGGAAGGGGCAGGGGAAACCCCATTCATCTCATTTTTCGCAGGCGGACGCTTGCAAAAAATGACCTGAGAAAAAGTTCCCCGCCCCTGGGAGCGGGGTTAGGGGTGGGGAAAACTCGATACCGGTATTAATTTATTAAATCTCAAAAAGGGTTTTCGGGATGTCGCGGGGTACGGGCAACTCTTGTGGTTGCCCCGTGTGGGACAGGCACAAGGCCAGCCCGTACATCTGGTGTCAACCCCCAGAATTCTCAAAGATCCCGTTTAAACTGAGAATCGCGGGCAGAACTGGAAGGCTATTGCCTGGAGGGGGTCGCAGAGGGACAATGTGATTTATTACGTTGAGCAGGGTTTACCAGAGGCCACAAAAGCCAGACGTACAGAGAGTAACCGATTACCGCACCCCTATCCTCTCCCCGTTACCCTGACATTATTCCCAATCATAATGAGGTTATAGATGAAATGGACGCATGGGCTGATCGTTGGGCTGGTGATTGCATTTTTGTTTGTTGTCGAATGCTTTTTTGTTTATCGTTATTACACGACTATTTTGCCTGGGGGAAATGATTTTTATCCCCGGTGGGCGGGAGCAAAAGCTTTTATTCTTGAGGGGCGTGATCCTTATAGTCTGGAAGTAACGAAGGAAATCGAGGCGGTTCTGGATCCTTTACAGCGTCGGACGAATAGTTTTAGTTTTGCTTTTCCTTTGCATGTCATTGTTACCTTTTGGCCGTTAGTTTTTGTTTCTTACCCCTGGGCGCAGGCCATCTGGATGGTGACGATTCAGTGGATGGCGATTGCTTTGTTGGTGGTGGTGTTGTGGCGTTGGGAGTGGCGACCTTCACCATTGGCCGCGGCCGCGCTTTTGTTTGCTACCTTGTTGTTTTATCCCATTACACGCTCCTTCTTTTTGGGACAGTTTACGGTGCATGTCACCTTGCTTTTGGCCCTCACGATGCTTTTCTTGCACCGACGAGCGGATGGTTGGGCCGGGATTTGCCTGGCTCTGACTACCATTAAGCCGCAAATGGTTATTTTTTTAGGCCCCTGGCTGGTGTTATGGGCAATTGGGCAAAAGCGGTGGCGTTTTCTGGCCGGGTTGTTGGGCATGGGGGGAGGGGTGTTACTGGGGTCATTACTTTTATTTCCCCGGTGGCCGCTGGCGTTTGTCGCCGATTTAAGCCGTTATGCTGAAGTAGCCAGCGGCCGCAACCCCCTTGAATTATTGTCGGAAAGCATCTGGCCGGAGGGAGCAACGTTTATTCGGGTGGGCCTGACCGTTCTGTTGCTGGGGGCGATGTTTTGGGCCTGGTGGTGGGGTAGGCGTGCTGATGAGAACACGTTTGAGCTGGCTACTTACTGGACAATAGCCGTAGGTTTGCTCTTACCATTTCAAACCGGAACGACGAATCAGGTTATGTTGTTTATTCCTTTGTTTGCCTGGTGGTGGGCGGCGTGGCAACGCTGGGGTAAGGTAATGTGGCTGGTTGCGGCCGCATTCCTGGTCATTCTCTGGGTTCTCTTCCTCAAAACCATTGATAACTCTTATGAAAACCCCCTTATGTTTTTGCCTTTGCCCTTTCTTTCCCTGGCGGTATTGGCGGGGATGACCTATACAACCATAAAAAGGAATCCTCTATGATGCACGTTTGTATCTCGTTTGTGGACCTGGTTGCAGTTCCCGGTTGGCCCAAGTCTACCCCTGGAGGTAATGGATGAAACGGTGGCTGAATCTGTTGCTCCAGGTGGTGAGTGTTATTCTGTTTATTTTGATTGTCTGGTTAGGCGGGGAGCAACCCTGGCGTGAGGTGATGGCTGGAGATATACGGCTGGTCGCGGCCGCGTTTTTGCTCAGTGGCTTTTCCCAACTCATCCTGGGTTTTCGTCTGCAACAACTGACTCGAGCCATCAACGGCCCCACCCCTGCTGACTGGCGTGATTATTTTCAGGTAACAATGACTTCACGCGGAATGAGTCTCATTCTACCCCGAGGTGTCAGTATCTTTGGCGTCAAATCGGTGGCCCTCAAAGCCCTGGGTGTTCCCCTGGTACGGGCCGTCTGGATTGTTTTTGTAGATAAAGCCTACGATCTAGGCTACCTCACCCTCATTGGTATTCCTGGCGTATTTTATTTACGGGGCGAACTCACATCCAGTCAATTCCTCTTCCTGGCTATAAGCCTGACACTGATTGCGGCCGCTGTTTTGTGGTGGAGCATTCACCAGGGAATTTTGCGCCGAGTAGTAGATGGACTCGGCAAACTGCCTAAGATCGGTCGCCTATTTCGCTCAGGCGAAGAATCGGGCGGCGCCCTTTTACCCACGGAAACAGCCGGACTCTATGCCTTTGTCCTCACCGTTTTGCATAGCCTCGTTGTGGCCACCAGCTTTTTTCTCATTGCCCGTTCATTAGACTTGCCTCACCCCTGGCTGTTATATGGGGCCAGTTTCCCGCTTAACCAGATCAGCCTGGTATTGGCAGTGGCTCCAGGCGGGTTGGGCATCTCTGATGTAAGTTGGGCGGCCTTGCTGGCCCTGGCCTCCCGTCCGGAAGCCGAAATTACCACCTTCGTTATTGGGCAGAGGGTATATATCACCGTCTTTGTGCTTATATGGTGGGGAGCCAGTGGTTTGATGACGCTATTGCGGCGGCGGACAGCCATCCTGACCTCAGCCTCACCATTGTCTAAGTAATTGTTCCAAAACAACTTCCCGATTTGCTGTGGCTGGTCTCCTGTCCGCGCCACCCCACTTAACCTTGAGCAAACCCTCAGTAATGGAGGTTTGAGCTACCGGTAAGCGCATTTTGCCTGGGGGTTGGGTTAGCAGAAGAGGGAGAACACAGTTCCTACCGCGCATGAAGAGAAAATGCATGGAAATTTACCTGCACAAAAAGCCTGCATGGGGCATAATTGACGGTCATACCCTTGATAGATGGTCGCCTTTAGGATTTCGTGGGATTGGGATGATGAAACTTCAGGCATAATTTTCTTCAGTCCATTTATCGCTTTCTTTCCTAAAGATCCCTAATCTGGGCCAGCCAGAACCAAAGAGGCTTTTGCCGCGAATTAAACGAATTAGCACGAAGGAAAAATAAAAATTCGTGTCAGTATGTGAAATTCATGGCTAATCTTCTTGCTCACAGCACAAGAAGATGGCTCATTGGTACTAAAGAGGTAACCGTTCAGCCTTCCGTAGGGTTGTACTACTGGTCAATATCTACACAGAAACCCTCGGAAGGTTCATTTTCTCAAGGAACTGAACGCTTGCCTAAAGAGCCAAAATTTTTTCTGTTCACTTAAGTAAACCAACTGATATGAGTATTCAAGAATCGGCAGACTCTACTTTAAGAGGCCGTTTTGGGGCTTTGTTTCGCCGTGATAGCCGGGCTATTAAAATATCTACCAATCATATAGGCGAAATCCGCGCGGAAAAATCTGTCCATATTTCTACTGCCGGTACGGTTGCTGGAGATATTTATGCGCCTGAAGTTGCGGTGGCGGGCCTGGTGGTAGGTGCGGTGGTGGCAGAGGAACTCGTGGTGCATCGTGAGGGACAAATCTGGGGAGATGTTTTTGCCTTGCGGTGTCGTATTGAAGAAGGGGGTACGGTACATGGTTGGCTCAATACCATAGAATCGGCAACGGTCACGGCCTTGCTGAACCGGGAAAAAACCTTGTTGGAGGCGGGGGGGGTCAGTAATTTTGGTGAGGTGTTGGCGGGTATTGAGGATAAAAGCCTGTTGGCCGCGATGCAAAGTGAGGGGATGGGGTCGCCTGGACAAACGGCCACTTTGCGTTATTTGCAGGTGACAACGGCCGATGCTCTGGTGGCCCGGATGAATTTGGAGCAGAATTTTACTGACCGAATCCGCGAGCGGGTGGGTGATCAAATTAATGAGTTGACGACTTTGCGCCAGGAAGTGATCCGGTACCGCAAAGAAGCCACCTCTTACAAGAAAGAGCTGGATGATGTAACCACTACTCTGGTGAAACGCGATGCCACTCTGGTGGAACGGGAGACGGTGATTAACCAACTGCATCAGGTTATTGCGACTAAAGATCTACGGGTGAATCAACTGGAGCAGGAACGTCAGCAATCGGTGGTGGAGATTCGCCGCTTGACGTTGGATAATGCGGAATTGAGTGAGGCGCTGACTCGCGCCCACCAACAAATTGATCAATTAAATCAGCGTATTGAAAATTTGGAAGGGGCGATGTCTGCCAGTTTGCAACGTACGGCTGAGCAACAGGAATCTCTGGTACGCTGGCAGGAATTAGCGGAAGTAACGGAAATACGGGCGAAGAAGCTAGATGAAGAACTGGAGGCAATGCGCCTGCGACTTGTGGAAAATGCTCAGGTAGTAGAACTGTACCGTGGGCAAAAGGAAAAAGTAGAGCGGGCCTGGCAGGATAAGGCGACGGAGTTGCGTGAGATAGAACAGGAACTGGCCCTGGCACGGGCGGAGTTCGCGGCCGCACAGCATACATTAGCTCATCAAACCACCGAGTTAGACCGGGCCCACGCCCAGTTAGAACAGATTCGCCATGAGCAAGAGCAACTCCAGACCCAACTCACTATCATTCCGCAGAGTGTAGAAGAAGCCCAGAAGCACCTGGATTTAAGTAATAGCCGTATTGCGACATTAGAAAGTGAATTGAGTCTGGCGCATCAGGATAATCAGGAGCTACAGGATCAGCTCCTCTGGTCAAAAGCCTCACTGAAGGCCTCCCGATTGGAGCTAGAAGAGACGCGGCAAAAGGTAGCCCAGCAGAAGAAGGCCATGCAACAATTGCAGAGTATGCTGGATGAGCAGAAGCATCAGGCCGAAAAATGGAAGACGACTGTCAGTCAGACAGTGGCGCTCATGCATACAAATGAGTTGCGGCTAAAGCAGATGCAGGCCGATTTGGAACTGGGGCAACAGAACGCGGCCGCATTGGTGGAACGGACTATCCGCGAGACGCAAGACCTGATTACTAGCATCGAACAGGATGCGGCCGCACGTATTCAGAAAACACAGACCGAGGTAGCCGAGGAAATCGCGGCTAACCGGAGTCATATTCGTCAGCAACTGGCCCGCCTGGAAGCCAGTGAACATGAGATTAACAAATATTTGGAAGAAATAGACCGGCAACGGAATACGCTGGCTGAGGCGCGAGCAGAGTTAATTGAACGAGATGTGGAACTTATGCGTTTGCGTGATGCCAGTGGCAAACAATCGGATGAGTTGAAAAAGGTGCGCCAACTTGCGGCCGCGCAGATTCGCTATTTGCAGAAGGAATTAACCAGCGCTACCCAACAACTGAATGATTTAAAGAAATTATTGGACCGACGCCAAAAACGTGAAGGGGCCGAATAAAAAGGTAACCGTTCAGTCCAGAGACGATTTTAGGCCATTTTGGGTTACTTCAGCGGATTTAGAAAGGAACGGATTAAAGACGACCTCGGGAAAATCCGTTTATTTCTTACTTGAGTTTAGAGGTAGAGGATAGAGCTAGAGGGAGTTACTCTGGAAAACCCTCTAGCTCTCGCTCTGAACTCTAAACTCAAATTCTTAATCCGTTGAAGTAACTCAACTGAACGCTTACATAAAAAGTTAGGACTTAGGCGCTGTGGCTGGTGTTCTTACCGAGCCACACCGAGGACGGTCAGGTTTGCACTGGGTAAGGCCGAAGTGAGACCGGCTTGAGCAACTCCGTAAGTCCTAAAGTACTGAAGGTTTGCCGTAATCCTTCAAATTGGCAGGTTGGGGATGTAACGAGAGAATCAACGGAGCACGCATGAGTCAAATTGAACTGGCTATTATTGGAGGAAGTGGACTTTATAACATACCGGAATTGCAGGCGGTGAAAGAAGTGCGGGTACGTACTCCGTTTGGCGACCCCTCTGATGCGATTATTACCGGGACTTTATTAGGGCGAAAGGTGGCTTTTTTGCCCCGCCATGGCCGTGGCCATGGGCATAGCCCTTCTGAATTGCCTTATCGAGCCAATATTTATGCCCTTAAAACGTTGGGGGTGAAATATGTCGTGGCGGTGAGCGCCTGTGGCTCTCTGCGTGAGGATTATGCGCCCGGCCATGTGGTAATGCCGGATCAATTATTTGATTTTACGAAGGGAATTCGCGGCCGCACCTTTTTTGGTAATGGGTTGGTAGCCCATGTAGGCGTAGCCCATCCCTTTTCCCCGGAAATGAACCAGGCCGTATCTCAGGCGGTGCGTCAGGCAGGGGGAACTGTCCATGAAGGTGGGACTTTTATCACCGTGGAGGGGCCACGTTTCAGCACTATTGCCGAATCTACCCTTTTTCGGCAATGGGGTATGAGTATCATCGGTATGACTACCAGCCCAGAAGCGTTCCTGGCACTGGAAGCCGAAATGGCTTATGCCTGTATGGCACACGTTACCGATTATGATGTGTGGCATGAAACAGAAGGGCCAGTTTCGGTGGAGATGGTCATACGGACGTTGCAACGTAATACGGCTCTGGCGCAACGGGCTATTCGTTATCTGGTCGAAAAAATGGACGAATGGGCCGGTGATTTCCCGGCTCATCAGGCACTTAAGGATGCGATCATTACGGATCGCAGTAAGATTTCACCCACCATTCTGCGTGATTTACAGCCGCTGGTGGGTAAATATTTCCCATGATCTATTATCAGGAACCGGGTGGCCGCCGTGAGTTTTTCTTGTTGCTCCTGGCGGCCACATTTGTTTTTCTCAATGCCATTACGCTCAGTCTGGTGTTGGCCGGGCAAATATTACTCCGTCATCTGGCGGTGCCGCTCATCTGGTTGGGGCTGATGGCCCTGACTCATTTTCTCCTCAACCGCTATCGCCCTTTTCGTGACCCCTTTTTATTGCCGCTGGTGGCGTTGCTCACGGGGTGGGGGATGTTGTTACAAGAGCGGTTGGCCCCCAATTTTATGTGGCGACAAACGTTATGGCTGGCATTGAGCGCGGCCGCGTTCCTGGTTATCGCCATTGTGCCCCGAAATTTACGCTGGTTGCGCCGTTACCGTTATACCTGGCTTACCCTGGGCCTGCTTTTGCTTTTGGCTACCATTGCCGCAGGTGTGAACCCTTCGGGCCTGCCGATTGCTCGCTATTGGTTATCATTGCCCTTTGTTAGCCAGGTCTTTTTCCAACCTTCGGAGTTGTTGAAATTGCTGTTAGTTGTATTCCTGGCCAGTTATTTTCACGAACGAGAGAAGCAGTTTGAGGCAGGGGAGCCACGTAATTGGTGGTGGCGGTTAGCTTACCTGGGACCTTTGTTATTGATGTGGGGGTTTTGTCTTATTTTGCTGGTATGGCAGAGGGATTTGGGCGCGGCCGCGCTGTTTTTTATCCTCTTTTTGGCGCTTCTTTATCTGGCAACGGGTAATCAAGGGTATGTACTGGGCGGGATGATCTTGCTTCTGGCGGCAGGTGTTCTGGCTTATTTTGCCTTTGATGTGGTAGCCCTGCGCGTAGATGCCTGGTGGGATCCCTGGCCGGAAGCTGATAACCGTGCTTTTCAGATTGTACAATCCTTGTATGCGGTGGCGGCAGGGGGGTTGTTGGGGCAAGGTATTGGGCAAGGTTTTCCCGACTATATTCCCGTTGTCCACTCCGATTTTGCCTTTGCCGCTATTGCCGAAGAATGGGGCATATTTGGTGCTCTGGTCGTCATTCTCTGTTTTGCTTTACTGGCGTATCGTGGTTTGCGGCTGGCTTATCTGACACAACAACCCTTTTCCCGTTACCTGGCCGCTGGCATCGTCATCCTGCTTTCGGCTCAGGCGTTTCTGATCATGGGTGGGGTCACCAAATTTCTGCCCCTCACCGGTGTAACATTACCCTTCATCAGTTATGGAGGCAGTTCCTTGCTGATGAGTTGGGTGATGGTGGGTTTGTTGATGTATCTTTCTGGCGAAGGTCATACCCAACAGGAAGTATAAAATGCCCGATGCCCGGATGCCTTCACCTATCCCCCCTGCCATTCGTGATCGCCTTCAGCGGTTATTGCTGGTGGTGCTGATCGCTTTTGCCGGGGTGACAGTTTCTCTCCTTTACTGGGGAATTGTGCGTGGCCCCGCTATTTTAGTGCGTGAAGATAACCCCCGGTTGGTGGAAGCTGAATTACGCATTCGTCGCGGCCGCATCTTTGATGTGCATAATGTTTTATTGGCGGAAACGCAGGGTCTGGGCAATGAATTGCTCCGTTATTATCCCATCCCCAATATTGGGCCAGCTGTTGGTTATTACAGTTTTCGGCATGGTACGGCAGGTATTGAGGAAGGATTTAACGCCATCTTACGCGGCGATAGTGGTTCTGCCTGGGAGATGAACCGGCGGGAGATTCTCCATGAAGCTCAGATAGGCTTTGATGTACGTCTGACACTTAATGCTACCTGGCAACAACAGGCTACCGTGCTTATGGAGGGGCATCAGGGGGCTTTGGTGTTGTTGGCCTTACCAGATGCCGCCATTCGGGCTATGGTTAGCCTACCGGGTTATGATCCCAATCAGTTGGATGAACAATTTGACACGCTGAGTGCCGCGGCACAGGCGCCATTACTGAACCGGGTGATACAAGGGCAGTACCAACCGGGTATGATATTACAGCCGTTTTTGTTCGCGGCCGCGTTGGAGCAAGGTCTATTTAGTTTAGATGATCCCATAACCAATCTCACGAGCACCGTAGCGATTGAAAGCGTTACCCTGGGCTGTGAGGTACCAGCGAATAATGCCGCTACCCTGGCGACTGCCTTGCGTTACGCCTGCCCCGCTCCCACCCAACGATTGGGCCAAAACTGGGACGCGGCCGCTACTGAGGCCGTCTTTACCCTTTTTGGACTTAACCGCGTTCCTTCTCTGCCCCTCAATATGGATACTGCCCCTGTTGAGCCGGTGCAAAATGTTTCTTTGGCACTCCTGGGTCAGGAAAATCTGACTGTAACCCCCTTACAAATTGCCCTGGCCCTGGCCACGTTGGCTCATGATGGTTATCCACTTCAGCCACAACTGGTCAATGCGGTGCAAACAGAGAGTGGAGAATGGCGTACTTATGTGATGCGGCCGCAACAATTCTTGCCGCCAGTCGTTTCGGCCGCCTCTGCCGGGGAAGTCTTACACGCCCTGGAGCAAACTAATGGCCTGCTCGGACAGAGTTATGTGGTGTTATCTGGCCCGGAAGGGAGTATGAATAGCTGGTACATGGGGGTGGCTCCCCTTTCTGCGCCGCGCTATGTGGTTGTGGTTGTCCTGGAAGGGGTAGATGATGGGGCTGTTGCGGCCGCGATTGGCACCACACTCCTGCAAAACATCGTGGCCGAACCCTGACCCCGGGCAAATCAACATCTCAGGGAGACTGTGGCCTGAGCCTGGCGAAGGTTACAGAACTCGAATGAAAATGACGCCACCATTTTCACCCTCATCCGTATTCCTTCCCATCCGTATTTCTTCATATCCGTAACTATTTTCAAAGGAGAATTCCCATGCCCGTATATAAAACATATCGCGATCCCGATTTTTCGTTGTTTCAATCTATGCTAGAAGAGGTCATGACCGAATCCACCAGTGGGCCAGTTTCTTTTGATGTAACCGGGCAAACTGAAGAGCCAATGATTGCGGCCGCGCTCTCCATTGGTGATCTCTTAGAAGTTGGGGATGAATTACCGGAAGTAGGGGGTGGTATTTCCTTCTCCGGTATGGATGCCGGAACCGTAACCAGCTATTGCGCTTCTACCGCCTGGAAACTTGTTAAAGCTAAATTGCAAGGTAATAGTGAGGAAGCTGAACGTCTGGAGGAGGAATTAGGCCCCTTCTCCGTTTGTGATCCGCGCTGGGCAGAAACAGTCGAAAAATATCTGCTTCACGTCAAATTTCAAGGGAAAAAAATCCCCTACCGCACCTGGAATAATCTTAGTGATTACATGTTTGATGGGCGTTTGCCCGCTAATGCCCGCATAGCCATTATTAGCGATTGGGGGACGGGCCAGCCATCGGCCCGGATGGTGTTAGAACAGGTTGCCAGAAAGCGGCCGCATATCGTCATTCACCTGGGCGATATTTACTATTCCGGCACCACCCGGGAGATGAAAGAAAACTTCCTCAATATTTGCCGCGAAATCTTACCTCGTGGTACTCAGCTCTACACCATCCCCGGTAATCACGACCTCTATGCCGGTGGCCAACCCTTTTACGATTTATTGGACGAGATTGAACAACCGGCCAGCTTTTTTGGTTTGCGCAACGAGCACTGGCAATTTCTGGCTATGGATACCAGCCTGCATGATTCAGACACCTTTACTGTGGCTACCAATGTCACTTATTTGGATGAACGAGAAGCGCAATGGCATCAGGATAAACTAAAAAACAATAGCGGCCGCAAATCCGTTCTCCTCTCCCACCACCAGCTCTTCACCGCCTATTCCAGCACCGGACTCATCAACGATGAACCGCAGGCCCTAAATCCCCTGTTATATGCTCCCTTTGCCTCTTATCTAGATAAAATTGACCTGTGGTTATGGGGCCATGAACATAATATGATCATTTTTGATGAATACAAAGGGTTAAAACGCGGCCGCTGTGTTGGTTGTAGTGCCATTCCCGTGCCCAAAGAACTCAACCCTTATGGCATCAATCCCCACCTCATTGCGCCCCCCGGCTTTAGCAACATACGCCTTAGCCTGGACTCCGCCGATGTCTACCATTTTGGTTACGTTATGATCAGGCTCAATGGCCCTACCGCCCGAGTGGATTATTACGACGCCAGCCGTCCTACTCGCCCTCTTTTCAGCGAAACCATTTAGAGAATGCACAGCCGGGAAAGGCTGTTCTACCTCTCGTTAATAACTTTCCGCAGGTTGGCCCAACAAGCAACGATATCAAAACAACCTGTGGAAAGGTTTTGCTTACACCAACCCCTCTTTTTTGCGCAATGCACTCATCACAACGCCATGATTGACGAACTCCCTCGTCCCGATTACGACTCTCCCTGGAAAGAGGTGATTGAACTCTTTTTCCCCCAATTTATCGCTTTCTTTTTCCCAAATATGTATCAAGCCATAGATTGGACTCAAGAATTCCGCTTCCTCGATCAAGAACTCCAACAAATCGTCCGTGATGCCGAAATTGGCCTGCGCCGCGTAGATAAACTGGTCTCTGTCTATCTATTGGATGGTGTCGAAACCTGGATTCTTATTCACATTGAAGTTCAGGGAAATCCAGAAGACAGTTTTGCCGAACGTATTTACATCTACAACTACCGTATCTATGATAAATACCGCCGCCCGGTTATCAGTCTCGCCATTCTCACCGATGAAAACAAGCAATGGCGACCTTCACACTTTGGCTACAAAAAGTTTGGCTGTGAGATTTCATTTGTTTTTCCCGTGGTAAAATTGATAGACTACAAAAAGCAAGAGGAAGAGTTGCTCCAGCACAACAACCCTTTTGCGGTGGTGGTTATGGCCCATTTGCAGACCCTGGCCACCCGGCGTCAACCGCTAGAACGATATGCCGCGAAACTCAGCCTGGCGAAAATGTTGTATCGTCGCGGCTTTGATCGGCAGGAAATCATTGAACTGTTTCACTTCATAGATTGGATCATGATTCTGCCCCAGGTAATGCTTGAACAGTTTCAAACGGACATGCTCCGGTTTGAGGAGGAAACTAGAATGCCTTACGTTACCAGTATTGAGCGGTTAGCAACGCAAAAAGGCCGTCAAGAGGGCCGTCAAGAGGGCCGTCAAGAAGGTCGTCAGGAAGGCCGTCAAGAAGGATTGCGGGAAAGTATTTTAGAAACTGTACGCTTACGGTTTGCTCTAGAAGACCCGATGGTTGAGAGTGTATTGAACCAGATTCAAGAAACTGAGGCGTTGCGTGATTTGCATAAGCTGGCAGTGATGACAACTTCGTTAACAGCATTTAAGCAACGATTGGCAGAATATGTTTGAATCTCGCCTCTTTCATAAACGACAGTCCTTTCTATTTGTTACTCGACATGGGCGTTTTCTAATCCGACCTCTGGTTATTAGGGTATTGGTATATTGGTTATTGCCTTTGGTCAAACTAATTTTTGCCCGAGTTGAGTTTGTTAGAAACCAGGTGCGTCTTAACGGCCTGGTTTCTTTGTTGCTACTGTTAGTGGGTCTGACGGGTTGTGCCTTGCCCTCGACCGTTTCTCCTATTCCCACCACTATTGCTCTGGCAACAATTCCGCTTCCACCTACACCTGAGCCTGAGGTCATGGCGTTGCCTACACTCATGCCGACGGGCATCCCTATAGCTGTGCCTGTTATAACACCAACAACATCTCTGGTACGGATTAATGCGGTGGCAGGCGTACCAGCGGAATTGCTCGCGGCCGCAACCACGCTTGTCTCGCACCATACCAATTCTTTCTCCTGGGTTGCCGCCCACGACCCGGCTGATTTACAGCTTACCCTCGCGGCCGCGAACCAACCCCCTACATATCCACTGGCTACCTGGGTCTACGCGGTCGCCGCCCCCTTCAACACCTTCGCCGATAACCTTACCACCACCGAACTAGCCCAAATGTGGCAAACCGGGAGTTTGGTATTAACAGAAGATGCGGCCGCACTCCTCACGTTCTTGTTTGGTCCTCCATCCATCCCCATTACTCCAGTTGCCCCAGAGAACCTGGTCAACACCATCTGGGCCAACGGCCAGATGACCGTTCTCCCCTTTCACCATCTAACCCCAGAACTTAAAGTGCTCCGGTTGGATGGCTACGCCCCCATTGATATGGCTTTTGACGCGGCCGCGTACCCTTTGCGCCTCACCTTTGGCCTGGAGGGGGTCTCCCTCTCCGCTAACAACTTTCTCGCCCTCTGGACAGAACCAGAAACCAATTGGTACGCTGACCAGATGACTCACATTGCCATGACCGGTGTCACCGGTACCGGGCGAGCGGTTGGCTACCAGATGGAAATAAGCGGTATCACCTTTCCCGGAGAAGAAATTGCCCCGCTAATGAATGCTGTAGATATTGCCCACATGAGCCACGAAATCCCGTTTGCCTCTGATTGTCCCTTTCCGGATCCTACTGGGGGCACCACGTTTTGCGCTTCAGATCGTTACCTGGAGTTACTTACCTCGTTAGGGATTGATATAGTGGAGATGACTGGTAATCATATTAATGATTGGGGTGAACCCAATGTGCAACACACTTTTGACCTATATGAATCGGTGGGGATGAGATGGTTTGGTGGCGGCCGCGACCTGACCCAGGCGCAACAACCCCTGACGCTAGAGCACAACGGCAACCACCTGGCTTTTGTTGGCTGTAACCCCGTAGGGCCAGCCTACGCCTGGGCCGATGTTCGTTATGGGGGAGCTAATCCCTGTCCAGATTACACCACTACCCTGAACCAGATTCGCCAACTCCAGGCGGAAGGGTATGTTGTTATTGCTACCGTGCAATATTGGGAAGATTATGCTTATTTACCTACTGGCCAACAACGCGTTGATTTTCGCATGTTTGCCGAAGCGGGCGCGGCCGCGGTCAGTGGTAGTCAGGGTCATCATGCCATGGGATTTGGTTTTCATCAGGGGGTGTTCATTCATTACGGCCTGGGCAATCTCATCTTTGATCAGCCGCAAATGGTGGGCACAGAGCAGACTTTCATTGATGTCTATACTATTTACAACGGACGGCTCCTAAATGTGGATTTGTGGACCGGTATGATAGAGTATTTATCGCGGCCGCGTGCCATGTCCCCTACCGAGCGCCAACAACTGCTCGAGTCTACCTTCCAGGCCAGTGATTGGAATAATGAATAGTCATAACTATACACGCCTCAAGGGCTAAACCTGCCGAAGCCCTGTGTTGCCTTCTCTGGTGAAAACGTAACCGTTCAGTTGAGTTACATCAACGGATTAAGAAATAAACAGATTTTCCAGAGGCCGCTCTTAGTCCGTTCCTTTCAAAATCCGTTGTTGTAACCCAAAATGGCACAATATAGTCGCTGGACTGAACGATTACGTGAAAATGAAAAATGTCAGTGTCGAACATAAAGGAAATAGACGATGGTTTATATTCGTTCTCGCGGCCGCGTGCCCCGTTCCCCTCGCCTTCTCTTCCGTCGCCTGCTCTTCCGCCTGGGAAGCTGGCTCATTCGCCTCAGCGGGGCCACCGCCGGGGCCGAAACCCTGGCCTTTCACCCCTATCACCTCGGCTCCACCACCCTGAGCCAGACCACGGCTCCGCAACTACAAAAAGCCGCCGAGGATTTCCGGGCCGCCTTGTCCGGGCTGTACCCCATTCACGCTACCCAGGAAGTGGCCTACACCGATGGCGGTACGACCATCTGGCAAGGGGACGGCTACCAGATGACCCTCTGCAAAAGCCTCACCACCGTCGGTGAGGTACATGGCTACATGTTTGGCCCCATCCTCAAACTAGACTATCCCCTGGCTCACGGCAACCGCACCGAAATCAGTCACGTCACCTTTTACACCTATGAATCCCTGCAATCGTTCCACAAACAATAAACCAACCTCACTTAATACACGGCCTGCAACCTTTAACTAATCACCTCGTATTGTGGGTGTAATTTGCCGAGCAGGAGACCATCGCCTGACGCAAAAAGCCAGAGTAAGAGCTAGAGCGAGAGGGTTCGTTCGCATTTTTGTCATCGCCTCTCCTTCTCAGACCTAAAACATCAATCATCTGTGGAGCAAAACCCCATAGGAAGGAAAATAATGGACAAATACCAGGAATTACGTGATTCTTTAGCCACTCTCCCCCACATCAGCCCGGCGCAAATGGAGCAGTGGGTAGAACTGCAAAAAGGCATTGACGCCAGCCGGGATTACCTGATTCGGGCCGTGCCCCAGGCCAAACAAGGGATTGACGAAGCCCAAAAAATTCTGGCCCAACGTACTTACACCCTGGTTTTCTTCGGCGGCACGGGTGTGGGCAAAAGCACATTGATCAACGCCCTGCTGGGGCGTAACCTGCTCCCCACCGGGGCGGTTACGGCTGTTACCGGAACCATCGTCTACATCGAGCAGGCTAACGCCGACGAGGCGGAATCCCTGGTGCTGACCTATTGGAACAAAGAGGAATTTGCCCAACGGGTGCGCCGCCTTTGCCAACTGGCCGAAGTGGATGGGTTCGACATCACCAATGATGGTGAACGGGATCAGGCGCGGGAAGCCATCAAGCAGATCATGGCTGGTAATGCTGACTCGGCCAAAACCGAGCGGGATGAATACCTGGAAATCCTGATTGACTGTGTGGATACCTACAGCAACCACAAAGATTTGTACAAATCTGGCCCCCCCGCTCCCCTCTCCTTACCTTTGGAAGGGGACGCGCTCATCCACCTGCGGGAAGATGGGTACAAAGGGCACAACAAAAAGCGGCAAATCCGTCTGGTACGGTCAGCCACTTTCCGCATCCACCCCCGCCCTGACCAAAGCAACCTGTTGATGAATGGTTATCTCCGTATCGTGGATGTGCCCGGTCTAGGCGCGGGCATGAAGCTCCATGAAGCCATCACCCTGGAAGAGATGAAGCGGGAAGACGCCATGATCGTCCTGGTGACGGATGCCGGGCGGCAACGTGTGGACGAGATGAAGTCGCTCCAGGCGGTGAATTGGGTGAAGGAGAACCGGCTCTTTGGGCTAAGTGGGCGAGATTTGGACGAAGCGGCCGCGAAAATTTTCCTCGTCATCAATGGAGGCAACGTGCGCCAGGCCTTTGACCGGTTGAACGCTGGCCTGCCCGAAAGCGAACTGGAAGTCAAAGAAGTCACCCGTTACATCGCCCCAAATTATTGGGATCGTTACAAAGATCGGGGTCACAACCGGCCTTACTTCCTGGTCATGGCTCCCCCGGCTCTGTACGTGCAAGACCCGGAACATTCGCCGAAGGAGTTCTCTAGCGAAACGGAGCGCATCGCCAAAGTGTTTGCCGATCAACTTGGTCAGGTGGACATCAAAGACCCGCTCCATCCCGATACAACCGCCGCCTTGCTGGAACTGAGCGAAATTCCTCTGCTCCGCGAACGGCTCACCGACTTTATCAAAACGGAACGAGTCCGTAGCCAGTTGCGTGAAGCGGCGACCCGCATCCGCAATGCTCTGCAATCGTTACGCTTCTATTACGAAAAACAGCTCTCCAGCCGAGGGGTTCAGCCCCCGTTCACGACCAGTTGGGACAGCCTGCAAGAGCGTCGTTTCGAGAATGTGCTGGTGCGCCAACGGAAGGAGCTACCCCGTGCCTTCCACAACGCCTTGCTCGATATGAGCCAGCGCACCAACAGCGACAACCGCTTCCGTGACATGCTCCGGCCCACCCTGACCGGTGTGCATGACCTGGTGCGGAACAGCATTCAGCGCGAGGTGGAAAACCTGCTCGACAGCTACGGCACGGAGCATTGGGATGACCGCGACGTAACCTTTGACAATCTGGTGTGGGGTACAAGCGGTATCGAAATTCCGATTAAGCGTATTTTGTACCAGGTAGAACTGGTGATGCAGGATGCTGTTTCCAAGTTCATGCCTGAAATCGGCAACATCATCAGCGATGAATTACAGCGGACGTTGGAAGCGCATGAGGTGTTGGGCCGCCTGCAACGGTCTAGCTACGAACAGGCTTATACCTACAGTCTGCCTGGTTCGGAGCCACTCCACTTGCAAGAGGCGTATCAGACCATCATCAATCGGGTGAGCGAGAGTTTCCGGCAGGTGTGCCAGCAGGCCACGATGTATGAATTGATGAAGCCGGAACGCTCGATTCATTATCGGTTGGATGCGGGCGAGCGGGAATTGCCCCTGGCGGATAATGAACGGCTGTTGGATATGGCTTTGCACGGGGTTGACCGGGTGAAGCATGAGGTGGTGGCTCAGGCCCAGGCGATTGTGGATAGTGCCGGACAGGAGCGTGCCCGAAACGCGGCCGCGCCCGCCACCCCTGCCGTGGCTGAAGATGAGCTGGTTATCAATATTCTGGATCAAACAACCCAGAGCCAGCCCGCCAGCGATTTCATCATCAATTTCCCGGGTGAAGGCAACGTGGCCGCGCCATCTATTCCCGTGTATGAGGATGTCGAAGCCAGTTACGCCGAAAAATTGGACAACATCGCCGCCAAAACCAACAAAGTGTTCAGCGAAATCCTCAACGACCTGTTCAGCGATGATGATCTGTTGCCCCGTTTGCGCCGTCTCTTCTGGCTCGAAGCCACCAAAGCCGAGCGCGACTTCAACAACCACATCGTCAAACCGATGCTCCGCCAGCACGACCGCAACCTACACCGCCCCGAACTGCGCAAGGCGATGGAAGTGGACCTGGAATCCATCTCCGACCTGGAAGAGTTGATGCGGGTATGGGATGGGTTACACAAACTGGAGATGGGGTTGCCGGTGTGAGGACGGGAACTCGTAGGTACTCTGGGAACTTATAGGAACTATACTCAGCGCGGTCACAGTTTGGTGGCTCGGTTAGGAGACCGGCCACAGCACAAAAGCGCAACTACTGACTGCGAACAGTATAACAAAAAGGCGACTCCTAATCCGGGTCGCCTTTTTTGTTTAAGCAACAGCGAATTCTGTGAGGGGACGAAATTTAGGATAATGAAAAGCTAGAACAATATCACTTTTGGGCACGTTAAGGGCTAAGAGGTGAGAGGCAATACTGTAGTCCGTCAAATCTTCCTCAATCCAGATTTTTTCATTCTCTAGCCGAACATAAACGGTGATGGCGCGAATACGCCTTTTTCCTTCCCAACCGATGGTAGATAGCATGTAATGATCCCGTTCTTCATCGTACAGAATATGTAAATGTGACGTTTCTGCCGATGAATGACGCATAAGATCAATGTACTCATTCATGACCTGCATTACCAGTTGCCGATAACACGTTACCTTATCCATTCCAGCACATCCTCTGACTCTACATCAACGACCAGTAAGGCCACTTTGTTTTTCATTAAAATCAAAGCCACCGATTGGCGCTGAAAGTCATTTATGTAGGTCACATCGTTGACTGCCAGGTAGAGTTTGTATTCGGGTCGAACTTCTGGCAATAATGTTTGGTAGATGATGTATTGACCAATAGCAACTTTCGGCATGGTTCAGGTCAGCTTTACAAATTTGTAGGACGATTTGGTAAATCGTCTCGTGGGCGATTTACCAAATCGCCCTACAAAGTGTTAAGCACCGTTTGCCGACTTTTGAACCACACCCAACTTTCAAATCTTCAAACAATGAAGGACCGAGGAAACTTTTTATTTCGACAACAATTTTCTTTTCCCTTCGTTCTGCCACAATCCATTTTTCAGCGGCCAGGTCTGCAAACAAGTTGTCATCGCCGATTTTAAGGGTAAAAGGATCGTGGGTTATGGTCCAACCATCTTTGATCAGAGCGTTTTTGACAGCTTCATGGATGATATCTTTCGCCGACATGTTTCAAGTATAAAGTTGGCGCAATTCAATGTCAATTTGCGACTTTGTCAACAAGGTTGCGTAATGGGTGACATTGTGGGAACACAGATGTTAGTGTATGGGCTTCGTTTGGCCCCATGCACATCCTGCCTCTAGGGTTCGTAAAACTATAATTACCCGGTTAGACCGGACAGATTTTCAGAAACCTGTCAGGTCTAACCGGAATTTAATTTTTTACAGGCCCTTAAGCCGTCACGCCTTACGCATTCTATATCATGTCCCGGAGTTGCCCATGCAACCACAAGCAGTTAAGTTCATTCAATCTCTGGAAAATTTACCGCAACTAACCAGTTTTGCCAGCCGTTTGACGGCCTGGCTTTTGTCTGATCTCAATCCCCCCACCAGTGAAGTCCGTTTTACCGAATCTCGCGCCCGTGCGGTGCTTCATGCCGCCAACGTGTTGGATGAACCGACCTGGCACAGTTTTCAGCGACTGGTGGAAACACCGCTGGCTTTGCGACTGGCCCTGTACGATTTGCTCATTGGGGCGGAACTGGCCGGGGAGAAAGAGGTGGAAGCGTTGGTGGTGGCAAGCACCGCGGCCGCGAACCCTACCCCCGTTGAGTGGTTGTTACTGTGCGCGGCCGCGTTCGCCTGGAAACGGGGTTACTTCCTCGACCAGCTTGACCCGTCCTCACCCCCCTTGCCGGATAGCCCCGCCGGGCAAATCCTTAGCCGGGCCATGGCTTTCATCCGCCAGCAGGTGCAACGAGGTGCCACCGAACGGGACAAACTGGCAAGAAAACTGGAATATCAGCCGGGGGGAGCCATTTCGCCCTCACTGGAAACAATGCCCTCAGCCCAGGAAACCATCGCTCCGTTGCCGCCCTATTATCGGCCACCGATTCCCGTGCGTTACTCGGAAGTGGCCCGTGAGACTTTACACGTGACCCCTCCCGAAACATCCGCACCTTCAACTCCATCGGCACTGCCAGCGGTCAACCGGGGTACACCTATCGTCATTTCGCGGGAAGAGGTCGAGCCAACACCCAATCCCCCCACCCGGATGCCCCAGATTACGATTAGCCGGGAGCAGGTGGAAGGTTCGCGGCCGCCTAGCCCATTACCCGCTTCTGCCGTCATCATGCCCAACTCGGCGGTGGAACCCAAACCTAGCCTGACCGTCGCCTTCCGCCAGATGTTCCGCAACGAACCGATGAAAACGACGAAATTGCGGGTGATGGTGCAAGAATACCCGGATGGACCAGGGTTGTACGGTTTGCAGGTGCGGGTCACTTGCCCTACCATCCGTAGTTATGTGGCCGGAACAACCGATCGCAGTGGCAAATTCCTTTGTGAGTTGCCTGTGCGCCTGACCAGCGGCCTGACCTATGACATAGATGTGACCTGGCCTCGTGAGCATAGTGGTGAAACTGAGCGCAAATCTATCACCCTAAACGCTGACCGCACCGAGTTTGCCTTACCCTTTTATCGCCGATTAACGCAGTGAACAGTGAACAGTGAAATGTAATCAGTGGCTTGCCATTGTGACTGTTCACTGTTCACTGTTTACTGTTCACTACACCCATGGAAGATTGGTTGCAATTAACGGAAGAGGATTTGGAACGGGCCACGAAACTGGTGCGTGTGCGGCCGCAGACTCCCCCCTCTCTCTCTATCACTAACAAACTCGTCATCACTGTAGATGACCTGCCCTCAGCCACCCCCCCGGCGCGGCCCCCAGCCACTACCCTCACCATCACCCTGGATGACCTCAAGGCATTAGAGCCGGATTTTCACCCTGACGAGCAGATTGCCAGCCTGGAACGACTCATGTTTGACCTGGTCAACGAGGCTCGCGCCCATGCCTTGCCTGCCTGGTTGGGCACAACCAAACTGCGCTGGCACGAAGGGTTGGCCGCGATTGCCAGAGGCCATTCCGCCGATATGCTCCGCCGCCAATACGTCTCCCACATTACCCCCGATGGATTCACCTCAGCCCAGCGCATTGAGCGGCAGGGGATTAGTTATGTGGCCTGCGGGGAAAACATTGGCATTGTTTATGGCGAAGCCAGCCACACCCAGCAAGGGGTGTATGACATCCACAATGCCTTTATGAACCAGCCCCGAAGCCTGACCAACCACCGGGGCAATCTCCTCAACCCTGTTTGGACGCACATGGGCATTGGTATCGCCTACAACCCTGATGGGGCACTGGTCGCCACACAAAAGTTCATCTCCGCACCTGGCACACGGCTACGCGGCCGCTGATCCCCTAAATTCCCCAATAATGTTATACTGGATACATGCGTATCGAATTCATTGTTTGTCCAGCAGATATTGAAGATAAGCTGGAGTGGAAACACAATCTCACGGCCTACGAAGCCCGTCAGGTATTAGTCAACAAGCCCCGATTTCGTTACACGGAGAAGGGTTTTCTGCCTGGAGATGATGTTTACGGCGCATTTGGACAAACGTATGCGGGTCGTTATGTTGTTGTATACTTCGTCTACAAGCCAGACAACAAAACGGCCATTATTATTAGTGGGCGTGACATGACGCCAGCAGAAAGGCGGAGCTATGGACGAAAATAAGCTAAGTTCTATCTCAAAGGCCAGCAGTTATGCCAAAATTGGCGAGTTTTGGGATACCCATGAGTTCACCGATTTTGATGATCCAGAGTTGCCTGATGTGGAATTTACAGTCACCTGCTCTGTGCCTGTGGATGTTGAATTATTCAGTGACCTGGAGCAACAAGCCCGACGTCGGGGTATTAAATTGGAAACACTTGTCAATCTTTGGCTCAAAGAGAAACTAGATCAGACGACGATTCTGCATGCAACCGATTGATGGAGGTGAACCATGACTTTAACGATCACCCTACCTGAACCCCTCACCCTGGCCTTGCAAACCCGGGCCGCCCAGGAACACAAATCGGTTGTTGACCTGGCTCTAAAACTATTAGCCGACGCTCTGGAAGCAGACGACGATTTCCCTACGCTGGAAGAAGTTGTCGCCCAAATCAAAGCCACTCCCCCCGATCCTACAGCCATTCATCCTGCTCAAGGATCATTAGCCGATGCACTTGCCAGCCTGCCGGTAGACCCTGATTTTGATGTTGTTGCCTGGCAATATGAGTGGAATGAAATAGAAGCTGACATGAAAGCACGTGATAGAGCTGATGCCATTCGAGAAGGACGACCATTTTAACGATGCCTACAACCTATCTTCTGGATACAAACCATATTTCGCCTCTTGTAACTCCCGGCCATCCTCTCATAAAGAGAATCCGTGCAAGTGTGGCTAGAGGCGGAAGATTTGCTATTGCTGTGCCCGCACTAACGGAACTTTTGTTTGGGATTAGCATTGCGCCCAAATCGAAACAGAATTTATTACTTTGGTCTGAAGTGAAGGGACAATTCGATTATTACGATATACGGTTAACAGATGCGGAAAGGGCTGCCGTGCTTCAACTTGAATTGCGGCGACAAGGATGGCAATTAGGCACAATTGATGCCTTAATTGCTGCCATAGCTCTTCGCTATGACCTCACGCTTCTAACGACTGACCGGGATTTTCAGGCGATTCCGGGTTTACCTCAAGAAAATTGACTTATCCTCTGATTCTGATTGCAACATTTCCCCCCTGTAACCGTACAGAAAAACAGTTCTGGCTGGCTCATTGAGGCTTGTCAGGTTCATCATCCAATACACTATAGGAATGTGGCATGAGTGACACAATCATCATCACCGATCCCGATACGGATCGTTATCATACGTTTGGGTATATCAGTTGGTGGCGGCAGGAAGTGGTACGAAACGCCACCATTCTCGTGGTCGGGGCGGGGGCGCTCGGCAATGAGGTCATCAAAAATCTAGCCTTAATGGGGATCGGTAATATTTTGATTGCCGATTTTGACACGATTGAGGATAGTAACCTGAGCCGGTCGGTTCTGTTTCGAGAGAAGGACAGAGGGCGGCGGAAGGTGGACGCGGCCGCGGACATGGTCAAAGAACTCAATCCCGATGTCAAGGTTAAGGCCTGGCACGGTAACATCAACACCGACATGGGGCTGGGCGTCTTTCGCCATGTGGACGCGGTCATCGGTTGCCTGGATAACCGGGAAGCCCGCCTCTCGATCAACCGGTTTTGCTGGAACATCGGCAAACCCTGGGTAGATGGGGCCATTCAGGAGTTGATGGGTATTGTGCGCGTCTTTTGGCCGGGGCAGGGGGCATGTTATGAATGTACCCTCACCGACCTGGATTATCAGCTCATCAACTTGCGTTATTCCTGCCCTCTGCTGGCGCGGCAAAACATCTTACAGGGCAAAGTGCCCACCACCCCCACCAGTGCTTCGATTGTGGCCGCTTTCCAGACGCAGGAAGCGTTAAAACTGATTCACGGTCTGGAAGTGCAACCGGGTAAGGCGATGATGATCAATGGCCTGACCAATGATATTTACATGACGGAATATCCGGTGAAAGAAGATTGTATGAGCCACAACCCGCTAGGAACCATTGTGGAACTGTCCCAGGTGACGGTTGAAGGCACAACCATCCGGGAACTGCTTCAGATAGCCCGCGAACAGGTTGGGGAAGGGGCGGTGTTGGAGTTGGGGACGGAACTGGTGGTGGCGATGGTGTGCCCGGACTGCGGCCGCGAAACCCCCGTCCTGCAACAAATGGGCAAACTATACGACACGGCCTTCCTCTGTCCCGATTGTGGCGGGCGACGGGACATGCGTTTAAGCCATCGCATTACCGGGGAAGAAGATTTTCTCGACCAACCTCTGTCAGCTTTAGACATACCACCCCTGGCGATTATCCGCGGCCGCAATGGTAATCAGCGTGTCTATTTAGAGCTAACGGGTGACAAGGCCAATTTCCTGCAATTTAAGTAGAGATTGGGCCAAGAAGGTACACCAAGATACCGGGTGTTATCACAAGTAGGCCAAAGGGAATGGGGAAAATACCAGGAGTGCCGGTTTTCGAGCGCGTTGCCGCGCTCGAAAACCGACATTTTAGAAAGTTCCCTGCCCTGGGGCGGGGATAAACGTGGGAAACGGTGTTACCTGAGTGTTTTTTAAACGTAACTATACACATCCCCGGGGGCTGAGCTTATCGAAGCCTGGCTCCGTCTTCGATAAGCTCAGGCAGTGCCGTCCCCCCTCTGTATAGATACGTTTAAACGACAATGTCGCCCCCCTTTAGCCTATATGGGGTTTGGGGGTAGGGAATGGGTTTGCGGCCACGCGCCACTACTGGAACTTGATGATGGGACGTTACCTGGAATTGCTCGTCGCCAGTTCCATCAGCTTTTGAATGCGGGGGAGCATGGCGGTAGGGTTGGGATGTAGCCCTTCTTGCACCAGGGCACTGTCATATAACTGCTCAATCGTCAGGTTGATAATCGGGGAATCGGGGACCTCTTCCACCAACTGAGCCAGATTGGTCACAATGGGGTGTGCGCGGTTGACTTCCAGAATTTTCTTGGGGATAGTGAATTCTTTGTCGAGCAGGCGGTAGATACGTTGCATATCCCGATTGGCTTCATTTTCGGGTGATACCAGACGCACAGGGCTGTCCTTGAGCACTTTGGCGGCCCGTACTTCAACCACACGGTCGCCCAGGGTAGTAACACAGCGGCCAATGAGCTGGTTGAACAGTTTATCAGGCAGGGCATCTTCGGTTGGTGTTTCGTCTGCGGCCGCGTCCTTTAGTTCCGGTAGTTCTAGTCCTGCATCATCCACATTCTTTAGTGATTTGCCCTTGTACTCGTTTAAGACAGGCGTCATAAATGGATCGAGTGGATCTATCAGGTACAACACTTCCAGATTGCGGGCCTTAAACGGGTCCAGGTGCGGACTAAACTGCACCGATTCCAGGCTATCACCCAGTACATAATAAATTGCCTCTTGGCCTTCCCCCATTCGTTCCACATAACTGTCCAGGGATGTCAGTACTTCTTTGCTCTGGCTGGAGTAGAAACGCAGTAAGGGTAGGATATCCTCTTTGGCTTCAAAATCGGTGGCCAGACCTTCTTTGAAGGTGCGACTAAACTCGGCCCAGAATTGGGCATATTTCTCTGGCTCTTTGTCTGCCAGTCGTTTGAGTTCACGCAGAACGCGGCCGCGAACCGTCTTCGCCAGTTGTTTCATCAGTCGCGTATTTTGTACCGTTTCCCGGCTCACATTCAGGGGCAAATCTTCCGAATCTACCACCCCATCCACAAAATCCAGCCATTTGGGCAGTAAATCCGTGCAATACTCCTGAATCATCACATTGTGCGTGTACAGCTTTACCCCAGGCTCCTTACGGGCGGCCAGAATGCTTTTCTCTCGTTTGCTGGGAACAAAAAGTAACATTCGCACATTGACAGGGGCATCGGCCGTGGCGTGAATCGTCGCCAGTGGCTCCTCAAAGTCCAGGGTAAGTTGCTGGTAGAACTTTTTGTAATCCTCAGCACTCACATCAGAGGGATTTTTGCGCCATAAGGATTCGCGCTGATTGGCTTGTTTTTCGCCGACATAAATAGGAAAGTTGACATAATCAGAATGAGTTTTGATAATCTGGTTCAGTTTCCATTCATTGGCGTACTCTTCGGCGTCTTGGCGGAGAGTAATATGAACCTCAGTACCCCGATCACTTTTGTCGGCGGGTTCAATGTGGAAGGTGGCATCACCCTGGGAAGTCCACGCGGCCGCGTCTGCGTCTGCTCGATAACTCCGTGACACAACCCGTACCTCTGAAGCCACCATAAACACCGAGTAGAAACCTACACCAAACTGGCCTATGATTTCCCCCACCTGATTGGTGTCGTTTTCTTTCACTTTCTTCAAAAACGCCTTAGCACCCGATTGAGCAATCGTCCCCAGATTTTCCATCAATTCTTCAGCCGTCATGCCAATACCGCTATCTTTGAGGACAATCTTTTTGGGTTTTGCCTCATCTTCATCCGTTACTACCTGAACATGAATGGCTAACTCCGCTGAGGGATCGACGATATTTTGGTTGGTCAAACTCTCAAAATGGAGCCTTGTAAGGGCATCAGAAGCGTTGGAAATGAGTTCGCGCAGGAAAATATCCCGCTCTTTGTAAAGTGAATGAACTAAAATATCCAACAACTGCTTGATCTCAGCCTTAAAGGTGTAATCTTGAGGGGTGGTTCCTATGGTCATATTTTTCCTCCACAATAAGATGTAAACTGCCAAAGGGCATAATCTGACATTTCTTCGCCCTGTCACCGTGTTGCTTTATCACCGCGCCGGGTATATCCGAGGCCACCCCCACCCCTAGCCCCGCCCCAGGGGCGGGGAACTATTTCCGGTGTGGTTTGGCGGGTGTTCGCCTGCCAAACCGCGCCGTTGAGTTTCCCCTTCCCTCTGGGAAGCGTAGGGGGATGGGTCTTCAGCCTGAGCTTACCCCATCTGTTGCCGCCAACAAAATGTCATTATTTTTGGCATGGTTCAAAAGTCGGCAAATTATGCTTAACACTTTGTAGAGCGATTTGTAAAACTGATCGTAACCGTTCAGCCTTGCGAAGGTTTGTACCACTGGTCAACATCTACACAGAAACCTTCGCATGGTCCGTTTTCTCAGGGAACTGAACGATCTGAACTACACCGTATTTTCTTAATAAAGCGTGGTGTTGTTGGTTGAGCCTGTCGTAACCAACGACCTTCGACAGGCTCAGGCCACGTTTTCCCCGAATTATTGAGAATATACCAATCAAGGTAATCATACTCACTTTTTGTTAAAGAAATATATGATGATTTCGTTACCGCAGATGTAAGCAAACTGTGTTATAGATTACACTACCTGTTCTATTCCCGAAGGTTTCATCAAACACTTATGGTTCGGTCATTTTTAGGTCGAGTTTGTTGATACGGTAACAAGTCTGGTGTAAATGTCGGGAGGCAATTCTAACAAAGCAAGAAGCTTCTCTTGTAGCCCAGATAAGGGTGTCACATGGC
>JAGNBF010000068.1 GCA_018004935.1 Chloroflexota bacterium | reverse complement strand
TCTAAGGGGCATTTTTCGGGGCATTCGCCCCGAAAAATGCCCCATGGGAATTCCCCCCTTCCCTCGGGAATCGGCAGGGGGGATGGGGTCAATGAAGGCGTTACCCGATTAAAAATTTAATGAACAAGAGCGTGGAACGAGTACCTGTATAGATACAGAAGATTTATTCACCTTTTTGGAGACACAACATGAAACATAGAAACCTGATCGTCTTTATTCTGCTCCTATTGGCCCTGTTCACCGTTAGCTGTAGCTCAAATACGCAAGAGAACGCGACCACACCGCCCTCATCCCCAACCGACACAGCCCCAGAGGCCACCCCCATCAGCAACGAATCGGCTACCGTCCCTCCCGTTCAGACTGGTTCCGCCGTCAGCTACGAAGGCATCACCTTCAGCTACGATCCCACCCTGGCCCCGGCTGTCACCCCGGCCACCGTGCCCGGTTTGGCCGGTTTCCCCAGTGACCCGGATTTCGTGAAATACGGAACCAACATCGAGTTCCAATTCAACGATTTCGTCGTTACCGGCAACTTCCATCCCCCCCGCCTCACCGTTTACGACGTAGCCGATTACACTAACCTGGCCCCCTTCGCCGGGGAACAGGTCGCCGCCTTGCAGTCGCTCCTGAGTAGCCGCCCCGCCGCCCCGGAAGAGATCCCTTACTTGCCCATCGTCAATGCCGCCCAGGTCGTGCGGACGCAGGTCGCCTATCTCGACTTTGCCAATGGCAGTGGGGTGCGTTTTATCACCTACTACGCCCAGGATGTCTCCCCCCTGACCAATGACGCCATTTTTTACACCTTCCAGGGGCTGACCAGCGATGGGCGTTACTACATCAGTGCGGATTTCCCGGTGAACGCCTCAACCTTACCAGCGACATATGACGAAAGCGCGGCCGCGGCCGACTACGACGCCTTCGCCCAAAATTACCTGGCCTACCTGGACGAAACCATCGCCCAGCTTGACGCCCTCACCCCCACCGACTTCACCCCCAACCTCACCCTGCTAGACAGCCTACTCCAATCCCTCACCATCCCGGCCGACCTGGGGCTGGCGGCCACCGCAATCCCAACCCAGGAATTTTGCGCCAGTATCACCCACCCGGCTCTGGTGACTCTGCATAACGGCTTCAACAACAGCATCGGCCTGGCAAACCCCAGCGATGGCTCAATCTGTGATGTGCAACTTCAGGACCCAAACAGTACCGGTTATCTGGGCAATATGCACACCAGCACCGATGCCCTTTGGTATGTGCTCAACGATTACACCACCAGTAACTCAACCATCTGGCGTCTCAACACCGATGGCACCCAAACGGAACTGCCGTTTACAGCCATCACGAATGACAACTACTTTTTCTATGATTTCGTAGTTTCAGCAGATGGTAGCAAAATCGCCTGGAGCCATTCTGTTCCTGCCACTGATGGCACAAGCACCCAACTCTTCATGTGGGTCGCCAACAGCGATGGCTCAGATCAGGTAACATTGCTGGATGGGGTCACGGTTCCCACCCAAAGCAATATATTACCCATTCGTTTCACCCCAGATGGAGCCAATCTGATTTATAGCGTGCAACCATTGGGTATTGGGGGCAGTGCCTTCGCCTTTGTTGGGCGTTACCATGCGGTTTACACCATTCCCGTGGCTGGTGGCGCGGCCGCGCTCTGGTACGATTGCGAGGCACACGGCCTGTTCCTTTGCATTGGCGATGTCCACCCCAACGGTCAATCCCTGGCCTATGTGGATGTAGCCGGGGCTGTTATCCAGATCATTGATCCGGCTGGAGCCGTCATCGCCAGTTTATCCCAAACCCCCGGTGAATATTTCGCTTATCCTACCTTCAGCCCCTCCGGCAACCGGCTGGCTTTCTTCACCGCCACCGTCGCCGATTCTGACAGCTTCCCCACCACCAAACCGGGCAACCTGTTTGTGGTAGAGGCTCCGTTTACCGGTACACCTGCCCTGTGGCTGAGCGGTGATGAGGTGTTTGGGGTGTCAAGCTGGATTGGCGAAGACCAACTGCTTTACAATATCTCCAGCCAAACCGGTTCAACATTTCATACGGTTGACAGTAACGGGGCTGGGCTTACGGTCATTCTTGATCCGCACTGGTTCCTGACCTATTGGCCCTAAGTAAGCATTCGTTTTTGTGACTATACAGCCCCTCACCCGAACCCTCTCCCCAGGGAAGAGGGGACTGACCCCCCTCTCCCGCTTCGGGAGAGGGGCCGGGGGTGAGGGTCGTGTAGGACGCAGAGCGTCCCAGAGGGAATTCCCACGCCGAACGTGGGAATAAGTTGTGGCACCTGAATACTGGAGTTTAGAGTTCAGAGCTAGAGCTAGAGGGTTTTCCAGAGTAGTTCTTTCTAGCTCTCTCCTCTCGCTCTAAACTCCAGTGAATAATTACTCGTTTTAACTTAGCGGTTTCGAGACTAGTAGTTCAACAAACTTATTCCGTCGAATAGCTGTGGCCGGTCTCCTGACCGTGCCACCACCTTCCAACCGACAAATCTTGTCTGTCGCACTACTAGAGATTCGTAAAAGATTAAGTCCCGTCGAGACCTGACAGGTTTCGGAAAACCTGTCAGGTCTTTAGTTGACTTTACATAATCCACCCTTTTACAAGGTCTTTTTCAGGATCAAAACAAGCGCACTTCCACCCATTCCCCCGCTTCCAGCCCGGCTTTGTTAAGAGGCACTTTGATCAGGCCATCGGCGTTGACCAGGGTGTAGATGAGGTTGCTTTTGCCAAAGACAGGGGTGGCGAACAGGCCATCGGCCGTTTCTTCTAAGCGGGCGGGCACATAATCTTCGCGGCCGCTTTCACTGGCAATGTTTTTCGTTAATTGGGCTAACACGCGGCCGCGACCCACCCCCATTTTCGCCCCCAATAACCGCCCAATCGCGGGCACACCAAACATATCAAACTGGATCATCGCCGAAACCGGATTACCGGGCAGACCCAACACCGGTTTGCCCTCCACCACCCCCACGATAGTCGGTTTGCCGGGGCGGGTAGCCACGCCGTGCAGGAGCACCCCTGGCTGGCCCAGGCTGTTGATCACATCCACCGTCATATCACGCACGCTCACCGATGACCCCGCCGACATGACCAACATATCGTGAGTGGCGAGGGCAGACGCGGCCGCGTTCCTTAACGCCTCGTAATCATCCCCCACGATCCCGCACAACACCGGCTCACCCCCCGCCTGGATGGTTTGCCCGGCGGTGGTGTAGCTGTTGATGTCCCGAATCTGGCCGGGGATGGGGGTGTGGGCCGGGTAAATCACTTCATCACCGGTAGCCAGCAGGGCGACGCGCGGCCGCATTACCACCTCTACCTCGGTGATACCCAACGCCAGCAAACCACCCAGGTCTTGCGGCCGCAACCAATGTCGCGCCGGTAAAATTTCCGCTCCCTGGCGCACATCTTCCCCCACCTGGAGCACATTTTCCCCCACCGCCACCGCCTTCAGCAGTTCAATCTCGTGAGGAAAACGGTCCGTGCCGCCCATATCTTGGGTATGCTCCACCGGGATCACCGCATCAGCCGAGTCGGGGATCATGCCGCCGGTATGGACGATAACCACTTCGCCGGTTCGCAACAGCACCGTCGCCGGGCGGCCCATCGCCACCTCAGCCACCACCGTCACAAAGGCAGGCAAACTGGCCGACGCGCCGTAGGTATCGGCGGCACGGACGGCGTACCCGTCCATGGTGCTACGACGAAAGGCGGGCAGGGGAGAAGGGGCAGGAATTGCGGCCGCGAGCACCCGCCCCAACGCCGCCTCAGTTTTTATCCGTTCCGGGGGCAACACGTGAGTTATATGGCGCAAGAGCAACGCCCGCGCTTCATCAGGAGGTAATACATTAAAAAATTCACTCATACAGATTCGCCAGGGTTGAAATAGTGATAGCCGCACCTATTCTTCCGCCAACAAAGGATCAGGCGGGGCGGCGCGTAAGAGGGTAAATACAGGCAAACCAGAAACCACTCCATAGGCCGCCCCGGTCAGAGCAAAGGCGGTGATAACAGCCATCGTGTTTTGTAAGGGGTCGGCAATCGTAGGCAGGAATAAGGTCAGGCGCCAATACACCGCTCCCCCCACAAAACCGGCCAAAATGGCCATGGGTACCAGATAAACAAAGACCAAAACAGTGCGCCAGCCATTAAAAATTATGCGCCAATGCGCCAGATATTGGCCCAATACACTGCACAAACTCCCCATCATAAACCCAAAAATGTTAAACGTACCGGCCATCTCCACAAATAAACCGGGGGCATAAGCGAGCAATAACAGTTCGGCCACCAGAAACCCCAATGTCCAGCCGATCATATTGGAAATGAACCAGACAAAATCATCTACCTGTAGCTCCATGGCATACGCCTGAGCCAGCCCAATAATAAAACCAAATGCCACCAGCCGCGCCCCCGGTATGCCCAAATCCGGCAAAAGCAGGGCCAGGAGCCAACCAAAGCCGTTGAGAATGATCCATTTCAGCCAAAATGTCCACATAACTTGTTCCGTGATGCGTGTTGTGTTGGATGGTTATTGGTACACGGATTTTCACGGATGGGCACAGATTTTCTCTTTTATCCGTGTTAATCCGGGTCCATCCGTGTACGAAAAATCTTAACTGGCTAACTGGCGCAAGGCGGTTTCGTCGAGAATAGCGACGCCGAGAGATTGAGCTTTGGTGAGTTTGCTCCCAGCGTTTTCCCCCACCACCAGGTAACTCGTTTTTTTGCTAACCGAATCGGTGACTTTGCCGCCATTGGCTTCAATGAACGCTTTGGCCTCGTCACGGCTCCAGGTGGGCAGTGTGCCGGTGATGACGAAGGTGAGTCCGGCGAAGGTGTCAGCAGTGGGGGCTTTTTTGTCGCCCACAAACCGTAATCCTGCCCGGCGTAATTTGTCCAGCAGGGCCAGATTTCGTTCATCCGCAAACCAGAGGGCTACCGCTTTGGCAATCTGCGGCCCCACCCCTTCGATTTCGCGCAGGCGATCTTCCGTCACCGTTGCCAGTTCGTCCAGGCCGCCCAATTCATCTACCAGCAGTCCGGCGACCACATTGCCCACAAAGGGGATACCGAGGGCGGTCAGCAGTCGTTCCGGTGGTTGCCCCTTGCTGATTTCAATACCGGCCAACAGATTGTCTACCTTCTTGTCCTTAAACCCTTCGAGTTTCAGCAAATCATCCCGTTGCAGGTAGTAAATATCGGCCACATCGTGAATCAGCCCGGCGTTGATGAGCAGTTCGCCCGTCTGCGAGCCAAAATTGTCCATGTCCATCGCTCCCCGGCTGACGAAATATTCGATGCGGCGCACCAGTTGCTCCGGGCAGGCGGGGTTGTCACAGTAAATGGCTACTTCCCCGGCGATTTTAATCACCGGGGCGTCGCAAAACGGGCAACGTTCCGGGGGCAGGATGATTTGTTCGGAGCCATCACGCAAATCTACCACCGGGCCGATAACGTGGGGGATGACTTCGCCCGCCCGTTTGACCCAAACGGTATCACCAATGCGGATATCTTTGCGCTGGATGTCGTCGTAGTTGTGTAGTTGGGCGTTGCGGACGACGACGCCGCCAATTTCCACCGGCTCCAAAACGGCGTTGGGGTTGAGAACGCCCGTCCGCCCGACGGTCACTTTGAGTTCGAGGAGTTTGGTTGTTTTTTCCTGGGCCGGGAATTTCATGGCTAATGCGCCACGGGGGTCTTTACCGGCAAAACCGAGGCTATCGGCCAGGGGGCGGTTGTTGATTTTGACGACGATGCCATCTACTTCGTAGTTGATGTCGTTCCGTTTGGTTGCCCAGAGTTGGTACGCGGCCGCAACCTCTCCCTCATTCTCACAGTGCAAAATATCCGGCGACACTGGGAACCCCATCTCTTTCAGGTATGCCAGCCGATCCCACTGGTGGGGGATGTCCAGCCCATCCCAGGCCACCAGATCGTAACAAAACAAAGTGAGAGGCCGGGCGGCGGTGATGGTGGAGTCGAGTTGGCGCAAAGAGCCTGCGGCCGCGTTCCGGGGATTCATGTAAATCCGTTCACCGGCGTCGGCCTGGGCCTGGTTAAACCGTTCAAACTTGTCCAGGGGGAAAAACGCCTCACCACGCACCACCAGATAAGGCGGCGGTATCAGATCACTCTTGGGATCGAGGGGAATCTGTTTAGGTAGGCTGTAGATGGTACGCAAATTGGGAGTGATGTCCTCACCCACCTCGCCATCCCCCCGTGTGGCCCCCTGAACAAAAACGCCGTTGCGGTAGGTGAGCACCACCGTCAGGCCGTCAATTTTCGGTTCGACAACATAATCCAGTTGCTGTTCCGGGTTAGCGAGCAAACGCCCGATGCGGCCGCGCCAGGCATAGAACTCCCCTTCGTTGAAGGCATTGCCCAGGCTGAGGATGGGAGCCGGGTGGGTGACTTTGACGAAGGCGTCTTGCGGCCGCGCTCCGGCTCGTTGCGTCGGTGAATCAGGCGTTACCAGGTCGGGGTTGGCCTCTTCAAGCTGGCGCAGTTCGTGGTACAACGCATCATACTCGGCATCACTGATGACCGGCGCATCCAGGACGTGATAGCGGTAGAGGTGAAAGTTGACTTCTTTGCGGAGTTGGGAGATTCGTTCGGCTAGAGTCATGGGGGTTATTGGTATATTGGTGTATTGGTATATTAGTGTATTGGCACGTTGACTTCTCATATACCAATACACCAAATAAACTAATACACTAATAACTCTCTTACGGCGCGGCCGCGGGTTCCAAAAACTGTCCCGCGACCCAGCCTTCCGTGCCATCGTCTAAACGCACCTGCCACCACACAAAATCGTCATTTTCGGTGGGGCCAGCGATAACCAACATGAGGGTTTCTTCTGGGGCGACCAACACGCGCACATTGTCGGTGCTGGGGCCACCGCGTACTGTCACGCCGATGTCCGCGGTATTAACGACGCGAGCATAATACCCCACCGTGATTTCTGCCGGGGGTACGGCCACATCAGGAGTGGGGATGGGGGTCAGGGTGGGGATGGGGGTGGGCGTGTTGCGCTGGACAGTGGGAACTGGGGTAAGGCTGGGTGGAGCGGTGAGGCGGATAACTTGGGGAGAAACGGGGATTGCGGCCGCGATGGGTTCCCGTTCCAACAATGAGGTGGCAAAATTATAGGCCACCGCCAAAGAAATCATCGTCACCACCAGTCCCAGCCCCAACCAGAGCCAGGGAATCGGTTCCCGGCTGGTTTGCCGTTGGCGGCGGGGGCGGTTTTCCGGGTTGCGTGGGTCTTCAGGCCGTTGATAGCGGGCCATAGGTCTCCTTGAACAGATTGCGAATTGTCTGGTTTGAGCGAGAGCAAGAGCGAGAGGAAAACGCCTTCACTCTATCTCTAGCTTCCTATCTGGAGTTTAGAGCAAGAGGAGAGAGCGAGAGGAAATTACTCTGGAAACCCTCTAGCTCTGGCTCTGAACTCTAAACTCAAGTCCTATAGCTTTTAAGAAAAAGATTATGGTGTAGGGGCAACCCTTGTGGTTGCCCGCTTCGTAGGGGCAGGCCTACCCCTACCCCAAATCATTATCTTGAGGTCTATACATTCAAGTCTAGCATAGGCCCTAACAAGAGGCTATTGGCATCAAAGAATACCCCAGTATGCAATTACTTTAATTCACGTGACCCAATCATACGCAACCGCCTTTACCTGTGTTATACTCTGCACGTTTCTTGCACCATTCTTAGTCATTGTCCGTAATGAAGTCCGTGAGATTGCGCCAGTCTCCAAGACGGTCGCAATTCGCAATAAACCAGGTTATTAGCAATACAGTTGCTTAACCCATTCCACACCACGCTTTGTTTAAGGAGAACAGTATGAAAGATTCCTCAGTTCCTGACATGTACGAGAAAATCCAGGACGAATCCACTTTCCTGGGTAAAATCGCCAGCAAAATTCCTGGGTTTAGTGGCTACATGGAAAAAAGTCGCCGCCGTGAAGCCGACGAAATTTTGCGTCGCACCCTCTCTGACCGTCTGGAAGCAACCCGTCTGGAACTTTCCAGTGTCCATGAAGAACTCAGCCGTGATATTCTCCTGGCTATTGACCACGCCGAACCCCTGGGTCGTATTGATAACCGCCTCATGGGTCTCATTGGCAAAATCAAAGATGCCCCCCAGGGGTATGCGGGCTTTTTTGATGCCGTTAAAGTCAACGAAGACGAACTGGCACGCGTTTATGAATTTGACAACAACATGACCGCCTTTGCCGACCAGATCGCTACCGGTGTAGCCGCCATCTATAAAGCCGTCAATGACGGCGGTAATGTCGGTCAGGCCATTCGCGAACTGGATCGTACCGTCCAAGACGCTAATAACACCTTCGGTTCCCGACAAGAAATTCTTTCAGGCGTAGCCTGATCATCTGTTCTCAAGGAGAGACATCATGGCAAAAGTGTTTGATCGTGTGGCGATTGAGTCCTGGTTAAATGATGAAATTGTGCGTAAATTCCCCCAGGGTGGCCTGGGCGACATCAAACTAGGCTCCCCTTGTATTGTTAATCCGAATGAAATGGCCGTCTTCGTGCGGGGCGGCAAGGCGCTTGGGACTTTCCAACCAGGAACCCATGTCCTTACCACGGCCAATATCCCCTGGCTCACCGACCTCTTAGAAAAAGGGTTGTTTGGTGGGGCCAATGTGTTCACGGCCGATGTTTATTACCTCAAAGCCGCCGATATGACCTTCAAATGGGGAACCGCTCAACCTATTATCGCGGAAAGCCCTAACACCGCCGCCGGTGCTTATGCTATCGTCGGTAATGGCACGTATGTCTCTAAGGTGAAGGATCCGTGGCGCTTCCTGCAAGCAATGGACGCCCTGCGCGAAAGTGTGCGCCTGCCCCAACTAAAAGACCGCCTTGACCCGATGTTGGGAGTGATGCTCCAGGACAAACTGAGTGAATTGATTAACGCCAAACAACTCAGCCCGGCGCAGGTGCAATCATTCTCCAAAGATTTGAATGAACTGCTGGTAGGTTTACTCCAGCCCGAATTCGACGCCATTGGTATGGTATTGGTGGACTTTAACATCCGCCTGGGTTTGCACCCCAATTCATTGGAAATTGTGACCCGGATGGGTTATGGCACCAGCTATGCCCAAATGAAAACATTGGATGTAGGTATGGCGGCCGCGCAAAATACCTCTGGTGGTGGTTTGGCTGAAACCGGTATGGGCATGATGGGCATGTCAGCGATGCAACAACAGATGATGCAACAGCAGATGATGCAACAGCAACAGATGATGCAACAACAGGCCGCGGCCGCGGCCGCGGCCGCGGCCCAACAAGCCGCCGCCCAACAGCCATCTCCCACCCCCGCCCCCTCAACCGGGGCCGGAGCCTCACCGGATGTCATGACGCCCGCTCAAGCCGCCGTCATTCTGCAAGTCAGCGAATCGGACGTTGTCGCCGCCATTGAAGCAGGTGATCTCAAGGCCCGCAAAATCGGCCCATCCTACCGTATTTCTAAAGCCGCTCTAGACCAATTCCTGGCCGGGTAAAACGCCACGCCGTACTCCTTAAAAGCCAAGACCCGGCAGGCCACGCGGCCGCGTCGGGTCTTTTTGTTGTCTGACGCCCGCTTTATAGGTACTGCTATGATCCCAAAACGACTGTTTCTCCTTTTTACCTGGCTCACCGCTTTCCTGGTTGTGGTGATACTCATTGGCCGGGCAGGCGCGGCCGCAAATGACAACACCCCCACCTATCTATCCCTGTTAGGTCGAGATAGCACCTTCCCCCCTTCCACCGCCGTGCCAGCTTACGGCATCACCTTCATCAACTCCGCCGAGGGCCGCGCCGATGCCCAACAACTCGCCAATGCCCAAATCACCGGAGCACAATGGGATCGCTGGCCCCTGTATTGGAATCATATCGAACAAACCCCCGGCCAATTCAGTTGGGCCTTCCAGGATGAGGCCGCCATTGCCGACCTGGCGCACGGCTTCCACATCAACGCCATTCTCTTGGGCACACCTGGCTTCTATACCACCCTCACGCAAGCCACCCCAACCGCGGCCGCAACAACTTCAGCCCTCGCCCTCAACGCCCCCCAGGCCAGCACCCCCATCGGCCTGTACGATCCCATCTTCACCGATGGCAGTGACATCCCTGGCCCAGGCAAAACAATTAACCCCAACAACGTCTGGGCCAGATTCGTTTACACAGCCGTAAATCGTTACAAACCGGGTGGCGTTGTCGCCCAGGCTGAGGGGTGGCCGGTAGGCGTGGGCATCACCCATTGGGAAATGTGGAACGAACCCGATCTGGCGTCTTTTTGGAGCGGCAGTGTAGCCGATTATGCTCGCCTGCTCAAAGTAGGCTACCTGGCCGCCCGCCAGGCCGATTCCCTGGCGCAAATCTTATTTGGGGGGCTGGCTAATGATAGTGGTCATCTGGGCTATTATGATGAGGTATTAGATATTTATGATGGCGATACCCTGGCCCCTACCTATGGCTATTTCCACGACATTCTGGCTACTCACAACTATTTTTATGCCTGGCGTACCTGGTATCACATTTTCCGGGCCAAAAATACCCAACAGGCCCATGGTCAAGACAAACCGGTGTGGCTTAACGAGAGTGGCGTCGTCATCTGGGATGATTATCCGGGGCCAACATGGGAATCTACCAGTCCTTACCGGGCCACCATGAGCGAAGCCGCCGACTTTGTCATCCAAAATGCTTTTTATGGTACCTACGCCGGGGCAACGGCGATTTTCCATTTCCAGTTGTATGATGCCTGTGGCAACCAACCAGGCGGTACTGATTTTCCGCCCCACAATGGCGAGTTATGCGGATTACCCCAATATCCCATTTGTGCTGGGGATGCCTTTGGCCTGTATCGCAACCCCAGCGATGCGGCCTGTTTCCGCCAGCACCCCCAGCCAGAAACACCTCGCCCCACGATGACTGCCTATCAGGTACTGACGACCTATTTTCGGGATGTAGAACCTTATTGGCGGTTGCGTCCCGGTGGCTCTGATCCCGCGAATGGGCCGCAAGAGTGGATCGCCTTTTACCAGCCCAGCACCGGTAATCGGATTGTGGGAATGTGGGCACGTTTTGGCGACGCGCAAACGGCGGTCATCACGGCAACCAGCAGTACGGCTTTGCTTGTTTACCCAGACGGTATTACAGAGACCATCACACCCACCAATGGGGTCTACACCTTCCCCTTACCTGCCGCCACCAATCTGAATGCCCCCTGGGATCCGACGTTGTATGCCATTGGCGGCCGCCCGGTTATTTTGATTGAGCATGAAGATTAGGGAGAAACCCACGACAGAAGGCCGGTGGCTTATTTTGGGGCTGGCTGGGGCACGGTCGGGAGACCGACCACAGCGATTCTCTCCAAGGGTGATTGCATGTTTGGATTTCCCCCACCCCCAGGGCGGGGAACTTTTTAAGGGTCGTTTTTCGCGGGCCAATGCCCGCGAAAAACGGCCCAAATTAGTTTTTGGGGGTCTTCGGGAATTCAGCGGGTTGACACCATCTGTAAGGGCAACCCTTGTGGTTGCCCTCAACGGGCAGGCACAAGGCCAGCCCCTGCATTTTGCCACACCCAGCGAGCTCCGAAGGAACCGTTTTTTCCCTTCCTGCCGGGAATTGTTAGGGTGGTGGGGTCATGTGAGTATGCAATCGCCCTGGACTCTCTCCCCATCAGGCTTCTTTCTTCTTTTGCGGTTATCACCGTGTTACAATCTTTGGCATGAATGACCCTGTGTAGACGCGAACAGTGTCACTCGCGACAAAAAATTGTCGCGGTTCATTGATGTATACTGTCAAAGGGCATAATCTGACATTTTTTCGCCCTGTCGCCGTCTCACTTTATCATCGTGTTGGGTTTATCCAAGGCCACCCCACCCCTAACCCCGCCCCCAGGGGCGGGGAACTACTTTCGGCGCGGATTGGCGAGCGGACGCTCGCCAATCCGCGCCGGTAGGTTTCTCCTCCCTTCCCTCTGGGATCGAAGGGGGATGGGTCTTCAGTCTAAACCTACCAATCTGTTGCCGCTAACAAAATGTCACTTTATGACCGTGGTAAATATAGCACAGTCTTTCCAGGCTGGGCATTCTCGAGTAAAAACAAAATAACTATACACGTTCTCGAGGGCTGAGCTTGTCGAAGTATGGCTCCGCCTTCGACAAGCTCAGGCAGAGCCATACCCCACCTGTATAGATACAAAACAAAACTGCTCAGGTTGTGCCAGATCTTAAATGCCCGCAAAAGCTTTATTTTCTGAAAGCAACGCCCCCTATTCCCCATTGCATCTTGTGTATCCCCATGACTCAAACTCGCCAAACCATCTCCCCTCCGCCACTTGATTTCCAGTATGTTGTTGCCAGCGGCCGCGTAACCGGGCTGTGGCGTTTGTTATCAGGCTACCGGCTGTTATATCTTGTCGCCAATGTTGCCGTGGGATTCGCGGCCGCGTCGCGTACCGCCTTCTACTACCTCATCCAATATTTCATAGATGATGTGCTTACCCAACCCGAAGTGGGAACCCGGCTCCCCTGGGTGGCCCTGGGTTTCCTGGGGCTGGCCCTTGTGGAAGGGCTATTCACTTTTCTGAGTGGCCGGTGGGCGGCCGCGGCCGCGGAAGGCGTCACCATTCGTCTGCGGGATTACCTGTACGACCACATCCAACGGCTTACCTTTGCCTACCACGACAAAACCCCTACAGGCGAACTCATCCAGCGGGCCACCTCCGACGTAGAAGCCTTACGCCGTTTCTTCGCCGAGGAAGGCATTGGGGCCGGACGCATCGCCTTCCTTTTTCTGGTCAACTTCATCGCCATTATGACCTTAAGCGTCAAACTGGCGTTGTACTCCGTTATCATCATGCCCATCGTTTTTGCCGTATCTATCTGGTTCTTCCGCCGTATTGAGATGTTGTATGAAAAATTCCAGGAACAGGAAGCCAAACTATCCACCGTATTACAGGAAAACCTGACCGGCATTCGCGTCGTGAAGGCCTTCGCCCGGCAACAGTATGAAGAAGCCAAATTTGAGGCCGAAAACCATGAACGATTCCAGCGCGGTCGGCGCTTGCTCCTATGGCACGCCATTTTTTGGCCCACCACCGACATCATTGTCGGGTTCCAGATGCTCGTTGGCTTTTACATAGGGGCAATGATGGCGATTCGTGGCGAAATCACGATAGGCACCTATCTGGCATATGTGGGATTGCTCATCTGGCTCATCTGGCCGTTACGTAACCTGGGACGGCTCATTGTACAAATGTCTATGGGGGTTGTTTCCTTCAGTCGGGTGGCGGAGATTATCCGCCAGGAGCGTGAACCTTTGTTAGAAGGCACACATCAGCTTGAAGGGGCATTACACGGAGAAATTGTTTTTGAAGATGTGAGTTTTGCTTATGTGCAGGAAGAAGCCGTGGTTTTGCACGACATCAATTTTACGCTCAAAGCCGGGCAAGCCCTGGCCATTACCGGGGCCACCGGCTCAGGTAAGAGTACGCTGGTAAATTTGCTCCTGCGTTTTTATGATTACAGTAGCGGCCGCATCCTGCTAGATGGGGTGGAGCTAAGAACCTACCCCCGCCGCACCCTGCGCCAACAAATTGGCCTGGTACAACAAGAACCATTCTTATTTTCTCGTACCATCCGTGAAAATATCACCTATGGCGTAGACCGCCCGGTGAGTGAGGCAGAAATGATCGCGGCCGCGCAAGCCGCGGCCATTCATGATGTCATCCTTACCTTTCCAGATGGGTACAACACCCTGGTTGGTGAGCGCGGTGTTACCTTATCAGGTGGGCAGAAACAACGAGTCACCCTGGCCCGTACTTTCCTTAAGGACCCCCGTATTCTCATCCTCGATGATGCCACCTCATCTGTGGACACGGAAACCGAAGCGGCTATCCGTGAAGCCTTGCTCCAATTAATGCCCGGCCGTACCACCATCCTGATAGCGCACCGGGTGCAAACCCTGATGCAGGCGGATATGGTGTTGGTGTTAGAACGCGGCCGCATTGCCCAATGTGGCTCCCCCAATGAACTCCTGACACAGCCTGGCTCTTTCCAACAGCTCTATGATCTGCAATCCCGCATTGACGAGGAAGTAGAAGCCGAGGTCGCGGCCGCGTTGACCTGAAGATAAAGAAAGCACCATCTTGTAACTACTGACCCTCTCGAGAGATGAGCTTGTCGAAGCCCGGCTCCGCTTTCGACAAGCTCAGGCAGAGCCGTTCACTCCCTGTATAAATACATTTTACGTCATTTTGACACTTGACAAAGTGTACTCGATACACTATACTGTTCTTCATCATTAAGTGTCACACAAACACTAACCGAGCGGCTTAAAAACTCAAATTGACACCCATTCTGTTTTAATCCGCGTACCTGCTTTCTTAGGCGTTCCCCATGGGCCAGCGGCACACCAAGGGGAATGAAAATCTGTAGGACGATTTTTTAAATCGTCCACCGGGCGATTTACAAAATCGCCCTACATTTTCGTAGGAGATGACCATGACCCACTTGCCTGATTTCTATGACCCTAACCGTATTGGCACATTGTTCTACCCTGATATGAACACCATTGCCCAGACTGCGGCCCAGGCCAACCTGCCTGCCGCGGCCACCGACAAGACCAACATTCATCTGGTGTTGATTGATATGCAGGTAGATTTTTGCCACACACGAGGCAACCTGAGCGTGGGTGGCTCATTGGGTGATATCCGGCGCGTGATAGAGTTCATCTACCGTTACGCCGACCGCATTACCAACATTACCTGCTCCCTGGACTCACACCTGCCCCACCAGATTTTTTCGCCCAATTGGTGGGCCGATGCCCACGGTCAGCACCCGGCTCCGTTCACCATTATCACCTGGCAAGATATTAAGGAAGGCAAGTGGCGACCGCTCGTAGCTCCTGTGGCCTCCACAAATTACGTGAAGGAATTGGAACAACAGGCCAAGAAGCAGTTATGTATCTGGCCTTATCACACCCTCATCGGCGGCATAGGCAATGCTCTAGACCCGGAATTATGGTCAGCCATTTTCTGGCACGCCCTGGCACGCAAAACCCAACCCACCTGGCTCACGAAAGGAAGTGTGCCGACGACAGAGCATTACTCCATCATCCAGCCGGAGGTTCCTGTGCCCGGCCACCCCATGGGCGGCAAAAACAAAGCGTTCTTGGACACGCTCGCGGCCGCAGATGTAGTCATTATCGCCGGTGAAGCCGAAAGCCATTGCGTCCTGGAAAGCGTGGAAGACATCGTAGAAGATTTTGGCCACAAGCCGGAGTTGTTACAGAAAATTTACTTCCTACGCGACTGCACCTCACCCGTACAACACCCGGACATTGATTTTCACGGCCTGGCCCTGGCCCGTTTTACTGCCTTTGAACGTCAGGGCGTGAACTTTATCAATAGTACGGATGCGTTACCGTTCTAGATATAGATTGTGCATCTTTTCGTAACGACTAACCCTCTCGGGGGCAGGCTTGTCAAAGCCCGTTTGCCTGCGACAAGCTCAGGCAACAGGTTTAGTCGTTACATCTTCTCAATAAAATCAGGAATAAAACCATGAATAACAATGGCCTCGGCAATCTTGATGACTTATTCCAATCAGCCCAGGATGATGGGCTAACTGATGATACGATGGGGCTGGTGATTGCTAACCTGAATGGTCCCACAATGACCCAAACGGTGGGTGTCGGGTTGGACGATTTAGCCAGCAATGATGTCACACTGGCGATGAATATCATTGACATGAGCGGTTCAATGTACCCGTTTGCATCCGACCTCATCCGCGCCTACAACGATGATTACCTGGCGGCAATGGGTGGGTCCGCGGCCGCGGACGATATTCTCATCAGCACCATTCTGTTTGATGATGTGGTGGCCTTGTTCCACGGCTACGTCAATCTGAAAGACGCCCCCCCACTCACCCGCTCCAGCTACGAACCCGATGGCTCCACCGCTCTATATGATGCCGTAGCCGCCGGGTTGACAAACATGGTGCTCTATGCCCAGCAGTTGCGCCAAAGTGGGGTTATGGTGCGGTGCATCGTCATCGTCTACACCGATGGTGAAGACAACGCCTCTAAGCAGACCGCCAGCACCGTAAAACGGGCCGCCCGAGAACTGCTCAAGCACGAGATGTATACCCTGGCTTATGTAGGGTTTAGCACCAGCGTCTTAAGTGAAGCCGATTTGCGCCGTCAGGCCACCTTAATCGGCTTCCCAGATGTGCTGGTGGCTGGCCTGAGCCATGAAGCGTTACGCCGTATTTTCCACCTGGTTTCCGTCTCCACCGTGCGGGTGAGCCAAAACCAGGGCAGTACAACCAACATCTTTGCCTGAAAAACGTGTACAGGCCAAGAGAAGCATCCATTTAGCCCGGTGGTCATTGCGTTTTGCCGCAATAATACGGGCATAGAATGGCTACCACGAAAGACCCATCCCCCTGCGATCCCAGCGGGAAGGGGGAACCCCATTCGGGTCATTTTTCGCGGGCGGACACCCGCGAAAAATGACCCGAGAAAAAGTTCCCCGCCCCTGGGGCGGGGTTATTAGTAGTTACGTCAAATCTCAAAACCCACCGGGCTAAAACATTCGGCCAACGGCCTTTGTAATAATACAGCCCTCACCCATCCCCTCTCCCCCTTCGGAAGAGGGGACGGGGGGAAAACGCGACAGAGAACGCACGACCTGGAAAGGCTGTGCTACATCAGCAAACAGCGACATTTTTTTGTTGATGTTGGCGCGTAAGGGCCTAATGAATGTTCAAAAAATAAACCGGTAATGTACGGGCGACCCTTGTGGTTGCCCAACCGGGCAGGCACAAGGCCAGCCCGTACCAATCCCGTATTAAATTCTAACTTTCATAAGACCCCTTCTTATCCGGCAATTATTGGGAGTCGGTCAACGACCCGCCCCCACTCAAGGAGTTTATCATGCTTATTCCTTTCGGTACGTTACTGGTTGTTATCCTGGTGGCTTTTATGCTGGGGATGCTGACATCGTTCATCCTGGTGGTCAACGCCATGTTGCGGGTGAAGAAGTAGGCGCAAGGGTGAATACCCTGCAAGGCAATTCTTCACCGTGCCGGGTAGCCGGTAACATCACGGATGGTTTCGTAGAGGGGTTTGAGGCGAGAGTACAGCTTTTTGTACACGCCATGATAGAGTTCATTGTATAGACGGTGGTGTTGGGGATTTGGCTCGAAGGTAGCTCCGGCATGGGTCATTTCACCGATAGCGGTCATAAAATCAGGATGTAGGCCCAGACCGACGGCTACATTTATTGCCGCGCCCAAACCAGAGGCTTCATAGAGATGCGGCCGCGTTGTTGGTAGACCAAATACATCAGCCGTTATTTGCATGGCCGCGTCACTTTGCGAGCCACCCCCAGCCACCCGCAACGCCGTAATCGGCACACCACTCCGCTTTTCGCTACGCTCCTTCCCTTCGCGCAACGCATAAGCCAACCCTTCCAGAATCGCCCGGTAGAGATGACCCCGTGTGTGCACGTCCCCCCAGCCAATAATCGCCCCTTTCGCTTCTGGACCAGGTACTTTGATCCCTGGCGACCAGTACGGTTGTAAGGTGAGGCCCATCGAGCCAGGGGGAACCGTATTCACCAGGGTATCGAACAGGCTTTCCGGGGCGATACCTCGCTCGGCGGCCAGTTGTTGTTCACGCAAACCAAACTCCCGTTTAAACCAACTCACCATCCAAAAACCCCGATACACCTGAATTTCCAGGCTGTAGGCATCGGGCACAGCAGAGGGATAGGGGGGAATGAGCGGAATGGGTTCGATGTAGCGGGTATGGGTGGTGTTGATGGTAGCCGTTGTACCATAACTGAGGGCGGCGACATGGGGCAAATAGGCTCCGGAACCGATGACCTCGCAGGCTTTGTCGGACGCGGCCGCGATCAAAGGCAATCCTTCAGGAATTCCTGTTATCTCACTGGCCTGGCGTGTAATATGGCCCAAGAGTTGACCAGGGAGAACCAGTTCAACCAGCTTTTCCTTCTCTATCGGCACCGCTTGCCACTTCCAATCCCAGTCTGAGGCCCAGGCCTTCTTTTTGTAATCAAAGGGGAAATACCCCACCTGACAACCCACCGAATCCACAAAACGGCCTGTCAATTTGTGGGTCAAATAACCAGAGAGAAAAACGAATTTATAAGTCTGGCGCCAGATGTCTGGCTGATGGTGCATTAACCAGTTGGCTTCAGCCTCGGCTTGTAAATGGGCTACCGTTTCCCGCATACCGGTAAGGGCAAAGGCCAATCCCCACAACCCACCCACCGGTTTCAACCCTTCCATGCGCCGCTGATCCAACCAGACAATAGCCGGACGTAAGGCATTACCCTCTTTGTCCACATTGATAACGGTGGAGCGTTGGGTGGTCAATCCGACACCAGCAATGGCAGAACGAGGAATATCGGTTTTTTGCCACAACTGCTGGCACGCCTGGGCTATTGTCTGCCAATATACCTCTGGGTCTTGTTCGGCATAACCTGGTTGGGACGAATAATACGGCTCGATGGGAACCTGGGTATAGGCAAGCAAGCGGCCGCGTAAATCAAACAACAAAGCCCGCACACTCTGAGTACCATTATCAATCGCGAGAAGAATATCTTGGGTCATAATCATCGTTCATTGAAAATGAGGAAATACCTGATCTTCTGCCCCTTCATCCACCAGTAATTGCTGACGTAATTGGGTGATCACTTGCGCTTCTAAACCAGCCCGCTGGCGCAAATAATGCTCTACCGAACCGTAGCGGCCGCGTACATAAGCCAATGTGGCCCGCAATGTATCCGGGTGAGCCACCAACAAAGGATGCAAATTACCGGCTTTCAGGCCAAATATGGCCAGGCGGTTTGCATCCCGTTGAATGGTGTTGCGTACTTCGTCATAAAACAGATTGCTGAGACTGAAATCAGCCAGGATGGTTGCCTCAGGGACGCCAAGTAAGGAGAGGAGCAAGGCGATGGTCAGACCGGTGCGGTCTTTGCCAGCGGTGCAGTGGAGCAAAATGGGGCGGTTGGCCGGGTCGGCGATGAGGCGCAAGAGACGGGCAAACAGCGTTGCCCGTCTTTCAATCATCAAGGTGATGTAACCGTATAACACCAAATCGTTGATGCGGTGGGGCCGGAAGGTGAGGGTAGCCAGCACGCGGCCGCGGCCATCCCTCTTTTCATGTAACGGCACATGCTGGTAACGTACCCCATCAGGTAAGGGGGCGGGCATCGTCGTGGCCTCATGGGTGGTGCGCAAATCGCACACCAACCGAATACCCCATTGTTGCAGTTGTGCCAACCCTTTTTCGCTAAGATAGCTTAATGTCCCTGCCCGGTACACCTGTTGCCAGCGTACCAGTTGCCCATTGTTATTCCTATAACCGCCAATATCCCGCACATTAAACGCCCCTGGCAAGGGCAACACCCGTTGTGCCGGGTTGCTTTCCGGGTGAGCCACTATCAAATCATGGGGCGTGAAGGGTTGCCGGGCCTGGCGACGAACCTGGTAACGGGTATAGAAAAAGTTGAGGGTAAGAGCAATGATGATCGCGGCCGCGGTCGTCAAAAGAAACTGGTTCATAGGAGCAGGTGGGGAAATGTCGCAACGTTGAAATACGGAAGACTGAGTTTATCATATTTTAGGAGTTATGGAGTTGCTCGAGCCGGTCTCCTGCCATGCTCGTTGTGGCCCGGTGGGACACCGGCCACAGCATGTACACTTACCACGGTCATAAAATGACGTTTTTTGGGGGGCCACAGCCTGGGTAGGTTTGGGCTGAAGACCCATCCTCCATCCCCTTCCCCGTTGCTGTTAAAAAAATAGGGTCTTCGGGATTTCGTGGGGCACGGGCAACCCTTGTGGTTGCCCACACTTACACTTTCCGGCGGGAAGGGGGAAACATCAGGCGTACCGGTTATCGAGCGCGGCCGCGCTCGATAACCGGCACAGGAGAAAGTTCCCCGCCCCTGGAGGCGGGGTTGGGGGTGGGAGAAACCCTGTTACCTGGCTGTTTTTTAAACAACAAAAATAACCGGGCAGGTTGGCCGATGAATTTACACAATTGAACAGTTACCTTTTATTTGGCGATTCGGGCATAAAATGGGATCATTCACTCATTCGTCATAACAACTAACCCGCTCGAGGGCTGAGCTTGTCGAAGCTCGTTTGCCTTCGACAAGCTCAGGCAACAGGTTTAGGGTTCATTCATCAATAACTTTGGAGTTTGCTGTGGCCAGTCTCCTGACCGCGCCACCCAACTTAATTTCGAGCATAAGCGTTCAGTCACATATATTCATCCGCCAGACCCGCCCGGTCGTAAACAACCGGGCTATAGTGACAAAGGCCGCTGGCCTGGAGTTTTAGCCCGCAGGGCCTGGTATGTTTAGCCCGACGGTTTGACCGCCGGGCGGGATAACTGAACGCTTACGTGTTATCATTCGTCAAGAGAAACTCACAACCCGTTACCGACAACATGGAGCCGATCATGCTTGAAGATTTGATGAAAATTCTCGTTGGTGGTCAGCAAACCGAAGGGCAAGAAGAAGCACATAACCCATTAGGCGATTTGCTCAAGGTGGTTTTAGGGGGACAGCAAGGGCAAGGAACTGAAGAAGTGGGGACAGAAGCCCCTTCTGCCGGGGCGTCATCTGGGGGACTGGCTGATATTTTGCAGGTTATTTTGGGCAACCAGGGACAAACCCCGGCGACGGAGGATGACGAAAATCAGCCCGCCTCCGCGTCAGCCACAGCAAATCCCCTGGTAAATAGTATTGCCCGCCTATTGGCGGAAAAATTGAACATTGCTCCCGAAGTGGCCCAGGTTGTTGTGACATTGGCACTCACTTTGGTGATGGCAAAGTTACAAGCAACTGCCGGTACAGACAAAACAGTAGCCGTTCCCAGCCAACAAGCGATTCGCCAGAGTGGCGCGGCCCGGCAATTGGCGGCGCAAACGGGCATGAACCAGAAAGATGCGGCCGCAACGTTGCAAAAAGCTGTCGCGATCATAACGGGGCAACCTACTCCTGCCTCGCGTGCGGCGCGTGGGCTAAAGGGGAACAAAGGGGCCAAATCGGACAAACCCCGTAAACCTCGCCCCACAACCAACGAACCCCCACCAACAACGGCCGCCGGTCGCGGCCGCATCAAACCGCGAAGATTGTGAACCATAATTGGGTCAAGGGTTAAGTGGGCACTGTCAATGGTGGAAAAGCCGTGTGCCTGTCATAACCATCACCATGTTGTGTTCGTTCGCGGCCGCGATGACATCCTCATCCCGCAGTGAACCACCCGGCTGAGCCACAAAACTCACCCCACTCTGCTTTGCCCGATCCAGGCTGTCTCGGAACGGGAAAAACGCATCCGAACCCAGGGTGACGCCGCTTTGCTGATCCAGCCAGGCTCGTTTTTCTTCAGCCGTGAGGCGTGCGGGCACAGTGGTGAACGCCGCCTGCCAGATGGCCTCTTCGGCAGGGGTCAGGCTTTCCAGCAAAAACTGGTCGGTGGCGTTGTCTTTGTCGGGGCGAGCCAGTTTGGGGCGGAAGGGTAAGTCTAAGGTGCGGGGATGTTGCCGCAAAAACCAGAGGTCGGCCTTTGTTCCGGCCAATCGGGTGCAGTGAATACGGGATTGCTGACCCGCCCCCATGCCGATAATCTGCCCCTGGTAGGCGTAACAGACGGAGTTCGACTGGGTGTATTTGAGGGCGATGAGGGCCAGAATGATGTCTCGTTGGGCCGCAGAGGCGAGGTCTTGCCGTTCCGTGACGATGTTCGTCAGGTCGGCGGGCGTGGGCAGATAAGCGTTGTGCCCCTGCTCCAGCGTCACCCCGAATACCTGCCTCTGCTCCAAAGCAGGCGGTTCGTAATCAGGGTCAATTTGTAGGATGCGGTAGCCGCCCCCTTTTTTGGCCTTGAGGATGTCCAGGGCGGCAGGCTCGTAGCCGGGGGCAATGATGCCGTCGGACACTTCGGGTTTGATGAGCAGGGCGGTGGTCTCGTCGCACACATCGCTGAGGGCGACCCAGTCGCCGAAACTGGAGACACGATCCGCACCACGCGCACGGGCATACGCGGCCGCAACCGGGCTTAGCTCTCTATCCCCCACAAAATAGGCACGGCGCAGGGTGTCATCCAGGGGAACGCCCACTGCCGCCCCGGCCGGACTGACGTGTTTGAACGACGCGGCCGCGGGCAGTCCCAACGCCTGTTTGAGTTCACGCACCAATTGCCAGCCGTTCAGAGCGTCTAGCAGATTGATGTAACCGGGTGTGCCGTTCAGGGCTTGAAACGGCAGTACGCCTTGATTCACAAAGACCCGCGCCGGTTTTTGGTGCGGGTTCATGCCGTAGCGGAGGGTGAGTTCTGAGGTGGACATGGTTATTGGTTATTGGTGTATTGGTTATTGGGGATTAGGCGACGGCGAATGAAGAGTTCCTAGAGTTCCCCTGAGTTCCTATCTAATTCCCCTGCCCTTCCAGATAGGCCGTGATCGCCGTGTCATAATCACGGGTGTGGGCGAACGCTTTGACGGCGAGGTATTGGCGGGTGGCGAGGGTAGTTGTGCCGTGGGCCTGGAGTTCGGCCAGGATGGGGGCGTAGTCAGTGGGTTGGCAGAGGATGGTGACGCGGGCGAAGTTTTTCGCGGCCGCACGCAACAACGTCACGCCCCCAATGTCAATCTGCTCAATCGCCTCGGCCAGGGTCACACCGGGCTGGGCGATGGTCTGCTCAAATGGGTACAGGTTGCAGACGACGAGATCGATGGGGGCAATTTGTTGGGCCGCCAGGTCGGCCTGGTCTGAGGGGGTGTCTTGGGCCAGGATGCCGCCGTGAATAGCCGGGTGCAGGGTTTTGACGCGGCCGCCGAGCATTTCCGGCGAATGCGTCACCTCGGCCACATCCAACACGGGCAAACCCGCCTGACGCAACGCTTTGGCTGATCCACCACTGGCAACCAGTTCCCACCCCAGGTCAACCAGCCCCTGGGCCAATGTAATGAGACCTGTTTTATCGTACACGGAGAGAATGGCTCGTTTGTTCATGTGGTGAAATTTATCACAAGAGCCAGGAGTGGGCGAGGGACGGGGATTATTAGTGTATTAGTGTATTGGTTACTGGAGTTTAGAGTTCAGAGCTAGAGCTAGAGGGTTTTCCAGAGTAGTTCTTTCTAGCTCTCTCCTCTCGCTCTAAACTCCAGTTGGTTATTACCACTGGTGAAACTAATTTCCGCCACAGTCCTGTTAGTGTATTAGTGTATTGGTGTATTAGGGAACAATAATCACTATACCAATATACCAATACACCAATACACCAATACACCAATAACTCCCCTCCCCTACCGGCTTAGCATCTTCACAGCCATCTTATCTGCCATCTGAACCATGTGTTGGGCCTGCTGATCGGTTTGGATGTCAAAGCTGACCTGGCTCATCTGGCGGGCGAAGTAATCTTGCATCGCTTCCTGACCGGCGTTGACCAGCCAGTCGCGCCGTTCGTCACTCATGTCGAATTCGGTAATGCTGTACCCTTTGGCCGGGAGACGAATGACAAGATGGGCAAAGGCGTCTATGAGCATTTTGTCATGGGCGTTGAAGACGGTATCCAGGAGCCGGTTGAGTCGCTGAACGGTGCGAAGTTCGTTAAATTGGAGTGAGCCGGGGGATGGGGTGGACAACGCGGCCGCGCCCGGAACCGGCAACGTCTCGTCAATGAGCATTCCCAACACAGCGTCACTCTGGTTTGGCCCCATGATGGCTGTCACCAGGGGGTCGCGGGAGACAAACAGTTCGATGGGGAAGTTGGAGAGGATGCCGCCGTCTACGATGGTGTGATCGGTGAGATCGCGGCCACGGTATTTGCCCCACTCCTTCTGCCATACCACCTCCGCCCAGAGCAGGGGCACGCTCATGGACATCCGCACCGCCCACACCAACGGCACATCTGGCGCAGTGCGATGATTCAGGACGAGCATCAACCCATCGGTGGTGTCTGAGGCGATGAGGGAGAGGTCAACGTGGGTCTGGGTGTAGAACTGGGCGAGGGTAAGGTGGCTGAAGCGACGCGGCCGCGCGTGGTACGTCCCGCTATCCAACCGTTCCCGCAACCAATCCAGAAAATTCGCCGCCGAATACCAGCCCCCTCGTTCAATGAACGCAAAGACAGAGCGCAGGCTCGATCTGGCAACCAACGTTTCCAACAGCAGGTTGTCTAATTTTTCTTCCAATCTATCAGGAATGAGGGGCAGGTTGACGGCGCGGAACAGGTGGCGCGTGGCACTGCTTTCGATTTCGAGCGGGGTGAACGGTTCCGGTTCGCCGAGGAAATTCGCCAGGGCAGAGTGACCGTCCACCTTTTCCGCCAGGGCGTTAAGGATTTCCTGTGGCGTGTACCCGGCGGCAAGCGCTGTAGCCGTAATCGCCCCAGCGGACGTGCCCAACAGCCGCCCCGGGGTATGCCCTAGCGCCTCAAACGTCTGTAGTGCCCCCGAAAAGACGACCCCTTTGGCTCCGCCCCCTTCAAAAACCAGATCGTATTTCATCATTTACCTCGTTTACAGGTGAGTCTCCTACAAAAATAGCCACGGATACTGGAAACACGGATAGGAAGAAACACGGATGGGGATGAAAATTGTGGCATCATTTTCATTCATCTTGGTGTGCGTTCCGTCCATGGGAAACTCCTGAGAAAATAGCCACGGATACTGGAAACACGGATAGGAAGAAACACGGATGGGGATGAAAATTGTGGCATCATTTTCATTCATCTTGGTGTGCGTTCCGTCCATGGGGAACTCCTACAAAATGTTAAGCACCGTTTGCCAACTTTTGAACCATGCCATGATTGTCACATGGTAATGGTTATAAGAGCAATAGACAAGTCATCTGCACCATTGAGGTGCGCGTCATTTTTGTGGAAACCGAGTGGCACGGTTGGGAGACCAGCCACAGCAATTCTCTGGTCATCCACAGAGAAGATTTATAGAGCTTAAGATATTGATGGTGGGTACGGGCTGGCCTTGTGCCTACTCTACCACGAGAGGGCAACCACGAGGGTTGCCCGTACAGCCAAAATCTTTTTCTTGAAAACTATAGATCCAATATTTCGCAATCAGGAAGAAGATCACACAAAGAAGGTGATTTGTTGACTGGCGGGTATTCTAATTATTTTTCTACAATAACTAGACTTTGGCGTAAACTCGTTTCGTGCCCAGGAGAAAAACATGACAACGCTTTCGTTACAGGAAATGACACGCACGCTTAACCAGCGTACCACCCAGCCTCGTGCTGAGTGGGCGACGGTAGATGAGCAGGGACGATTGGTGATACCCCCGGACGCGGCCGCGAAACTGGGCCTCATCCCCGGCGCACAAGTCCGGCTGGAAGAAGTACAGAACGGCCTCAAACTACATCGCCCCGTCACCCAACTGGCTAAACTCTACATTGAGCCAACCGACAACTGTAACATCGCCTGCCGTACCTGCTTCCGCAACGCCTGGGAAGCCCCCATGGGCCGGATGAATGCCACCACCTTCACCGCCATACTCGAAGGGTTGTCCACGTTCGCTACCATGCCCACCGTCTTCTTTGGCGGCATCGGCGAACCCCTCTTTCACCCCCGCACCCCGGAATGGATCGCCCAGGCCAAACAACTGGGCGCACGCGTGGAACTCATCACCAACGGAACCCTGCTTACAGAAAAGAAAACGCATCAGCTTATTGATTCCGGCCTGGATTTGCTTTGGGTTTCTCTTGACGGAGCCTCACCAGAAAATTTTGCCGATGTGCGCCTGGGATCCGAACTCCCCAAGGTGCTAGAAAACCTGCGCCGCCTGCGCCAACTGCGTAAAGGGAGCCACTACCCCAAACCCGAATTAGGCGTCGCTTTTGTAGCGATGAAGCGCAACATCAACGATCTGCCCCAGGTGCTCAAACTGGCCCGTGAGTTAGGGGCCAAACATTTTAACGTCAGCAACGTGTTACCCGTAACGCCAGAGCTACAGGCCGAAATGCTCTACACCGGCACACTCCGTGACCTGACCTATATGCCATCCCGTAATGTCCCCCACCTCAGTCTGCCCAAAATGGATTTCACCGAATTGACTCGTGAACCGTTGTTCCAGGCTTTCCAAAGTGGCTTTAATGTCAGTTATGCCGGTAACAACTGGGGCGGAGCCAACGACGTTTGTAATTACATCGAAAACGGTACGATGACCGTGGCCTGGAATGGTGATGTCAGTCCCTGTTGGCCGCTCATGCACACCCACTCCTCGTATCTGCACGGCAAACCCCGTTTGAGCCATCACCATCGCGTCGGCAATGTCAACGAGCGTTCCCTGCATGATCTATGGCTTGACCCAGACTATGTAAAATATCGCCAAAAAGTGCAATCCTTTGCCTTCGCTCCCTGTACCTTTTGTGGCGGTTGTGACATGTCGGAGTCGAACCAGGAAGATTGTTTGGGCAACGAGTTTCCTGCCTGTGGTGGCTGTTTGTGGGCGCAAGGGGTTGTTCAGTGCCCATGAATTTGCACCAAATGCGTGACCTACCGCGAAAATCCATGTAATATTTTCCCCGGCGAAGGTAAAGCTGGGTGAATGCCCCTCACAAACTGTTGTTTTCACCCCTCCCTTCGACAAGCTCAAGGCAAGTTTGGTGTGTCCCGTTTATAGGGAACGCCTACAAAAATGTAGGGCAATTTGGTAAATCGCCTGGACGATTTACCAAATCGTCCTACAAATTTTTATTCCACTTAGGAACTTTCTAAGAATAACTTCCCTTTTTGCTGTGGACGGTCTTCTGACCGCACCACCCGAGTTCCGAGTTATTTTTAGACACTCACTTAGTGAGCGGCCTGCTCATGGGAAACGCCTATGAAAGCAAATTTTTATGCCACACTGCGTCAGATTACCGGGCAGAAAACGGTGGAGTTTGGTTTATCTCCAGAAGCGACGATTGGAGATTTGCTCCATACGGTTCTGGAAACTTACCCCGCCATGACCGAGCATTTACTGGATGAAAATGGGGAACTGTACCGGCATGTGCATCTGTTCATCAATGGGCGTGATGTCTGTTATTTGGAAAATACGCTCAAAACACCTTTGAACCCGATGGACAAAGTTGATTTTTTCCCGGCGGTGGGTGGAGGGTAGCTGTGTGATCCGGTATGAGAAGATGGTGCGGGGGATTCCGTTGTGGCTATTGCAGGAATATTTACAGGAGATGGGGGGCATCAGCCAGGGAGATGGCCGAGTAGATACGCCGCATTGGTCGGCTCGCCTGTTCCAATTGGAAGATTTTCAGCTTGGGTCACTGCGGGTGGGGCAGGTACACATCAGCGTAACCGGTGAAGGTGAGGCGATGACCCGGTTACAAGAGGTTTTAGAGAAGAAGTTGTTGCGGGCGGGGGGATAGTTTAGCTTATAAAAAAGGCCGCGATCTCCCTGATTGAGTGAGAGAAATCGCGGCCGCGAACCATCACAATGCTTCATTCAACCTTGTGAAGGGGTAGCTCCAAACAACATCTTTGCCCCAACCTTCACAAGGTTTCCTCAGCATTAGCCTATATGATTCCCAACGCCTGCCGTTTGGCTTCGGGCACAACCCCATTCACCCAACCACGAGCTGTATAGTACTCTTCTAACATCAAATCCAGCTCACACACATGCCCTTCTGAACCGGGCATCGTGGAAGGCTCGTTGAGGAAACGGGCCGGTAAATAGTCACTACCTTCACCAAAACCGGCCAGATTGTTGTAATACCGCTCCAGGTTGTAAATACGTTCGCCTGTTACCAACACATCATCCATGGTGAACGGCACACCCACGATGGCGGCATATTGTTGCGCGTACTCTTCGGCACCTTCGGCAAAGGCACTGAATTTACACAGGTCTAAGCTGTCGGAAAAGGCGTGAATGTCCTGCAATACCTTGGTCAACTCCCCTTTGCCTTTCCACTCCAACGGATCAGTTTTAAGCGGAATCAGGCCCAGTTCGCTGGCGGGGGTGTAGGCGCGGAGATGGCAGGCCCCACGGTTGCTGGTGGCGTAGGCAATGCCCATCCCTTTCAGGCCACGCGGATCATAGGCTGGAATGCCCTGCCCTTTGACCGACATGGCGATTTCGTCATGACCAAAGTGAGCGGCGGTGGCATTGACACCATCGGCCAACACATTGCCAATATCTTGCCGGTAGGTCACTTTTTCGATAGTGGCGATCATGCTCATGTAGTCGCCCCAGGCCAGGCCACCATCACCATTGGTATAACCTTTGCCGGTGGCTTCCATGTAAGTTGCCAGCACGTCACCAATTTCGATGGCGTCCATGCCATAATCATTGGCGAGATCAATCATTTTGGCGACAGAGGCGATATTGTCGTTGCCGCAGTTGGCCCCAACCGCCCAGGCTGGTTCGTACTCTACACTTTCCATCCGCAGACCGGCAAACGGCCCCTCGGTAATCTGGACTTCTTTCTTACAGGCTACCGGGCAGGCATGGCAGGTGGGATCATCAACGAGGATATTTTCCTTGACGTATTCGCCACTGAGCAATTCGGCTTTTTCACCAAAAGAGGTGACGGAGCCGTTGAGAGCGGGTAACGCGCCCATGTTGCTGGTGATATTCATCAACACGTTGGTTCCGTAAACGGAGAGGCCACCTTTGCGCGGGCTGGTGATGTTCTTTTCGTCCATGATGGTCGCCAGGGCGCGTTGATGGGCGGGTTTCCAATCTTCGTTGTTTTGGGGTTTGGGCAAGGCTTTTTTGGCTTTGATGACAACGGCCTTGAGGTTTTTGCTACCACCCACACAGCCGGTTCCACCGCGGCCGCTGGCCCGATCATTTTCGTTCACCCAGCAGGCGTAGCGGACCTGGTTTTCTCCGGCTGGCCCAATGGCAATCACGGTTAAATCCTTCTCGCCATACAGTTCCCGGAAATGTTTTACCGTGTCATGGACACCTTTACCCCAGACCTCTGAGGCGTCGAGGAGTTCGACAATGTTGTCATGGACATAGGCATAAACGGGTTTATCGGCTTTGCCATTGAAGATCAGCCCATCAAACCCGGCCCAGCGCATACGGGCGGCCGACCATCCCCCCTGGTGACTGTCGGTGACGGTTCCGGTGAGGGGTGATTTGGTGACGATGGCCATGCGGCCGCTCATGTTCGCCGCCGTTCCGGTCAAGGGGCCATTCATAAAACACAACAGATTGTCAGGGGAAAGGGGATCTACTTGAGGGCCATTTTCCAACATATAACGCACTCCCAGTCCTCGTGCGCCAATATATTGGCGTGCCCATTCTTCTGGGATTCCTTTGTATTCAACTTGTCCTTGTGACAAGTTGACGTGTGCAATGCGATCTGCATAGCCTCCGAGTTTCATAACCTAACCTCCTCAAAACTGAATTTGCGCTCGATGTGAGCCTGGATAAATGATGTGGGTTATGGTCGGAAAAGAATATAAGATTCTTCTCCGCAAATTGACTGGAAATCATAACCCGTGTCGTCGCTTGGAATTTGACTGGCTCCTCTATAATGGCAAAATAAGACAAAAATGGCAACTTAACTAGTTTAAGTGGCGAATGATGTAATTGACAAGGGTTAAAGCGCCAAGTAAGGGGTGACGATTGTCATAAAAAGGTCAGGTCAAGTGGATAATGATGGAGGGTGAAGGATGGTATTTACAGACACTAAAACAAAGGTGGGGCAACGGTTTATCAAGCGGTTGGCGGCGACGCGGGTGATGGGGTGGGTGTTGGCGCGGGTGATGCACCGGTTGGATAAGGGGGTGGTACGGTGGACCCGCGGCCGCAACTCGGCCACCTCTCTCCTCACCGGTCTACCCCTGGTTTTGCTCACCACCACCGGGGCCAAATCGGGCCAGCCGCGTACCATCCCCATCACCCCCGCCCCGGATGGCGACCGGCTCATCCTCATTGCCTCGAACTGGGGGCAAAAGCATCATCCGGCCTGGTATCTGAACCTGAAAGCACATCCTGAGGTAACGGTGGAATATCGCGGCCGCACCCAAACGTACATCGCCCGTGAACTCACTGGAGCGGAACGGGACACCGCCTGGCACAAAGCGGCGGCTCGTTACCCTGGGTATGAACTGTATCGCGGCCGCGCGGGAGGGAGGGAGATACCGGTGGTGGAGTTATTGCCTAAGAAGGCGGCTGGCAGTTAGCCGTTAGCCGCTGGCAAATTACTAACGGCCAACAGTTAGCGGCCAGCGGCACTCCTATGGCAACGGACAAATCTCTCCTACGGGAATCAACTCTGTGTTGTAGCCTACCCACTCGAAGAATTGGGTTTGTTCGGGGGGGAGAGCGGTGATGACGGCGGACATGGCCTGGCACGATGCGGCCGCGTCGCCCGTTTGGGCATAGGTATCGGCGAAGAGGGTTGCGGCCGCGAGGTAAGGATTGTCCCCGGTGTCGTATGGGGCCAATGTGGGGAGCAACGCCTGGATGCTGGCCCCATTTCCCCGCAAAGCATACACCAGCATCAACTCAATCGCCGCGTAGGTGGGCACACGCACCTGGGCTACTGGGTCCATCAGCATAGATTCGGCCAATTGAGCAGGTGTCAGGGCTAACACCTGATTGGCTAACAGTTCGGCGGTGGCCGGATCGTTGGCCTTTAAGGCGTAGTAGGCGTCCATCATCAGGTAGTAGGGATGGGGATCGGGCAGGGGGATGTCTTGCGCCAGTTCGTACAGGCCGTTTTGCAGAGAAAAAACCAGGGTGTGTGCCCGTTGCAACCCGCCACCCACCGAACCCACCGCCCCGCCGGTCATGGCGATATCGGTCAGGCCGTCCCCATCCCGGTCTTCCAGGACGATGGTGCTGTAACTCTGGTTGATGGGGGTGGCTCCGACCATATTTTGCCAGGTTTGCCCATCCCAATGGCCGATAAGCAATGTCTGGTAGCAGGTATGCGCTCCACACATCTCCTGTTGCAGGATTAATTCAAACAGCCCATCGCTGTTCAAATCTACCACCTGATAGACGATGGGGTTATCGAGCCAGCCATTTTGGAATTCGGGGTCGCCGGGGAAGGCGTATTCCGGTACGTAGAGCGAGCCAACCGGTTCAAAGAGGATGACCATACCAGCGCAGAAGCCGAAATCACAAAATAAACCGTTGTCCGTCAGTTGTGGTACGCGGGCCAGCAGTTCGTTTGTGCCGTCGTTGTCCAGGTCAGCAGAGTGAAGCCAGGTGTATTGGGCGGGGGTGTCGGGGTTGGTGAGCGGCCCCCAGGTGAGTACCTGGGCGCGGAAGGCTTCGGGGTTGGCCTGGGTGAAGTTGAGGGTGTTGGTGACGGCCAGGATGTATTGGTTGAGGACATTGTTGTCCTTTTGCCAGATGGGCGGGGGTTCGGGCGCGGCCGCGGGCAAAGTAATATACATTTGCAACAACTGCGAATACGCTTCCACCGGAACTGGTATTTCGCTGGTGGGGGTGGAGCGGGGTTCCTCGGTGGCAACTGGCTCCGGCGTGGGGGGGAGTGGTTGGGGTGTGGCGGTGGCTCCGGTTGCCAGGGTAGCGGCTAAGGTGGGTGTGGGGGGTAAGGTTGCGGCCGCGACAGTCGGCACAACCACCGTTGGCTCAACCTGATCGTTGGGGGTGCAGGCAACCAACATCAGGACGAGCATCCATAACAACCCTTTCAACTGACGGATCATAATCAATACTCCTGTGAAAATAGCCACTGATATGAAGAAACACGGATATGAAGAAACACGGATAAAGGGTGAAAATCGGCGGATAAATTTTCATCACCTCTGGTGAACCCCGTTCATGTTGTCTCCTGCGAAAATAGCCACTGCTAATGGAAACACGGATAGGAATGAACACGGATGGGGATGAAAATGGTGGCGTTATTTTCGTCCATCTTGGTGAGCGACGTGTTCATGGGGAACTCCTACGAAAATGTAGGGCGATTTGGCAAATCGCCCGGACGATTTACCAAAGGGTGTGTTTCAAATGAGTTGAATAACAGCTATGCTCAATTGTCACAATGGGTAGGGGTGGGACAGGTGGGGTTGGCCTCATCTTTTCACCCTGGCCTCATCTCCCACCTGGCTCACCCTGGTAGCAGACAAGGCCTTGGTGGGGCAGGTGGGCGAGGCAACCGGGAGAACACGTTGGGGTGATCAGTCAATATTTCCCCCGGTTGCCCCGCCCCTACGACTCAACCGAAATGAAACACACCCTTTACCAAATCGTCCTACAGATTTTCATCCCTCTTGGTGCGCCGTAGGCCCATGGGGAACTCCTGTGGAAATGACAAGGTGACAAGATGACAAGGTGAGTTCCCCTGAGTTCCTATGGTCCTTTTTTCTCCTCTGGCTCCCAGGCAATGACAATACCGTTCCCGTCAACCAGCAGGTTATGTTCAATTCCAGTCGTTACATCTAACAACCAGGATGATCGTTCATTCGGGGTAATTAAACGGTTGAAGGCTAGTTTCTGCCCATTGGGTTGCCAGACCAGATTGTAAGCAAGACCCAAATCATATTCCTTACTTCCATCCACCTTAATAACCCATGTGGCTACGCCACTGGTCACATCTTCTACCCAGAAGGAGACCCATTCTCCATCAGGACTCCACAAAGGCGGATCGAACCAGCGACCACGCCCCATTTCTTCATAGGGATGCAAGATAGTACCCGTTTGAGAGGTGTTATCCAATATTAAGATAGCGTTCAATGGCGAAGGACGCCCAACCGGTTGTGTGTCCACAATCCAGGCGATCTTCTGTCCATCAGGGGACCAGGCAGGTGACATGAGACGGGGTATGACAATCTCATCGGGTAATTTGTATTCCCATACATCAAACGCGGACGATGTAGCTGTATCCCAATCATAAACATAAGGCACACCCCGTCGATCATAGAATAAGGTTTGACCATTGGGCGCGGCCGCAAACCTGCCGTAAGCGGGTTCTTCTTGCTCTTGCCAGATCATAACACTTTCATGGACATTAAAAATGACTTGATACCCCCGATTGCTTAATTCTGATTGGGAAGGAATTGTGTCAAACTGAAATAAGATAACTCCCTCATGAACCGGCCACCAGACAGGACTGTGTTCAGACTGATCTGGAGTCTTGGTAAGATTTTGTTCCTGGCCCGTCGCTAAGTTACGTATCCAGATATCATCCCTGGCAACAAAAAGGAGTTTCGTTCCATCAGGGGAAATCGTATCAGGGGGAATAAAGTGCTCGCCTACCCAAAACGGTTGGCCATCTGCTCCGATTTGCCACACGCCATCGGCCAGAAAAATCATACCAGGTAAGGGAGTTGCCGGGGATAACGTAGGAGTCGGTTCAATGGGTGGTGGTGATGAAGGGATTAAGGTTGGCGTTGGTGAAAGAGGTAAGGAGGGGGTGAAGGTGTGAATGGGTGTGGCGGTCGCGGCCGCAACCGTGTTCGTCATTGTCACCTGTACAACCGGTGTGGGCGTTGCGGCCGTGCACCCTACCAACCAGCCAGTCACGAATAGCATGAACCAGGGAGCGAGGGAAGTATGTTTATTCATCGTTGTTCCACCTTATCCGTTATTCTCAGCGTCGCCAAGCCACAATCAACCCGTCGTCATAGACAAACAGATTGAGCACATACCAACTGGCTGTTTCCACCAGCCGGGATGTAACACCTTGAGTATCGCCCGGTTTGGCAAAGGCCAGCCAGAGGCCATCAGGACTCCAGACAGGATCCGCTCCTGGCCCCAGGTAATGCTCTTCACTGCCATCTGTTTTGACCACCCAGACACCATATCGGGCCGGGTCTACATCTTCAGCCACGAAGGCCAGCCATTGATTATCGGGACTCCAGACCGCGGCCGCGAACCAACCGCCACGCCCCAGGTTATCATAAGGGTGTAGGACGGTAAAAGTGGAATTGCTCATGTCAAAGATTGCGGCCGCGGCCTGCCCACTCCCGTCAAGAGCCGGGAATGCCTCCCCCTGCACTTTAACCATCCAGGCTACCTTGTTGCCATCAGCTGACCAGGATGGTGAACCCAACCGCGCCCAGGTCACAGCCTGACTACCCACATACGCATCCTCATGGAACGGCTCGGCTAATTCCAAATCCCAATGGTAAAGCCAGGGTTCGCCGCCCCGGTTGTAGGCGATGTGTAAACCATTGGGTGAGGGGGCAAACTCTCTCCCCGACATCTCATCCCGGTCTAGCTGGGTCAACCAGCCTTCACTCAAACTCATCGCTGATAGATAGCCCCCAGCCTGGGTGTCTTGGGATTCGGCCAGAGGCAGGCTTTGAAAAAGGAGAATATCCGGTTGAGCCGCCCACCATTGCGGATATTGCTCCAGGTGATCAGGGGTGTTGGTTAGCTGGGTGGTGAGGCCATCGGCCAGGGTGGTGAGCCAGAGGTCGCCCTGGTCGGCATAAACCAGCCGGGTGTTGTCGGGTGAGAGCCTGGCCTGGGCAAAAGGGGATAGCAGGCGTGGTTGCCAATCACCACCGATTTGCCAGAGGCCGGTTTCGCTAGTGTAAACGATGCCGGGGGATGGAGGCACAGGGGTGGGTGTAACCGGGCCGGTGGGAACCAGTTCGGGGTGTTGGGTCGCCATTGCGCTGGTGGCGGTCAGGGAAATCTCGTCCAGGGAAGAGGGGAATGGGGTGGCGATGGCTGGGTTGAAGGTGGGGGACGGTGTGGGTGGGAAGGTGGGGGGTGGGGGTGTGTTTGCGGCCGCGGGTGTCCGCCCCTCATCCCCCGTCCCCGGCTCAAACAGTGGCTCATCCACCGTGCAAGCTACTATCAGGCAGAGAAAAGCGATAAAAATCCCCCAGAAAACCTGTTTACGTTCCAACATGATAACTCCTACGAAAATGTAGGGCGATTTTGTAAATCGCCTAGTGGACGATTTACAAAATCGTCCTACAAATTTTCATTCCCCTTGGTGCGCTGTAGGCCCATGGGGAACTCCTGCGAAAATAAGTTTGCGAGTAGGCGGGTAGCGAGTGGGCGTTCCTACTCGCTACTCCCCACTCGCTGTTTTCTTCCATCCCTTCGGCAAGCTCAGGGCGGGCCTGGTGCGGCCGCAGGCTCTTAGGATTCGCTCAAGATTAAGTTGGGTGGCTGGTCTCCTGGCCGTGCTCGTTGTGGTTCGGTGCGGACACCGCCACAGCCCATAAGTCCTAAGCGATGGCTAATTGTATACGGTTCAGTTTAATGCCGGATCTGTTTTTGCACCCCACGGTAAGGAGCCGTTTTACCCATGAACGAGGATCGTCGAGGGATGGTTGGTATGTAAGGGTGCGCTTCTGAATCCTCAGGAATGGACATTAAATAACCTGCTTATCGAAAGTGGCACGGTCAGGAGACCGATTACAGCAGTCCGTAGGTTATTTGATCCGCGTTCCTTAGGGAATATCTATCTTTTCCAGGATGAGGATGAAATGATCGCCCCAGCCGCGCCACAACCGGGCGGTGGTTTGGTCGAGGCGGTTAAGGGCGCGGAACAGGCGGGGCCAGCGGTGGACAAGGTGTTCCAGGTAGCTAGGGGGGAGAAAGAAGCCCAGGCTTTCGGTTTTGACCTGGCGGAACCAGGGGGAAAAGGCTTGCCGTATCTGCCGGGCGGAGGGATACCAGATGGGGATGGTGGTGGGGCCGATGTGGGCTTCGGCGCGGCCGCGAAACCTTCTCAGCGCCCGCTTCATATCCCCATGCAGACCGTACCAGGCCAGTTCCCAGGGGCAAACCGGCCCCATCGGCACAAGCACGGCCTTGCCGCCAGGTTTTATGAGCGGCGCTAAGGCTTGAGCCAGCGGCCGCAAATCCTCGATGGTGTTGAGGCCGCCGAAGTTGGAGAGGATGCCGGAGAAGGGGGGGGAGATGGGAAGACTGAGGAATTGTGAATTGTGAATTGTGAATTGTGAATTGTGAACCGGTGACTGGTCACTGGTCACTGCTAACTGCTCACTCAACTCCTGAAGTGAAAGCTGGTATACCTGAACTTTATCACTCAGACCAGCGTGGGCGGCTTTCGCGGCCGCGACTTTGACCATTTCCGGTGAACCATCGGTGGCGGTGATGTGGAGGCCGTGTTGGGCCAGCCAGAGGGCGTCTTCGCCTGTGCCGCAAGCCAGCTCCAGGATGTGGTCGCCCGGTTGGAAATGACGTGATAGGTGTTGCCAGACACGCGGCCGCAGCCATTGCCCCAGTTGCGAATGGGTAAAGCTATCATCGTAGTCAGAGGCGAAGGCGTCAAACGCGGTCGAATCAATCATTTTTGGTACACGGATTTTCACGGATGGCACGGATTTAAGGCTTTGTCCAAACCAACGAGCCTTTTCTGTCATTGTCCAGAATTTTGCGTTTATATTGGGCTTGTGGGCCAAAGTTGAGCAAGTAACCAACTTCAATCGGAGTCGCTTTCAAGTAGCTCAACAGTTGGGCGATGTGCTCATCAGTTATTTGGGAGACTGCTTTAAGCTCCAAAATAATGACCTTATTGACAATGATATCGGCTATATATTCACCTACGCGGATGCCATCATAGTAGACATTAACAGCTTGTTGCTGTTCAGGTTGCAAACCAGCTTTTCTTAATTCGTAACACAGCGCATTTTCATAAACATGCTCTCTAAACCCATTGCCCATTGTGTTATACACTGTGTAAAATGCCCCGATTACCTTCTCCGAAATGTCGGCATGTTTACCCTCAAACATTTTCTACTCCTTACGGCTGAAAATTTAAAAACTCGTCCAATTAGAAAAAATCGGCGTGGTTCAAAAGTCGGCAAGCTGTGCTTAACAATTTGTAGGGCGATTTTGTAAAGCTAACCTGAACCCTGCCAAAAAATCCGTGTCAATCCGTGAAATCCGTGTACTAAATTTCTTTTCTTTACCACCCCTCGGTGGCTCGTTTTTCAGCAGGCCAGCCTTGACCTGCGGGCAGGGTTTCTTTTTCGTTTTGGGTGAGGGTCATACCGATGCGGCCGCGTTTCGCATTCACATACATCTTCGCCATCTGCCAATAATTCCGCGAACCCGCCCGCCTGGCCCGGTTCAGGTTGACCTCACTCACCATCCAGCGCGTAGCGTGCTCATAAAAGCGGCGCGAATACCGCCCCGTTACCTGCAAATCCCGGTCCGTCCGTTTTTCCCACGCCAGATGGGTCGTCACTCGCTCGGCAATTTCATTGTAAAAAGCGGTGTCCTTGATGGGATAAGCCACCGTCGTCAGGAACACATCCGGGTTCGACTTTTTCAGATGATCCACTGTGGCCTCGATGTCGCTGACCTCTTCCCCTTCGTACCCCAGCATGATAAACATGCCCACCTCAATCCCTTTCTGCTGGAGCATTTTCGACTTGGCCTGCACATCGGTCACATCCGCTTTGCGTTTCATGGCGTCCAAAATGCGCTGTGAACCACTCTCCGACCCCAGCCACAGCCGGTAACACCCCATCTCTGCCAGGGCCTCAACCACCTTGTCGTTCAGCCGGTCGGCGCGGCTGATGCACTCAAAAGGCACACGCAAATTACGCCGTTTCAGTTCGTCGGCAAATTCCAGGAACCAGCGGGGATGAATGGTCAGCACATCATCGGCGTACCACAGTTGGTCGGGATGGTAGGTCTGGACAATCCACTCCACCTCAGCGGCCGCATCTTCCACAGAGCGGCGGCGGTGGGTATTGCCGAAAACCGAGTGACTGCACCAGGTACAGGTGTAGGGACAGCCCCGTGCCGTAATCAGCGAGACGGAACTCAGGCCGTGATGGGTTTTCCAGGTTTCCAGGTAGCGGGGCATATCAATTGCCGCCCGGTCGGGCCAGGGCTGGGCTGAGAGGTCTTTGATCTGTTCGCGGGGCATATTGCGGATGGTTTGCCCGGCGTCGTTGCGGAAAATGGCTCCGTTGACGCCGTACAGGTGGTGAACCCCTTCTTTGGCGATGCGCGGAATCAGTTCTTCCACGGTCAGCTCACCTTCGCCAGAGACAATCACATCGGCTCCGGCGTCCAGGTACTCTTCCGCGTAAGAGACCGGCTCCGGCCCTCCCAAGATGACCTTCGCCCCCTGTGCCTGACAATCCCGCATCATGGTCAGGATATTCTGTTTGGTCATCAGGTTGCAGTAGAGGCCAACGAGGGATGGGCGAGTAGCCTGCACGTGGGCGCGGAAATCGGCCAGGGTGTGGAAGGTGCTGTCCCACAAATCCACCGCCAACCCCTTGGCCTTGAGGTGGGACGAGATATACAACAGCCCCAACGTCGGGTAGGGCTTCATAATCTGCTTTTCGTGTTCATCTTCAGCGATGAAGTAACCGTGGGAGAGGAGTATGTCCATAGGTGATCTTTTGTAGGGAGGAGACTAAGAGACTGAGAGACTGAGAGATTGACCAGTCTCTCAGTCTCTCAGTCTCATTCCTGCGGTGTGGGCGCGGCCGCGTCCTCAAGACTCATGTGCGGTAGTGCGGCAATCCCCTGGTGGGGGATGGTGGCCAGGCGGTTGAGCTTCATCCGGGCCAGGGGTAAGGTAAGGAGACGGTAGGCGATTGCGGCCGCGATCCGCACCTGCCCCAATCGTACCTTCCCCTTTTGCCAATCCCGCCTCAGATCCCGCCACTGCTTCCGACTGCGAAACTCCTTGTGCAACACGATATGCAACTGCCGATAAAACGCCGTCGTGAACGGCCCCTGATACATCATCTCCAGGTCGGCGGAGTCCACCCAGTTCTGTTTGTCCCCCAGTTGCAGTTTGACATTGTTGTGGAACTTTGTGCCCGGTAGAGGATACGACACCGACATGCCGATGTCGTCCGGCTGGCAGTCGCGCACCATTTGTAGCGTTTTCTCCAAATCGTCGCGGGTTTCGCCAGGGTAGCCGAATTGCAGGAAGAAAGCCACCCGCACCCCCACCTCATGCAGGCGGCGCGTGGCTTCGGCGATCTGTTCCACCGTTGTGCCTTTATCCATGGCGTTGAGGATTTTCTGCGAACCAGATTCCGCTCCCATCCACACAATGTCACAACCGGCACGAGCTAATGCCTTCACATCAGCGTCGTTGCGCACGATCAAATCGGCGCGGCTGAGGCATTTGAACGGCACACGGGCGTCCAGCTTCTCCACCCAATCGGCAAATTCCTGCCACCAGCGGGGCCGGATGCCCACGATGTCGTCGGCCAGCCAGATGTAGTCGGGTTGGTAGGTTTCTTTGAGCCACTTGAGTTCGCGGGCGACGTTTTCGGGGCTACGGGAGTTGTAACGCTGGCCCCAGATCGGTTTGGCACACCAGTTACAGTGGTAGGGGCAACCGCGCGTCGTCACCATGTTCATGGCGTAGTAGCCGTGATGCGTGTACCAGATTTTTTTGTAACGGGGGACATCCACTAAGTCCCAGGCTGGAAAGGGTAACTCGTCTACTTTTTTAATGTCGGGACGGCGCAGGTTACGCACAAACTGATCGCCAGCCGGATAAGCCAGGCCCAAAATATCGCTTAAGTGAGCCGGTTGGTGGTTGGTCAGGTGGTCGAGGAGTTCGGCCAGGGTGAGTTCCCCTTCGCCCAGCAGGACGTAATCGGCTCCCTGGTGCAGATAACTTTCGGCGTGGTCGGTGGCGTCGGAGCCGCAGAGGATGACGGGGATGCCCTGCTCGTGGGCCAGGCGGATCATGGTGAAGGCGGCTTCACGCATCCGGGTGAGGCACATTTTGGAGAGGTAGTTGAAGTTGTCCTCGTAGATGATGGCGTAGTCGGGGTGGTGGGTGAGGAGCGCGGCCGCGAACTCCGCCTCACTTTCCGCCAGCATGGCATCAAACAGAGCCACCTCGTAGCCCCGTTCCCGCATAAAACTGGCGGCATACAGCGTGCCCAGCGGCGGGTACGGTTGCATGGCGTCGTACAGCTTGGGGTCGAATTTCAGGTAGTAAGATTGGGCGAAGAGAAGTTTCATAGGGCGAGTTTGCGAGTGGCGAGTTTGCGAGTGGCGGGTTTACTCGCCTACTCGCCTACTCGCATACTGGTTCAGGATGCGTTGGCTGTGGGCGTCGAAATGGCCTTTGCACCAGTCACGGGTGAAGGATGTTTCGCTGTTGTTGCGGTTGTCCTGGCTGAATTTGCGGATTTTGCGATTCATTTCCCAGGCTTCGAGCCAGGAGCCGGGCTGGGTGCGGAGGAGAAGTTCTAGCATGGGGCGGGCAACGCGGCCGCGTACTGTCGTAAGATCAACGACTTTACCTGGCCCGGTAGCATTGGGAAGATACTCGGTCGTCCAGCCATTCAACTGACGCAGTTGCTGGTATACAGCCAGGCCTGTGAGGGGAACCATTTGGGCGATCTCTCGGGCAATATACAAATTGTGCAAGGGAAACACCAGGGCACGTTCGGTAATGAAGTAGTTGGGGCAAAGCGTAACCCCTTGCCGGGCCGCCAATTTGACAATAAGAATAACCAGTGCCCGGCAAAGCCAGAGATGATCATTTTCTGTCACAATCAGGTAATCAATATCCACATTACCATAGGGGTTATCTACGGCCAAAGAGCCGGTAACCGCCACCATTTTGACAAAGGGCAAGGAGCCAATAAGGCGACCATAATGGATAGCGGCGGGCCAGAGTTCGTTCGCGGCCGCGGCCCGCTGTCGGCGAATCTCTACCACATCTTCCCGTCCCGGTAGCGTAAAAAACTCTTGCGCCCGTGAGAGGTGGTGAGGAATTAATTTTCCATTAGACAAGATTTTCTGGACCGTGCTATAAGGTGCCGGAACACCGATCAAATAGCGATGGACTTCAGGTAAGGTCAACGGGTAGTCGAAAATATCCACATAAGACACGGTATGGATGATGGCTTCTTCAACCGGTAACAAGTCGTTCATAGCAGGTAGTTACCCCAGATGGCCGGAAATAGTGAAGGACAGCCTGATGAAAATGATGGATTGGTGATGCGGCGAATAAAACAGTGGGTAATAGTGGGCTGACTTGATCAGTCCCAATTGTAGCATAAAGAAAAGGTAATTTGCCCGCTACAAGCGATAGTAAGCAAATTCCTCTAACTAAAGTAGGCTTGTAGAGCGGGAACGTGCGGATAGGCTTGTGGGTATCACTCCAAACCAGCAATTCTCAATTTGGTTTGCTCCTTGGGGAATATAGCCGTGAAATCGGACCGCCCAGCCGTAAAACGAGCCGGGCGGATCTTTTTGCCCTCTGTACAAGAAGTGTCGTGATAAGGGGAAACGTTCAGTTGGTACTTTATTTTCTGCACCCAGGTGCTTGCGGCCGCGTTGTTACCCTTGCTATTCTCTGTTCCATGCGTAAAAAAATGACCCTCCCCTTCCTCTGCTTTCTCCTTCTCGCTCTATTCCCTTATGGTTGGCTGGCCCATTTGTGGCCCACCTTTGGCCTGTTTATAAATTGGCTTTTTGAAACCGAAATGGCCCACCACATCGGCCATAGCCTCATCTTTGCCACGTTGGGCTGGTTCTTAATAACTGTGTGGCCACCTCTGGCAAATTATTTTGCCTTATACCTCATGCTTATTGGTGGCCTGGGGCTAAGCCAGGAATTGTTACAACTATGGTACAAACAACGCCCCCTTGGGGTAAATGATGGCCAGGATTTACTGGTAGACATCGCGGCCGCGGCCCTGTTCTTTGTCCTTTATCGCCACCTCATCATCCGCCGGGCTTCGGGTTATACAGCCACCCCACTCCAACGGTTTTAATCGTGGGCAAACTTCAGGCAACGTTCAAATTGAGAATGGCTAGAAATTTGACGACATATTAGGCAACCGACAGTCAATTGATATAATTCAAGATTATGGATGAAGTTAATGGTTTTGAGGGGGTAGGAAATTGGGTAAATTATTACTGGTTGTAGATGATGAATTAGAA
>JAGNBF010000170.1 GCA_018004935.1 Chloroflexota bacterium | reverse complement strand
GGCGGCGGGCATACTCCAGGAGTTCCAGCTTCTGATAGTTGAGGTCTTGTTTATCGGTGGAGACACGTAAATAGGCGACTGTTTTGGCCATGATTGCACCCGTTCTCACTTAAGGCGAAATTGAACGGAATCATTACACAATCTGTAGCCTGTTTTCAGGGTGTATTGATTATACAGATTGGAGAGGATAAAACGCTCGTTTTTCGCTTACAGGGAGCGATAGCAAAGCTGCACTAAGCCGAAGTGGTGACGGGAAAACTGCTAACAGTTACAGTTAATGGAAAGAGGTATGGCAGAGTGGGTGCATTGATCACCGCTAAAACAAACATCACCATATCAAGCAAAAGCCGGGTGAATACCAGCAATATCGACCACAACGGGGGTATTTTCCTAGATGAGTAAAATTAGTTGTTTATCCGCCATACCTCGATTGGTCTAGCTTCACCTTCTACATAAGAAGCAACCAAAAGATCTCCATTTGGTTTGAAGGCTATATCAGATATAGTCCCTGCTGTCTCCAGTGTACCCAATAATTCACCCTGTAAATTCCAAACGGTCAATACTCCCTTTGTATCCAAGTTAGCGATGATGCCCTTATCAGTAAGAGCCAGATTGCTTGTATCTGCTGTTTGTCCAACAGCAACTCTTAAGATTTCAGTTTCACGTTGAATGTCCCAGACTCGCAAATCTCCATCAAGATATGTAGCTATAAGTTGACCATTAGGAGAGGTAGCGATTACCAAGCCAAAGGTTCCGGTAATCGCTTCTTGTAACTGTTGGTTACTGATAGAAAAAAGATACAGTCCCCCTGGTTTTTGACCATCACCCAACTGCTCTGGGGTATTAAAGTTAGTAGTGGTTATAGCCAATAAATCCACATGACTAGGAACAAAGGCAATATCATTAATATACCATCCATACTCACCAGCTGTGAACTGGTAAGTTATTTCCCCTGTCGACATATCCCAAACCAAAATGCCGTAGTCTGATGGAAAAGTTTCAGGAGTTGAAGCCGCAAGGAGTTTACTGTCCAATGAGAAGCTAATGCCATTCACAAGATCAAAGGGTTCAGAGAGAATGTAAACTGTTTTTCCTGTACTCATGTCCCAAACAAATATATCTTGTTCCTTTCCCGCACCAGCTAGTAACTTCCCATCTGGGGAGAATTCTAGTGTATACCCTGTCACTCCCCGATTGTCCTCCATAATCTCCCAACGTATATTTCCTGTTTCTGTATCAAAAATGTACAAAACACCTGTATTCAAATTTTCGGAAGCTAATAACTTTGCATCTTTTGAAAGAGTAAAATGAGAGATGCTAAAGGGCCATTCAGCCACTTGTTGTAACGGCGAGATCGTTGGAACTGAAATTGGTACTAGAGATGGTGTGTTTGTGACGATAGGTGGTTGAGTTAGCCTTGACACATCTGAAGGCGTAACCACACGGCTAGGTGTAAGCATAGGGGTTTCCTGGTTGATAGACGTACCAGCTTCAGTGGTATAAGTTGTTACCGATTGATCTGACTGACAAGCAACGAGACCAATGAGCCAGATTCCCAGAACCAGTACTATCCAATTACGAACAGTGTTGTATTCAACCGTTGCATATACCATGTAATCGTTTCCTTCGATCCCTAATTCATCTTGGAAAATCGCACCCTTCAGGTGGATAAGGGGTTTCCCAGGCAATTTGCCGATATCTATCACTGTCTGTCCATTTGCTCCATCCACCTGAAGCCTCTAACTCCGCACTAGTAGGTCTCCAACTGTTCAACCAAAAGTATTTTCCTGTCTGATTTTCGAAAAATGTATAGCTGTAATAAATATCATTAGCTGTACAATACTGAGGTCGATGTCTATAACCTGTCGCTCCGTAGGAAGTATCCCGAAGATATTGAGAATGGACTCCGTAAGTAACAGCCAAAGCAAAATGATACACTTCTTTTTTGTAAGCAAAATCTGGGTTCATTGCATCTGCATAACCAGCCGTAGAAATAGCGGCAAATTGACCGTCACCATCGAGGAGTTTCCCTAATGCATCAGACCGATTTCCATATGAGCTAAATGATGCACCGCCCTCAGGCTTAGTTGGATCACTATAATCCCCTGTATATCGCATCTCCTCTGGTAAGCTATTAAATTCAATTCGATTGTAAGGCACGTAAGCAATCCCTATTGCGTCTCGAAGCGCCCATTCTTTTTGGGAGGAAATCACACCATTAATTTCTGCCATAATATTGCGGGCATTGACTTCCCACATTGTAAATGCTCCGCTGGCATAAAAGGCTTTAGCTACTTCTAGCGAACTGGCGCAATTAGGGTTTTCTTCTAATAGATTAAGCGGATGTCTAACTGGCACTAAAACAGTGTGGTAGGGAGCATGCTCAGATTTATAGCAACTCCATGGCTCATGCTGATAATTTACCATGATGTAGTATGGGTATCCTTGGTAGTTGCTGACACTATAGGACGAAAATAAATCACCTCCACCGCTGCATTCAGGTGCAATTCTACGTAAGCCTGTCGGATCAACATAGTTCACTGGATTATTGTGGGTATAGCTGTAACCATGTAGTGTAGAGGGCATGTTAGGTTGACCAATCCACGGATCCCGTACCATAAAATTACGCAGCGACGAGTTGTAGTAACGGGCACGTAGATAAAGCAGACCTGTGGAACTATCTTCCTGCTCACCGGTAAAGCCATAAGTCGTGTTGCTCGTACCGACGTGGGTCAGTTGGTTGCCGTATGGGTCATAGGTGGTAGTGGTTTTGATAGTATCCTCTATCAGCTCCAGGCGCACACTGCCCAGGCCATCCGTCAGCAGGGTCAGGGTATTGGCTCCGGTGTCCTATAGGATCAAATCCAGGCCAAACAGGTTGCTGGTCTCCTCGTTGGCAGAATAGGCCACTAACACCTGAGATAATCCCAGGTTGTCATTGGCATAGGTGGTGGTAATCGGTGTACTACCCGTCAAATCAACCTGCTGCACCCGGTTGCCCAGGCCATCATAACTGAATGCGGCGGTGGGAACGGTGGGGCCGTGCCCAATTTGCCGGGCGGTTTCCACCAGGAGATTACGTTGATTGTAATCATAAGTGAGCACAACTGTAGGTGTACCAGGAAGAATCATCATTTCCAGGTTGCCGTTGTTGTCAAAGTAATAGCTGGTTGTGCCCAACTCTGGTCCATCGAGCATGGTGCTTGTTTGCAGTTGGTTGGCACGATCAAAGTTCCGTCTCACTCGCACCAGTTCTATGCCCACCGTTTCTGTATAGTCCCTCATATTACCCACGGCATCATAGACATACTGGTAGTGGGCCGTAATATTGCCCGAATAATCCGCTTCTACCAGCCGGTACAGTGGGTCGTAGGTGTAGGCAATGGTCGTAGTCGTCACCGAGCCGGTATTGATCACCGCATGGTAAATGGTGTCCTCACTATCCCTATCATCTTCCCAAGCCAGTAGCATTGTGCCATCTACATTGCCCCCGGTTAAGGCCGGTTTCGTGCGGTTGTCATTGCTCGCGAAGAACAAGGTGTTATCACCTTCTTTTGTGCCGTTGCTCAGCACTTGTTGACCATATAAGACGGTCGGAGTGCCCTGCTGCCAGACAATCCACCAATCGGTAGGCGTAGCGGTCACCGCCGGATAGCTGGTCGTGTGCCCGAAGTAGTTGTGCAAAAAGTGCAGGCAATGAACGATGTGGACTTGCTGGAACAACTCTTCGACGAGGCATTGATGGCGGATGCTTTGGCCGAGATTAAATTGCTTGCCTGACATGCCCGACACCTCGCGTTTGTGACTGCTCGGCGGTCATGACCCCCCAAAAATAGCTTAAAGGCAACCCTTACCGGTTGCCTTTTTTGTTGCCACCTGCTTTTTCTTTATGAGGTGACGTATGCCCGCCATCCGCATTTATCACAACCCTGAGTTCCTGGCCTATCGCGGCAATCATGACCATATCATCCTGCCCGACAATCCCATTGCCACGATTAAACTGCCCGATATGCCGACCCCTGAATACGTCCTGCAAACGACCTACCACTTGAGCCAGCATCTGGAATCGCCCTGGTGGCTGAATCCTGAAGGACAACTCCATGTACGGAGTACGTCGGTGGGTGATGTCCTGGCTGATGAAGCTGATAACCGTTTTGTCGTCGAGAGCCTGGGTTTCGAGCCTTTTACCCCCCTACCCCGACGCGTGACCTGGCAAGATTCTGGCCCTGGTGATGTGGTTGGAACCCCTGATACAGGTGAGTACGTTATCATCGCCCGGCGGTTGGAGCGCAAATGGCGGGTACGGCGACTGGCTGAGACCATTCCCCAGGCGATGGTCTGGACGGACGGGCACCGGCATTGGGCGGTGGTTGTGCCGCAGGGCTAATCATTTTGGAGTTTGTAGAGAGCTGTCAAAGTCAATAATCGGTACCGACAACCTTAAGCTATTCAGGCTTTCTTTTCTGGTTGTTAACCCCGTTTGAAGGAGTGAAACGATGCTACCGGATATATTTTTTTCCAACCTCAAGCTGGTCCAATTAGGTGAAAGTGTTCTGGGACAGAATCAAATCTCGTTTATTGAGGAAGGCCTGACGGCCAGCAGAAGGCCATTGCCACGCAGGTGGATGCTTTAGTCACCCAACTGAACTGGCACATCGAGAGCCGAGGGACTGAGGTATGGTATGTGCGTCTGGCTATCCCTGATTTAGCCCAGGCACGGCAGAAAGGGGGTGCGTATCTGGCGCGGATGGAAGGGTTGGTTTGTCCGGCGGATTATCTGCGGGAGCAACTCCTGCTCGGCGCGTATGGGCGGCGTTACTACACGGTTGACCTGGGGCCAGCGTTGCAGGCACTTTTCGATGAACTACTGGTTGAGTACGGCTACAGTTGCAGTTCTGGCGATGACCAGTTGCGGCCGCGGCCAGTAGATATCCCGACAGAACAAGAGCCAACTCTGCACCAGGCGCTGACCGAACTCCCCCCCATCCTCACCCCTCATGGCCCGGCCTTGCGCGTGAGCGACATCCTGCGTGCCATCCAGCAGACGCTCGACATTCCCCCGCTGGTTCACTGGCGTGTACAGCGCGTGTTAAGTGAGAACCCCATCGCCGGGTGGCTACAGCAGATGGGATACCAGACCGAGATGAGCAGCTTCCGAGGCGACCAGTTACAACCAGCGGGCGAACGGGGGCAGTACGAACAGGTGTTGCTCAAGACCATCCGGGTCAAACAAGACAACAACAAACGACTGACCCTGGCCGATAAGCTCTCGGTGCTGGCTCCTGTTTTGACCATTGATGACGAAGAGAAGTCGCTGGTTTATCTGGAGATGGTGGGGGCGAAACAGGCGGTTAAAGCTAACTGGGCGGCCCTGGTGGGTGGGGGCAAGGTGCATTGGGTAGACGGTCGTACTATCGTTTTGGACGGCATGAAGCGGCATGTGCGTTTGCAGAAAACGCTTCCTTGCGGCTGGGTAGATTGGATTCTCCTGCACAAACAGGCGAGCTTGAAGGAAATGAACCCCGACCAGCCTTTCTATCTGTTGGATGATGGCAGCGCACCCCTTCCCCCTCTGTTTTACCCCATGTTGAATCGCTGCCTGGCCGTGCCGGTGTTGCCGGAATGGAGTACGTATCTGTGGGTCTGCGGCCGCGAGCGGGAACTCATCACTTTGCTTGATAAAGGGGAAGGCCAGGGGTATGCCGCCTGGAAGGTGACGACGGCGGGGGTGATCATGTCCACCGCCTACTTCCTGCCCTACGGCGGCTATCGTTATCCCAGCACCCCACCCCCCAGCGAACTGATCGACACTGGTTTTACAGGTCATAAGCACAACGACAGCGTTGGATTGATCTACATGAACGCCCGTTACTACGTCCCAAACACGAACCGCTTTCTAACTCCCGATACCATCGTTCCCAGTCCAACCAACCCCCAGGCGTTCAACCGCTACATCTACGTGCTTGGAAATCCTCTCCGGCTCGTGGACCCTTCGGGCCATGGGCACTGTGCAGCTAACGATAACTGCATTAGCCAACCTTATACTCCCCCGCCACCACCTCGACCTTTTATAGCAGAAGATCCCATGATACTCTTTGCTGGAGAAGGTTGGACTGACCCCGAGAGAGCAACGATCCAACAGTCGGCATATGATACGGGTTCGGCATTGGCGCGAACAATTAACGCCGCAAATCCCAGTTGGAACCTCTCGCCTGAAGAAGCCTTCTTATTAGTGTACGGCGGCTCTGTTACATTCACCAAAACAGGCCAAAGTTGTTTGGTGGCTACTGGATATAGTGGTTGTTGGGGGCGTTCAACGGGTAAAAACAGTGTTGAGGTTTTTACAGATATTGTTGATGCTGATGGTGTTAATCGGTTAGTAGGCGATGTTCATTGGGCCGTTCATGAACTCGGGCATTCCTTTGTCAGTGCTGTGGGTAAGTTTAGTTTTTCGAGCAGAGATCTATTTGGTGGGACTTCTTTTACATTGCCTTCATTATTAGAGTTTGTTCAAAGCTTTGGCAACGGATTCCCTGATAGACTTGACGGTAGCGACAAACTGGCCAGATCGGGATTTGCAGGTGGGCGATGGGAATGGCAACGTACCTCAAGTGGATTGGCTTCTGAAGAATTCGCGGACATGTATTTGGGATGGGTTTATAATCAGTGGGAAACGGAAGCGGGGGGATTATCTGTAGCAGGTCAACGGCGCTCAGATTTCATGAGCTTGGTCATGCCTTATACAGTGGATTTGGCGATTGGTAACTGATAACTGGAGGTTGTAAAGATGATAAACGGAAAGTCATTCTTTGCCATAAAGATATTTTTGGTCACTGTTTTCTTTGCCCTGACGGGTTGTACCGTTACTCCTCCAGTATCTACTTCACCTGGAGAGACCGTGACTTCCGTCAACACCACGATCGCCTCTCCTGTACCGTCAACGCAACCACCACTCCCAACTACACCTACGGTGTCAATAACACCCATTCTGACACCAACACCAAGTAGTACGCCGACATTTACCCCAACCCTGGTGCCCACAGCTACAGAAACACCCTACGCCATTCCCACACCATTAGGAATGGAAGTCACAGAACAGGTTCTTTGGTTGTTGGAAACGAATAATGGCTGTCAATTGCCTTGTTGGTGGGGAATTGTGCCAGGGCAAACTACCTGGGATACAGCGGAACTGTTTTTGAAGTCATTTGTTGCAAACATTTACTCTGCTTCAAGTCCAGGACTAATAAATTATAGCCCAGAGATTCCTCTCCCAGCTGAAGTATTTGAGGTCCCGTATACATCTCCAATTTATACGGTGCGTGAGGGCATTGTTGATGAAATCCTAACAGATGTTTCTATTGGAGACACAACACCCACAGAATATCTCACTGCCTATATTTTGCCTACATTCCTAAATACCTACGGGCAACCAGCAGAAGTACAGTTATTTACCTATCGTTCTCCATTTGAAGAGGGGGATTTACCTTTTATTGCGATTTTAATTTACCCTGATCAAGGAATCATAGCCTTATATGATGATAACGGTCAAAGACTGGGAGATGTTGTGCAAGGTTGCCCACAGAAAAATTCAGTAGCTATTCTAAAGTTATGGTCACCCGATTCAAACGTTACATTTGAACAAATAATAGAGGGATCCTCAGCACTAAGACGGGATTATCTCTCTTTAGAAGAAGCAACTGGAATGGATATAGCGACTTTTTATGAGACTTTTCAAAACCCTGACAATACGACCTGCCTGCAAACCCCGGCTAACTTGTGGCGTTAGGAGAACGTTCCCTGGCTTTGGTAAGGTGCCCGCGTTTCCCAGTACCACATGTTGTGGCCGGGCAGGCCATCGCCACCCGCATTACCGGCGACCCGGAAACGGGCAACAACGGGCTGTTCTACTTCCTGGTAGACCACCTGGGCAGTACCACCCTGATGGTGACGACGGCGGGGGTGATCATGTCCACCGCCTACTTCCTGCCCTACGGCGGCTATCGTTATCCCAGCACCCCACCCCCCAGCGAACTGACCGACACTGGTTTTACAGGTCATAAGCACAACGACAGCGTAGGATTGATCTACATGCAGGCGAGATTCTATGTACCCTCGATTGGCCGCTTTGCCAGTGCCGATACTATCGTCCCCGGCCCCACCAACCCACAAGCATACAACCGCTACAGCTACGTCCTCGGCAATCCGCTCCGTCTGGTGGACCCATCGGGACATGGAATCTGCGATCCAGAGGGTAATTGTCAAAACAATCCGCCACCACCATCCTGCAATCCTGTTAATCCTTGCGACACAACCGTATACCCTCCCGGTAAATATGGGCAGGTTCAAGAGGCGTATGATGTTTATCATGAATTAGAAGAGTTATTGGGACGCCCACCGACTAATGAAGAAGTGCTTGCATTGTTAGGTTTTTATGAATTTGGCTGGCTATACAAAGAAGAAAGATCCCCCATGAGCGGGGAAGATTTCTTAAAAGCTTTAGAGGCAATGGCCCGTCAATTCTATTTTTGGTGTGGGGCAGATGGGGTTTGCGACGGTCACCAACTCTGGTTATTCCTGGGAGCACATCAGGGTTGGTACAACAAGGATGCCAAGTTTCTTCATGCCAATCTCCCTGGCATTCTTGATTTTATGGGGCAATATGCTCGCATGATACTGGATCAACCACTGTTGTCGGACAGCCCAACCCAAGAAGAACTAATGAGCAACTGGCGCAGTGGTTTACCCAAATATCCAGGTGAAGATGTATATATGCCTGTCCCTTTTACATATGGCAACTATTCGATGCTTTATGATAATGGGTGGACAAACACTGGATTAGCAGAGGTCCCGGATGGAACTACAGCAAAGTATGGATTACTAGTTAATATATCTGAGATCCGTGGTGGTAACGGATATATGGTTATGACTATTGGGCAATTCGGCTGTTTGACCGGTGAACAATCATGCGACTAATTCACGGGTTGTATTGGCAAGGAGTATGTTATGAAGCATGGTCATATTCATTTGTTTTTTAGCCTAGACTTGGTGGGGTTAATAGCGGCTATACTCCTATGGTTGGCCGCTTGTGCGCCGGAGCAAATGCTAACGGTTACTCCGGCAACCCCTGGCATGGTCGTGACGAATACACCGATGCCTACTACAACTGCGACAATCCAGGCGGACAACACCGCCACACCCAGAACTATAACAACAACCCAACCATCACCAATGTCAACAATTCCTCCCTCGCCGACCCCATTATCTACCCCGACACCAGCATCATCTTTTTCCACACTGCCAGTTGAACAAAGATGTGACTTAGATGCAGTAGAGGTCAACAGTGAAACAGAATTGGCGGCTGGGTTGATCATGTTTGGTAATTGGGGGGAATTAAGAACGGATGCCATTTTGGGATCAAATGGACTAGGCGAGCCGATGTTCTTCTTGCCAACGGATGGGTATTTGTTTGACACCTCGCCCGACCGAGATGCCTTTGCCTATTACACACTTGAAAGGAATGGCGATCTTTGGTCTCTGGAAATCACAATCATTGATACAACCCTGATGGGATCGATTATTCAAAATCAGTTTGATGCGGTGGAATTTTCTCCTAGCAGTCAAGTACACTGGATAAACGAAGAACAACTTGTGGTGGCTCTGACAAACTATGATGAACTTTATCGTTGGCTTGTGTGGTATCCATTTGAGGATAGACAGGAAACGATAGCCATCGAACTGGAAGGAATTGGTGATGCTTTGGAACGGTATCATACCTCAGTTTCATACGATCCCTTCCTGGAATTGATGATCTATCCCTGTCAGTATTGTCCACCGGACGAGTACCGGGTGAAAGACGTAAACACCGGTAATACCCTGTGGACGATTGATCTTGGGCCAAACCTTGATGATTCTTATCTGGGATATCCTTATTGGTCAGCCGATGGTCAATACGTGGCTATTAGTGGACATCAATGGGGCGAAGATAATGCAGTCTGGGTATTTAGCCGGGATGGCGAACAACTCTATAAGATTCAAGGGGGGGGCTTTACTATGAGTTGGTCACCCAATAACAGGTTTTTAGCCTTTGCCCATAAAAACTCTACCATTGGTGAAGACACAAACTCAACACTTACCCTCCTGGATGTAGTAGATAAGCAGTTAATTGATCTGTGTATTGACCCAGGTTGGGGAGGACCCTATTGGTCACCAGACGGCACAGAACTTGCTTATACCTTACATGTTTCAGAAGTAGATAATCCCGGAACGTTAATCAACATCGTGGATATTTATTCTGGCGACTTGATACAGTTGTCAAGTAAAGATGAGAATTATCGAATCGAAGGTTGGATAGACGTTAGTCAGGATACACCATAACTTCCTTGACAAGGTGGGCAACATCAGTCAACTCGAAACTTGGGTCAAACCGCAATTTACCCAACTCATTGATACCCAGACCTTTGACTACGACCACCTGCACCGCCTGGTCAGCGCGGATGGCAGTGGCAGTATCCCGGAGATGCCCACCTACAGCCACAGTTATGCCTATGCCAACGACGCCAGCCACAACGGTCTGCTGGGCAACATGACCAACTATGCCGGGAGCAGTTATGATTACGACAACTGGCACACCAACTGCGGCACACCACCGTCACAAGACCTACCCCATGCTGTCCATAAAGTAGGGACGAGCGATTACTTCTGCTACGATGGCAACGGCAACATGACCATCCGCAAAACAGGCACCATCACCTACACCCAATCCTTCGATGTGGAGAACCGGTTGACCCAAGTCACACAGAGTAACAACAGTACCGCGACCCGATTTAGTTATGACGCCAGTGGGCAAAGAACCAAGACAGAGATAGAAACCGGTAATGAGAAAACCATCACCTACTACCCCTTCCCCAACTATGAAGAAGAGGTACGGCAGACCTGGGTATGTCTACAAT
>JAGNBF010000169.1:8889-10988 GCA_018004935.1 Chloroflexota bacterium | reverse complement strand
TACCTTCTCCCCCATTCTGAAAAATTACATCGGGCTGGCGACGGTGCTGGCCCCGTTTGCCACACCGGGCACAAAAGTGGAGATGGAGTTTACGGTGGAGTATGTCAGACACGTTGCGGCCGCGACCGTCGTCAAAACCCCCTTCTACGATCCACCCCACAAGCGAACTTGAGCAGAAGAATGAAAGTTGATGAGATTTCCAACTACGTTTGGGAGTTTTTGAAAAAGAACCCCACACCATCTGAAATTCTACAACTGGCACCAACACCAGAAATGCAGGCACGGGCCACACAGTTGTTACAGAAAAATAAAGAGGGAAACTTGGCAACAGATGAGTCGAATGAATTGGATCAATATGTACGTCTGAACCATTTGGTTACTCTGTTGAAAGCTGACGCACTACGCAACACGCAACAAAGGATTGGCTATGACGCAGAAATATGATGCGATAGTTATTGGTGGGGGACATAATGGGTTGATCGCGGCCGCGTACCTGGCCCGCGCTGGTAAAAAAGTGGTCGTGCTGGAAAAGCGGCATCTCGTCGGGGGGGCCAGCGTCACCGAAGAGCTTTACCCCGGCTTCAAATTCACCGTGTTCTCCTACGTGGTCAGCCTGCTCCGCCCGGAAATCGTGCGCGACCTGAACCTGGCCGCGCATGGTCTGACCGTTCTACCCCTGGAAAGCACTCTGACCCCCCTGCCCAACGGCGACTACCTCTACCGCGATGGCGATCATCACCGCACCCTGCGCGACATCGCCCGCCATTCCCCCCGCGACGCTGAAGCGTATGACGAATACAGCCGCGCCATGTATTTTATGGCCAAGGCCACCAAATACATGTTGGGCGTCATTCCCGGCGATGCCACCAGCTACAGCCCCCGCGAATTGCAAAAACTGGGTGGTCTGGCGAACCATTTCCTCAGCCTGCCGGAAGATCAGCTTTATATGATGGCCAAGCTGATGACGATGAGTTCGGCGGACTTTTTGGAGCAATGGTTTGAGACTGATTGCCTCAAGGCGACGCTCTCTGCCAGCGGCATCATCGGCACGTTTTTGGGGCCACGTTCACCGGGCACGGCGTATGTGTTGCTCCATCATTACATGGGCGAGATTGACGGGGCGTTCCGGGCCTGGGGGTTTGCCAAAGGGGGTACGGGCGGGATTGCCAATGCCATTGCCAGCGCGGCCGCGTCCCTGGGTGTAGAAATCCGGCTCAATGCAGGGGTGAAAGAGGTGATTGTGAAACGCGGCCGCGCCGTGGGTGTGGCCCTCGAAAATGGGGACGAACTATACGCCGATTCGGTCGCTTCCAGCCTCGACCCCAAACAGACCTTCCTCAACCTGGTCAGCCCCAACGACCTGCCCGGCGATCTCGTCGCCGATATTCGCCGCTTCAACAGTGTGGGATCATCCGGCAAGGTCAATATTGCTCTCGATGGTTTGCCGGAACTGGCCTGTAAACCGGGTGTGGGTCGCCATCTGGCCGGAGCCGTCTCCATCAGCCCCAGCGTAGATTACATCGAGCGGGCTTATGACGATGCCAAACATGGCGAGTTTTCCCGTAAACCGTATGTGGATGTCATCTTCCCCTCGATGATTGATCCCGGTATGGCCCCGCCCGGCAAACATGTCATGTCCTGCTTCGTGCAATATGCCCCCTACAACCTGAACGGCGGCTGGACGGACGAGAAGCGGGAAGCGTTTGGGGATGCGGTGGTGGATGTGTTGGCCGAATATTTCCCCAACCTCAAAAACCTCATCCTGCACCGGCAAGTCCTGACGCCAGTAGACATTGAGCGCATGATCGGCATCTCCGAAGGCAACATTTTCCACGGGGAGTTGAGCCTGTCTCAGTTGTATTTCTTGCGTCCGGCGGCGGGTTGGGCCAAATACCGCACCCCCATCAAAGGGTATTGGCAGTGTGGCTCCGGGACGCACCCCGGTGGTGGGATTATGGGTGCGCCGGGCCGTCTGGCGGCGTTGGAGATGCTGAAAGAGATGTAAGGTAGCACACTGTAGCACGGCCTTTCAGGCTGTGCCGTTATTTTTTCACCGGCTGGCGGCGTTGGAGATGCTGAAAGAGATGTAAGGTAGCACA
>JAGNBF010000169.1:8714-8789 GCA_018004935.1 Chloroflexota bacterium | reverse complement strand
TAGCACACTGTAGCACGGCCTTTCAGGCTGTGCCGTTATTTTTTCACCGGCTGGCGGCGTTGGAGATGCTGAAAG
>JAGNBF010000169.1:0-8614 GCA_018004935.1 Chloroflexota bacterium | reverse complement strand
AGATGTAAGGTAGCACACTGTAGCACGGCCTTTCAGGCTGTGCGTTATTTTTTCACCGGCTGGCGGCGTTGGAGATGCTGAAAGAGATGTAAGGTAGCACACTGTAGCACGGCCTTTCAGGCTGTGCGTTATTTTTTCACCGGCTGGCGGCGTTGGAGATGCTGAAAGAGATGTAAGGTAGCACACTGTAGCACGGCCTTTCAGGCTGTGCCGTTATTTTTTCACCGGCTGGCGGCGTTGGAGATGCTGAAAGAGATGTAAGGTAGCACACTGTAGCACGGCCTTTCAGGCTGTGCGTTATTTTTCACCTGAAGCGTCTTCTCTATATTTCGGGAAAAATGTAGCCTGCCCTTGTCAAAGCACCGTTGGTTGCCACAAGCTCAACCAACGTTACCCGGCTTTATTGAGAAGATACCATCTGAACTATACAACGCGGCCGCGATTGTTTTGTATATATTGCTCATGGACGGCGGGAAGAGGACAAACTACACTCCTATTTACTATGTTTAGTTCTAGCTCGTCCCTGCTCGTGGTACTCATTAGTGAGGTTCTGGTCCTTCGTGGTCAGAACCGAATCTACGTTGGGCAGAACCGCCGGTGAGAGTGACAGGTTAAAATCAAAACCCCATCCCGTGTAACAGCAAAAGGACTGCCCCACAAAGGCAGTCCTTTTTTTACCCCATTGGTATCTTCTCAATAAAGCGTGGTGCCGTTGGTTAAGCCAGTCGAAACCAACGGCCTTCGACAAGCTCAGGCCACGTTTCTCCAGAAACATTGAGAAAATACCCCCATTGAGGAGAAAACTCATGACTGCCGTTTACCGCACCAGTGAAATCGCCCCGTCCCGGCATTTTATTAGCCGTTCCCACCCTTATCAACAAACTCAAACCCCGGCTACGCGGCCGCGTACTATCAAAGCTGACCTCGTCTGGATGGATGGTCAGATGGTTCCTTTTGACCAGGCGAATGTCCATTTTCTCAGCCCCACCCTCCACTACGGAGCTGGCGTGTTTGAAGGCATTCGTTGTTATGACACCCGGCGTGGCCCGGCCATCTTTCGTCTGCGTGATCATCTGGCTCGTTTTCTGTACTCAGCCGAAGCCCTGGGGTTGAGTGAACCCCGATACACCCTTGATCAACTCTGTCAGGCGGTCTTTTGGGTCATTGAAGGCAATGGGTTTAGCGATTGTTATGTGCGGCCGCTCCTGTTCTTTGGTGGTTCATTAGGGCTGGATTTGGATGATTATGAACCGATGATCAGCATTGCGGCCTGGCCTTGGGAACCACTATTGGGGGCCACCGCCGCGGCCGCGGGTGTGCGTGTTATGGTTTCGCCTTACACCCGCATGAATAACAACATCCAGATGACCAAAGCCAAAGTGGGTGGGCAATATGTCAATTCCATTCTGGCGAAAACAACGGCCAAACGCTCCGGCTTTGATGAAGCAGTCATGCTTGACCAGGATGGGTTTGTTGCTGAATGTACGGGCGAAAACCTGTTCCTGGTGCGGGACGGAGTTTTACACACGCCGCCCAATGCCCATGTACTAGAAGGCATAACCCGTGATACGATTATGGTACTGGCCCGTGATGCCGGGTATCAGGTAGTGGAAACACGGCTGTCTCGGGAAGATTTGCTGGCCGCCGATGAGTTATTTGTTTGTGGAACGGCCGCGGAAGTGGCCGGGGTAGTGGCAGTAGATGAACAATTGGTCAGTAACGGTGCGGTTGGCCCTATTACCCGGCAACTGCAAGAGTTGTATGGTGATACAGTCCGCGGCCGCAATCGGCGATCTCTCTACTGGCTCGACTATGTCGTAACCCATCCGCTCATCTAGCAGGTTGTTCGCACTTGCGCCCTATCATTCCCGCACAACCTATGAATAACCGTTATCCACGTCTTTCCCGTACCATGTTGTTTGCCCCGGCGTCCCGCCCGGATATGATGGCCAAAGCGGCACACAGCCAGGCCGATGTGATCTGCCTGGATCTGGAAGATGCCGTAGCCCCGGAGCAAAAAGAGGCCAGCCGGGCACACATCATCCAGGCCTTACAGGAATTAGATTTTGGCGGCCGCGGCCGCATGGTCCGTATCAATGCCCTTGACACCCATCTGGCTTATCGGGATGTTATTGAAGTGGTAGAAGCGGCCGGTGCCTTCATAGACCTGCTCATGCTACCCAAAGTTCAGGACGCCCGCGATGTCCATTTTCTGGATACTCTGCTGACACAGATCGAAACGGCCAAAGGGTTGACAACCCCCATTGGGCTGGAAGTACAAATCGAAACGGCTCGTGGATTCATGTGGCTACGCGAAATTGCGTCTAGTTCACCTCGGCTCGAAGCCCTCATTTTTGGCCCCGGTGACTATGCCGCCTCCATGCAAATGCCTCTGGCCAACATTGGCGCGGCGGACACCCACGACACGGCCTACCCAGGCCACCGTTGGCACGCTGTGATGCACGGGATTGTCGCGGCCGCACGGGCCAATGGGTTGCGTTGTATGGATGGCCCCTATGCCGATTTCAAAAATGAAGCCGGGCTAGAACAGGCCACCCGCACTGCTGTGGCCCTGGGATTCGACGGTAAACAATGTATTCACCCGGCCCAACTGCCCACCGTCAACCGGCTATTTGCCCCATCAGCGGCGGAGTTGGCGTGGGCACAAGCGGTCGCGGCCGCGTACCAACATGCTCTGGCCGAAGGACGTGGCGCCATTAATCTTCAGGGCAAAATGATAGATGCGGCTAACCTGCGTCTGGCCCAAACCCTACTCCAACGGCAACAGGCAATTACCGCCAGAAGCCAACGGGAGAGCGGCAACCCTACCCCATTGGATCCGATAGCACCATAACGACACTCTCACTCCTCGTTTAAAAAAGGCGCGGGATGCGTATGGCCACGTTGGGCATATCCGAGGCCACCCCCACCCCTAACCCCGCCCCCAGGGGCGAGGAACTTTTCTCGGCGCGGTTGGGTTTCTCCCCTTCCCTCTGGGTAACTGAACGTTTACAACAAAAGAGAGTGGCGGCTCTTATACCCCACAATTTTCCTATATTAGGCCACGGTTGTTGTGATTTATTTCATAGTGATCAAGTTATAGATGCCGTAATCTAAAAAGCATGGTGGTCAGATGTATTTTAAGACAATGTTGTTAATCTCTTTACAACTTTGTGACAAATAACACAAACCCCCATCAAACGTAGTACTTCGACAAACATCCCGACATGGGTGGGAGGTAGGACATGATTACGGCAATGTTTTTGGCTCATTTTGTTGGTGACTTCGTTCTGCAATGGGACAACTTGGCCCAATGGAAAGGGCGATCATATCTGGGTGTATTAGCTCATTGCCTGGTAGTTTTTCTCACTACCTGGCTTTTTTCTGTCCCTTTTGGGCCAGAGTTTTGGCCCTGGGTTTTGTTCATTTGTGGTTGGCACCTGGTAATTGACCTAAGCCAACTGTTTCTCGTGCGGCAGTTTCCCATTTTACAAACACGCTACTATGCCTTTGGTCGCTTCAGTGTGGATCAGATATTACACCTGACGGTCATCTTCATTGCTTTGGTAGGATCGGGATATTTGCATTTGCAATCAGTGGGGAGTGATATTGTGGCGGCGCTCCAGACCTATCGGTTTTGGACATTGGCGCTGGCGTATAGTTTTATAACGATGCCTGCCTGGATTATCGTCAAGTTTGCTATCTACGGCTTGATCAATGATTCGCCCCCGGATTTTATTGAATTGGGACGTAATAAGTATGTCTGTATTTTAGAGCGGTTGTTGATTACGACGCTGGTTTTTTCTGGTTCGATTCTTCTGGTGCCGTTTATTCCTCTGGTACGGGTTTATTTTGAACGGGATGAGGTAATCGTTCGCGGCCGCGATACCCTGTATGTTGCTGAATTGCTCTCCAGTGTACTGCTGGCCGTACTGGTGGGCCTGGCTCTACGAACCCTGTGGTTAGGTGCAGTCTAACCCCCTTCCCGGGGGGAAAGGGGAACCTATTTGTGTCGTTTTTTAAGAGTGTATGTATCTTCTCAATGTTTCGGGGGGAAACGTGGCTTGAGCCTGGCGAAGACCGTTGGTTTCGACAGGCTCAACCAACGATGAGCAGGTTACTTAATTTCCATTCCACAGAGAAACTCTGGTAAACTCCATATGCAACCCTCACTTCTCACCATCATGTCACCATTCGTTCAAAACCACACGATGCACGACCTGGAAGAGCGCCTACACTTTTTTCGCCATGTGCCTCTCTTTGGGGGACTGACGGATGGGGAAATGCGCCATCTGGCGGCGGATTTCCGGGCGCGGGCTTACCAACAAGGGGAAACGATTTTCCACGAAGGTGATCCGGGACAGGCATTGTATGTGATAGCCCGCGGCCGCATTCGCATTTACATTCAAAATGAAGAAGGGCAGGAAACCTCGGTTATTCTCTATGGCCCAACGGCCCTGTTTGGTGAGTTGGCCGTCATTGATGAGCGGCCGCGCTCCGCCAGTGCCGTCGCTATGGAAGATACGATTCTCTACACACTAGATCGGCTCCACTTTCGCGAACACCTCAAACAATTTCCCCAATTGGCCTTCAACTTCATGCAAACCCTGGCCGATCGGGTTCGTTATGGCACCAGCCAGGTAGAAAGCCTCACTCTCCTTGATGTACCCCATCGCCTGGCACGGAAACTCTTGGAACTGGCGCGAGATTATGGCCGGGTCGAAGCTACGGGTGTGGTTATACGCATGAATCTGACACAAAGTGATCTGGCCAGCCTGGTAGGTGTCACCCGCGAGAGTATCAATAAGGCCATCCGAGCTTTTCGGGATCAGAAATTGATTCATATGGAGCCAGGACAAATCACCATTCTAGACCCGGATGCTTTGCGCGAACGGTTATAGTCTGGTATCTCCAACGCGGTGACAAAGCGAGGGACGATAGGGCAAATCAACTTCAGACCAGGCCCGTTGCCCCTCACCCTACCCCTCTCCCCGAAGGAGAGGGAAACAACTCCCCTTAAGGCGCGGGGAACTTTCTAAAGAATAAAGAGCCGGTTTTCGAGCGCACTGCCGCGCTCGAAAACCGGCTCTCCTGGTATTCCCCCTTTCCGGCGGGAACGGGGGGTAGTCTACGGCTACGCAAACCCGCCGCCTGGTCTCTGTCTACTGGGCATACCCATGCGGATGGTGTTGATGCCAGGCCCACGCTCCCGCAATAATCGTCTCCAGGGAGGTGTATTGTGGTTCCCAACCCAGTTCCCGTTTGATAGCGCTACTATCGGCAATGAGGGTGGCCGGGTCGCCGGGACGGCGGGGTCCCATAACTGTCGGAATGGGGTGACCGGTAATTTTCCGGGCCACATCAATGACTTCCTTCACGCTAAAACCCTGGCCATTCCCCAGGTTATAAGTACGGCTCCCCTGATCTAATGCCCGCAAAGCCAGAATATGCGCCTGAGCCAGATCTACTACATGCACATAATCGCGCACACAGGTTCCATCTGCTGTGGGATAATCATCGCCAAAGACGGTGATATGCTCCCGCTGACCCAAAGCGACTTGTAAAACCAGCGGGATGAGATGGGTTTCAGGGTCATGATCTTCACCCAGATCAACAGAATGAGCACCGCAGGCATTGAAGTAGCGCAGAGCGGCAAAGCGCATTCCATAAATTTTGTCCATCCAATGCAATAGGCGTTCGATGAGGTATTTGGATTCGCCATACGGGCTACCGGGCACAATACGTTCGGTGGCTTTGATGGGCATTTCAGCCGGATCATCAAACAGGTTGGCGGTGGAAGAGAGGATAAAGCGGCGCACCCCATGCTGAACGGCACTTTCGAGCAAGTTGAGGGCATTACGCACATTATCGCCCAGATAGAGAAAGGGGTGGGTGACTGATTCCCCAACGAGGGTATAAGAGGCGAAATGCATGATACCATCGGGGCGATGTTCGGCCAGAGCGGCATCAATGGCCTGACGGTCTTTGAGGTCGCCCTGGATGAAGATGGCCTGGGGATGAACGGCATTGCGGTGGCCCTGGTAAAGATTATCAAAGACGATAACCGAATCACCGGCGGCGATCAGTTCAGCAACGATGGTACTGCCGATATAACCGGCTCCGCCGGTAACAAAAACTTTCATGATAGATTGCTCCTTTGCTTGAAGATGGTAACAGGGAGATGGGAAGTAATACGGGGAGAAAATAGCTCATGCCCTGTATTCACTCCCTAAGTAATCGTCCAAAATGGCTCTTTGGGAATGCGGGCTGGCCTTGTGCCTGCCCAATGTGGGCAACCACAAGGGTTGCCCGTACCTCACGAAATCCCCAAGACCCCCAAAAATAACCTGGGTGGTGCGGTCAGGAGACTGGCCACAACAAATGGCTAAGTTAATTGCGAACGATTACTAAGATTGTACACCTGGGTAGTCTAAATACCTTACCCTGCCTGGCTTACGTTTTGTGTTTCCTCTTTGGTTTTTTGAAAATTCAGGGAGTTGGCGTCAGATGTATGGGCTGGCCTTGTGCCTGCCGGTGTGGGGCAACCACAAGGGTTGCCCGTACCCCGCGAGATCCCAAAGAACCTCTTCTTTTGGGTTCTGGCTTACCCAGGCCAGGGGGAATGAGGGGGATGGAATACCCGCGGCCGCGATTCTCTCTGGAGTTATACGGGCAAGGGTATAAGCTCAGCAATTCCCAATGGGGAGTATAGCCGCTTTTCATTTTCACCAGAGGTCGAACCGCCAGGGAAGATGGTTCGGCCTCTGGTGGGGCTGAAATTCGCCACAAGGGGTTGTGACTGTTTTTAATGGGGGTTAATAGACCAATAGGGGGGCTGATCTGGGCTGAGTAGTTCAAAAACGCCATGGCCTTTACTGGCGTATTTACCTGCCTGGACTCCCTGGCCTAAGAGTAACCAGGGGAGAAGTTCCTGCCATTCTGCCGTCCAATAGGTGGCTGTACCCACCAACCCACCCAAGGGGGTTTGGTCTTGTTTGCGACCCGACCAACTCCATAATTCATGCCATTTTGTCTGGCTGGAAACCAGGCGTACCTGGTCGGCCAGGGTGTTGAGGTGGGCGAGGTCTTCGCGGCCGCGGCGTTCTTGTCCGGCTAACTGTCGCCCCAGTTCATCGGTGCGGAATAAAAGGCGACGGAAAAAGACGCTGAAATCGGGTATGCGGAACAAATTATCCTGTTCGTGCAGGCGGAGCGGGGTAAGAAAGCGGACGGTGAGTTGGTTATTGTGCGTGCGGAGCGCGGCCGCGATCTCCGCTACTTTTCTGGTTACATCATCCCAGGTTACGATGAGGCGGGGAACCCGCACCAGGTTATCATCTGGAGTCAGTACGCTTTCGATTTCTTGGGTCAGGGGGTTTAGGGCTACAATGGAATGCAGGCTGAATTTTCCCCGGCCTGGCCCTACCCCAACCCGACCCACCTCATTCATCGCCAGAACAAAGTAGGGTAGGAACTCTAACCCTTCGCCCAGGAGGGTAATTCCCATATTGAAGGTATCGCCGGGTTGGATGCAGTCGCGGGTGGGGATGGGGGGGGTGACGGTGTAGGCACGGACGACGCTACCGGGGTCTAGCTCGGCGGAGAAGAGGTAACAGGCAGGGCACGCGGCCGCGTGTTCCGGTGTTGGTTTCTCACGGCGGTGGGTCTCCGGGCAGGTAGCAAACCGTACCACATTGGCCAGGGCGTTGTGGAGGTTGTTACCAGCCAGGTGGCCGCCCAGGTTGACCTGGGTGTGGGCCAGCAGGGTGAAGCGGAGGTGGGTGAAGGTGAGGGTGGGAGTGTTCATTATACCGTTATGAAGTTTTCCATTAGATGAACCGGCATGGTTCAAGTCAACTTTACAAATTTGTAGGACGATTTGGTAAATCGTCTCGTGGGCGATTTACCAAATCGCCCTACAAAGTGTTAAGCACAGTTTGCTGACTTTTGAACCATGCCGATGAACCAATATATTCATACAAGGAATAGGCGCGGCTAGATCGTTTCAGTTGATATGGCAAAACAATATGTCGTACTACCCGTTTCGGTTTTTTGCTCTCATAGATATTTGCCTCTACAAACTTCATTTTAGGGTCACAATCATCTAATTGCTGTACTAAGCCATGAACAGGAAAACTACTCATGCTGGCTGTTAAAAGCGTAAAATCTGTTCTGTCAGCTAAAGGATTAGGTGGAGCCAACAACTGCATAAAACCGCCCCGTTTGCCTAAATAATTGATTTGTGCCAACCAATCGCTAAGCTGTGCGGTTTGTGCATCAGCCACATCAAAAGCCAGGGTGATCGGTTCAGGAAGGTAAACATATTCCCGATAAGCAATCGTTTTCTGAAACGGCCCAAAATCGGCGGAACCCGGTTCCGCCGGATTGCGGCGTAGTCTCAAAATTTTGGCGAACAAATTCGTGACAACCAATTGTGATGGTAGTTGAATTCCAATGTCCATATCTCGAATCCACAGCCATGCCTTTTCTGCTTTTATCTCCCCACTGGTACGGATAGCCGCATCCAGCACGGCCATTTTTAAGGCATAGGGTGATGGGAGCAGTAAACTTTTCCCCCCAGACGAGGTAGCCCAGGATGGCCGGAGACTAAATA
>JAGNBF010000067.1:37369-42549 GCA_018004935.1 Chloroflexota bacterium | reverse complement strand
ATGCCGCCTGGCCCAATCAAACTAAGTAACCGACAATCAGGATCATTGAGTGCCGTGATCACTTCGCTGATTTCTTCATCACGGCCAATGAATGGTGTGGGGGGGGTGGGCAGGTTGTGGCGGGGGCCAATGGCCGGGGCGGGTTGTGCTGGGGGGGTGGTGTCAAAACGGGGCGCGGCCGCGTTTGAGGAATCGCCGCGTAATGCCGCTATGATCGCTTCTAACTGCGCCCCAACCATACGCATACTGCCCAACCGGTGGTTCCGATCCTTCTCCAACATTTTGTGAATCAGGTTGGAGAGGGCTTCGGGAACATCTGGGCGGAATTGGGCCAGATCAGGCACGGGGCGCGTCAGAATGGCGTAAATCATCGCCCCCACCTGTGACTCCTCAAAAGGGCGACGCCCGGCCAACATTTCGTATAACAACACCCCAAACGCCCAAATATCGGTACGGACATCTATGGGGCCACCATTACACGCTTCTGGACTGAGGTAGCTGTAGGTTCCGGTTAAGACGCCTGTCTGGGTAATGGGCTGTAGCCCACCGATATGGGCGACGCCAAAATCAGTGAGCCGGGGCGTCCCATCTTCAGCCAGGAGCACATTGGCTGGTTTGATATCCCTATGGATGATCTCCAGGTGATGTGCACGGGCCAGGGCATCAGCCAATTCCAGGCCAATTTTCAACACCCGGTCTACGGGTAACTGCTTTTCTTTCCTGAGCAACTCATGGAGTGAACCGCCAGGTACATACTCCATCACCAGATAATGTTGATCATCTTCTTCGATGCTGGTGAGGATGGAGACTATGTTGGGGTGATTGAGGCGACGGAGCGCCTGCCCTTCCCGGTTGAAGCGGCGCAACATATCTGGGTTACTGAAAACCAGTTCCGTCTTGAGGTGTTTAATGGCGACTGTTTGCCCGTTGTGACTATCTACAGCGCGAAAAACGTCGCCCATTCCACCACGACCAATCAGGTCGGTGATGCGGCTGTTTATCTGATAACGATTGGCAATTAAAGTGGATGACATAGGCGCATAGGGTAGGGTGTGTATTTCGTTTGCAGAGTGGAACAGAATTTTCTGTAGAACACGCTGTCTGGAAAGGCTGTGTTATGTGCTGAGATAGGGGGCAAATCTGCCCGCGTTGAATCAGTAAATAAAGTTGAGGAAACTGTCCGGGTCGAGGGGGCCGAAGTAGGGGGTGAAATCAAGGGTGTGGATGAAGTCGGACAGGGCGGCGCGTTCATAACGCAAGCCGATCATTTGTGTTTCTAGTTCTGCCAGTTCCTGTTGCCCGGTGAAATCGCCATAGAATTTGATCTGCTGAATCCTGCCGTTTTCGACGCTGATGCGGGCGTCTATCTTACCTACTGGCAGGCGGTCACTTTTCTGCACATTAAACCGAGGGGAATGGCCGATGTTCCAATCCCAATTGGCATAGCGGCGGGCCGAAATCTGGCGGATGGCTGTCCAATCTTCATCGGTGAGGGTATAGGTGGGAATCGCGGCCGCGTCATTTACCGCAAACAGGCCTGACAGTAACGTCTGGCGTAGCTGGTGAATGGTCATATCTTGCGGCAACAGTTCCCGAATGTTGGTGACAAAATTACGCACGGATTGCACCGCTCTGGATTCGATTTGTACCTGGCGGGGGTTCAAGGCTTTGAGCATCGCCTCGATATTGGTGTCAAAAAGCAATGTTCCGTGGCTGAACATGCGGCCGCTACTGGCATATTGCGCATTGCCTGATATTTTTTTGCCATTAGCGAAGATACTGCTTTGCTGGCGCAATTCAGCATCTACACCTAACTGACGCAAAACGGCAATCACCGGCTCGGTAAAACGGGCAAAGTTATGGAAATTCTCCGGGCCAGCCTGGGTTACAAAACTGAAATTCAGGTTGCCCAGGTCATGATATACGGCCCCACCTCCAGACAGCCGCCGCACAATATGAATGTCATTGGTCTGTACAAAATCTGGGTCAATCTCTTCTAGACTATTCTGGTTGCGGCCAATAATGATAGAAGGAGCATTGATGTAGAAAAACAAAATCGGCTCATCAAAGCGCAGGTTGCGCAAGATGAACTCTTCCATTGCCAGGTTCAGCCGGGGGTCAGTTTGGGTATTGTCTATAAAAATCATAGTAAAAGAGATTATGAAGGGGGGATTGGCAAAAGTCAAAACCCGCTCAGGGGAAAATAGGCCAACAGTAACCAGGCAAAGAATAACGCATTGGCCAGACCACCCGCCCAGGGATCAGCGATAGTGGCGTTGGTAATGGTCATGAGGCCAATGAAGAGAGGGAAAAGGGGTAATATGAGTACGAGGACAAATAAACCGGGTATAAGGGCTATCGCGAGAAGGATTCCGGTGATCAGCAGAAGACTTTGTGCCAGCCACCACCCCAGGCGAATAGGCCACCGCTGACCAGCCTGTCCGTGCGCGGCCGCGACCGTCCAGGGTAGACACAGTAGGGCCAGCACGGGCCACCGTACCAACCGTGCCGGAATGAGCCACCAGGGCAACCAGACCACCTGAGCTAAAGCCCCCACGATGAACCAGAGCAGGACAAATAAGACCATTCCCCAAAGTAAGGCACGGCGTTGCGGCCGCGTGGGACGAAAACCTATACTCATCACTGCTCCCATCAGGAATAACCACACTCCTAATGCTCCCCCTACTATCACCCCACCCAGGCGGCTCAAATCTCCCAGCAGGCTAAGCAAAAAAAGCAGGCCGCTGGCGAGAAAGGGGGCAATCAGGCCGGGAAGAAAAGAGAAGAGGGTGTAGGTGTGATGACTGAGGGTTGGGTTTCCTTGTGTTGTCTCGGGTTCCCTGGCTTTTCCACGCCTGTCTACTACCATCGGCACGCCTATGACCAGGGCGACTGTACCAGCCAGAAAATGAATGGCATACCAGAGGATGCGGTTGTCGTGATAGGTGCTGGTTGTGGTATGGCCAAAGGTGCGATTCAGCCAGGTCAGGGCGGCCTGATGGCTGTCTGGGCTGAAGAGGATGGTGATATGTTCTACCCCAGGAATGCGCGTGAAGGCGCGGCCGCGACCCCCGGCCATATCCTCATTTTCACCGCCCGCGGCCGCGAGTAATGTCCTGGCATTGGCGGCAAATTGGGGTTCCAGTGCTCCTGCCTGCAACAATAAATTGCGGGGCGCGGTCGAGGTCACTTCGGCTCCAGTGGGAGACACCGCCACCACCGCATGATAACGGGCCACGTTGTTAATCCCGGCTGTCATTACCGCCCCACTACCCATCGAATGCCCCAGCAAGGCCACCTGTGTGGCATCTACCTCTGGTTGGGCAATCAGTTCCTGGTATGCCGCCTCCAGGTTTTGTTGCAAGGCATCCCCTTCCATATTTAAGGGTGCCGAATTGGCCGCATGACCGTCAAAATCCCATAACAGGACGGCATAACCGGCCCGGGCCAGTACATGCCCATAAGTTAGCATTAGCTGTTTGGAACCACCAAAACCGTGGGCAATCAAAACGCCGGGTACATCATTCACCGCTTGCGGGGCCAGGTAAAGCATAGGAATACCTTCACGTGTCAGACGCCGCAGAACCAGGCCAGATCGTGCTTGCCGTACTTGAACCCATGACGTAAGCATCAACAATAGCGCCAGAACGAGAAGGATGAGGCGAAATGAATGTTTCATGGTAACTACTCCGATGTTTCGTCTGGAGGGGATTCCTGGTAGGGGGCGGTGACAATTTCGATGGTACTGATCGCGGCCGCGTCTACTGTCACCTCTGTCCGATATTGTACCCCTTGTACCGTTACCCGTATTTCATATAGACCCGGCTGTAGGTCTCCCAAAACAAAATTTTCGGCATAAATTTCATCTGGGTGAATCAAATTTTGGGGGTCGCCTAAATAGCTCCAGGTACGCGGCCGCTCTTCGGCATTATTTTCGGAACGCCCGATGGCTTCGATGACAATGCCCTGCCAGGGGCGTCCTTCTGGGTCAACCAGCCGTCCGGCAATCACTCCTCGTGACTCATCCAGGGTGTACCAGAGGAGTGGGTTGCGTGTGGAGGCAAATTCATTTGTGCCAACACGTACTTCAAGGTGTAAATGAGGTAACAACGCCGCTCCCCCCATCCCGATTTCGGCCAGGGGTTCCCCCTGTGTCACTCGTTGCCCTACAGCAACGATGATGTTTTGTACATGACCGTACAGGTAATAAACCGGCTGGCCCTGCCACGACTGATCTAACTGCACCACAACTAAGTGACCGTACCAGTCACAACGCCAACCGTACAACTCGTTGATATCCTCACCTGCCGTGACGACGATCCCATCTGCGGCCGCGAGCAAAGGCGTTCCCTGGGGTTCGGCAATATCTGTGCCATTATGGAGCAGGTAGCGGTAGGCATCCCAGCCATAGGGCAACCATTGATTCAGGTTAAACGGTTCTGAGCCGGGCAATGGCCGCCCCAGCCAAAAATGGGGTTCAGCGGCCGCGGGCGCGGGTGTCGGCCAAAATGTGGGCGGCAGAAACCCATGCTGATAATCTGGTTTTTCCGGGATCGGCTCGGGGCAGGTACGGCTGATAGGGATGGGGGTGATTGTGGGGGTGAGGGTGGCCGTAGGGCTGGGGGTGGGGGTGAAGGTGGGGGTTGTTGTAGGTGTTGGTGTATTGGTGGCGGTTGCTGGAGGTGTTGGTGTTCGTGTGGGAGTAGCCGTGAAGGTGGCTGGAATAGGGGGGGTCTCACTGGGCAGGGCAAGCGTAACGAGGGAGGTGGGTTGGTTTGCGGCCGCGGGTCCTTCGGTCTCTGTGCGGCAACTGACAAGCCAGAACAAGAGCCATAACCAGAGGAAAAAATGTGGCGTGTGTGGGGAAATACGCCATTCACCCCAGAATAATATATGTCGTTTCTCATGCCTGAGTTGTGTGATCGGGAACATCATATTTTGCCACTTCATGTCTCAATTGTCTGCTACCCCTCAGTTAGCGTCAACACGTGTTATTGGTTTTCCGCCATTCTCAATTTGAACGTCGCACGGAGTTTGCCAACGGTTACTGAGATTGAATGTAATGACTAGCCCTCTCGAGGGCTGAGTCTGTCGAAGCCCGTTTGCCTTCGACAAGCTCAGGCAACAGGCTTAGTCGTTACGGTATAGAGCTTCCCCCACCCCTAGCCCCGCCCCCAGGG
>JAGNBF010000067.1:0-37269 GCA_018004935.1 Chloroflexota bacterium | reverse complement strand
GCGGGGAACTTTTTCTTGTGTCATTTTTCGCGGGCAGACGCCCGCGAAAAATGACACGAATGGGGTTTGCCCCCTCCCCCTGGGATCGCAGGGTCCCAGGCGTTGATCCATTCCGCGACCCAATGTTTTCCCCTATCCGCTGGGATCGCAGGCGGCCCAGGCGGGGAACTTTTTCTTGTGTCATTTTTCGCGGGCAGACGCCCGCGAAAAATGACACGAATGGGGTTTGCCCCCTCCCCCTGGGATCGCAGGGTCCCAGGCGTTGATCCATTCCGCGACCCAATGTTCTCCCCTATCCGCTGGGATCGCAGGCGGCCCAGGCGGGGAACTTTTTCTTGTGTCATTTTTCGCGGGCAGACGCCCACGAAAAATGACACGAATGGGGTTTGCCCCCTCCCCCTGGGATCGCAGGGGGCCAGGCGTTGATCCATTCCGCGACCCAATGTTCTCCCCTATCCGCTGGGATCGCGGGCGGCCCAGGCGGGGAACTTTTTCTTGTGTCATTTTTCGCGGGCAGACGCCCGCGAAAAATGACACGAATGGGGTTTGCCCCCTCCCCCTGGGATCGCAGGGGGCCAGGCGTTGATCCATTCCGCGACCCAATGTTTTCCCCTATCCGCTGGGATCGCGGGCGGCCCAGGCGGGGAACTTTTTCTTGTGTCATTTTTCGCGGGCAGACGCCCGCGAAAAATGACACGAATGGGGTTTTCGTGGTAGCCATTTTGTGGTAAGCGTTCAGTTGGGTTATATCAACGGATTAAGAATTTGAGTTTAGAGTTCAGAGCTAGAGCGAGAGCTAGAGTTAGAGGGTTTTCCAGAGTAATTCTCTCTCGCTCTATCCTCCAGTTTCTAAATCCGCTGAAGCAATCCCAAACGGCCTAATATCGTCTGTGCACTGAACGGTTACATTTTATGCCTGGTTTATTTCGGAAAAACTCAATAACTGTTGGTTAAATTGAGAATTGCTGTCTCCTCTTGTCATTTAATGGGGAAAGAGACAAAATCAATAGTGACCTGTCATATCGCGGTGATAGGTGGTTATTGTTTGTGCCGTTGGCCCAGTCGTGGGTAGAGAGAAACAGCGAGATTTTTGGGCATGGGGGGAACCCACCCCCTGAAACGTCGCCCGTATTCTTCACCTCTGAGGTGAGGGATGGATCTCTGGTGATAAACTAACCTGGCGTAGGGACAATTAGCACCCCTTTTTGGCTCGTTGGGAATTTAGGGGTTTAACACGAATGGTAGGGGCAACCTTTGTGATTGTCCTTGACCAGGAGTCACAAGGCCAGATCTTACCATTCGTGTTCCCTCACGAAATCCCCAAGCCCCTACTTTTTAGGAGATACTGAATGCGCTCAACACGATGGTTCTGGTTTACGCTGGTTATGTTGGCCATGTTGGCCGTTTTTGCTTGTGGTAATGAGAGTGACAATTATTACAACAATTATGGTAATGAATATAGCAATGACTATAGCAGTGATTACAACAATAACACCGGCAGTGACGAAGCAGTGGCTGAAGAGGAATACGAAGATTACACCATGTCCCCGGAAGATTGTTATGAGGATGAAGAATATGATCCGGTAGACGAGATGTGTTACCCCATTTATGAGTGTGAAGGGGATGAGTGTGAAGCGATTGATGAAGCGTTTTACACGCTGGTGGATGATTTATTAGGAGAGTATCTCTCTGGCGACGAAGATGTTGAGGAAGAAGGTGTCACGACGAGTGAGGCCGCTATCATCACCTATGAGGTTCAGGGGAACAAAATTATCAACCCAGAACCAGGGGCCGTTACCGCTGATTTACGGGCGTACCAAGACGACGCGGCCGCGCACGAACGAGTTTGGGTCTTATTCGCCAACCTTATCCCGGCCGACCAGCGTAATTACATCTCCAAATTTGCCCTCTATACGGATGGCCCCGATGAAGTACTGGCTTATGTGGAACCCGACCCGGACGATCCCAGCCGTTGGGTTCTGAGTATAGACATTGTAGATGCCCAAAACGCCGATGAACTCATTTACACCCTGGTACATGAATATGCCCATATCCTTACACTCAACGAAACTCAGGTCGCTTTTGATAATGAGATTTTCACCGAGCCGGATGATGAAACGTTGTATGAAGAAGCTGAAGCCTCTTGCCCCAACTATTTTCCTGGTGAAGGTTGTAGCCTGAATGATTCTTACATCAACGTCTTCTTTGATACATTCTGGACGGACATCTACGATGAATGGTTGGAAAGTGACTCTGAGTCAGATGAGTTTTATCTGAACCACGAAGATGAGTTTGTGACCGATTACGCCGCCACTAATCCGGCGGAAGACATCGCTGAATCGTTTATGTCGTTTGTTTTGGAACCCAAACCGGCTGGGGACACCATTGCTGAGGAGAAGGTTCTTTTTTTCTATGAGTACCCAGAATTGGTAGAGCTACGAGCGGAAATCATTGGTCGGGCCTATGCTCGTTTGCGCCGCTAAGGAATGAGAACTAAATAAGGGTTTTCGGGATTTCGTGGGGTACGGGCAACCCTTGTGGTTGCCCCACACTGGGCAGGCACAAGGCCCGCCCGTACCCCTGGTGTCAACCTCTTGAATTCCCCAAGATCCCTAAATAACTTGTTCGTTGGGGGTGGTGCGGTCAGGAGACCGGCCACAGCAAATCGCTAAGTTAATTACGAATGATTACTTAGTAATCGTCCAAAAATAAGTTCCGCACAGACCTGACAGGTTTTCGGAAACCTGTCAGGTCTAAATCGGGAAGTTATTTTTAGATGTTCACTTAGGGTGGATAGGCCCATAAGCCGGGCAGGCCGCCCGTGTGCAGAAAGATGAGGTGTTGGTCGGGGGCAAAATAACCTTGTTGGATCAGGTCTAAGAGACCGGCAAACGCCTTACCACTGTAAACGGGGTCTAACAAAATACCTTCCGCGGCCGCAACCCGCTGAATCGCTTGCCGGGTAGGGTCGTCTAACTGACTATACCCTGGCCCGGCATAACGGCTTTCGATAAGCGGCACATCGCGGCCGCGCCACACCTCATACTCCCCCAATAAGCGACAAATATCGCCCGCGAGCCTGGCTAAACTTTCGGGGAAAGCCCGCCACAACTTACCAATATCCAACCCCAACACCCGTAGCGGTGAGTTTAGCAGGGTTAGTCCAGCCATTAGCCCGGTCAGCGTACCCCCCGTCCCGGCGGCAGTAATAATTGTTGTTTTTGCCTGTGGAATACCCGCTATCTGTGTTTGCTGGTGTAGTTCTAACGCGGCCGCGACATACCCCAAACAGCCCAATGGCGTATGTCCGCCTACAGGCATGAAATAGGCTCCCCGCCCTACACTCAACCGGGAGATCCAACGCACCAGGCGAGTGGTTTGCTCTAAAGTGAGGGAACCACTACTTTCCCCACCAAAGGGAATAAAGTGTAATGTGGCCCCCAATAGCTCATCTAACAGAAGATTTCCTTCAAGTTGAGAGGGACGTGGGGCAAAGAAGAAGAGATGGGCGGACAAACCGAGGGCAGAACACGCGGCCGCGGTCATACGAGCATGATTCGATTGTAGACCGCCAAAGGTGATCACCTTGGGCCGCCCCAGGTTTAGCACCTCCGCCATCAGATATTCTAGCTTACGCCCTTTGTTGCCCCCCATGGCCGGGCCTATGCCGTCATCTCGTTTCATCCATAATGTGGGACCCCCTGTTTGTCGTTCCAATCGTTCTAGTCGCACCAGCGGCGTTGGATATAACCCATACGCTAGTCGGGGAAAACAGTTTAAGCGAAAGGCAAGATCGGAAGGAGTCATAGATTAAGAAAGGGACTCGATGATGTACGATTGCTGATGGGCGAAGAAGTTATGGATAAATGGGGCAACTGTTAGACACAGTTTGTTGGTAGCGACAGGCACAGAATTATACCTGGAAAGGTAACTATACACGTCCTCCAGGGCTTAGCCTGTCGAAGCCTCGTGTTGTCTTCGACAAGCTCCGGCAACATCATAAACTCAGGTAATGCCATACCCACCTGTATATACTTACCACGGTCATAAAGTGACATTTTGTTAGCGGCAACAGATTGGTAGGTTTGGACTGAAGACCCATCCCCCTTCCCCTTCCCACGGGAATCGGCAAGGGGGATGGGGTCAATGAATGCGTTACCCAATTAAAAATTTAATGAACAAGAGGGAAGGAGGGAAACCTAACGGCGCGGTTTGGCGAGCGGACGCTCGCCAAACCGCGCCGAAAATAGTTCCCCGCCCCTGGGGGCGGGGTTAGGGGTGGGGGTGGCCTTGGATAAACCCAACACGACGATAAAGTGAGACGGCGACAGGGCGAAAAAATGTCAGATTATGCCCTTTGACAGTATAGATACCCTGGAAAAATAATAAGCTGGCCTCTCACCGGACGTTTTTCGGACGATGAAACCGTACTGTTTTGGTAAGTGTAAATATTGGTTCTTTGCCCGGTCGTAAACAACCGGGCTATGGTTACAAAGGCCGCTGGCCTGGGGTTTTAGCCCGGCGGTTTGACCGCCGGGCGGGGTAACTGAACGCTTACTTTCGTTCCTTTCAAAATCTGTTGATGTCATTCAAAATGGCACAAAATCGTCTCTGGGCTGAACGGTTACCCTGGTAATGATATATTTCAAAGGAGTTTTTATGGTTCGTAAATGGCAATTTATGATGGGCATGGTCATGATTGGCATACTCGCGGCCGCGCTCGGTCGCCTGTACGCCCAACCCGCTTTTACTCCCACCACCCCCACCCTGCAATACCCCATCCTCTTTGTGACCCAGGTTCCTGTGGTAGCCGATTTCACCACCATCGGCTCCACCTTCGGCAACCACAAGGCCGGGATGAATGAGGTGGCCCGTGGTGGGGATCTGTGGATACGGTTCCCCGATGGTACATTGAAGAATCTGACCGCGGCCGCGGGATACGGCATGGAAGGTTTTCAGGGAGCCAACGCCATTGCCGTGCGGGATCCTTCTGTCCATTGGAATGGCACCAAAGCCATCTTCAGTATGGTGGTAGGTGCTCCTACGCAACAATACCAGGTCAATACCTACTACTGGCAACTCTACGAAATCACCGGCTTGGGGCAAAACGAAACACCTGTCATCACTAAACTGCCCAACCAACCTGCCAATGTAAACAACATCAGCCCCCTTTATGGCAGTGACGGGCGCATCATCTTCACCAGTGATCGTTCCCGTACCGGCGAATCCCATCTTTACCCCCAATTGGATGAGTATGAATTGGCTCCTACCGTCAGCGGTTTATGGAGCCTGAATCCGCAAACTGGCGACCTGAAACTGCTCAATCATGCCCCATCGGGCAATTTCACCCCAACAATTGACAGCTATGGGCGTGTCATCTTTACTCAATGGGATCACCTGCAACGGGATCAACAGGCCGATGCTGATGCTGGCCCCGGTCAAGATTGTTATGGTGGCTCTACCTACGGCACCTTTAATTACAGCAACGAATCGGCCAGTGCTACCATTCTCAATGACCGCACAGAGGTTTTCCCCGAACCCCGCTCTTGCCGCACTGATCTCCTCGCCGGAACCAATTTAAACGGACATAACTTCAACCATTTTTTCCCCTGGGCCATTCGTGAAGATGGAACCGATGGTGAAGTCCTCAACCATCTGGGGCGGCATGAATTACATGGTTATATCCCCTCGGCTATCAACGATGATCCCAATGTCTTTGAATATTACGGCCAGATCAGTCGCTACAACCCCAATAGCATCTTCAATATGTTCCAGATCAAGGAAAACCCCGCCCAGCCGGGAACCTACCTGGGTATAGACGCGCCAGAGTTTGGGACACATGCTTCTGGGCAGATTGTCAGCCTGCAAGCCCCACCCGGTATGGATGCGGATCACATCACGGTGACTTATGTGACCCATCGAGACACCTACAGTACAACCAGCACCGCCAACCATTCCGGGCGTTATCGTGAGCCGGTTCCCCTCAGTGATGGCACACTCATTGCCGTTCATTCTCCCTATGTTGGCGAAGAAGATGGCAATGCCCCCCATGATTCTGATTATGAGTTTCGCCTGAAGACGCTAACCCAGTCAGGGGGGTATTGGGTAGCGGCCCAACCGTTAACCACCGGTATTATAGAAAGTATCACCTATTGGAGTCCTGATGTGTGGACCACCTACAATGGCCCATTGTGGGAGTTGAATCCGGTTGAAGTGCGGCCGCGGACCCCTCCCACCCCCATCTCCCCGGCCATTCCCGCCCCAGAACAACAAATCTTCAACCAGGCCGGTGTCGCCGTGTCCGATATGCAACTTTACCTGGCCGCCAACGACCTGGCCCTCATCGTCAGCCGCAACGTTACCGTCCGCGACGATTTTGACCTGCAACAGCCATTTAACCTGCACGTGCCGGGTGGCGTGCAAACCATTGGCCAACCGGGAACCATTTACGACATCAATTTCCTGCAACTGTTCCAGGCAGATCAGTTACGAGGGTGGCGCGGCTGTTGTAGCAATGATCCACTCCCGGGGCGGCGCGTTCTCGCCCAGCCCTTACATGATCCGGCCGTCAATAATCCCCCCCACAACGGCCCTGCTGGTAGCGTGATCATCGCCCCGGATGGTTCAATGGCCGCGTTTGTGCCCGCGCAACGGGCCATGACCTGGCAACTAACCGATGCCAGTGGGGAAGGGGTCGTGCGTGAACGATATTGGGTAACATTCCAGCCTGGGGAAATTCGTGTTTGCGCCGCCTGTCATGGCCTTAATCAGTACGATCAGGCTGGGGACACCATTCCTACCAATCCCCCACAGGCCCTCCTCACCTTGCTCCAATACTGGCTCCTCAACACCGATCCCCCCAATCGGAATTTTGTCCCTGTTGTGCAGAAGTAATCCCCGCCCTGTGGGCGCTCAGGTAGTTGATACCCAATAGAAGGGCAGGCCTTGTGCCTGCCCTTCTATTGGCCGTTTGTAACGATATATACTTACCACGGTCATAAAGTGACATGGGTCTTTGGGATTTCAGGGGGTTGACACCATCTGTAGGGGCAACCCTTGTGGTTGCCCTCGGCGGGGCAGGCACAAGGCCAGCCCCTACATGTAGCCGCACCCCACGAATTCCGAAAGAACCAGTGACATTTTGTTAGCGGCAACAGATTGGTAGGTTTGGACTGAAGACCCATCCCCCTTCGATCCCAGAGGGAAGGGGGGAAACCCAACGGCGCGGTTTGGCGAGCGTCCGCTCGCCAAACCGCGCCGAAAATAGTTCCCCGCCCCTGGGGGTGGGGTTAGGGGTGGGGGGGATTCCATTACCTGATTAATTTTTTAAACTACAATCAGGCTGTTCACCCTCTCATGAAAACAAAAAACGGTGAACCCTAGGAGCGAACCAAATCGAGAATGGCTACCGTTTTGGAAAAGGGGACGACTCAGTTAAAATCCCCCCTTTGTTTGCCCCGGAAACAACCATTAGGCTATTTTTGCGGATAACCATGAAATGGGGGCGATCTGGCAGATCCTTATAACCGGTGAGTGACATCTTCTCAATATTTCGGGGGAAGCATAGCCTGAGCTTGTCGAAGGCGGTTGGTTGCGACAGGCTTAACTAACGTCACCACACCTTTTTGAGAAGATGCGGTCAGAGCACCCCTGAAATGGCCTGGTATTCACTGTTTTTAAGCCCTGTCTAATCTGAACGGTACGCCTTTGTAAGATCTAAGGTGTAAAACGTAAGAGGCAATTGGCTGTTCCTGTTGCCATTTCCTGGTAAAAACGGTAGTGCCTACATCCTGAAATCACAGAACATCATTCTTATGGAAGAAATAAAACCGACGACTCCATCCCCTTCACCACGTAATTGGGAAACCCTGGCCATTATTCCTCTGGTGCTGATTATGCTCCTGGGGGCGTATTTTCGATTTACCGGTTTGGATTGGGATGGTAGTAATCATCTGCACCCCGATGAACGGTTCCTGACCATTGTAGCTTCTGAGTTGCAGAGTGTAGGGGGGCCGCTGGAATATTTGCGGACTTCGACTTCCACCCTAAACCCTTATAACAAAGACAAGGGGTTTTACGTTTACGGCAATTTCCCCATGACGGTGACACGGGTGGTAGCTGAATGGGTGGATCAGGTGTGTCAGCGGATTACCTGTGAGCATTTTTATATCTCTTATGATGGTATTCATCTGGTGGGGCGGGTGCTTTCGGCTTTGGTAGATTTGGTTTCCATCCTGTTTACGTTTCTCATTGGCCGCCGCTTGTATGATTGGCGGGCCGGGTTAATCGGGGCGCTATTGCTCGCGGCCGCGACCCTGCCTATCCAACAATCTCACTTTTTCACCATGGACAACTGGGCCGCCGCCCTGACTACCCTCTCCATGTATGCCGCCGTCCGGGTTAGCGAAAAAGGGGAAACCCGCTGGTACGCGCTTTTCGGCCTGGGTTTGGGTCTGACTGTGGCCTCGCGCATTAATGTGGCCCCTTTGGCCGGGATGGTGGTAGTCGCGGCCGCGATTTGGCTGGTGCGTCAGGCTGAACAACAGGGCGGAGCCAAAGGGTGGGGTTATCTGATGACCCCCTTGGGCAGTATAGATGGACAACGAGCGATTTTAGGCATTGGCCTTGCGGCCGCGATCTCTATCATCACCTTTCGTCTGGCCCAACCTTACGCCTTTGCCGATCGTGAAATCATCCGCCAACAAACCCTCACCGAAACCGGGCAGGAGCCAGGGGCATTGAAGCTCATTCTGGGGTCTATTGTCGGATTGAACCCGCAATGGGTGGGCAACATGGAACAAATCCAGGCCCAACAAAGCCCTGAAGCCTCGGCTCCACCCGCTACCCAATGGACAGATCGAGCGCCCCTTACCTTCCCCTGGACGAATATGGTGTTGTGGGGGATGGGGCTACCCGCCGGGTTACTCGCCTGGATCGCCTTTTTTTATGCCCTATGGCGCATCATTCGTGCCCATCCTGATTGGTTGGTTCATGCTTTACCCGTGGCCTGGATTAGTGGCTATTTCTTTTTTGCCGCTACCCGCTGGGTCAAATCTATTCGTTATATGCTTCCGCTGTACCCGTTTTTGCTCCTGTTAGCCGGATGGCTTTTGGTGTTGATATGGGATTGGGCAAAGAAGAGTGAAGCATCGCGGCCGCGGAAACAAATTCTGGCCGGTGGTTTGGTACTTCTTATCATTGTCCCCACATTGTTGTGGGCCAACGCCTTTGTCAACATTTACCGCCAACCTGTGACCCGTGTCGCCGCCTCAGCCTGGATGTACGATAACATTCCCAGCGCCGCCACCCTGCTCTATACGGTCAATGGCGAAGCCCGTGAGCTGAATTTACCTCTGCGGGGGTACCTTTTCACCCCGGATGGCGCTCCTGTTGCCTTACGTTTTACCTTGCCCGAACAAGGAACCGTGACCGGCATCCGTTTTAATTATCTGACCAATGGCCTGACCCCCTCGACGCTCACTGCCCCGGACGGAACCCTCATCGAATCCGTACCCACTGAACCAACCACCGGTTTGTTGACCCTGGCTTTGGCTGTAGGTACAGAGACTGTTACCACCGAACATACTGTCACCCTGACCGATCAGCGGCAGGCTGTCACCGTTCCCCTGCCTGAAACCAATCTGGCGGCCGCTACCGAATATTTCTTAACCATCAATGCGGGAACAGGTAACCCCATCGAAGCCCACAGCAGTGTGATCACCAGTGAATCGTGGGATGATGGGTTGCCGGTGCGTATGGATGGTCGTGACCCCTACTCGCAATATTTCGAGGGGGTACAGATGGTGACGATTGATCCGGCGGCGCAGGAGCGGGGTGAATATTACCTCTGGCTAGAGCAGGCAGATTATGTGGTGCTGAGTAGCCAGCGGGCCTCGTGGTCATTACCCCGTATTCCGTTGATGTTTCCACAGGCCACCCGCTACTATGAAGCTTTGTTTAGCGGTGAATTGGGGTTTGAACTGGTTAATCAGTTTCATGCCGACATCCATATTGGCCCCCTGTATATCAGTGATGTTGGCGGTGAATTGGGTTGGGGCGCACCGCCAGAAATCGGGTGGCCCCCACCGGGCGAATTGGCCGCTGAAGAGGCGTTTAGTGTGTATGATCACCCACCAGTGTGGATTTTTGCCAAAACAGAGGCCTATAGTCCGGAGCGGGTGCGTGAGGTATTGGGTGCGGTGGACCTGAGTAACCAGATGTTTATGACGCCGGGACAGGCGACGGAAGCCCCGAATGGTCTCATGCTCACTCCTGAGGAGCAGGAGGTGCAGGTAGAAAATGGTACTTTTGCCACGACGTTTAACCCGGATGGCTTTTTATCCCAGAACCCGGCCGCGGCCGCGGCCGTCTGGTGGCTGGCTATTGTCTTGTTGGGCTGGTTGAACTTTCCCCTCTCCTGGATGCTGTTCCGGGGGTTGCCTGGCCGGGGATACCTCTTCTCCCGCATCCTGGTTTTATTACTCATTGCTTACTTCGGTTGGATTTTAGCCAGTCTAAACATCTTGCCGAACACGCGGGGGACACTGCTCTTGGGGTTGTTCTTGCTCCTGGTAGCCAATGGGGCCATTCTGGTGCGTTGGCGGCAGGCTATTTTCCGCTTTGTGCGGGAGAATGTGGCCTTTTTGGGGGTAGCGGAACTGTGTGCCCTTACGCTCTATCTGCTCTTCATCCTCATCCGCCTGGGCAATCCTGATGTCTGGGATGTGATTTGGGGTGGGGAAAAGCCGATGGATTTGACCTACTTCACAGCGGTGATGAAGAGTACTACCTTCCCGCCGTATGATCCATGGCTGGCGGGTGGGTATATCAACTATTACTACTGGGGTTTTGTGTATGTGGGGGCACTGACCAAACTGCTGGCGATTGTGCCGACCGTGGCCTATAACTTGATTCTGCCCATGTTGTTTAGTTTTACCGGCATGGCTGTGTTTAGTCTGGCGTATGATTTGGTGGCAAGATGGGAGATGCGACAGGAGCGTGAACCGTCACCCGTAAATGGTGAACTGTCGTCAGTGAACCGTGGGCAACCCTCTAATTTGCGGATGAAGGCGGTGGGGGCAGGAATCGCGGCCGCGGTTATTTGTGTTCTTTTGGGTAATCTGGCACAAGGGGGCATGATTGTTTCCACCTGGCAAAAAGCCAGTGATAGCCAGGTGGATACGGGAGTGAAAGCAATAGATGCCCTGGTCAAAACCGTAGATGGTGGCCTGGATTTACTTTCGCCCGATAAAACGGCTCCCATCTATCCGGGTGATTGGTTCTGGCTCTCCAGTCGCGCCCTCAATTACAACGAAGGTGAAGCCCAACCCATTACCGAATTCCCCTTCTTTACCTTCCTGTATGGCGACTTGCACGCCCATATGGTAGACATGCCCCTGACAATGCTGGCCCTGGCCTGGGCTGTCTCTCTGGTGATGGCGGCCAATCTCCCCACACGAGAGCGAGGCTGGCAATTATGGCTTCTCTGGGTGGTAGGGGGCATTATGATTGGGGCGCTCAAGGCTACCAATACCTGGGACTGGCCCACCTTCCTTATGCTGGCCTGTCTGGCCATTCTCTACCGGGCAATACGTGTCAGCGGCCGCGTAGACCTGACAACCATAGGCCAGACCGGTTTACAACTGGCCGCCTTTGTGGGACTGTTTATCCTGGCTTTTTACCCCTATGATGCCAATTTTGGGGCCGGTTATACCTCATTGGAACTGTGGAAAGGGTCATATAGTTATGTATTTAACTACCTTACCGTTTATGGCTTGTTCCTTTTCCTGGCATTGACCTTTCTGGCCGTAGAGTTTCGCCGCTGGGCCAAAACCTGGACCCTGGAGAGCATGGCGCAACTAGAACCCATGATGTGGCCTCTGGTGGGAGTGGCTGTGGGCATTGTCCTGGTCATCCTTATTTTATTGGCCCGTGATTACTGGATTGCGCCGGTGGTTCTGCCTCTGGTGCTCCTGTCGGGATTAATGGGCATTCGGCCTCAGGTAGAAATTGAGCGACGGGTGGTCCTTATTCTCATCTCTGCTTCGCTGTTCCTCACCCTGTTTGTCGAGATTTTTGTCTTAAAAGGGGATGTGGGGCGCATGAATACGGTGTTTAAGTTTTACATGCAGGTGTGGCTGATGCTGAGTGTGGTGGGGGGTGTGTCTTTGGCCTGGGTCTGGTCAACCGTGCGGCACAAGAAGGTGTGGCTGGCTGTTTTGGGGGTGCTGGTTGCCGCGGCCGCGCTTTATCCGCTCACCGCTATCCCGGCTAAATGGAATGTCCGCATGACCCAAACCGCTCCCAAAACATTAGATGGTATGGTGTTTCTAGAAAGCACCAGTTATGGTGACAATGGTCAAAACATTCTGCTTAGCTACGATTATGAAGCCTTGCAATGGATGCAACGGAATATCACCGGTTCGCCTGTTGTCGCCGAAGGGCGGGGAGCGGTTGAATATCGCTCTGTGACCGGGCGGGTAGCCATGTACACCGGGTTGCCTTCGGTGGTGGGGTGGGATTGGCATCAACGGCAACAGCGGGCTGTTCTGCCTGGCACTATCATCTCCAACCGCATTGGTGATGTGCAGACCCTATACACAACCACCAGTACCGATGAAGCTCAGCGTATTCTCGAAAAATACAATGTCAAATATATTTATGTGGGGCAGTTGGAATATGTTTACTATGATATTAATGGCCTGTTGAAGTTTGATCAGATGGTGCAAGATGGTTATCTGACGGAAGTGTATCGTAATGGCGGAACTTCTATTTATGAGGTTATGCAATGACAGACCTGTTCGCGGCCGCACGCTGGTGGCTGGTGTTGTGGGTCATGGGCGCGGCCGCAACCCCTCTCACCGCTTATTTTCTCCACCGTTTACCCGACCGGGGCTATGCCTTTACCAAAATGATCGGCCTGCTCCTGGTCAGTTACCTTTTCTGGTTCATGGGTAGTCTGGGGTTCATGGGCAACAACCTGGGGAGCATCTTGTTAGCCTTGCTCATCGTGGTGGCCTTATCCGTTTGGGCCACCCGCCGCCTGGAACAACCATTAGGCCAATGGTTGATGGCTAATCGTCAGCAAATTATCATTACCGAACTTCTGTTTTTTGGGCTGTTTGCCCTATGGGTATGGGTACGGGCACAAAATCCGACTATTTTGAACACCGAAAAACCGATGGAATTTGCTTTTCTGAATTCCATTGGGCGAAGCACTCAGTTTCCCCCCTTAGATCCCTGGCTTTCGGGGTATTCCATTAGTTACTACTACTTCGGCTATGTGATGACTTCAGTTCTGGCCCGGTTGGCTGTGGTATCGGAACCGGTGGCTTTTAACCTGGGGATAGCCTGGCTGGTAGCGGGAGCGGGCATTGGGGCGTTTGGTCTGGTGTATAACCTTATTGCGGCCCATAAACAGGCCGTGTACCAAAGGGCTGTAGGTTTTGCGCTGGTGGCCGCCCTGGCGATTCCCCTGGCTGGCAATGGACAGATGCTCATGGAACTGCTTCATGCCAGTGGGGTAGGCTCCGATGGGTTTTGGGCCTGGCTCGATGTCCGTGATATCAATGGCCCGGCGGTGGTTACAGAAACACCCCGTTATGAAACGTCTGGCTGGTGGTGGTGGCGTTCCTCGCGGGTGATTCATGAGTACACACTCAGCGGCCGCAGTGAAGAAGGGCTAGAACCCATTGCCGAGTTTCCCGGTTTTAGTTTCATGTTGGGAGATATGCACCCGCATGTACTGGCCCTGCCCTTTGCCTTTGTGTCTCTGGCGCTGGCCCTGGCCTGGTGGCTGCTCCCTGGGTTGAGGGGCCAGAAATGGGATGAACTGGATGGTCGCGGCCGCATCGAATATCTTTTTCGCCATATTGATCCGGCTTTCTGGCTGTTTACGGCAGTGGTTTTGGGGGGACTTTCTTTCCTCAACACCTGGGATGTGCTGATTCATCTTTTTGTGGTGGTAGCGGCCTTTGCCCTGGCCCAATGGCGGGACAATGGCTGGCATAACCGCCTTATCAGCCAGACACTCATTCTGGCTTTTACACTGGTGCTGGGGGCAATTCTGCTTTATTTGCCCTTTTACCTGGGGTTCCGTTCTCAGGCGGGGGCACCTTTTATTTTGCCCATGCTCATGCGCCCCACCCGCATGGCCCATTTTCTTATTATTTTTGGCCTGCCTCTACTGGTGCTTACCATTTTCTTGGTAACTCTGGTCGTAAGACAACCAACTCGTCGCTGGAAGGTGGCTTTGTCTGCCGGAGGGGGGTTGGTCTTGGGGCTGATGGGGCTGATGTTGCTCATGGGGTGGATTATCGCCAGCAGTAGTGAAGGGGCGAATACGGTTATTAATTTGAGCAATGAATTGGCGCGGCCGCTCGTACCCCTATTGCCCGATGCTACCCCTTTTGCTCGTCTGGCTTGGGGCGCCAGCGCCGTGGCCAACCTGATTCCGGCGGTAGTGGGGGCACGACTGGCATATCCGGGTGTGACGTTACTCCTGGGGGCGCTCATCGGTCTGACGGTTATGTGGTATGCGGAAACATTGGGTGAATCAGCGGCCGCGAAGCCTGAATCAACTTCCGCGAGTGATGAACTGTTTGCCGAGGACGAGTCTCCCCTGAAGCGGCAGAAGCCTGCTACCCCTGCCTTGTTGGCCCGTTATCCGGCTTTGCCTTTTGTGCTGTTATTGGCCTTAACCGGGGCGTTGTTGACGTTGGGACCAGAATATGTATACCTGAAGGATAATTTTGCCCAACGGCTCAACACGATTTTTAAATTTTACTATCAGGCATGGGTAATGTTTGGCGCGGCCGCGCTGGTGGCTCTCTACTATCTTCTGGAAGAAGAAAAATGGGCTGGATATGTAACCGGGCTGGTGTATGCAGTTGGTCTCGCGGCCGCGTTGCTCTTCCCTTATTACGCTGTCCAATCTCGCGGCATGGAATACCGGGGTGCGGCGGATGCCGAGTTTCGTCGCCCTGCGACCTTAAATGGTCTGGCCCATCTCCAAAATGACCAGCCTGATGAGTATGCCGCTATTATGTGGTTGCGTGAAAACGTCAGTGGCACACCGGTTTTGGTGGAAGCCGTAGGGGGCGCGTATCGCCCAGAATATGCCCGTGTCTCTGCTGAAACTGGAATACCTGCTGTGTTAGGGTGGGCCAATCACGAATACCAATGGCGCGGCACCACCTCTGAACCGCCTGAACGGGAACAGGCGATTGCCCAAATTTATAACAACCCCGATTGGCTGACCGTCCGTGATCTGTTGCTTAAATATGATGTTGAATATATTTACGTCGGCAACACCGAACGGGCTGATTATGCTCCAGAAGGGTTAGCCAAATTCGCCCAGTACATGGAAGTAGCCTATCAGAATAACTCCGTGGTTATCTATCATTGGCAACCGACTCAGTAAGCTGTCAGCAATTCTCAATTTGGTTTGCTCCTGGCGTTTGCCGTTTTTTGTTTTCACGAGAAGGTGAATAGCCTGATTTGTAGGGCGATTGGGTAAAGGGCGTGTTTCATTTGTTAAATCAGCTTACAAACTGCTAACGCAGACCTGAACCATACCAGGAGTTACAACTCAATCATGGCACAATTACTTTATGGGGAACGCATTGGCAAACAGGCCCAACTTCGTGTGGGCTGTTCCGCTATCATTTTTGACCCGAGTGGTACACGAATCTTGCTCACTCAACGTACTGATAATGGTCGTTGGTGTTTGCCTGGTGGTGGCATGGATTCTGGGGAAAGTGCCAGTGAAGCGATTGTACGGGAAGTAAGGGAAGAAACCGGGTTGCAGGTGGTTGTAGATAGGTTAGCAGGCATCTATACAACTCCTCATCGTATCGTGCGTTATGCTGATGGTAACGAGTTTCAATTCGTGGCCTTCTCTTTTGTCGTTCAGGTCGTGGGGGGTGAATTGGGATTAAGCGATGAAACAACGGCTTATGGTTATTTTACCCTGGCAGAAATGGCGAACCTGGATGTGATGGAACATCATATTGAGCGAATTGAAGAGGCGTTAGCGGGTAATATAATGACACTGATTCGTTAAGGGACAACGATTAAATAAGTTGAACGTTGTGCGGTTTATTTTTTGTGACCGTGTATATAGTTACCACGATCATAAAATGACATGTTATTGGCGGTAACAGATTGGGTAAGCCCAGGTTGAAGACCCATCCCCCGTCTCTTTCCCAGAGGGAAGGGGAGAAACCCACCGGTGCGGTTTGGCGGGCGGACACCCACCAAACCGTGCCGAGAAAAGTTCCCCACTCCTGGGGGCGGGGTTAGGGATGGAGGTGGCCTCGGATATACCCGACGGGGCGATAAGGCGACAGGGCGAAAAAACCGCAGATTGTGCCCGTTGCCATAGTTTTCAAGAAAAAGATTTTGGCTGTACGGGCAACCCTCGTGGTTGCCCTCTCGTGACAGGGCAGGCACAAGGCCAGCCCGTACCCAAAATCATTATCTTAAGCTCTACAGTATAACCCTTGAGTTTTGAGTTCGGAGCGAGTACAAGGGGTAAACCAGACATCCTTGCTTTTGCTCATACTCTCTCTTGCTTCAGTAATACCAGATATGACAATTGCTTACGACGAAACCGAGAATGAAAAGACAGAAATAGAAACCACAGGCTGGTTCTCCCGCCTGACCGTTGCGGATGGCCTTTTTGTGCCTGTGCTCATCCTGGCCGGGGTGCTACGGTTGACGAATCTGAGTGCTATTCCTCTCGCACCGGGCGAAGCGTCTAACGCCCTTTCGGCCTGGCAATTGTGGCAACCCCAGGCCATGGTGAGTTATCCGGCTACCAGTTCCGCCTATGTGAGCCTGACGGCTTTGTTGATGCCTGTTTTAGGTGCGGATGAGGTGGTGGTGCGACTGATTCCGGCTCTGGCGGGCATAGGCCTGGTCTTGCTCCCGTGGCTGATGCGGCGCTGGTTGGGGGCTATGGGGGCGTTGGTGGCCGGGTTGTTGTTGGCTGTTTCGCCTACACTGGGAGTTGCCTCGCGCACGGCCGATGGTTCGATGTTAGGGTTATTGGCTGGGGGATTGCTGTTGGTGGCCTGGTTGCGTTATCAGGAAGAAGGGGAGAAAAGATGGTTGCACGCGGCCGCGATGGCTCTGGCTCTCGGCCTTACCAGTGCTCCTCTATTTTATGGCTTTTTCCTGACGGTAGGGCTGGCTTATCTGGCTCAGGCTCGTTTGGGACCACCCATTTTTTACCGCGAACAGATGGATGAGGATGGGCCAGTGTATGTGGCCGTGCCCACCAGTTGGCCGGAGCGGGCTGATTGGCGGTCGGCAGGAATTGTTTTTGCGGCCGCGGTATTCGGCTTAAGCACCCTTTTCTTTTGGTTTTTACCAGGCCTGGGGTTAACGGCTACCCTGCCCGCTCTCTGGTTGGGGCAAATCAGTTTCCAGGGCGAGTTGATCCAATGGGTGGAACCTATTCTGGCCCTGGGACGATATGAATTGATTTTGCTCCTTTTGGGAGCCGTTGCTATTGCCTGGTCTACCTGGCAGGGACGGCCGTTTCCCACCTTTTTCATTTATTGGTTCACGGCTGTTCTGTTGCTTGTCTTTCTTCAGCGGGGCAACCTGGACAATGTTTTACTCCTGACTGTACCGGGTTACATCTTGATTGGCCTGTTTGTCAATGAAATCTGGCTTATTCCGGCCCCCGATTGGCGCTGGTTGGTAGCGGCGTTGTTATTTGTCTTGGGCTTGATGGTTTACATCAATATACATTTGTTCAGCCGTACTGCCGTAGAGGCCGAGATAAATGGCAATGTTTATCGGGCGTTGGTATTGGGCGGCACGGCACTCTTTGCCCTTATTTACCTGTCACGTTTTCATGCTCTGGCGACCTGGCAGGGGGTAATGGCCGGTTTGTTGCCTCTGTTTTTGCTCTATACCTGGGGTACGGCCTGGTGGCTTACTCATGAAGCCGCTAATGATCCCCGAGAGCGGTGGGTACGCCAGGGAACAGATGATGATATTCAGTTCTTCGCGGAAATGAGTCAGGAACTGGCTTTGCAGGCAACGAACTCCCAGTTTGATCTCACGATTTTTAGCACGGTGGATAGTCCGGTGTTGCGCTGGACGCTACGCGATTTTGCCCTGTATGAAGTGGGTGACATCTTGCCAGATAACCCCAGCCAGGATTTGCTGATCACGGATGCGGCGGAGGGCGCGGCCGCGCCACCGAGTTATCTGGGTAGTGAGTTTGGTCTGTTGCGCCAGGGGCTGGGTGCTCAAGAAGCGGAGTACCAGGGCAACCTTTTTGCCACCTTGCGCTGGTGGTTTTTCCATGATAGTGCCATGCCGGTCAATGAACAGAAGATCAATGTCTGGCTTAGGACAGACCTGGCCCGATAATGGTAGTACCTATTTCTATAATTATGAGTGAAACCCTTTCCTTTACGCCTGCGGCCATTGTGGCTAAAACTGGGGACGAATATCAATCCCTGATTGATTGTTGTCTGGCAGGAGAAGAGGCGGCTTATGGGGTACTGTATAGCCGCTTGTCGGGCATGATTTATCGGCTGGCTTATGGTCTGCTACAAAATAGGGAAGATGCTGAAGAGGTGTTGCAGGATAGCTTTGAATATGCTTTTCGGACCCTGCACCGTTTTGATGGTCGGAAGGCGGCTTTTAAAACCTGGCTTTACCAGATTGCTTTGAGCCGGTGTCGTAACAAACGGCGTCGCAAATGGCTCCCTTCCTTTTCCCTGAGTCAGCTTGTCACGCAGGATGTAACTGATACGGAAACCCCACTTCCTGATGAAACGTTAGCACTTACCCATGAACAAAAGGTTGTGTGGCAAGCGTTAAAACAACTTTCGCCTAAATTGCGCGAAACGGCCCTTTTGCGTTATTACGAAGGGCTGACCTATGCCGAAATAGGGGATATTGTGGGGGTTCCGGCCAAAACAGCCGAATCACGGATGCGGTTGGCGCATCAGGAATTGAAGAAACGATTGATGGAAGAGATTTAATGGATCATATCACTGACCTTATTTCTGATTATCTGTTGGATTTGCTCCCGGCGGGGGAAAAGGTACGTGTGGAACAGCATGCGGCCGCGTGTGCGCGGTGTCGGCAGTTGTTGCAGGCCGAGCGCCACCTTGTTCACCTCACACGTGATACATTGATGCTTGTCTCCACTCCTGCCCCAACCCGCCTGGCCCACTTGATGCCACCCGTACCTCTGCGTCATCGTTCCTGGTACACCACCGCCTCCTGGCAGAGAAGTCTGGCCCTGGTGGGCGTCTTCCTGTTTTTACTTGTGGCCAGTTTGAGTTTAGGCCCGGCTTATGGCGCTGACTGGGGTGGGGATCCCTCACCCACCCATGTGGTAGCAACCGCAACGATAACGCCCGTACCGGCTACCGTCACCCATACATTGACCATACCGGTTACCAGCACGGAAGCCCCAGAAAACCAACCTTTTCTGGTGACACCGGTGACACAGGCTACCCCTATCGCCTTTTTATTTCCTAACCCGTAAATATGACTGATCTGACAACTCCTACCACACCGACCTCTTTTCTTGCGCGGCCGCTACGCACTTCCTTTGCCCTGGATTGGGAGAAAGCGCTTTACCTGATCATTCTCATTCTGGCTCTCTTTAGCCGCATTTATGGGCTAGATGATCGGGTAGTGAGCCATGATGAAAGCCTTCACACCCAATATGCCTATCAGTATTACCTGGGGGAAGGTTATCAGCATAACCCCATGATGCATGGGCCGATGGTTTTTCATAGTGCCGCTACCTTTTATTGGCTCTTTGGGGTGAGTGATGGGTCTGCCCGACTCCCGGTGGCGCTTATCGGGGTGATTTTTGTGATGTTGCCGCTGTTTTTGCGCCCTTGGGTAGGGCGGGTTGGGGCTTTGTTTACCAGTTTTTTGTTGCTTATCTCCCCCTATATCACCTATTACTCCCGTTATATCCGCGAGGATATGTTTATCATTGTCTGGGCGGCGGTCATTTTCCTGGCTATCTGGTATTACCTGCGGGAACGAAAGGACAAATATTTGTGGTGGTTCGCGGCCGCGAACGCTCTCATGTTTGCTACCAAGGAAAATAGTTACATCTACATCGCCATTTTTGGGAGCTTCCTGGTGTTACGCCTGGGATTGATTCTCTGGCAAACATCCTGGTTTCGTAAAGCCCTGGGCAACCTGACAACGCCACTCATGCTTGTCGCCTTCGGTCTGATTGTCCTGGGGGGCGGGTTTGTGGGGGCGCGGCAGTTAAATGAGCCGGAAGCTACCACAACAACCCCCGAAACTGAGGATGAAGGGTTTGCCGCTGATCCCAATGCTCCACAAACAACCCCTATCGCGGCCGCGGAAACGAACAAAATCTGGGGATGGATACAGTTTGGTGGGGTGGTGCTGGTGGGGATTGGTTTATTTATGGGGGTAAAAGAGTTGCGGCCGCGGCTACAAGAGTACGCTGAATTTGACCTCATCATCCTCTTTACTACCTTCACCCTCCCTACTATCACCCCCGTCTTTGCCGTTATGACTGGCTGGACACCTCGTGATTACAACACCGCCACCTGTGTTTTCCCCGAACAGGCTTCCATGTCCCCCTTCTCCCTTTTCTTCAGCCGCCTCGTAGATGGGGAATGTTGGCGCTCCTATTTCAACTCAGGGGGAGCGCATGTAATGCTCATGCTCATCGGCTTATTGGCTGTTTCTGTCGCTTTGGGCTTATGGTGGGATCGGCGGCGCTGGCTCATTGCCGGGGGTATCTTCCACCTCATTTTTGTGGCTCTATTTACCGCCCTCTTTTCCTATCCCAAAGGGTGGCAAAGTGGTATGTTGGACTCATTAGCTTATTGGATGGAGCAACAAGAAGTTCAGCGCGGCAGTCAGCCTAATTTTTACTACCTCTTTGCCCTGCCTTTTTATGAATTTTTGTCCCTCACGTTTGCCTTATTAGCAACGCGGTTATGGGCACAAAAAAACCGCCTCCACAAAATTATCGGCTATTGGTTCAGTGTCATTCTGTTGGCGCTAATCGGTTACAGTCTGGTAAATTGGTATACCAATCTTAATCTGGATGCGACCATTGCCAGCCCCAATCGTTTGAATGGGACATTGGTCGCTGGTCTGATCTTATTGGCAGGGGGGATCTATTGGGCGCTGGTTTACCTGGCCCACCTGAAAGATGAGTACAAAATCAAACGGAACTGGTCTACGATCTTTGCCGCCGAGGTATTAGGGGATTTTGTTCCGTTCTTGATCTGGTGGGTGATCTTTTCGTTTGTGTTGTATACCGTTGCTGGCGAGAAGATGCCCTGGCTCAGTACCCACTTCATTTTGCCTCTGGCCGCTTTGTCGGGCTGGTACATGAACGAAAAAGCGGCCGCGCTCAACCGCATCACCCTGCTAACCCGTCGCTGGTGGCTCCTGTTGGGGCTGATGATCACCTTTATTCTGGCCGTTTTGTTCGCCCTCGGCCCTATTTTGTTGGGTGGGTTGCGCTTGAGCAATGGCGCTGAGAATAATCTGGTAGGGTTGGTGGTTCTGCTGGGGGGTGCTCTGATTGCCCTGGGTATCTATTACCTCTATTTTAAAGTAGAAGGAATGGATGAAAGTTTGCGGCCGCAGACCCGCATCTTCGCCTTCTTCATTCTCCTCGCCGTTATTACCATTCGTTTTAACTATATGGCCAATGGCCCCAATGCTGATTACACCAACGAATTTCTCGTCTATGCCCACGGCAACCCCTCTACCAAAGATGTCGTTCTCAACCAGCTAGAAACACTCTCCATGCAAATGTATGGCGACAAAAGCATCAAGGTGGCTTACGACGATGACGTAGCCTGGCCTTATACCTGGTATTTACGCGACTATCCCAACAAATATTATTATGGGTCAACCCCCAATGCCAGCATTCTGGATGCCCCCGTTATCCTCATCGGCAATCGTAATTGGGGCAAAATAGATCCTACCTTGCAGGAATCCCTGGACCAAAATTATCGCACCTATACCCTTTCCTTCCTCTGGTGGCCGATGGAAGATTACCGTAGCCTGGGCTGGAGTGCCTTTCTGGGTGTTTATCCCAACCCCACCGGTGTCGTTACTGAAGATCCGCCCCAACGAGGTATTCTCAGCGCCGATGTGCGCCGGGCCTTATGGGACATCTTTTTTTATCGCGATTACACCAAATACGGCGAGGTTTTTGGGGGTACATTTACCTCTGGCCAATGGCCCCTGCGGCATGAGTTCCGGCTGTATATCCGTAATGATGCCGTAACCCAATTGTGGCAAGAAGGAGAAGCCGTCGCGGCCGATGTGCCTGCCGATATTCCGGCGGTAGACGTGCCCCAGGAAGATGTGTACCAGGGCCAACCCTTGGCGGTAAACCCTGAACTAATCATAACGAATAGCGAAGAAGGGGGGCTGGCGGCCCCGCGTAACCTGGCCATTGGCCCTGACGGTAATCTGTACATAGCTGACTCAGGCAATCATCGTATTGTGGTGCTAGACGCAGATGGAAACTTTTTGCGTAGTTGGGGCGAAAATGGGAGCGAACCGGGCCAACTCAATGAACCCTGGGGCATTGCGGTTAATGATGAAGCCGTTTTTGTTGCCGATACCTGGAATCATCGCATTCAGAAGTTTAGCCTCACCGGCGAATATCTGTCTACCATTGGCGAGCCGGGAGATCAGAATAGTGCCCCGTTGGAAGGATTAGGGTTGTTCTTTGGCCCTCGGAGTGTTCTGGTGTTGGCGGATGATCTGTTATTGGTGACGGATACGGGTAATCATCGCCTGCAATTATTGAATCAAAATGGCACACCACTCCAGGCTATCGGCGGCCGCGGCACGTTTACCGGTCTGTTTAGTGAACCAGTAGGGCTGGCCCGTACACCAGATGGCCTTTATGCCGTTGTGGATACCTGGAATCATCAGGTGCAATTCTTTAGTGGTGATCTGCGCCCGGTAACTGCCTGGCCCGTGCAGACCTGGAGCGGCGAATCTACCAATAATAAACCCTATATTGCCATAGATAGTCGGGGGCAGGTTTTCCTGACCGATCCCGAACAATCACGGGTTCTGGTTTTTGACGCCGCCGGTAATTTCATCGGTACATTTAGTCTGGATGGCCTGGATGGTGGGCGTCTGGGCCTGCCCACGGGTATTGCCATTGATGCCCAAGATCGGATTTATGTGGTAGACACGACCCAAAATCGGATTGTGCGTTATGCGTCGCTGACTTTGGCCCCCACCCCTACGCCAACGCCAGAAGTGACTGCCACACCAGAAGCGACAGCTACGGTTGAAGCCTCACCAACCCCTTCAGCTACCCCCACCCGACGGGCTACCGCGACGGCCACAGCCACAGCCACCTCTACGAATGAGGTAACGCTAACCGGTGATACCGCCACAATCACACCCACCAATGAGCCTGAACCTACCCCAACACAGTGACAATTATGAGTGAACTGACAACGATACCGGACGAGATAATGCCTGAACCGCGGCCGCAAATCCTGGCCGTGTTTTATGCTCTGGATTGGGAAAAAGTCCTCTATACCACCTTCGTCATCCTGGCCATTTTGAGCCGCTTCTGGAGCCTGGGCGACCGGGTGGTGAGCCATGATGAAAGCCTGCATGTGCAATACTCCTTCCAGTTTTATGACGGGCAAGGGTATGACCATACCCCGTTGATGCATGGCCCCTTCTTATTCCACATCACCGCCCTTAGTTACTGGCTGTTTGGGGCCAATGATTTCACTGCTCGGATTCCCACCGCTTTGTTTGGGGTCGTGCTGATTTTGTTACCCTACTTCTTCCGTAACTGGCTGGGACGTACTGGGGCGTTGGTTGTTAGTTTTATTTTCCTGATTTCTCCCTATACCGTCTATTATGCCCGGTACATCCGTAATGAAGCCTTTGTGGTGGTGTGGGCGTTGCTCATTGTTTGGGCTATCTGGATGTATTTGCGTCGTCGTGAGGAAAAATATTTGTGGTGGTTCGCGGCCGCGAATGCGCTTCTCTTCTCTACCAAAGAAGTCTCTTTTATTTATACAGCCATCTTTGGCAGTTTCTTACTCATCCGCCTGTTTGTTTTTCTCTGGCGTGATGGTGTATTCCATGAGCAGATTAGCCGTCTGGCGCGGCCGCTGGCTCTCATCGGTTTGGGGGTGGCCTTATTGGCGGGTGGTTTTGCCGTCCAGAAACTCACGGCCCAGGCCGAAACCCCTGCCGCTGAGGGAGAAGACCAGGCAGAAACTTTTGCCGCTGACCCCACCGAAGACGCGGCCGCGGCCGCAGATGCTTCTACAACTTCCAGTCAAATCGAAACCCTCATGCGTTGGGTGCAATTTGCCGGGTTGGCTTTGGCCGCTTATGCCGTTTTCCTCACCGCTAAAGCGATTCGCCCCCAATTGGATCATTATGGCGAATTTGATCTGGTGCTTCTCTATACGGTCTTGATTTTGCCCATGTTAGGCGCAGTGCCCGCCGCCCTGACCGGCTGGACCCCTCGTGATTACTCGCTCAACCTGACCTGTGAAATAGTGGGCCAGGATCAACTGTCTCCTTTTAATCTGGCGCTTTATCGTCTGACTAACCCGGAATGCCTGGGAAATTTCTTCGCTTCCGGCACTTTTTACATCACCATTTTCCTGGTGGTCTGTCTGGTCGCGGCTATTTTGTTAGGCCTATGGTGGCATCAACGCCGCTTCTGGATCGCCTTAATTATTTTCCAGGCGATTTTTACTATTTTACACACCTCACTGTTTACCAACTTGCCCGGCTGGGCCAGCGGCATGGTAGATTCCCTCGCCTACTGGATGGCTCAACAAGAAGTGGAGCGTGGTAGCCAGCCATTGCTCTACTATTTTTTTGTCGTACCGCTTTATGAATACCTATCGGTTATCTTTTCTGCCGTTGCCATAGGGTATTGGGTGGGGCAGAACCGTCTGCGGCCGCTGGCACGTTATTGGGGCGCGTTTGTCCTAACGGCGCTTCTGGCTTACACCCTCGTGAACTGGTTTTCTAGCCGGATAGTGATTTTTGCCAATTGGCAACCTTTCTTGCCGGTGGTGGGTTTGACGGTGCTGGTCATTTTAAGCGATTGGTGGTGGCGCGGCCGCACGGTTAATCCCACCCTTGTCACCTGGCGTAACTGGGGAGCCACACTTCTCTATGTTTGGTTTGTCATTCGCTGGCTCTCTTATCAAACCATTACCGTTCCTGAAAACCAGGCGGGTTTGCTCAAATGGCCGGGGTTGGTTGCGGCCGCGATTATTCTGTTGGCGGCTGTTTTGCTCTGGTTCCTCAGCATTAGCCGGAGCATGAAGGCGGAATTGGGGCTGGAAAATGGCTGGCGTGATCTCTTCAATGCGGAAGCCTTACTCGACTTCATCCCCTTTACCATCTGGTGGCTCATCCTCTCCTGGATTTTTTACAGCGTGGCCGGGGAAAAGATGCCCTGGCTGAGCGCCCATTTTGTACCACCGATGGCTCTCTTGGTGGGGTGGTATTTCAATGAGCGGCTGACACCGGCTGTGCGCGATTGGTTTTTCACCCGGCCAGCTCTCAGCCTCACCGGATTGATGACCTTGCTCCTGATAGCTATCGCCCTGGCCGGACGATACATCCTTTTTGGTCAGGTCAGCCTGGGCGATCAATCTACGGCTAACCTGAGCCGGTTAGGGCAGTTTCTGGGTAGCCTGATTGTGGTAGGGGGATTAGTATGGCTGGTGCTCCAGGTGCGGCCGCGGGTTTTACCCACAATTCGTCCATTAACCGGCACTATCGCCCTCTTCATCCTCCTGAGTTTGCTCACCCTGCGCACCAGTTATCAGGCCAGCTACCCCAATGGGGATTACCCAACCGAGTATCTCGTCTATGCCCACGGCGCTCCCACTACCAAAGGGGCCGTCATGACCAAAATCGAAGAACTCTCCTATCGGCTCTATGGCGACCGTAGTATGCAAGTCGCCTTCGATAACGACTCTTCCTGGCCCATGACCTGGTACTTACGGAATTACCCCAATCGTCTGTACTACGGCGATCAACCAGGGCGTAATCTGTTAGATGCCCCAGTCATCATAGTGGGCGACAATAATTACAATAAAGTACAAGAACTCATTGGTGATACCTTAAGCACCGATTATGAGGAATTCCACTATAACTTTATCTGGTGGCCCAACGAAGATTATCGGGAGATTTCCTGGGATGCGATATTCGGAACGGCCAACAAGGAACTAGATTTTAGCCTGCCCGATGCCCCCGCCCGGCGTGGTCTCACCAGCCCCGCCGTCTTACACGCCTTCTGGGACATCTTCTTCTACCGTGATTACACTCGCTACAGCGAACTGTTCAACAAAGATTATCGTCTGAGTAACTGGCCCCTGCGGCACGGGTTACGCCTCTACATCCGTAATGATGTGAAAGCTGGTTTGTGGGATTTTGGTGCGGGTGCGGCCAATGCCCATATTGATCCCTATATTGATCCTTATGCCGAGAATGACCTGGTGTTACAGCCAGATTTGGTGCTGACCGGTTCTACGCAGGCGGGCAGTTTCTTTAATGCCCATAATGTCGCCGTGGCCGCCAATGGCACAATTTATGTGCTGGATGCGGGTAATTCGCAGGTGCAATACTTTGATCGGGATGGGGTTTACCAGGGGAGTTGGGGTTCACAAGGAGCCGAACCGGGACAATTTAATGATCCCTGGGGTATCACTGTGGATGAAGAATATGTTTATGTTGCCGATACCTGGAACCATCGGGTGCAAATATTTAGCCTTGATGGTGCGTTTATCAGTCAATTTGGGCGACTTGGCTCTTTGGCGAATGGTGATGTAGGCGATGACATCTTCTATGGGCCACGTAATATTGTGGTTTTGGACAATGAACGCCTTCTGATTGCTGATACCGGTAATCACCGTATTCAGATATTCGACAAAGAGGGTGTATTTAGTCAAAGTTTTGGTGGATTTGGCGCGGCCGCGGGGCAGATGTATGAACCGGTAGGGCTAAGCGTAGCCCCAGATGGGACCATATACCTTGGTGACACCTGGAATGGTCGTATTCAGCGGTTTGACACTAACTTCACCGCCTTTTTTGATTGGGGGGTGAATGCCTGGCGTGGCGACACCAACACACAAAAACCATTCCTGGCGATTGATAGCCAAAATCGCATCTACATCACCGACCCAGATCGTCATCGCGTCATTGTTTTTGATGTCAACGGTAATTACGTGGCCCGTTTCGGTCAATTTGGCACAGGCAATGGTCAATTTAATCTCCCCAACGGCCTATTTATTGACGCGGCAGATAACATCTATGTCGCGGATGTTGGTAACAACCGCATTGTTCGTTTTGCGCCCCTGCCCTGATCACGAATTGTGAAAATGACACACTCCCCCCAGCGATTCCCGGAGGGAACATACCGGCGCGGTTTTTCGGGGCGAAGGCCATCACTCTGGGTGGCAGTAGGCTAGTAGTTCAACAAACTTATTCCGTCGAATAGCTGTGGCCGGTCTCCTGACCGTGCCACCATCTTCCAACCGACAAATCTTGTCTGTCGCACTACTAGTACAGCTTTACACAAGGCGTAGCCGGTTTAGTTGGAAGACCCATCCCCCCAGCGATTCCCGGAGGGAACATACCGGCGCGGTTTTTCGGGGCGAAGGCCCCAAAAAACCGCGCCCAAAAAAGTTCCCCGCCCCTGGGGGCGGGGTCAGAGGTGGGGGTTCCCCCTGATAAACCAATCAATAAAGCAGAGTGCCGTCGGTTGAGCTTGCCAAAACCAACCGCCTTCGACAAGCTCAGGCTACGTTTTCCCCAAAACATTGAGAAGATACGTCGTATTTTCGTAAAACGATACTAGCGTTCAATCACCCGAATCTCGGCCAGCCATTTCACCTGACGCAAAGCGTCATCCGTCTCGCTGGGAACAATAAGGCGGATTAACCCTTTATCCCGGGTAAGGGGTTGCCCATCCTGATGCGTACTAAGCATGATTGGGCCATTGCCATGCGGGTGCAACAGTTCTTCTCCCTCAATACGGGTGCCAAACCCATCACCACTTACGGCTTCAACTTGAAACCACTCGGGTAAAACAACATATTTCTGGAGTAATTCCACTAAGGTAACGCCACCGAAAACGAAAGGGCCAGTTGTCCCGTGGCTGGTGGTGACGATATAAAACGGTCGGCTCTGGCAATGAGGGAAAGAGGTCAGATCAGCAGGTGTGAGATGGATAGATTGACCCGCTGGCCCCCTGAGAATGAAGGTGGGGTCTGGGGTAGGCGGGGCCGGGTTGGGGTCATGAGAATGCGGCCGCAATGGATCATGTTCATCAGTGTGTTTCATAAGCCCTATTTATTCTCCTCTGGTCAAAATGGGGTAACGACTAAGAGTACATCGCCAGTGCCGCTGACAAAAGGATAATGGGGCACATATTCCTGGTAAGTGAGGCGAGCGGCGGTGCGGCTGGGTGATGTACCATCACTATCATTCGGCCCATAGTCATGATCATCCCAGATGTAAGCCAGGGGTAGATGGCGGTACAAATCGGCCTGGGTGAGGATGCCAGTACCGTGTTAAATGCCTGCCGGAACCGGTTTACATCGTTGCTCCCAATGTCTTGATAATGAAAATCGCCCAGGTGGATGAAGAAGAGAGGGTTATTCTGCTGAATGGTGGTGAAGACGGTATGATCACTGCCAGTTTGGGCGCAGGAAGCGCAGGCAAAGCTAAAACTGAAGAGGCTAGAGGTGGGGGTGTGAAAGCGGCCGCGTAAACTACTCCGTTGCCCCTCAGCCTCAATGGTGTAATGGTAGGTGGTATTGGTGGTCAGACCAGACAGGTTGAGGCTGGCGACCCGGTTATTGGTGCTGTTCGCGGCCGCGTACCCGGTAAATATCGGGTTGTTTAAATCAGGTTGAGTGCTGGCCACCAGACGCACACTATCACTATCCAGATTCAATCGCGCCTTAACCCGGATTGAGGTATTGGTGAGAGCATCTGACCACATGAACAAAACAAACTCACCCCCGAGACGGATAGATGAACGATGTAATAGCCATGACGCGGCCGCGGTTGTTAGATAAGTAAGAAACTGACGCCGATTCATTCTCCCTTCGTCCTTTCGCCTGACCTGAACCCATCAGGATCAAGAAGATTGTTGCCGCGAATTCCCCTATTGGCAATCATTATCCACTCTGATGATCAATTCCTAAATTGCCACCCAAATTTTTTGTCCCTGTATTGTTTCCTTTTATAATCAACCCCATGCTCGCGTAAAAGCATGCACAGGGAAAACCGTTGCTATGAAACGATCGCTCATTCTACTTGTTGAGGGGAAAAGCACCGGCAATATTTCTTTAGTACCTGCGCTGGAAAAAGCTGGGTTTTGGGTAAAACATGTTACGACTGGTCAGGCCGCCTATCATTGGGTGTGCAATGAACACCAGTCACCCCATCTGGTCATCTTCGATGCTTCCACTTTGCGATCTAATGGGGCCAGGAACTGCCGACGACTACGTCAGTGTCTTCCTGGTGTGCCTATTATCTATGCCCGCTCGGCTAACCAGCCCATAGATGCCGGTATGATCGCCGAAGTTCATCTCGTGCGTCCCTTTACCGCACGAAAAATCCTAAACAGAATTCATACCCTTTTACCCCCTAAAATAACCGAAGAATCTATGATTCGCTACGGAGAAATTACCCTCTATGTAGATCGTTGTGCGTTGGAAGTAAACGGTCGTGGGGAAAAACGGATCACGCCCAAGCTGACCCGCCTGTTAGAGGAGTTTTTACGCCATCCCAATGAGCTGATCAGCCGCATACAGTTAATGCAAAATGTATGGCAAACCAGTTATTTGGGGGACACACGCACCCTGGATGTACATGTACGCTGGATTCGGGAGATGATTGAAGCAGATCCCAGTCACCCTCGCTATTTGACAACTGTGCGAGGCAAAGGCTACATTTTGCGCCTGGAAGGGTGGGTGTGAGAGTTTAGAACTGACGGGGTTGTTGTGGCCGGTCTCCTGACCGCGCCACCCATCTTATTTCCGAACGATTACTTTGTCGTTACAGCTAAACGCAAAAAAGCGCGACTTAGTCGCGCTTTTCTTTTTGGGTATGAGAAGCAGAAAAATCAGGCCTTGTTCGCGGCCGCGAGAGCACGCATAAGGCGACTTTTTCTGCGGGCGGCATTACGGGGATGAATGACCCCACGGATGGCCGCTTTGTCCAGGGTACTGACGGCCTGACGCACCGCGTCTTGCGCCGCTTTGGCATCGCCACCGGCGATCAAGGTGCGGGCTTTCTTCACATGGGTACGCCCGGTAGAGCGAAAAAGGCGATTGCGCACCCGGCGGCGCTCAGAGCTACGAATACGTTTTTTGGCAGATGCTGTGTTAGCCAACTTGATGTCCTCCGAAAACTTAAAACCAATATCCGATAAATAATTTATCGGGCGAACTTTTCTTGAGTTCAGGCGTAAGAGCGGGTTGAATAATAGCACACTCGGGAACGATTGGGCAAATTTTTTATCGCTGGATTTAGGGCGGTTGCGTACTTGGATTTCCCCCACCCCTAACCCCGCCCCCAGGGCGGGGAACTTTTTAAGAGCCGTTTTTCGCGGGCGAATGCCCGCGAAAAACGGCTCAACTTGGTTTCTTCCCCTTCTGGCCAGGAATTGTTAGGGTGCTGGGTTCACTGGGGAAAACCTGAGTAGACCAATTGCGCTTATCGCTGAGTTTTACTTTTGCCGCCAATCCATCTGTCGAGCCACCAGCCATAAACTGAGAACGGTAAACAGGCTTAACATGAGTACATCCAACCCCAAACGGCCCGTCACGGGGCCAAGAATGACCTGGCGCAAGGCTGAGGCCGCGTAATTGGCCGGGCTGATCCACCCCAGGTTTAATAGCCAGCCCGGAAGCCGATCCGGTGGCATCATCACGGGTCCCAGGCCCAAAAAGATTAAGGTAATAAGTTGGTTAATGGACATTGAATCCTCTGGACGGCGGGATAATGTCCCGATGTAAGCCCCCAAACCAGCCAGAGGCAAAGAAACCAGCGGGATAATGAGCAGGGCGAGCACATGCACATGCAAGGTTAACCCTAACAGCCATTGTCCGGCCAGGATCGTAACCAGCAACGAGGGCAGAAAAAGGATAAAAAAGGCCGCCAATGTCCCCAGAATCAGGCTGATGTTGTAGATGGGTAGGGTGGCAAAGTAGTCTAACATTCCGGCCGCCCGCATGAAGGCGAAGTTGCTGGCCACACGCCCCTGGTGCGAAAACAGGAGAGACAATACCAGGTTCCCAATGAAGACGTAACTTAATGCTTCTTTATCCTGTTTACCGGCAAAAGATCCTAACGCGAGCATGGAAATCAGGGGGACGAAGATGCCAATGATGATGACATTACGCCAACTCCAACGCCAGTTAGAAAGCTGGATGAGGGTAAGATCAAGCAATTGGGTGAGAAAGGGTTGGGGACGACGTGTCATGGTGAGGGCCAGGTTTACATGCTATAGAGCAGACGTTCTCGATTAAAGAGGCGTAAGGCAATAACGATGCCAATGGCCGCGGCCGCGAGGCTCCCCACCACGCTCAGTAAAATCCATAATCCTGGAACCAGCCCCCCCACAGCTAGTTTGCCCACAATGGCCGATGTACCGTAGACAGGAATAAGGTACAAAGCTGGATTGGTCGGGGGCACGAACGCGGCCGCCATCGCCGCCATGGTTACGCCAAAAATCAATGGCCCGGCCGAAGATTGAGCATCCTTAAACGCCTTCGTGCGTACACTGACAGCCATCAGCACCACATTTAAGAACAACGCCAGGGGCAAAGACAAGGCAATCGTCTGCAAAATGAGGCTGAAGGGTAACACGGCACCATTTTTCCAATCGGCAGGAAGTAGACCCGTACCTACCCAATAGCCCATCAGCGTCAAAACAATCGGCATGGTTGTCATTGAAAAGACGGCCATGAGTTTGCCTACAAAAATCTCCACATCGCTGGTAGGTGTCACCAGCAACGCTTCTAAGGTGCCCCGCTCTTTTTCCCCGGCGGTCACATCAATAGCAATAAACATCCCCCCTTGAGCCGCAATAATGCCTACCAATAGAGGCAACATCAGGGAAGCAAAGGCTCCGGCCCGTTGTGCTGGGGTAGACAGATCTCGCGCATCCAGGGTGACGGGTGTCAGGAGGGAAGGATCGACATCACGCATTACTAATCGGTTTACACCTATGGTTTGATTATAGGTGGTGAAGGCAAATTCAACCCGTTGCACTTCAAAGCCGCCACCAAAAATGCCTCCGGCGGTAGGATTGAGCAATAAAGTGATGGTTGTTGGCTCTTCGGTGGTTACGTTATCACTAAAACCAGGGGGAATGATGATGCCCGCCGCTTCTTGCCCGGACATAATGACCGCTTCCAAATCCCCGGTAAACGGTTCCAGGGTGATACCGAATTCGGCCAGGGTAGCCAGAAAGTCTTCCCCGGCATATTCCAGCCCCTGGGTGGCGATAGTAACGGGATCGTCGGCACGTGATTGAATGAGACGGCTCAATGCCGGATTCAAAACAGCATAGAATACGCCAATAATGAGGGGAACTAGCAATGATTGGCGAAACGCTTTCTTGTCGCGGAAGGTGTCCATCAATTCTTTGCGCCAGATGTTGATAAGGTTGGAGAAAAGCATGATTAAGTCCTTTGTTGGGGGTGGGGGTGGTGTATTGGTGGGGTGGTGGAGGGTGGTGGGGTGGTGGAGTTTACTTGCTGTCGGTTGGTTATCGTTGTCGGGCGTATTCGCTGATTTCCAGCCCTTCATGGCCTGCGATAGCGACAAAGGCCTCTTCCAGGTGGTCTTTGCCCGTTTGGGTGATAAGGTCGGTAGGGGTGCCGTAAGCAACGATTTTGCCCTGGACGATAATGGCAATGTGGTCGCAGAGTCGTTCGGCTTCGTCCATGTAATGGGTACTAAAAAGGACACAACGCCCCTGGTCTTTTAAGTCACGAATGGTCTGGCGGGTATCACGCACAGCCAGAACATCTAGACCATTGGTGGGTTCGTCCATGATGACGTTGCGGGGGTCGTGAATGAGGGCGCGGCCAATGACGATTTTCTGCCGTTGTCCCCGGCTGAATCCTTCGGCGCGACGATCGGCAATTTCTCCCATTTTTAACTCATCAATGATCGTTTGGATACGTGTTTCCAGGGAGTTACCTTTGAGACCATAGAAACCGGCATAGTAACGAAACTGTTCGCGAGGGGTAAGGCGGGGGTAAACGCCGTTCATATCTGATTGTACGCCCAGAGCGCGGCGCACCCCTTTGGGATCACGGATGACATCGTGGCCATCCACGATCACGGTTCCGGTCAGGGGTTTGATGAGGCCTGCGATCATGCGCAGGGTGGTGGTTTTACCCGCCCCGTTGGGGCCAAGCAGGCCGGTGATTTGTCCATCAAAACAGGTAAATGTGACGCCGTCTACTGCTTTGATGCTATCTTTTTCGCCATAATATTTGCTTAGATTTTTAACTTCGATCATGGTACATCCTTTGAAGGGTTTGAATTCTCTAATATTTGGCCTGACTCGACTTTTAGCCACTTACTTGCCAACATCGTAGCCTGCTCGACCAACTTCTCCAGATAGGTCAAACCAATCATCTTAAACTGCGGGTATGTATCGCTAACTCAAGATACGCACATGGTCAATCTTATCCCCATCCACCCGGTAAATCACCACCGCATGACGCTCTGTTGGCCCCATGCCGGTGATGCGCTCCTCGTCAATCACATAGTTGCCAATGCGCACGCGGCTGGCAATCTGGCAATCCACTTGGGGAAACCGGGCAAACGAGGCTCCGTAATTTTCGCGCATTTTGGCCATGCCCTCATACAACAGGTTGCTGTCCCCATCTTCAAAGCGCACATCCTCAGTATAGCAGGCCAAAAACCGCTCCAAATCACGGGTATTATACGCTTGTAACTGCTCTTCAACCGGATCAAACATGTTCTTACCTCCGAAATTGGTACTATACTGGCAACGGGCATAATCTGAGGTTTTTTCGCCCTGTCGCCCCCTCGCTTAGTCGCCGCGTCGGGTGTAATCACCGAACAGCCAGGCCCGCCCCGTCGTAAACGACCGGGCTATAGTTACAAAGGCCGCTGGCCTTACGTCACCGAAAAAATTTACGGGCGGAAATCTTTCTCTTGAAAGCTATAGAACGGTGAACCTCGGCTTATTAGCCATTGACAATTGGCTATTTACCATTAACCATTATTGAGTTCCCCCCCGTCTCTGCCGTAGCAACCGGATGAGCGTTGGTATCTCTTCACTGCCCAGGAGCCGACTGGTGAGAAAGTAGACGACGAGGCCGAGGGGCAACGCGGCCGCGATAAACCCCACATCCCCTGTCAGCACCTGCCGCAGGGCCACAATCACCCCCGCCATCACCGCTGAGGCCAGCACCGCCCGCCCCAGCGCCGGGAGCAGGCCATACCCACCCAATCCCCCCAGCCGCCGATGGTTCAGGGCCAGCAAAACGGACGACTCCAGGGTAAAGGCTATGGTGCTGGCCAGGGCAATCCCGCCCAGCCCCAGGCTGTCTACCAGAAGGTACGCCAGAGCCACATTCGTCACCAGCCAGCCGATTTTGGCGACCATGGGGGTGCGGGTGTCGTGTTGGGCGTAAAACAGCCGGGCCACAATCTCCAATGTGGCCTCGCTGACGACGCGCAGGCTGAGAAACACCATCACCTGGTACACCAGCCGGGTGGAGTTGGCATCAAACGCCCCACGCTCCAGCACCAGCCGGATCGCCGGTTGCCCGACAAGAATCATGGCCGCGGCCGCGGGCACAGTCAACGTCCAGATAATCCGCAGTGCCGCCGTAGCCGTCTGCTTCAACCCTTCCCGATCCCGCGTGTTGAACAACTCGGCCAGGGTGGGAAAAATGACGATGGCAATGGCCGTGCCCAGAAGCGTCTCTGGCAGTTGTTGCAGGTAATAACCATAAAAATAGGCCGAGGTACTGCCTGCGTCCAGCCCGGAGAGCAGGCGTAACAAGAACAAGTCGGCCAGTTGCACCGCCCCCAATGTCACCATACGTGGCCCCATCAGCCGGATAATCTCGCGCACCCCGTCCAGTTTCAGCCCCAACATCGGCCGGTAACGAAACCCGTGCCGGATGAGGCCGGGTATCTGGATGGCGACGTGGAGCAGACCGCCCAGCACCGTGCCCCAGGCCAGCCCATGCACTCCCCAGCGAGGAACCAGGGCGTACAGGCCAAAGAGATACCCGGCGTGTAACATGCTAGGAGCCAGGGCGGGCAAGATGAAATGTTGGTGGGCGTTGAGGATGCTACTGAGCACGCCGCTGACGCCAAAGATGGTGGTTTGCACCAAAATAATCCGCATCAGGCTGGCGGTCAGGGCTTGCTGATCGGGGGAAAAGTCGGGCACGAGGATGCGGGTGACGGCGTTGGCGAAGAGGATGCCGCTGGCGGAGATGAGGGCCAGGGCCAGAAAGACGAGGGTGAGGGTGGCACTGGCGAGGTGGGCGGATTGGCTGGCCCGCTCGCTGTTGCGGTAGGCGGAGTAGACGGGGATGAACGCGGCCGCGAGTGCCCCCCCGGAAATCAAAGCCACAAACAGTTCCGGTAACTGGTTGGCCGCCGTAAAGGCATCAAACTCCCCGCCCGTGCCAAACGCCCCCCCCACCAAAATCGCCCGCGCCAACCCCAACAGCTTATCCAAACCAAACAATACCATCACAATGACACTAGACTGGAGCAGGAAGCGGGTGCGGGGAGATGAAGGCATAGGAACTCGTGGGAACTCTGAAAATGGTCAATGGTTAATCGTCAATGGTCAATGGTTAAGGGAAAGAAATGGGGAATGGTGAATGGGGAATGGTGAACGGTAAATGGGGAATGGTGAACGCCACACAATAACCAATAACCAATGAGACTACTGAAGAAAGGGGAGTTTTTACCGCCAAGACGCAAAGGTCGCAAAGATTTTCTCTGGAGTTCATCCGTTCTTGGCGTTCTTGGCGTCTTGGCGGTTCCTTTTTTCAGTGGACTCACCAATAACCAATAACGACTCACTGCCCACTATCCACTATCCACTATCCCCTATCCCCTATCCACTGTTCACTGTTCACTGTTCACTGTTCACTGTTCACTGTTCACTGTTCACTGTTCACTACTCACTACTCACTGCCCACTGAATTGTAGCCCTCTTTTCTCGCTCTACCAGAATCAGGTATCATTGACCAGCGATTCTCAATTTAGCCTGAACGTCTAACAGTGCCGAGGCCGCCCGGCCGTAAAACGAGCCGGGTTATGGTTACGAAGGCCGTTGGCCTGCTGTTTTAGCCCGTAGGACTTGGTATTTAGCCCGACGGTCAACTGAGCATAGCACAGCCTTTCCAGGCTGTGCGCTCTCTGTACAGGCGGAGTACGGCTCTGCCTGAGCTTGTCGCGGGCTGAGATGCGCTTCGGCAAGCTCAGTCCTGGAGGACGTGTATCGTTACACCCATTTTTTGTTTTCATGAGAGGGCGAACAGCCTGAAAGGCTGTTCTACGGGTTGGGCCATTTTTCGAGCGTGCTTCTTGAGTCCAATGGTTTTAACCGTTGGCTAAATTGAGAATTGCTGATCATTGACGCACATCATTGTACAATTTTTGGAGTTCAGAGCTAGAGCTAGAGCTAGAGTTCAGAGCTAGAGGTAGAGGTAGAGGTAGAGGGTTTTTCAGCGTAATTCTCTTCTATAGATGTTCAGAAAATCATTTGGGGTTGGTTGGTAGTAACGGCTTTAGCCGTCCAGCGTGGGACCGCTAAAGCGGTTACTACCAACCCAAAATCTTTTTCTTGAAAGCTATAGCTCTCTTCTCTCGCTCTAAACTCCAGACAACTTGCCTCTGGCGTTTTATTATTTCATCGTTTAGTGCCAAAGGAACCCCATGAATACCCAAATCGCCCTTGATCCGGAACTAGACCTGAGTGCCGAACAGTTCGCGGCCGCGTGGAACCACTCCCCCTACTCTGCCCAATACGGCCCGGCCCTCACCCAGCCCCCCACCGCCGAAATCTTCTCCCCCGAAATAGCCGTCGCCCTCATCACCATCGCCGTCAGCGTCCCCGCCACCATCCTCACCAGCTTCATCACCGAATACCTCAAAGCCAAATACATCCCCAAAGACAAACCCACCCCCCCCCCCCCCCCCCCCCCCCCCCCC
>JAGNBF010000168.1:7721-11182 GCA_018004935.1 Chloroflexota bacterium | reverse complement strand
TGGTGCGGCGGTATTCTGGTAATGGGGCTAGTGCGGGGAAAGGGGTGGGGGAAGCGCGGCCGCGGGGTTAAGACTTATGCGCTGCGGCTGGTGCCACTCCCAAGCCACACAAGCACAGTTGGGAGACCCACTGAAGCCATCCCATAAGTCCTGGCCATTTGGTTGAACGTGGCGGTTTGTTATGGCCGGTCTCCTGACCGAGACACCACCTTATTTCCGAACGATTACTTACCCCTTCAGCACATCTCCACCCGCGTACCAGGGCTGGCTCACACTCCCCCTTATTGAGAAATTGCCATTTGATGACCGAAATCGGCATACTCCTCCTCCCCACGCAAAGCAAACATTACCGCCTTTTCCAGCGACCAGCAACTCCCCTCCCCCCATGTGCTGTTAAACGCCTCTTCGCCCAATGCCTCTTTTACCTTTGCCACCGTTTGCGCGTGGAAAGATTTCATTTCCGGCGCCATCGGCGCGTTGAGTGCCTTAAGCGCGGCCGCGACTGCGCCCAGTAGTTGCGCGGCAAATTGTGGATTGCCTTCCTGCAAGACCAACCCTGCGACACCGATCAGGCTGGAGGTCTGATCACGCTTCACACCCATTTCCCGGCGCAAGCGCAGGCTATCCAGGATATACTGGCGAGATTGAGGCGCACCCTCAGCCAGTCCAACCAGCCCCAGATTGAGCAGTGCGTGCGCTCGGGTTGGAATATGTTCAATTTCTTCACTCAACAGGCGAGTCTCTTCGAAAAACACGCGAGTTTTGGCATAGTCACCCTGTGCGAAGGTCACAATTCCCAGGTGGTGCAGTGAACGAACAATGCCTCGCTTGTTGCCAATTTCGCGTCTGAGCATCAGACTCTCTTCGCACAAAGCCTGTGCCGCGGCGTAGTCGCCCTGTGCAAACGCTATGTAGCCCAGGTCATTGAACGAAGTCGCCATGCCCGCCTTATCAGCCAGTTCTTGGGCCAAACGCAGGCCTTCTTCTAATAGCGTGCGTGCCCTATCATAATCACCCTGAGATTTAGCGACCTCGCTCAGGTTTTGGAGCGTAGCTTTTATGCCCTGCTTCATGCCAATTTCTCGGATAATCGCCAGACTCTCTTCTTGCAAGGCGCACGCAGCAATGTAATTACCCTGTACAGTTGCCAGATTCCCTAGATAACTGAGCGCAATCTGGACACCTGCCTTATTCCCGATCTCTCTTCCCAGGCACAGGCTCTCTTCAAGCAGCTCACGTGCCATGGCATGATCGCCCTTGGAAAATTCCACCCATCCCAGATCGTTGAGCGCTTGTACCATGCCTGGTTTGTCAGCCAATGCCCGCATTAATTTAAGACCTTCATTTATCAAATCATGTGCCTGTATATACCCACCTTTGTTATCCCAGACATTGCCCATCATGAGAAATACCTTTGCCAAATTGGCGTCGTCTCTTAACTGCTTGTAGCCTGTCTGCGCCAGCGCCAACCAATCCAGCGCGGTTTCATAATCACCAAGTGAGTCGCACAATTTTCCAATCTCATATTGCGCGCTGGCTTTCAAGTTAGCATCATCCTGGGCAGCGTTCAGGGCGTCGCGGTACTCATTTTCGGCTTCACTCCATTTCCCAATCCAGTACAATATTTGTCCACGCTTCATGTGAAGGTGCGCCTGCTCGTATTTATTTGCAAGTAGAGGCAATAATCTACTGTAATACTCCAGGGCGGCTTCGTTGGCGTAATTGCTCTGGGCGGTTTCGCCAGCTTTACGCAGATAATCACAGGTTTTCTCGAGGGTATCCACCGCGCCTAACTGGTGAGCTAAGCGATAATGATAAGCCAGGGTGTCATAGTAGTTGGGTAGTTGGTCGGCATACATCTGCTCGGTGGCGGTAGCCGCTAAAAAATGCAACTCCCGCAAACGGGTACGCAACTGCATCTCATACGCGGCATCACGCAACAGGGTGTGCTTGAAGATGTAACGCAGTTCGTACAATAAAGACCAGATTTGTTCGTTCTCCGCTTGCTGCACTGCTGGCAAAACATCCGCTCGCAACATATTCGCCAGCAGATGCACATCAAATTCGCGCCCCAACACGGCCGCGACTTGCACCACCTGCTTCACCTCCTGCGTCAGGCGGTCAATACGGGCAATCAGCATCGTATTGACATCGGCAGGTAAATCAGTGGGGGTGGTTTCCAACCCCCAATCACCTGTAGGTCTCTGCACCAATGCGCCAGTTTCCCGAAAATGTAGCAATATCTGCTCAACAAAGAATGGATTAGCATGGCTACGTTCCCACAGCAGGGTCAACAGCTCCGGGGCGACTGGCCCACTCAAGATGACAACAGCCTGTTGTTCCAGAGCCTCCCGCGAAAGCGTATTGAGATCAAGCGTGAGGGTAGGCATTTCCCCATCCAGCGCAAAAACCGGTTTCGAACCATCATCGTAATAACGTGAGGTGATAACAATAAGCAAAGGATAGGCCGTCACGTTACGGCTTAGGGTCAGGAGCATTTCACGCGATGATTCATCCAGCCAATGCCCATCTTCCAGTTCAAATACCACCGGATGCAGGGTGCTTTCTACCAACAGCAGTGTTTTGATGGCAGTGAGCATATTCTGATGACGCAGTTTGGGGTCATCCAATTGTTGATAAAGTGAGTTGTCCCAATGCAACCCGAGGAGCGCACCGAGGAAGGATTGGGTGCGGATCAACTCGGCAATCAATGCTTTGGGATTCAGGCTTTGGGGTGGAGAGCCGTCCGTCGTCCCTTGTTCGTCATTGGGCAATGAATTCAGAGCGGTGCGTAGTTGTTCAAGACGATATTCGAAATTGGTTTTGTTCTGCTCCACGGTGTCGTCGGCTTGCTCGAAGTAACCTTTGAGCCAGTAGACAAAGGGATTGAACGCCTGACGCAGAATCTGGTCGGTTTGTCCGGCAAACCAGGCGATATCCTGCGTGTTGGTAGTTTTTGTGAGGTGCTGGCGCAAGGCGAAGGCCAGACGGGATTTCCCAATACCCGATTCGCCGTAGATGAGGGCTGTGCCCGCCAATTTGCCAGTCGCCAACGGCTGAGCAAAATCTACAAGTTGTTGCAATTCGGCCGCGCGCCCCACCATCGGCATGGAAAATACGCGATCTTCAGCCAACCATTCCCCCAACAGGCTGTAGGTTGGTACCAATTGGTCAAACCCTTTGTAGGTTGAATCGCCGAGGAACTGCAACCGAAAGCCAGGGTACTGGCTCATTCTGCCTGAGATGAGGATTTGCCCTGGTTTGGCCCGGCTCATCAACCGTGCCGCCAGATTCACTTCACTGCCGATCACACCATAGGTAAAGCGTCCATGCCCGCCGCAATTGCCCGTCCATACCTCGCCGCGTGTCAGACCCATTTGTAGCGGGGTGATAAAACTTGCCAGGTTTGGCGGTAGTTCACGCAACGCGAGGGCGGCCTGCATGGCCCGTTGCGGATCATT
>JAGNBF010000168.1:0-7621 GCA_018004935.1 Chloroflexota bacterium | reverse complement strand
AGGCAATTGCCGCCTTGATGCTCAGGCTGATCTCTGTCCCTGCCGGTGTATAGATGGTGGTGAATTGCGCTATCCCCGCCTGCATGGCCAGCGCCGCCGCTACCGCCCGCAAATCAGAGGGGGGCGGGTTGGGGGAACCCATCAGGTTTTGATCATCGAACCAGCAGGTGATGGCATCCCCCACGAAACCGATCACGCTACCGCCATAGCGATGGACTGGCTCGATGAGCGCCTCGAATAGTGGATTCAGCACGCCTAAGAGGGCCTCTGCCCCGCGTCTGGAGCCGAGTTCTTTGGCGAAGGTATGTGTCAGGGGGGTGAAGCCGGACACATCGGCGAACAAGGCCGTGCCGCTGATGCGGTCGGGCACGGTCTGGGCGCGAGCGAGGGCAGTTCGGCGGTCTTGGGGAATGTAGGCAAGAAGGTCCATTGAGGCACTCAACTTTTCTGATTCTGACAGATTTTGTGATAAGAGGTAGGTTGGGGTTGACTGATTACTTCGGGTCTTTGGAAATTCAGGGGGTTGACACCAGATGTACGGGCTGGCCTTGTGCCTGCCTGGTGTAGGGCAACCACAAGGGTTGCCCGTATCCCACGGAATCCTGAAGACCCATTGCTTCCATTGTTATTATCACATGCGGTAACACCAATCTCTGTATTATCGCACTCTGGCAGAGGTATACCTAGTACAGTACGGCGTAAGTAGAAACCAGGTTTATATATCAAGTTCGGAAGCGATTTACAGGAGAAAAACCTGGTTTCTAAACCTGCTAGAGACTTCCGCCCGGATGTCCTAGTACCTTACGAGTTAACTTCTTGTACAGTTAGCCAGAAAGAGGTTACACCGAGATGTATTTACACAGGTACCCGTTCCACGCTCTACGTTGTGTAGGATGCAGAGCATCCCAGATGGTATTCCCATGCTCTGCGTGGGAATAAGTTTGGACACCTGTACAAATGCAAGATGTGTGTATCAAGCGCGGCCGCGGGCGTCATCACAATCGCCAACTGGCTGGCCTGCGACACAAAGGGGACGCGGGGAACGGGCAGGTGGGTGGTTTGGTGCGGCGGTATTACGAGAATGGAGCTACTGCGGGGAAAGGGTGGGGGAGATGCGGCCGCGGGCTGGTGTATTGGTCGGGGAAGAAAGGGCGAGGCGTGGTGTTGTGGTGGGTGATGGAGGATGTCGGGTAATGGAGCTTGTGTTTTGGGTGCAGGCCGTGAGCCAGATGAGCATGAATAGGAGCAGGCGGGAAAGTTGGGGCGCAGAAAGTATGGTTGGTTTCTTCGGGGTAAGAACAATGGGGAATATTACTTCTGATAAGAGGGATTTGCTAATGGAGGAGATGGTTTTGTGGATGCCCAGAAATGAGAATTGAAAAACCTGCTTACTGAAAGTGGCACGGTCAGGCGACCGGCCACTGCCATTCTTTCTCCGACAGTCTGTTAGACGAATGTTTCTGCGGCCGCTTTATCCAGCATAAATTGCACCGGTTGTTCCTGACGAGCCAGGGTGGTAAAGGGGAAGCGGCGTGCACCGGGGCTATTACCATCATACGCATAACCCTGGATGATGAGTTGATCCTCGACAAAGGCAAAAGAGGTTTCACGAATTTGATACCCCTGGTAAAAGTCCAGGCAAAAGCGATGAAATTGTTCGAGCAAAAGCTCGTTAAAGCCAGCGGGGTTGTCGAAATAGTGCGCGGCCGCGAGCAGTTGTGTCAGCATTTCTGGCGAGGGGCCTACCAGGATCGTTGCCCCCAGCGATAAAACTGGTTCCCAATCCCGGCTGGCCTGCCCACGGGCGACCTGCTGCGGGGCAAAGTTAAGAGCATAGGCCTTAACATTGTCTAACGCGCCGGGGGGGGCGTATTGGGTTAACCAATCCCATCGTTCCAAAAACACACCCTGATGCCAGTAACTGTGTAGTTTAAGCCAGTTTTCAACCTCTGTTTGATTCATCTGTTTTAACCTCTATCCATACGATGCCGTTTCATGCCGACCCTCGGCCCGGCTCCGCTTCGTCCTACCAGGCGATCAAAGAAATCTTGCGCCCATCCTGGCACAGCACGGATATAGGGTTGCCCCCCGTTGCCTGGTCCTGTGTATGAAGCGTAATGATCGGCGAAAAATTCATAGCTACAAGTGTAAGCGTAGGGCGAAACACCGGCCGCCAGACTCTGGGTGCGGGCCGCGCCTGCCGATGAGAACCATTCACCGTAATGGGCACCAAAGATGCGGCCGCCCAGTACCGGCAGTCCCAAATTGTTGCGGCTGAAATACCAGGGATCGGCTTCAAACTGGGTAATTGTATGATAAACATCCCAGTTACCACCGGCGGTCGCCCAACTACGTAACCATTCGCGTGCTGCCATTGCCTGTGCATTACCGGATCTTTCATTTTGTACTGCTACTGAATACGTTTGGGCCGCCGCCCGGAAATTGTTATTTTTGCCACCGAGTACCCGGTTGGTGTCCGGGTTAGCAATACCCACCGTGCGGATTAAATCGGCCACCCAATCCGCCACGCCCGTATACTTGCGCCATTGGGCGACCGAAGGTGTGCTAAATTGGCTAAGCCCGTTGATCTGGAGATCGAGTGCGTGCCCCATTTCGTGCCGTAGTGTCCACTCAAATACCGCTTCACGGGCTGACATGCCCATGCCGGTGACGCTTGCCGCCAGAACCCACCCTACCTGATGGCGGGGGCCTCCTTTTAGCACCCGAACCTTAAAATATCTATCATCCAGCGTTATTTCCTCTAATTTGGCAACCATGACACCGGCCTGAAGCAGCCCCCGTGATATATGTTGGGAGGGGATGCCCCCCATATCGGCCATAAGTTGGGTATTGGCCTGAATACGTAAGGCCGCCCCTTTCTCCCAGGCCGCCAGGGTGTTGCTGGGGGTGATGGTGGCCCCTTTTCGTACCTTTACCCGCTGCGATAGTTCAAGTATTTTTCCGCCAGAGGCGTTATTAACCGTAGCCTTTGTCAACGTCCCATTCGTTTCCACAATGTCTACCACTTCACCACGAAATAGTTCCGCATAAGGCTCTACGATCCTGATACGATCACCGTGCTGGGTTGCGGCCGCGTGAACGACTTTTACCATTGGTGCTTTACCCGTCAGCGTAATCGTAGCCCCATCGCTAATATTGACCTTATTTGAAAGCCTCAGGCGACGTGATTGTGAATTAACCCACTGTACCCTGGCTTTTGTAACATTTTCTTTATTGGTTTCCGTAACCGTCACTATTCCATTCCTGAACAACTCTACATGAAGTTCTCTCACTCTAATAATACGGCTGTGTTGAGCACCGTTAGCATGAAGGGCATTCGTTGTGACCGACGCCTGCGTACTGATAGGAACAATTGAGGCTCCATTACTCACGTTGACCGTCTTAGAAACCCCCAGGCGGCGCGAACGAGGATTAACCCAACGAACACTAACATTCACATTACCGGCGATTCCGGCAATCATTACCCCATCATTCGGCTTAAACAGATCTACATACGGTTCCCGCACTTTAATGGATTTGCTGTTTTGATTGCCGTCCACATGGAGTGATTCAGCCGCAACGGGCAGATTGGAGCGAATCATGCCGAAATCTTTACTGCCCAACCAATGGGTAAAAGAACCGGCTGCGGTGGGATCCTGGTTCAGGTTGAACGATGTTAGAACATTGTTGAGCATGACGTTATCATCAGGCAACTTCTTGAGGGTCTGCCAGAGACGATGAATAAACGTTTTAGGATAACGCGATCCACCTACCAGAGGCTGTCCAAACCGGGTGAGGAACATGGTGGCCATATTAGAACTGCTGTAAATCGTCTGGTTGTATGCATGAACGGCTATTTCATCGAGGGCATTGCGTTCCATACCGGACAGGGCCATACCGCGAGGTGCCCGATAAACGGCTCGCATCACGGCACGTTTGGCTCGCCGCACCGATTGTGTCCTAGTTTCAATCAATGCACCTGTGAGCAACATGGCACGGTCAAAAGACGCCTGCGTCAAGTCTGTCCGCCCGGAGACAAACCGACCCAACCAGCGGGCCAGATTGGGGTGAGTAGACTGTAAGGTTTTAATTTTGCCATCCGGGGGGTATACATCCTCCAAAACATGCCCGAAGATGATTTCCGGGTGGGTACGCCCTAATATCTTGTGAAGTTCACCCACCAGTTCGTCATCACGGGCCACTTCCACCCGTTCATCATTGGTGGCTGTGGCAAATGCCAGACGTAATTTAGCAACATCCCGGCCATGCCATTCCATATATTCAGTTAATTTACGTTTGAGTCTGGTCCCCATCAGGCTCAATAGATTAAAAACATCATTGGCCGATATAACCTCCAGCGCGGCCAGTTTTTCCCATTCGACGTTGCCGGGAAGCAGGAGTCTCTGCCGTTGGGCCGCCGTCATACGTTGTAGCACAATGATGAAAATCTCGTATTGGCCGGGAGCAGGTTTGGCCAGCTCAGTCTGAAGTTGGGTATAGGCATTTTCTGTGCCCGTTGTTGGGGAGCGTAAGGATGTGGGAGTGGCGGCCGCGGCCATAATGATTTTGCCAAGGGATACGTAGCCGTGTTGCCCTGCCAGGGCACCGCTGGTTACATGCACATACACAAAGCTGGGGTCGCGCCGTAAAACGGTCAACTGATCACGTGCTACCAGATTGCCCCGGCTGGTCGCGCCGGCCCTGGGAGCTGATAACAAGGGTACATTACCCATTTCCAAAGGGGTGATGATGGCCGGTTGGTTTTCATCTTGAAGCTGTTCGGCCCGCATGATGGCGGGAGTGGTCTGCCGTTGCAGGTTAGCCGCCATGCCATCTACCATCTGTTCTTGTTCGGGGTTGAGGGCATCATGCCCCGGATGACGCTGGAGAGTGGCTACGACCTGGGCGGCCCGGCGGTTGCCCTGCACCTTGCCGATGTGGCGGAGCGCGGTTTGTTGTTGCGGCCGCGATAACTGACCTAATGTATTGATCTGACTTTCCGGCGTTCCCCCCTGGTAAACAACATTTGATGGTTCCTCAGCCGTCTGTGCCGATTGTGACTTCTTGCGACGCACCGGCCTGGGTTTTTCTGAATTGGGTTTGTTAATCTTTTTCGGCTGGCTCATTGATCTCCCCTGTGCTTTACGTCCGCAAAAATATCACTGCCACGTTTAGACCTAACAGGTTTTGGGAAACCTGCCAGGTCTTGACGGAACTTAATCTTTTATGGCCCCTTACTTCCGGTCGAGCCAAAAATTGCAACGTAGACGTGAATCGTATGTGGCTAAGGAATGAGAACTAAATAACTTGTTCGCTGGGAGTGGCACGGTCAGGAGACCGGCCATAGCAAATGTTCAAGTTATTTAATCGCCAATCCTAACCGTTACGGATTAGCGATAAGGGGCAAATAGATTTGTTCCGTAGCCCCCAAAATGATCAGCCCCCCCGCCCAATCAGAAACATAGAGAAGATTATTGGCCAGGGTGCTATGTCGTGCTTCATCCGGTGTGACATAGGTGGAAAGTAGTGACGGATTGGCCTTGTCACTTATATCTATGACCATGATCTCATCTGTCGCAAAATAAGCTGTATCTCCGCTGATCGTAATATGCCATGCGTTGCCCCCAGCCGTGAAACTCCCTACTTCCTGGGGCGCGGCCGCGTTGCTGACATTAACGATACGCATGATTCCAAAACCATCGGCCAGGTAAGCATAATTACCGGCTATGGTTAATGACCGAATGAACCCGGCGGTTGGCAAGGCAAATTGTCCGGTGAGGGCAGGACTGGCAGGGTTACTCAGGCTAAAAATTCTCATACCATCCGCATCGTCGGCACTGTACAGATAGTTACCAGCGACCGCCACATAGCTGTTAAACGTCACACCGGTCACGGTTTGTGTAAGTATGGGATTATTGGGATTGCTGATGTTGATCACCCGAATCCCATTTGGCCCATCACTTACATACGCATAATTCCCCATGATAGCGACATTGGTGGCCCAACTGAGCGGCCCGTAATATCCCAATTGCGTCGGGTTATCAGGGTTTGTGATGTCAAACACATATAAACCTTGTGCCGTCACATAGGCCCGATTGCCAACCAGGTTCACATCGGTTGTATAACCAGGGAAAATGAGGCCGCTCCGAAGCCAGGGAGCCTGGGGCGAGGCAACGTCTATTATTTTTAGAGCCGTGACATCGGTTTGGTACAGAAGATTGCCTGCTACCACGGATGATGTGGTACTGCCAACCAGGCCATAGGCACCGACTTCGGTGGGCTGGTTGGGGGCCAGGACATCAACCAGCCGTACCCCCCGGTAACTATCGGCCACAAGGAGAATCGTGCCTGATAAATCCACGGCTACGGCCTCACCGGGGGTGTCCAATTGACCCACATGGGTAGGTGAACCCGGAGTGGTGATATTCACAATCCGGATGCCCGCATTCAACTCGGCAACATAAGCGGTATTCCCGAAGACGGAAACACCCACCGTGAAATCCAGGGCGGGTAGAATGCCAGCCTGGGTAGGGAGAGCCGGGTTACTCACATTGACAACAACCAGGGCGGAGTAGTCGGCCAGGTAGGCGTACCCGGAGCCATTCACAGCGACATCAGACGCAGAATTTGGTGAATCAAACAGGCCCACCTGGGTAGGGACGGCGGGATTGCTGATATTAAGGATACGTAAGCCAATGAGGCCATCGGCCAGGTAGGCATAAGAGCCGGAGATAGCAACCGCGGATGCGGCACCACCAGGGGAAGGGAAGTGGCCGCTGGCTACAGGGGCGGCGGGGTTGCTGATGTTAAAAACCTGCATACCACCCTGAAATCCGTCGGCGATGTAGGCGTAATTTCCCGCCACAGCGATGTCCAGGGCAAAGGTGGGGGTGTCGAAGGTGGTCACGAGTTGGGGCGCGGCCGCGTTGCTGATATTGATAACGGTGACTCCCGCGTAACCCGTGGTGGCATAGGCATAATTGCCGTTGATAGCCAGGCGGAAAATGCGTCCGGGTAAAAGATCGCTTTGGCCGATCCGTTGTGGGCTGACCGGGTTGCTGATATCCAGAATGACGAGGCGTGGCCCAATGCCCACATAAGCGATATTCCCTTGCACCGAAACGGCCTGAACTTCTCCCCCGATCTGATTTACCAGAGACAGGCTGGCATCTGGTTGCCGGTTGCCACACGTTGCAACGTCAACACATTTGTTGCTCCCGGTGGGAGCCACATAACGGTTGACGCCCTGGGGCGCGGCCGCGAGCCGTCCCACCATCACCACACATCCCACCAAAACCAGACAAAACCAAAACAATTGTTTATTTCGTAACATCATTCACTCCTCAAGCAACGGGTCGTTCAGTTCATACTCTTCGGACTGAATCAACCACTCCAAAAAAGCTGCTAAATCTTGCACCTTCCCAAAGCCGATCACCTTTTCCGTTTTGACTTCCTGCAACGAAGCCCGCCATACCCCCGGCTGGGCCGCTTCACGCCAGACGCGCAGTAGAAAAGAGTGGTAACGATCAGAACGTTTCTTCATGGCCGCAACGTACCATAACAACCGTTAGGAAACTGTTACCAGTTGCCGGTATATTTAGGGGGCAGTACAGGAGTTCCG
>JAGNBF010000167.1:4012-11388 GCA_018004935.1 Chloroflexota bacterium | reverse complement strand
TTTGGTGAGCCGAATTTGCATTATGAGGTGGTGAAGGCGTACCGAACCGGAGGGTATGAGGTAGGGTTACATTTTGAGGATAAACGGCATGAATTGAATCGCTTTTTGCTTGACGGGTTTAGGCGGCACTTGTTGGAGATTAAACATACGTTGGGGGATAGTATCGAAGCGGAGATGTGGGATCGGGGGTGGACGAAGGTGTATGAGGTGATCCCGGAAGAGTCGTTGACGACGGATTATCAGGAAAGGGTGGCGGCCCGGTTGGTGGAGATGATGAACTGTTTCCAGCCGATATTGGTGGGGTTGCGCGCGGCCGCGTAGGTGGCAATAAGATGTATTTTCAAGGGGATGCCGAAATGTTACAGGATGTTTGTGATTATGATGCGGTAAAAACTGCTCTTGCGCGTGGTGAAGAAGAACTCGTTCCCAGCGAAGTGGTTTTTGCTCTGTTGGACGGTGAAAACCCCATCAAAGTATGGCGGAACTATCGCGGGCTGACCCAGGTGGAATTAGCGCGAGAAGCAGGAATTAGCGTACCGTATTTATCGCAAATTGAAACCAATAAACGAACCGGGACGAAGGATGTGCTAAAAACAATTGCCAATGCTTTAAAAGTAACACTGGATGATATTGTCATACCGAAAGGTAAGTAATCTGGCGGCCTTGAGTTAAAGTGACCCCCATGAACCGTTTAATCCCCGTCAAAAGCGTTGACGACATTTCCCCCGAATATCGCCATACTCCTGTGGAAGAGTTGTTAGCCTATCACAACTTAAATCGCCCGTTTGAGAGTTACACCCGGGCACAACTCCTGATTGGTATGTGCATGGATAACCGCAAACATCTCCAGATTCCTGATAACTTTGCCTACATTATCCGGGCGGGTGGGGCGAACCTGCGTTATAGCGAGTTCAAGGTGTCGTATGCCATCGCCGTGGGGGGCGTGAAAACCATTGCCCTCATGGGGCATAGCCAATGCGGCATGGTGAATCTCATTGCCCGGCGGGAGTTATTCATACAAGGATTGGTAGATAATGCCGGTTGGGAGCGGGAATGGGCAGAGCAACATTTTATGCACTTTGCGCCTATGTTTGAAATCGGCAACGAGGTTGACTTTATTTTGAGTGAAGTCAAACGGTTGCGTTTGCGGTATCCTAAGATTCAAGTCGCCCCGCTCATGTATCAAGTTGAAGATAATTTGTTGTACCTGATTAGAGAGGGGTAAAGGCAATTACCACATCTGACGGAGGAGATTCAGTATGAACAGTGAAACAACAGTACCCAAGACAATTGATGAATATATCGTGGGCTTTCCCGAGGATGTGCAGGCGATTTTGCAGGCGATACGGCAAACAATAAAAGCGGCCGCACCCCAGGCCGAAGAAGCCATCAGCTACCAGATGCCCACCTTTAAGCTAAAGGGCAATCTGGTGCATTTCGCCGCCTTCAAGAACCATATCGGGTTTTATCCTGTACCCTCGGGAATTGAGCAGTTCAAAGAGGAGTTAGCCGTTTTTAAGCAGGGCAAGGGTTCGGTGCAGTTTCCTTTGGATAAACCCATGCCTTTCGACCTGATCCGCCGGATTGTGCTGTTTCGGGTGGAAGAAGCGTTGGCGCACGCGGCCGCGAAGGGGAAAAAGAAGGGGTAATTGGTTATTGGTCTATTGGTTATTGTTGGGGCAGGAACCGGTGTTATGCTAAGGGGAGTACCACACCCATAGGCCCGCCCATTCGGGGACACGTTGCCAGTGGTTGGCGCGAACCCGTTGTCCCATTTCCTCACCAAAGAAGAAGGTCATGACCGCGGCCGCGTCCCCCACACCGGCAAACTCATAATCAATCGGGATCACCTGCCGGGCAAAACCCCACTGCTCCTCTAACCAATTGTAATACTCCGCCAGTTCCGCGCTGGGGGGTGCGGGCGTCAAAACCCCTGTGCCCATCGTCTCCATGATGATGACGACACCCCCAGGAGCCACCACCCGGCGCATCTCCTGCACCATCCGCCCCATCACTGCCTGCCACTGTTCCGCAAACCAGGCCCGGCTGTGCCCCATCGCCCACCCCGCCGTCACAACATCAAAATGATGAGAGGGCAACGGCAAGGCTTGCATGTCAGCTTGGGCAAGCTGAGTGCTGAGTGCTGAGCGCTGAGTGCTGAGTTGCTCCTTCAGCATGGCAGTGTGGCGATCCAGGGCCACGAGTTGGGCGACGTGGGGGGAGACAATGGCGGGGATGCGCCCGGTGCCGGTGCCCAGGTCGAGCCATTTTTTGCCGGAGAAGGGGGTGAGTTCACGCAACGCGGCCGCGAGCCGACCATCCACATCCGCGCCACTCATCAACCGACTGTAGCCATCTGCTTGCTGTTGGTAAATGCGTTGAAAATGATCCATGTGTGCGTGGTGCGTGGTGCGTGTTTCGTAATACAATTCCCTACGCAACACGAAATATTTCTCAGGAGTTCCCCATGAGCGGGGCACTCACCAAGAGGAATGAAAATCTGTAGGACGATTTTGTAAATCGTCCACTGGGCGATTTACAAAATCGCCCTACAAATTGTTAAGCACAGCTTGCCGACTTTTGAACCACGCCCGTAGGAGTAGTTATGAACATTCCATCCTTCGCTATCGAAGAATTTTTTGCCAAATATGAGTTTACCACGCCCTACCTGCTCTGCGCTTCCGATTGTGAAAGCATGACGGTGGGAGAGTTATTGGGGCTGGCGGGGCGGTCGCTGGATGATTTGGGGCGATTGCACCTGGGGTACACCGAATCGCAGGGGCATCCCCAACTGCGCCAGGCCATCGCCGGAACCTATCCCGGCATCAATCCGCATCAGGTGGTGGGGCTGAATGCGCCGGAAGAAGGGATTTACCTGACGATGCGGACGTTGCTAGAACCGGGCGATGAGGTGATTGTCACGGCCCCGGCCTATGCCTCGTTGTTGCAGGTGGCGGAACATATCTGCGGCCGCGAACACATCCACCTTTGGCCCATTCAGCCCACTGCTCAGGGCTGGCGTCTCGACCTGGCCCACCTGGAAAGCCTCATCACCCCCCAGACCAAACTGATCATCGTCAACTTTCCCCACAACCCCACCGGTACTCTGCCCACCTATGACGAGCTGGAAACCATTGTCGCCCTGGCGGAGAAGCAGGGGTGCTGGCTGTTTTGGGATGAGATGTACCGGGGGCTGGAGTTGGGCGGGCATGAGACGTTGCCGAGCGCGGCCGCGTTCTATGACCGGTGCATCGTGTTGGGTGGGTTGAGCAAGGTGCATGGCCTGCCCGGTTTACGTAGTGGCTGGGTCATCATTCAGGATGAAGCCGTGCGGAATCAGTTCATCAATTGGAAACATTACACCAGCATCTGCGCGGCCGCGCCCAGCGAATTTCTGGCCCTGGTGGCCCTATCGGTGCAAGACAAACTCATCCACCGCAACCGGGGCATCATCAACGACAACCTACAGGTCGCCGATGCCTTTTTTGCTCGTTGGCCGGAACGGTTTACCTGGCGGCGGCCGCAGGCCGGGTCAGTAGCTTTGTTAGAGGTGAAAGTGCCCAGCGCGGCCGCGTTCTGTCAGGAACTCATCGAAAAAGCGGGCATTCTACTCCTACCCGGAACCTACCTCGGCTACGACGATCACCATGTCCGCCTGGGGCTGGGCCGCCGCGACTTCGCCGCCAACTTGAACCGTTTAGAGATTTTTTTGCGAGAACAGGCATGAACTTCACTTCGATCCAGGATTTACGTGCCTGGCTGGCTGACAAAAAAATAGATACGACGCTTTGGGGCCATCTTGAAGGAACTAAAACGATTCTCCATTTGTGGGAAGAGATTGTAGCCGGGGAAACCTGTTTGCAGGATGAGCCACCGTTGCGAATTGTGGATGCGGTGGAGATCATCATCCGGCAGGGGGATCGGGTGCTATATGAGGTGGCGCAAGAGATGGAAGGGGGTGGGACGCGGCCGCGCTCTTACCCCCCTTCTGAGAAGATGAAACGGGGGGAGACGGCCCAGCAGGCGGCTCTGCGGGGGTTGTACGAAGAGTTGGGGGTGGATGCGGCCGCGATCACCCTCATCGCCAACAGTTATCACCAGCGGCAACGGCAACTCCCCTCCATCTCCTACCCCGGCCTCAACACCCTCTACCAGCTTCACACCCTTGAGGCCCAAGTCGTCGGCCTACCGACTGATAACTTCACCACCCACGAAGCGGCGGACAACAGTCACGATCCTGTCACCCGCCACCACTGGGCCTGGTTGCGGCCTGACAACATGTAAAAAGCTATGGATTGGTCTATTGGTCTATTGGTCTATTGGTCTATTGGTCTATTGGTGTATTGGTGTATTAGTTTATTGGTTGATGGAGTTCACCAATATACCAATACACCAATATACTCATACACCTTACCACAACCTCGGCACATACCGCCCCGTCCGGGCCATGTACTGCCGGTAGGCATCGCCAAACGTTTCAATGAGGCGGGCTTCCTCTTTTGGGGTACGCCAGACAAGAAAGAGGAGCGGGAACAACAAGCCTATCAGCACCGGCCATAATGCCGTCACCAACCCCATGCCCAGGTAAGCCATTGTCCCAACCGTATAAAGTGGATGACGCACCCAGCGATACGGCCCATGTGTCACCAGCGTCGCCCCCTGGCGGGTAGATTGGGTAGGTGAAATATTCAGCCCCAAACTGATGTAAACCCAATAAGCCAGGGGAATAGCAGACACCAACAGCAAAACTCCGACACTGCGCAACCACAGCGGCAAAGGCAGTTGCACCCCGGCTACCCAATTGGGATTGATCACATAAGCGAAGATAAAACCCCAGATACCCAGACTCAACAGCCGCATGATCCGGACAATACCCTGCCCTTCATTACTGCGTAGTTGCCCCCCTTGTTTCTGCGCCCGATGGCGAAAGGGAATGGCAATGCTAAAAATGGCGATGAAGATGACCGCGATGAGAATTCGGAAAAACGTTTCGTAAAACATTGATGACTCCTTGAGTGATTTTGAGTTCCTACGAGTTTGTTCGTAACCGTTCAGCCTGCCGAAGGTTTGTACCACTGGTCAACACCTTTGCGGAAACCTTCGGAAGGCTCTTTTTCTCAGGTAACTGAACGCTTACGTTTGTTCGTAAATAACTTCTGCATTTGCTGTGGCCGGTTTCCTCACCGTGCCTTGTTGTTATGTTGTTATGCGGCAAATCTCACCTGCCAGCCGAAATTCTCAATTTGAAACGATGGGTCAGCGTGAGGGAGGTGAGGTTGGTCTCATCCACCCTGCCTCATCCTTGATCACTGGGTGAGACAACCGTCAGGTTACGTTTCCCCTGAAATATTGAGATGATATTGGTTTTAGCGTAAGATTTAGGCACACCTAAATTAGATATGCCTAAATTATCATGAAAGAGCGATTTTTGTCAAGGGTAGTAATTACTAATGAGCGTCTAAAAATGAGTCTACTGCAAAAAGCCCGGTTTCTGACTAATCTAACCGTCGCTTCCAGAGAGAAAGAAACCGGGTTTTTAACTGCTTTGACCTTTTTTCGGTGGAGTCAAAAATAAGTTGGGTGACGCGGTCAGGAGACCGGCCACAGTAGTTTCGTAGGTTGATCCTCAGCCTGTCGTCTGAACTTGTCGAAGGCGGAGCCGGGCTTCGATAAGTTCAGCCCTCGGGGACGTATATAGTTACACCAAGGGCAACATAAAGGGACACCTTTGCCCCAAGTGCATATAATTAGCGCATGTCGTAGGTTTGTATGAGGTTTGCACATGGATCAACGTAAAGTATGGTCGGCGTTTTTACTGTTGGCCCTGGCCTGGGGAACGTCGTTTTTGTTTATCAAAATTGCTCTCACAGGGTTACAACCGGCTACCCTGGTGGCCTTACGCCTGACAATTGGTGCCTTGACGCTTATGGCAATTGTCCGTTGGCAGAAATTGGCCGTGCCCCGGTCAGGGGTTGTGTGGTGGCATCTGTTTGTGGTGGGGGCGTTGGGGGTAGCCTTCCCCTTTGTATTGATTAGCTGGGCCGAACAACGGATTGATTCCGGGTTGACGTCAGTTTTGAATAGCACGGTGCCCTTGTTTAGTATTTTGTTGGCTGGGGTGTGGTTAAAGCAGGAAACAGTAACGTCGGGCAAGTTTGCCGGGCTAATTTTAGGGTTTCTTGGGGTGGTCTTGTTGTTTAGCCGGGAGTTACAAGGGGGATGGGCCAACGCGGCCGCGCCCTTCGCTGTCACTATTGCCGGTTTATGTTATGCCATATCTACGACATATGCCCGGCATTACCTCCACCATCTAAACCCCATCCTTATCGCCGCCGGACAAGTGACGACGGCCTGCCTGCTGGCCTGGATGATTGCCCTGGTGATGGATGATATGAATAGCCAACAATTCACCTGGGCTACGTTGGGGGCGGTTACCTGGTTAGGTGTGCTGGGTTCGGCATTAGCTTATATTCTCTTTTATTTTGTCCTGCACCATTGGGGACCAACCCGTTCTGCCCTGGTAACGTATGTCATCCCCCTCATCGCCGTGACGATTGGGGCCATTTTCCTGCGTGAAATGGTAGATTGGCGACTGATTGTGGGGGGGGCGCTCATTCTTAGTGGTGTCGGGGCGGTGAATGCACAGGGGTAGGTGAACTGTAATATGATGATTAAACCCAATTACGGATTAGATGATACTTTTCCCATCCAATTTGCCTGGCAAATGGAAAATGGGGATTTTTTGCGGGCTGTGTTTACGGCGAGGGTGTTAGAGATGGATTGGGAGATGCTTCGCTACCGCATTGCCCTGGAAGCATTTACGGCTGGACGGCAAGAAACACCGACAGGGGATGTCTGTGAATCGGAGCAATATGCCCGTGAGGATTGGGCACGGGTGGCCCAATTGGTAGGCCGACAGATCAAGATTGCTTTTGAGGTGGATGATGGTCGCACTATTCGCCTGAAGCGGGAAACGTTGACGGGGGAGAACCGGTTCTTTTTTCGAGAAGGGATGTAAGGATTAATGATCGTCTAAAAATAACCTGAGTGGCACGGTCAGGAGATCGACCAGCGTACGTAAGTTCTAATGGTTTGTAAAAGAATAAGTTCTGCCAAGACCCAAAGGTTTGCGGAAATCGTAACTGTTCCGTTGTGTTTACTGGCAAAGGGCATAATCTGACATTTTCCTGCCGTGTCGTCGTGCCGCTTTATCCCCACGTTGGGAACATCCGAGACCACCCCCACCCCTAACCCCGCCCCCAGGGGCGGGGAACTTTTTTCGGCGCGGTTGGGGGGCGACTGCCCCCCAACCGCGCCGGTGGGTTTCTCCCCTTCCCTCTGGGAAGGGGACGGGGGATGGGTCTCTAGCCTAACCC
>JAGNBF010000167.1:0-3912 GCA_018004935.1 Chloroflexota bacterium | reverse complement strand
CCAGGGGCGGGGGACTTTTCTCGGCGCGGTGGGTTTCTCCCTTCCCTCTGGAAAGGGGACGGGGGATGGGTCTCTAGCCTAACCCTAAACCCCGCCCCCAGGGGCGGGGAACTTTTTTCGGCGCGGTTGGGGGGCGACTGCCCCCCAACCGCGCCGGTGGGTTTCTCCCCTTCCCTCTGGGAAGGGGACGGGGGATGGGTCTCTAGCCTAACCCTAAACCCCGCCCCCAGGGGCGGGGGACTTTTCTCGGCGCGGTGGGTTTCTCCCTTCCTTCTGGAAAGGGGACGGGGGATGGGTCTCTAGCCTAACCCTACCCAATCTGTTGCCGCTAACAAAATGTCACTTTATAACCGTGGTAAGTATATTCACGCATCATCTATCCTACTCGGCCCAATCTCCCATTTGTGTCCGTAATTCTTGATCCCGACCCCAATCAATTTTGCCAGGTCGGATGTCGGTGCAAAGTTTGCTAATCTGATGAGCATAATCGGGGATGTCTTTGGCTTCGCGCCTGAGAATGCGACGCTGGCAAAAAAATTCAGCTAACCGCTGTTTGGTGCGGTCATCTTTACGCAGATATTCCCATGCCCCTTCTACGGCCAGGCAGGCGGTGTAAAATAGATCCATGAGACGGCCCAACAGCGGCCGCATCGGCACACTCGCACTCAGTTCATCCATCGCCAACAGGTCTGTCAAAGTCTGCTCCATCTCGCTGAGTTGGGCCAGCGCTTGCCGCCGCAACTCTTCAAACGGAGAAGGTTGGAGCAAGTGACGAATCAGGCGGAGGAATGGTTCATGGATCCGTTCCTGGCGCATTTCGTGGTGCATGTGGGTGAGCAGGGCGTTGGCCGAACCTTCCCAGGCATTTAGGGCCAGGGTGTCGCGTAACAAGCGAGGCAGGGGGGAGAAATCTTCGCGTAGGCCATTGCCACCCAGCATGTCTAACCCTTGGGAGAGTAGTTCTTGGGCCAAAATAGAGGCCCGGAATTTGTTAAGGGGAATGCCCAGGCGCAAAATTGCCGCCGTGTCGGCCTGAGCTTCGCCTGTTTGGTGTTCATCTAACATGCGTACCAGGCGCAATGTACCGCTAAGCATCGCGCTGACATCAGACCGCATTTGGGTGAGGGTGTCTTGGACTAAAAGCAGATGAATCAGGGGCACATCGGCCAGGGTGCGGTGCTCGGCGTAACGCCAGGCGGTGATGTAGGCCCGGCGGCAATGCCCGATGGTTGCCAGGGCGTGATAAAGCTGAAGGGTGGGTCGGGCATAATGATTTAAGGAGCCGTATCCCTGTTCGAGGGAGCCAAGGGGATAAACCAGGGCATCTTGCAGGTAGAGGCTGGCGATAGCCTGGTTGTTGGCTCCCAGGGTGGGCAGGGATTGGTGGATGTGAATGCCATTGGGGGAGCCATCGGGCCGGGTACGGGGTAAGAGGAAGAGGCCTAGTCCCTCCAGGCCATCTCCCTGGCCTGCTACACGAGCCGTGACAATGGCCAGGTCGGCGGTGGGGTTGGCCGCCAGCCATTTTTCACCGGTGAGAACCCAGACCTCTTCGTCCTGGTAGGCGAAGGTGCTATTACTGCCCAGGTTGGTTCCCCCCTGAATTTCGCTAAGCCAGAAGGCTCCCCGCAGGGGGGAAGTTTGGGTGGGATCGAGGAGTGGGGGCAGGAATTGGTCACGCAGGGAGGGCGCGGCCGCGTTTTGTAGCAATTTTATTACCCCCACAGTCGCCGCCAGTGAGCCATGTTGTCCGGCTTCCCCGATTTGGCTGGAGAGGTAGAACAAGGTTGCCGCCAGTAAATTTTGTCCCGGTGTACCGGCCAGGGTGGTGAGTCCGGCCTGGTGTAACTGTTGGGCCAGCCAATGATGCTCTGGGTGATATTCAACCTGCCCCAGCACCCGCCCAAAGGGGTCATGGAGATGAAAAACAGGGGGATGAGCGGCAAGCCGGGTTGCGGCCGCGTCCAGTTCCGTGGCTACCTGTTTACCAAATTGATACAACCGGGCCACTCGCTGTTTGTAATCAGCGGTGCCCCAAAGAAACTCCAGGCTCCGTTGCAGACCCAGGTCGGCGGTGAAAAAATTGCCTGGTTGGGTAGCTTGCCAGGTGTGTAACTGTTCGCGGGCGGATTCAGGGGAAGAAGGCATAGGCACTCTGGGAGGTCAGGGGGATGGGGAATGGGAAAGGGTGAATGGTGAATGGTGAATGGTGAATGGTGAATCTGACACTGTTCACTGTTCACTGTTTACTGTTTACTGTTTACTGTTTACCGTTCACTACTCCCTACTCCCTACTTTCCTCGATCAACTGTAAGATTGCTAATGTGTTGAGTAAGGTTTTGGGTACGAAGGACGAAACCAGAACGTATTCCTGGTCTTTACTACCGTCGGCACTGCGTTCGGAGCAATGAGCGTTCATGCCAGCGGGGCCGAGGCCGTCGAGGGTGGGGATGCGATGGTAGATATGGTTGCCATCACTGAGGCCACCCCGGTATTCGGGTTTGATTTGCCAGCCAAGCTGGCTCGCGGCCGCGCTCCAAATCTCAATGAGTCTATCTGTCTGCGGGTTACGGGGCCAGGGTTGGGTTTTGCGCTCTACTGTGATTTGCACTTTGGCCCCCTGGCCGTTGCCATTTTGTACTACCACCTCGTTGGGTAAGGCCAGGAGAGCTGAGAGTTTTTCCTGGTATGCGGCCGCGTCAAAGGCCCGCATTTCCCCTCGGGCTTCGGCATAATGGGGCACCCGGTTCGTTACCGTGCCTCCCTGTATCGAACCCACATTAAACGTCACTCCTCGTCCATAATCTGTGAGCATGGCTATTTTTTGCACGGTGTCGGCCAACTGAACAATGGCATTGATCCCGGCGTCGTGGGCCGCGCCCGCATGTGCCCCCTTACCTTCTACTGTCACCGCATATTGGGCCATGCCTTTGCGGGCGGCAACCAGATTAAACACATGATTATTAACATACCCCGCCTCAAAAATCAGAGCGCCCAGCGGCTGAGAAGGTTCTAGCCGCTCCAGGCATAGACGGCCAAAATCGTCGGCGTCTTGCTCCTCAGAAGCGTCCAGCAAAAGAACCCAATTCACTGTATCCAGAGCAGAGGGGGCAAAGGTGCGCAGGGCATCCAAAATCATGTACATGATCAGGGTTCCCCCTTTGATGTCATTGGTGCCAGGGCCGTAGATACGTTCTCCTTCTATGCGCCAGTGAAAGTTGTTGGTAATCTCTTCGGCGGGGGGGAAAACAGTATCCAGATGGGAGATGAGGCCGATGGTACGCCCTTGTTGGCCGTGGCGACCCCACCGAGTCATGACCAGATGGTGGCCATAACGAGGTATAGCGGAACGGATTCGTTCGGCAGTAAAACCCAAGGGGGCAAATAGTTCTGCTGTTAGATCGCCCAGCGCATCTACACCGGCTGGATTCTCGGTGAAGCTGTTAATTTCTACCATGCGTCGAAGCCAATCGAGATAACCGAGAAGATTTGTTTCCAGATAGGTTTTTACTGCGGTTGCATCTATCGTTGCCATAACGCTCTCCTTTTGGGGTTTTTAGTCATCGTTCAGTATCTTCTTAATAAAGTGTGGTGGCGTTGGTTGAGTTTGTCGAAACCCATGGCCTTCGATAAGCTCAGGCCACGTTTTTCCCGAAGCATTGAGAAGATACGATTTAACCAATGAATACCGGTATAGTGTTTCCCCCACCCCTAACCCCGCCCCTGGGGGCGGGGTTAGGGGTGGGGGGATTCCATTACCTGATTGATTTTTTAAACTACAAAAAGGCTGTTCTACCTTGCGTGAAAACAAAAACGGGTCTTCAGGATTTCGTGAGGTACGGGCAACCCTTGTGGTTGCCCCACACTGGGCAGGCACAAGGCCCGCCCGTACATATAGTGTCAACCCCCTGA
>JAGNBF010000227.1 GCA_018004935.1 Chloroflexota bacterium | reverse complement strand
CGGCACGCGCGGCCGCGTCCTCAACCGGGCCAGCCGTCAGGGGAACATTCGTCAGATCAGGCAAGGGGCCAAAAATCGCTTCGTATTCATCCCGGTAATAGGTAGCGATGAGGTGAACGTATTGGGTGCGTGTGCCGCCATGTTCCACCGCACTCTCCAGGGGGCCGAGAGCCTGCGCCCATTGGCTGTCTTTGCGGCCATCCCAGAAAAACCAGGGGCTGTAGGCGGTTCCGACCAGGGGCATGGTGCGGCGCGTGGTCGTGCCCACCCCTTGCGCCAGGGGCAATCCATCCTGGAAGCTCAAGTCGGACAGGTGGCAGGTGCTACAGGCGACCGCGCCGTTGGCACTGAAGCGGGTGTCCGAAAACAGTTTGGCCCCCAACAGTACGGCCTGGGGATCATCGGCTACATGGTTGGACGGGTCGGCGGGCAGTGGCGGAAGTGAGCCGAGCCAGAGGGTACGCAGGGTTGCCTGTTCGGCGTCGCTCCAGGTGGGGGTACGCGGCCGCAACAGCACAATCCCCACCCCTAGAATCAGCACCAGGGCCAGCAGTATCAGGCTGAAACGTGTTCGGGACATGGCCTACCCCTCCAGAACCAGGTTAAAGGTGACAGAGTCGGGGGTTGCGGCCGCGTCAATGGCAAAGCTCACTTCCCACCAGCCCCCCATCTGGAAACGTAACCCTTCAACCCGGTAATCCCCGCCCCCCAGATTTTCTGTCACCTGGGGCTGAGTCGGCAGGCCGTGACCATGTTGCGGCATCCCCCCATCCACCGTGATGGTGGCATCTTCCACCGGCTCACCATCAGCCGTTTCGACGTGGAGAATCCAACTGTGCATCTGGTTAATCGCCAGCGGCTCCAGTTCACTGCTAAACGAAACCTGATAAAAGCCATTGTCGCTGGTGCGCGTGGTAGAAGTGTCCAAATTATCCGGGGGGACACTGTTCATCATTTGCTCATGCATCCCGGCGGGCATATTTTCGTGCATGGTATCCGCCATGAGGGGGTGCAGGAAGCGCGGGCCGAGGGTCGGCATGAGGACAACAACGAGGGTGATGATCACCGCGACGGTGATCAGGACGGTAAGAATGGTGGTCAGTAGTTGTTTTTTCATGGGGGAGCAGTGTAAGCCCCCTGCTTAAAGGAACAGGCAAGCCTTCTTAAAGATTGTGTAAAGGTTATCATTCAGCCTACTGCAAAACGCCCGGTTTCTAAATTTTCTTCCTCTCAACCGAAATGAAACACACCCTTTGTTAAATCGTAACGGCGAACGCTGTTGCCTGAGCTTGTCGAAGGCAAAACGGACTTCGACAAGCTCAACCCTCGAGAGGCTTAGTCGTTACGTTAAATCTCAAAAGCCCTTAAACTCCCATTCATACCCGTAAGAGTGTTATGCCCCGAGCAAAGTCCCAGGAAATTGCTTGTACCTTACGAGTTAACTTCTTGTATGATTAGCCAGAAAGAGTTTACATGGAGGGGGGTACAGTAAGGCGATTAGATGCTCACCAGAATAAACCCATCCCCCTGACGATTCCCGATTTCGGGAAGGAAGAACCCACTCGGCAGGCAAAATCGGGGGGCTTTTGTTGATTAAATGATTAATCGGGTAATGAGTTGATTCGCCCGCCCCCCGGCGCTTTCCGGCGGGAAGGGGGAAACACCAGGCGTGTCGGTTATCGAGCGCGGCCGCACTCAATAACCCGCACAGGAGAAAGTTCTTCGCCCCCGGGGTTGGGGGTGAGGAAACTCTGAGTAGGCAATCGCCTAGGGGGGACAAAGGTTCACGGAGAAGAATTTAGTTATCGGTAACAACCTTTCGAAGATTTATGTCAACTGATTTCTCGGAGGTACAAACCTTCCGCAGGTTGCCAAATGTGCGTCTACTGAAAAAGGAACCACCAAATGCTGAGAACGCTAAGAATGGAAGAAATCCAGAGAAAATCTTTGTGATCTTGGCGTTTTAGCGGTGAAAAATGAGTCCACTGAAAAAAGGTCAAAACAGTTAAAAGCCCAGTTTCTTTTTCTCTGGAAGCGACGGTTAAATTAGCCAGAAACCGGGCTTTTTGCAGTAGACTCAAAAATCTTCTTTTTTGGCCTGGTTCAAAAGTCCGCAAGCTGTGCTTAACACTTTGTAGGGCGATTTGGTAAATCGCCCACGAGACGATTTACCAAATCGTCCTACAAATTTGTAAAGCTGACCTGAACCATGCCTTTTTTTATATATAAGGAAATGATGATGAGCCAAAATACGCCACAGCGTTTATATCTGATGCAGGTTGGGTCTATGCCGGAATACCAGATTCCGATTGTGTGTTATCTGGTGCAAACAGGTGATGGCAAGAACATCCTGATTGACAGTGGTCTACCGGAGATTATGCCGGAAGGAGAATCGGATTTCGAGAATGGGCAGGACGTTATCGAGCAGTTAGCAGGCATTGGTTTAAAACCGGCCGATATTGATACAGTCATTTCGACGCATTATGATCTTGACCATGCTGGAAGACATGCGGCATTTACGAAGGCGCAATATATTGTTCAGCGTGTGCACCATTTGGATGCGGCGAGCAACCCCCGTTTTGCGGCCCTTCGACCCCAATGGGATCAACCAATGGAGCGCATTCGGCTGGTGGACGGGGACACGGAACTACTGCCGGGGTTGGAGCTGATTGAAACGAGCGGGCACGTGCCGGGGCATCAATCGGTGTTGGTGCGGCTCCCCAAAACGGGGGCGGTTTTATTGCCGATTGATGCTGTCCCCTTCGGTGAGGGGTTTACCCATGATGAGCAGGACGACGGGAGCAACCCGGACGCCGAAGCGATTCGCGCCAGTACGATTAAATTGCTTGATCGGGTCGAACGGGAGCATATCGGGCTGGTGATTTTCGGTCATGACCAGGCGCAGTGGGAAATAGTTAAAAAAGCGCCAGAGTTTTATGAATAAAACGTAACCGTTCAGTCCAGAGATTATTTTGTGCCAGTTTGGGTTACAACAACGAATTTTGAAAGGAACGAATTAAGAGCGGCCTCTGGAGAATCCGTTTATTTCTTGATCCGTTGTTGTAACTCAACTGAACGGTTACTAAACCCGGCAAGAAAAACTACGACAAAGCAACACTTAATTACCTCATCTTTAATACCATTTCAAAATTAATCATTACGTGACAGTCGCCTTTGTTATCATTTCCCTCAATTGACCGCAACCCATAGGTGAACTATGCCTTCCTCAAACAGTAAAAA
>JAGNBF010000166.1 GCA_018004935.1 Chloroflexota bacterium | reverse complement strand
CGGTAGATGTTCCTCTCATTAATCATTCAACAATTCACCAATTCACCGATTAATTATTTTCTTCCTCTCAACCGGAATGAAACACACCCTTTGGTAAATTGCCCGGTGGACGATTTAAAAATCGTCCTACAAATTTTCATCCCTCTTGGTGAGCACCCCACTCATCGTTATGATTAAAGCCAATTTTAGCCTTATTTGAAGGGGCTGGCCTACTATTGGCGGTGGTCGTGTTTTGCCACTGAGCGTGATATTATTTGCACCGCACAGTAAATAAATGCTGTTTTCACGTTTGGAAGCAAACAATTTAATTTTTTTATAAACCAGTTCCCAGGGAGGATAAAATGCATTGGTTTTATGCAAAATTGCACAATAGTGGTTTATTTATTTTGTTTTTATATCTTTTTCTCTTGTCGGCCTGTACGACAACAACGCCCCCAATAGCCCCAGTCGCGGCCGCAACCAGCACAACCACAGTTCCCCCATCCACCGCCAGTTATACACCCGCGGCCGCGGCCACATCCACCCCCACATCCACCCCCACATCCATCCCCACATCCACCTCTACATCCACCCCTAACTCTACATCTACCTCCTCACCAACATTTACCATAACCCCCACTCCCAAACCACCCACACCTACCCTCACTCCCACCCTGACCCCCACAATTCCGCCCCTGCCAACCTATACATCACCACCGCAACCCACATCCGTACCCACAGTAGCCACTATCGCGATAAGTGAAATTGCCAGCCAGGCGGGCAATGAGATCACCATAACAGGCCAGGTGATCGCCACAGCCAGTTTTTCCGGCGGGTACAAATTTACACTTAGCGATGGCACGGGTCAGGTCGTCTTACTTTTATGGAACAACATTTATGATGCCTGTTGGGATGCGCCTACCCTTAATTTGGGCGCAACGGCAACAGCTACGGGCACAGTGGGTCAGTTTGAAGGAGAATGGCAGATAGAACTTGATTTTGGGGGTGACGTAAAGGTTTTGACCGCTGGGGGCATCCCTCCAGAACAGGCCATTGGTACTCTGGGCAATTATATGGGGCAACGTGTCACCATTATCGGGCAGATCAGCCGGGTCGAAGGTACCAGCAGTGGGGCCAAACTGTTCGTTGCGGATGCCACGGGTGAGATTCTGGTGTTTGTCTGGAATAACACATTGAATCGCATCCCCAATAATGTGCCGTTAGGTGTACCGGGTACGGCGGTACGGGTTGTGGGTTATGTTCAGGAATTTCGTAGCAATCGAGAGATTATCCCAGTCCTGCCCTATGATGTCGTAGTGTTGCCCTAGAAACCGTAGGATGATGGCATACTCGGATTTCCCTCACCTCTAGCCCCGTCCCCAGGGGCGGGGAACTTTCTCATGTGCCGGTTATCGAGCGCGGCCGCGCTCGATAACCGGCACGCCTAAAGGGGCAGGGAACTTTTTCTCGTATCATTTTTCGCGGGCAGACGCCCGCGAAAAATGGCCCAAACCGTAGAACGGCCTTTCAGGCTGTTCACCCTCTCGTGAAAACAAAAACGGGCATAGTTCAACAGGCGGAAACCTGTTGCCTGAGCTTGTCGCAGGCAAACGGGCTTCGACAAGCTTCGCCCTCGAGTGGGTTAGCAGTTAAGAAAATCCCCATGATTAACACATCCTACTGGTCATTAACCCCAATATGATGTATATTTTCGCGCCGTTCAAGTGGATAGCTTGAATGAAAAACGATCTGCACCCAGGGAAATTACTCGGAACCGAAGTTCACTATGTTCACACGTCGCCCTATCTTCAAGCCACAGGTTCTTCCACTTAGTGGCATTGTTGGTCTCTTTCTTGTCTTAGGCATCATTTATTTATGGTTCATTCCCCCGTTTGAAGGTCCCGATGAAGCCCAGCATTTCGCCTACATGAAATGGCTCATTACCGAAGGCAATCTACCCCCACAAGGAGCCGCCGCCTGGGAAACTGGCGTAGAACAGGAATCGGGGCAACCCCCTTTCTATTACTTCATCGCTTCCCTACCCGCCCGTTTTGTTGACATCACCAATCCCGCCGCCATCTACCGACCTAACCCCCATTTTATTGGCCCTCTGCCCCGTAGCGACTTTGACAACGATAACCGCGCTATCCATTATCCCAGCGATACCCAACCTCTGCGTGGTGGTTGGTTGGCCCTTTACCTGGCTCGGGCCGTCACACTTGGTTTTGGTGTTGTGTTGATTGTTACGGTTTATGGACTGGTACGGCAGATATGGCCGGAACCACGGTTTATTGCACTGGGGGCGGCCTTTTTGGTGGCAGTCACTCCCCAAGTCCTTTACATCAGTAGCATGGTGTCTAATGACATCCCCGCGGCCGCGCTAAGTACCCTGGCCCTCTGGCTTTTTGCCTTTTACCTGCACCAGTACGAAACCCGCTCCCCCTTATGGGGCCTGATTGTGGGCCTCATTCTCGGGCTGGCGGGGCTGACCAAAGTCAGTGCCTTCACCTTAAGCCTCCCCATCGGGCTAGGGCTGGCCTGGTTATGGCTCTCTGGGCGTCGCTCATTAGGTCAGACCGTGCAATTTGGCCTGGCCTTTACCGGGGGAATCCTGGTCAGCTCTGGCTGGTGGTTAGGGCATAACTGGTTAACCCAGGGATCACCCTTTGGCCTCAACCCTCACGATCAAACATCCTGGGCCATCGGCCCTGATGACAAAATAGATCCGTTCATCCTGCGTTGGCAAGACGTGTGGCGCTCCTACTGGCTGGCCCTGGGTTGGGGATCAATCCGGCTGGGTGAGTGGCCGGGCGGCTGGCCCTACACCATCCTCTTCGGGGCACTTTTTTTAGCCCTGGGCGGGTGGTTGCGTAGCCTCTGGTTATGGTGGCAACACGCCGAGAAACGGCCACCAGCCACCACCCTTCTCCTTTTGGGATTACTATTCATAGGCCTCATCATCACCGCCATTTCTCTGGAAAGTTGGATGCACCGCGTCATTGCCCCCTTTGGCCGCCTGCTATTCCCTCTGATTGGCGGCATCTCCCTTTTTCTTGTTTTAGGCTGGCGACAACTCCACCCCCGGCTACCGCTACTGGTTTATGCTTATGTGGCCGCCCTGGGAATCTTAACCCCCTTTATTCTCATCCATCCCGCATACAACCATACCACATTGACCACAGCCGAAATGGCTCTCCTGCCTTCACCCATCGGCTGGCAATTCGGCACAACGGCAACATCCCCCCTGGCCGAACTCATTAGCTTCACACCTGAGCAACTAACCAGTTATGCGGGTGAAATCATGCCCATCACCCTATGCTGGCGTGCCCTGGCATCGGCCGAACAAGATTACACGGTCATGGTACAGGTGCTTGGTGCAGAAAACCGGCTCATTGCCACCCGTCGCTCTTTTCCCGGTGAAGGGCGCTACCCCACAAGTTTATGGCAACCGGGGCAAGTGTGGTGCGAAAAAATCCATATACTGATTCCTTCCGATCTGCCGGAAACGTTGGCCTATCGGCTCGAAATTGGCATGTTGAATGAAGAAAATGGTTATCGCCTCGTCGTTACCGATAAACAAGGTAATCTTTTGCCTCATACCTTCGTCGAGGTTGTGCGTCTGGTACAACCAGCCACCCAGCGGTTCATTGCCGACTTGCCTATGACACCAGACTTGCACCTGGTAGATTCTCAGCACGCCTCAATCTGGCAGATTGGGGCTACGGTTCCGCTAACGCTGACCTGGGCGGCTACAACGCCGGTTGGGGCTGATTATCAGGTATTTATACACCTGCGCGACTTACAAACCGATGAAAATATTATGAATGGCGATGGGCCACCTGTGGGCGGGTTGTACCCAACATCCTGGTGGGCCGCCAATGAACTTATCACCGATGTGCACACGGTTTTTTTGCCCCCTGAACTGGTTCCTGGGAACTATCGGTTAGTAGTTGGTCTGTATGATCTGGTTACTGGTCAGCATCCTTTGCCTGAAATTGATTTAGGCCTTATCCGAGTGGAACCATGATGAGTCATCGTTTTCGCGGCCGCGTCCCCTTTTTCCTCATCCTCCTATTAGCCTTCGCTATCCGCGTTTATCACCTGGACGGGCAATCCATGTGGAGCGACGAAGGGTTAAGTCTCTACCGCATCCACCAGCCTGTTAGCCAACAGCTACAAAATATCATCACCGTAGATGGCGTAGATACTCGTGACACCAATCCCCCTTTCTATTTCTTGTTACTGCATGGCTGGAACATCCTGACTGGCGATACCATTTTTGCTTTGCGCTATGGGGGGGTACTGCTGGCTTTGTTGTCCATTCCCCTCATCTATCGGCTAACCGCCCTGGTGAGCGGCGAAAATGGGAGCCTCGCGGCCGCGTTCCTTTTGGCTATCTCCCCCTTCCACATCTGGCAATCCCAGATACTCCGCAACTACGGCTTACTCATCACCCTCAACCTGCTTTGCCTGTATGGCCTTTGGCGTTTCATCAAAGGTGGCCCCCAAGCCAAACGCTGGTTATGGCTCTGGGCTGTCGCCGGATTGCTCGGCATTTACAGCCATTATTTTGGCTTCTTCATCTTCGCTTACGGCCTGGTGGCCCTCACCGTAACAACAGCATCCGGTTGGGGAAAACAACGGCTCTCCTCTTTGTTCCCGCAACGTTGGTTTTGGGCTGGCCTCATCCTCAGTCTCCTGATTCTGCTCCCGGCCATCTACATTGGGCTAGACCGCTTCCGCGCCGGGCAACAGATAGATTTCAACTACATTCCCACCCGCACCGTGGCCTACCATGCGCTCGGGGCCTTTGCCGTAGGCGTAAGCCCCAGCCTCAGCCACCCCTGGGATCGCCTTTGGCCCGCCTTACTGCTCGCCTTGGGTGGATTGTTTTGGCTCTGGCACCAAAAACGCTTAACCGCTCTTCTGGTTCTGGGTTATCAACTCATCCCTCTCGGTTTATTGCAACTTCTTTCCCTGTTTAACCCCCTCTATAATGGCACACGTCACCTGCTCATTGGCCTGCCCCCCTTCCTCATACTCCTGGCAACTGGCGTAATGCGGGCGCCAACACGTTGGTTGCGGGTGTTTGCCTGGGGGCTGGGAATCATCACGGTTGTCATCCAGTTAAACTGGCTTTATACCCAATTTACCTCTCTGGAGTTAGTGCGCGATGATGTACGGGGCGCGGCCCTTTACCTGAATGAGCACGCGGCCGCGGATGATCTCATCATTCTGCACGACACGCTGATAGGTTTTACCTTTGCTTATTATTATGAGGGCGCGGCCGCGTGGCGGGCAATACCCCTCTATGGCGAACAAGATGTGGCGGCGGCAATGACAGAATTAGAGAACGCGGCCGCGGATACCACTGGTCGCCTCTGGTTTCTAACCAGACCAACCCCACGCACCGGCTTTCCCGAAACCACCCTCAGCCGCTGGGCTAACCAACAGTGGTCCCCCTTCTGGACCCAACAGTTTCACCACATGTGGCTCCCCGTGCGCCTTGAAGCCTATCTGCCCAACCCTGGCGTCACCACCATACCCCCTACCATCCCCCCACAGAACCACACCTTTAGCAACATACTCCATTTACAGGGTCTGGCCCTGCCCACCACCCTCGCCACCGGAGAAGACGCCTGGATACAAAGCTATTGGTCGCAAACCAATGCTCAAACCGGCAATTACGCTCTATCTTTTCGCTGGCAAGATGAAACCGGGCAAGTCTGGGTACAGCAAGATACCCTATTAAGCCCCACCTCTCCCCCCGCCCAATGGCCCCAGACAGCCCTGATGCGTTTTGATCAAGTAATCACCTTACCCGCCAGCATTCCCCCCGGTCAATATACCATCTGGCTTAGACTCATAGATCCTCAAGGGAACATCATGCCCACCGCCGAAGGCACTCTAGATATCCATCTGGGCGAAATGACCCTTACCCCCGGTTCACTGCGAGGAGAGACCGCCCTGGCGACCCTACCCCCCTTCACCCACCAGCAAACGCGTTTAGGGCCGCTGACCTTTTTGGGCTACCAACTCCCCCCAACAACCCAATTACGTCCCGGCCATATTCTCCCGCTGGAGCTATTTTGGCAGGCACAGCGCACACCCACCCAAGATTACCAGTTGCGCACCCGCCTACTCAATGAAGCCAGTGAACTGCTGAGCGAAATCATCACCCCGCTAACCCGCCCCCACTACCCCACCTCTCTCTGGACAAATGGTACAGTGATACAGGGCAAAGTCACATTACTGGTGCCAGGGACATCCATCGCCCAAGAGGGCCGTGTAGAAATTGCGCTTGTCACTGTCACCGGGGATGTCATAGGGCAACCCATCCTTCTCCCTGAACGCCTTTCCCTCATTCCGTGGCCTTTGGTGACAGAACTCCCGCCTATCCCCTTCCCCCAAGCGGCAGATTTTGGTGATCCCCCTCTCATTCATCTACCCGGTTACGATCTCTCCACCACAACAGCCCAACCGGATGACATAATTAACCTGACACTTTACTGGCAAGTACAACAGAACATTGCCACAAACTATCTGATCTTTGTTCATCTGACCGATACCCAAAACAATATAGTAGCGCAAACTGATGGCATACCAGTCAATGGCGTGCGTCTGACGATGAGTTGGCGGGCCAATGAGGTTTTAGTGGATGAACACCTATTAACCATAGGCACCAACGTAGCGCCGGGTACATATCAACTATGGGTAGGTTTTTATGACCCAGAAACAGGCATTCGTGTGCCAGTGACGGGAACAGACGCAGATTCGACCAATAATCGGGTCTTGTTAGATACGATAACGATCATAGGTAAATGAGATGAGCGCCTATCCTCACTGAAACGCTGAGCGTCACATCTTTTCAGCACCACTTTTAAGGGGTGTTCGTCCAGCAATTCTCAATTTGGCCTGAACGTCTAAAAATGGTGAGGCCGCCTGGCCGTAAAATGGGCCGGGCTATGTTTACAAAGGCCGTTGGCCTGCTGTTTTAGCCCGTAGGGCCTGGTACTTAAAATTCGTAAAAATATAACTTCCCGGTTTAGACCTGACAGGTTTCCGAAAACCTGTCAGGTCTTGGCTGATTTATATCCTTATCAAGTTGACATATTTACTTCGCTGATTATACTGCACCCATATGTAAGCACTATCCCCATCACCGTCACATATTATTGGTGGCTCGGTCAGGAGACTGGCCACAGCGTAAAAGCACAATAACTAACCACGAACAGTATAACGGTGTCACTTTCGACAAAAATTTGTCGCTGTTTGTTGATGTAGCCCCGCCTGGGGCAGTTACACCACAATTAGATATTATTGGGAGAGTTAAGAACGTTGTCGAACTTCTTCTTGTAACCGTGCCCACAGAACCTTGCTTGAGCAAGGTTCTGTGGGCACGGTTTTTTTCTGTGTTTATCTTCATCGTCGTGGCTATTCATGGTCAGGCCAGTCTTGCTTCGCACCCCAGGCAAGCTCGGACGCACGCATCATCCGACACAAGACTGGTTCTCAGTTTATCTGAAATGATTTTCTTGACCGATAGCCTCGAAGTTATCCCCTGCTTGTGTTTCACTCAGTTCAAAATTACACCAGGTCGCTAGTACATCTGGGCGGAAGCCTCTAGTAGGTTTAGAAACCCGGTTTTTCTCCTGAAATCGCTTCCGAACTTGATATAAAAACCTGGATTCTACTTACGCCGTACTATACTAGAGAAATCGGCCACTCTATCAGGCATCCTGGTTGATGCGGCCAAAGCAAGAACTGAGACAACGTCCTATCCGAACAAAGAGAGGTGAGCACAAAATGCCCAAGTCAAAGTTTCATACCGCTACGAGTCTGTTGACTCTGTTGCTATTGTTGTTCTTGATGAGTCTGGCCATTAGCACGCCACAGGTGTCAGCCGTCAACTCCCAATCCAATCCTTCTATTGGTTCAGTGCAATTTCTAACTGGGGCCAACCAAGGTGCGCCGCTAGAGATCGCCCTGGCTTATATCCATGAACATTATGCTGATTTAAGGCTACAGGAAAAAGATGTCGCGGAAATGGTAGTCTCGGATCAGTATGTCAGTCAGCACAATGGAACTACCCACATTTATCTACGACAACAATATCAAGGCATTGACGTTTACAACGCTCTCATCAACATTAATATCGCCGCTGATGGTAGTGTCATCAATGTGGGCAATCGGTTTGTAGGGGGGCTGGCAAATAGGGTACAAGGAACAAAAGCGGTATTGACCGCGGCCGCGGCCGTTACCACCGTCGCCACCTACCACAACCTGCCCCTCAAAGAAGAACTCGTCGTTCAGGAAAGTCTGGCCGGAGCCGCCCAAAAGGTCATCTTCAACACCGCAGGCATCTCCCTGGAACCCATTCCCGCCCAACTCATCTACCAACCCATGCCCGATGGCACCGTGCGCCTGGCCTGGCAGGTAGAAATTTATACGCTAGATGCCCAAAACTGGTGGAGTACCCGCGTAGATGCCAGTAATGGCGCGGTGCTAGATGAATCTAATTATGTGATTCATGACAATTTTGGGGCGGCAGAAGGTAGTGGCACCGAAGTTGTAGCCGTTCATGAGCACACCACAGAAGCGATAAACAATGGCGCGGCCGCGTTCGACCCCCTCGCCCCTGATCAATACAACGTCTTTGCTATGCCCATAGAAAGCCCAAGCCATGGCGGCCGCACCATGCAAGTCAACCCCGCCAACCTCACCGCTTCCCCCTTCGGCTGGCACGACACCAACGGCGTCGCCGGAGCCGAATCCAACTACACCAACGGCAACAACGTAGACGCCTACGAAGACACCAACAACAGCAACACCCCCACCGGCGGTGATGCCGCTCGTGCCAACGGCGGAGCCACCCTCAACTTCGACTTCCCCATTGATTTCAACCAACAACCCAGCACCTACCGACCCGCCGCCATCACCAACCTCTTCTACTGGAACAACATCATCCACGATGTCTTCTACCAATACGGCTTCAACGAAGCCAGCGGTAACTTCCAGGAAAACAACTACGGCAACGGCGGCGCGGCCAGCGACTCCGTCAACGCCGAAGCCCAAGACGGCGGCGGCACCAACAACGCCAACTTCGCCACCCCCACCGACGGCGGCAACCCCCGGATGCAAATGTACCTCTGGAACCTCACCAGCCCCCAACGCGATGGTGATTTCGACAACGGCATCATCATCCACGAATACGGTCACGGCATCTCCATCCGCCTCACCGGTGGCCCCAGCAACTCAAGCTGTCTCAACAACCAGGAACAAGGCGGCGAAGGCTGGAGCGACTGGTTTGGCCTCATGCTCACCATCGAATCAGGGGATCAGGGCGCGGATCGGCGCGGCATCGGCACATATGCCCTCGGCGAACCCACCACCGGCGATGGCATCCGTGACTACCCCTACAGCACCAACATGTCCATTGACCCCCGCACCTACGACGCCATTAAAACCGCCGCCGTACCCCATGGCGTCGGTTCCACCTGGGCCGCCATGATCTGGGAAGTCACCTGGGCACTGATTGACCAATACGGCTTCGACCCCGACTTTTACAACGGCACAGGCGGCAATAACATGGCCCTACAACTGGTGATAGATGGCCTGAAACTGCAACCCTGTAGCCCCGGCTTCGTGGACGCCCGCAACGCCATTCTCCTGGCCGACCAAAACAACTACGGCGGCGCGAACCAATGTCTCATCTGGGAAGCATTTGCCAAACGTGGTCTGGGTTACAGCGCCAGCCAGGGTAGCACCAGCAACCGCAGTGATGGGGTACAGGCATTTGATCTCCCTGTTGCCTGCCAGGCTCCGCCCCCCACCAACACCCCTGGGCCATCCCCCACCGCCACCAACACCCCTGGCCCCACCACCTGTACCGTCTACAACAGCACCAACGTACCGATCAGCCTGCCCAATGGCACTTCATCCATCAACTCCACCCTCTCAGTGGGCGGTGGCGGCACGATTGCCGATGTGAACTTCACCGTCAACATGAGTCATGTCTGGGTAGGCGATATTGGCATGTCTGTCAGCCACAACAGCACCAACGTCACCGTTCTGGATCGGCCTGGTGTCCCCGCCAGCACCTACGGCTGTAGTGGCGATAATGTCGTGGCGACCCTGGACGATGAGGCTTCACAACCCGTTGAAAACCAATGTGCCGGTTCTACCCCCACCATCAACGGCACGTTTACCCCCAACAATGCCCTCTCCGCCTTCGATGGGCAGAGCAGCACCGGAACCTGGACCCTCACCGTTAATGATTACTACACCGCCGCTGATGCGGGTACACTGAACAGTTGGAGCCTGGAAATCTGTGTGCAGGGCGCGGCTCCTACCGCCACCAACACCCCGATCCCCCCAACGGCTACAAACACATCCGTACCACCCACGGCAACCAACACACCCATACCCCCGACCGCCACGAATACACCCGTTCCCCCGACACCAACCAACACCCCGGTTCCGGGTGGTGATGACGTGATTTACGCCAGTTCCAGCACCAGTGGCACAGCCGGTGGCGTCGCCTTTGCCGATGAGGACATTTTGTCCTACGACACCGGCACAGGAACCTGGGCCATGGTATTCGATGGTTCGGATGTGGGTCTGGGCAGTACCGACGTGAATGCCTTCACCTTCCTGGGCGATGGCTCCATCTTGATGAGCTTTGACAGCACTTCGATTACCTTACCCGGAGCCGGTACAGTTATAGACAACGACATCGTGCGCTTCGTTCCCACTTCTCTGGGTAGCACCACCAGTGGAACCTTCGAGTTTTATTTCGATGGTTCGGATGTCGGGCTGACCACAACGAATGAAGATATTGACACGCTTGATGTGACCGCCGATGGCAAGTTGATTATCAGCACCATCGGCACATTCAGCGTGACTGGCGCATCAGGCACAGATGAAGACTTGTTTATCTTTACACCCACCGCCCTGGGCACAACAACCAGTGGCACCTGGGCTATGCACTTTGATGGCTCAGATGTAGGATTGAGCACCGCGGCAAGTGAAGATGTGAATGGGGCGTGGACAGCGGCAAACGGCCATGTTTATCTCTCCACGCTAGGCGCGTTCAGTGTGACAGGCGTCAGCGGTGACGGAGCCGACATTTTCATTTGTGTGCCGGGTTCTTTGGGCAGTACCACCACCTGCACCTTCTCGATGTATTGGGATGGTTCAGCGAATGGCTATGCCGGAGAAGTATTGGATGGGTTTGAGATTGTGAATCCGTAACAGGTTCTATACCCAACGCGGCGACAAAGCGAGGGGGCAACAGGGTAGGGCGATTGCATACTCACCAGAATGAACCCATCCCCCTACCCCCCTTCCCGAAATCGGGAAGGGGGAACCCACTCGTCGGGTAAAATCGGGGCTTCGCCCCGATTTTACCCGCCTTAAAAAACT
>JAGNBF010000066.1 GCA_018004935.1 Chloroflexota bacterium | reverse complement strand
GCCCTAACCCCACCTACACCCCTTCACCCACACCCCATTGGACAACCACCTGTACCACCCCAGGGCAAATAGTAACCGGCGTTTTCCCTGATCCTATTGATGGCCCAGAACGAGCGTATCGGGTGTACTTGCCACCCTGTTATGGCGAGGATGGGCGCATCTATCCGGTGCTATATCTGTTTCATGGCACATTCCAGGATGATACAGCCTGGGATCAGCATGGTGTGGATGAAGCGGCGGAGGTGATGATCCTGGCGCGAGAAATACCACCACTGATTATCGTTCTGCCAACTAGCGCCAACATTGATTATTACTCCTCTGGTGGCCCCAATTCATGGGAAGGCGTAGTGATGGCATATTTACTGCCATTTATAGAAACCAATTATTGTGTGGGTGCAGAGGCTCCCTGGCGAGCCATGGGCGGCCTGTCCCGTGGGGGATATTGGGCTTTGGAAATTGCGTTCCAACACCCGGCGGCTTTTGCCCGTGTGGGGGCACACGGCGCGGCCCTGGAAGATACAGCGGCCACACCGGCTATTAACCCTCAATATAGCTGGCAGGGAAAAGAGTTAACGGGTTTGAGCCTGTACCTGGATACGGGGGATGCGGACTGGTATCGGCTAAATTTTGAACAGTTGCACACAGATTTAGCGGCCGCGAACATCCCCCACGAGTGGCACCTTAACACAGGAACCCATGAAGACGCGTACTGGGCCAGCCACGTGCGTGATTATTTGCTCTGGTACACGGCCAATTGGCCTCAAGAACGCGAAAATTACCCGATTTGTGGTTTGCGTAATGGGGAATAGCTGAACAACGGGGCAACCCAAAACAAAAAAGCCATCGCCCTAAACAATTTGTAGGGCGATTTGACAAAGGGTGTGTTTCATTTCAGTTGAGAGGAAGAAAATAATGAATCGGTGAATTCGTGAATTGGTGAATGATTAACCAGGGGAACCCACGCGGCGGGCAAAATCGGGGGTGATTGTTCATTAAATTTTTAATCGGGTAACGCCTTCATTGACCCCATCCCCCCTGCCAATTCCCGAGAGAAGGGGGGAATTCCCATGGGGCATTTTTCGGGGCGAATGCCCCGAAAAATGCCCCTTAGAAAAGTTCCCCGGGTTCTTTCGGAATTCGCGGGGTGTAGCTACCTGTAGGGGCTGGCCTTGTGCCTGCCCCGCCGAGGGCAACCACAAGGGTTGCCCCTACAGATGGTGTCAACCCCCTGAAATCCCGAAGACCCGTTCCCCGCCCCTGGGGGCAGGGTTGGGGGTATCGTCCTGCAATTTTGTAAAAGTGACCTGAGCCAGGCCCATTTTTCAGGAGTGATGCTTGCTTTGTTCTAGCTTGCTGTGAATGAGGTAGTTGAGTTCACCCAGATTGACAGCCCGGGCTTTCACTCGTCTGGATAGCTGTTGCAGATGATTCAAACGTTGTCCCAGATCGGTTACACGTTGTTTAAAAGGGCGTAAGCGGGGGAATCGCTTCAGTATGTCTGTCTCCATAGGGTATCTTACTCCTTGTGGCCGTAGATACTGCTGGCTTATGGTATGTTACAAAGATGCCAACTTTAGATTACAAAGCAGTTTACGGTGAACATGTAAAATCGGCTATAGTGCCATAGTCACAAGAAAAATAATCGTTTTTCGTATCTATACAGGCAGAGCCGAACTTTGACAAGCTCAGCCCTGGAGGGCGTGTATCGTTACGATTTTTAAATAAGAAGTCCGGCCTCAGCCCAGGTAAGTTGGGCCTGAGCCGCCACATCTAAAGCCTGTTGGGGATTGGCTAGATGATGCTGTAAACGGCGCTGTGCGGCCGCAATTACCTGCTCATCACACCAATCGCTCATCTTAGACAACCGGGCCTGTCCGGCGTCACTTTGCAACGTCATATCGTCTACCTTTTCGTACCATTCCTTATCTTCCTGACACTGCGACACCATTTGATGCAACGCCTCTAGCCCGATTTGGGTGCGGCCGCAGGCTAGATCCGCCGTAGCCAGCCAGAATGTATGAATGCTGGGAGGAAACTGGGCCAGCCGACCGGTGAAAAGACGTTCTACCAGATCTTTGCGGCCGCAAAAAGCAAACACCATCATCTGCATCAACGCTAACTGCATACGGTTAGCTCGCCGTAAGGGTTTGTCGAACAGGACATACCGGGCCATCATCTTGTTAAGATCACCATTTTCGCCCAACGCCTGCACCAGCGTCACCATTATACTGGGGTCACGGAGCAAAGCCTTATCGTCGTAATGTTTCTCAATCCAGACCAGCAGTTCATCCCAGCGGCCGCGAAGCAGGTAAAACTGCGCCACCACCGTCCGGCCCAGAGTAGAAGGAATCTCTTTTTCCTTGAGAATCGCGGCCGCGTCCCGTTCCTGGCCTTCTTTTGCCAGAGCCAATGCCCTGAATAACCGAGGCAACTGACTCCAACCATCTGCCGGGTGCAAATAGCGGAGCAGGCCAGCCAATAACTGCGCCCGCCGGTACTGTTGGCGCATACTCAGCCGATCTAGCCATAACAGCCCCAGGCTGGGCAACACAATGAGGAGCAGGCATAAAACTGCCCCCACATATCCCGCCCACGCAGGACGTACCCAGGCGGTGACCAGGAGTTGCCCTAACACCACTGCCGAGGCAATGACCCAACCTTTGTTGTTGCCCCCTACCTGCAATGCCCGAAGCAAACCCATGAAGGCCGTAGTTCCACTCAAAATACCTAGAATTCCATTGATTTCCATACCTGTTTTACCGAACACCCGTTTTTCGTTTTCACCAGAGGACGCACAGCCGGGAAAGGCTGTGCTCTGTCCAGGGGTTGCGTTCCAATTCGTCAGCGTCGAATTCTTACTAATCGCTACTGGTGCAGGTTTGCCCTGCTGGACAGGCGAAGAGCAGAGCCTGACGCACCGCATCTATCTGGGCGGCTATCTTGAAGATGACCCGTTCTCCGTTAACGAAAAACACGGGTGGTTCAGGATAGCCAGTGGTTTGCGCCAGTTGTAAATCCTGTTGTACGTAGGCGGCAAATTGGCCGGAGTCGCGGCAGGTTTGCCAGACAGTCATATCAAGTTCGATTGCGGCCGCGATACCCACAATCTCCTCTTCCGTAATTTCACCCGGTTCATGTTGCTCAAACCAGGCATCATGAAACTGCCAAAATTTTCCCTGGTCGGCGGCACACTGGCTGGCCTCAGCCACCATCACCGAATCTTCGCTTTTGATGGGATAATGACGAAAAACAATCGCCAATTGATCCCCAAATTCAGCTTTGAGCGTAGTCCGCAACCCCCGTATCTGCCACACCTTACAAAAAGTGCAATCAAAATCACTAAACACCACCAGTTTGACTGGGGCATCCGCCAGCCCGTCATAATTGGTGAGGGCGGCCTCGGTCAGCAATTCGTTGGCGGTAGGGGTGGGCGGCGGGGGAACGGTCACAGTTGGCACACTGGCGATGGTTCCATTAGCAAAACCAAATCGCCAGGCAATCGCGAGCAATACCAGTAATAACCATAAACCACCCAAAAACCAGGTCAGCCATTTTTTACCCATAAAACTGTCCATCCTCATTTAACTTAGGGTTCACTCGAAATTAAGTTGGGTGGCTCGGTCGGGAGACCGGCCACAACAAACTCAAAAGTTATTTGCGAGCGAACCCTTAGGGTTCGTAAAAATGTAACTTCCCGGTTTAGACCTGACAGGTTTCCGAAAACCTGTCAGGTCTTGACGGAACTTAATCTTTTACAGGCCCTTAGCAATCGTTCGCAATTAACTTAGCCATTTGCTGTGGCCGGTCTCCTGACCGTGCCACTCCCAGCAAACAAGTTATTTAGTTCTCATTCCTCAGCCGTTGCCTGAGCTTGTCGAAGGCAACACGAGGTTTCGACAGGCTCAACCCACTTCACCACATTTTATTGAGAAGATACAGAATTGCTTTAATCCGTGGCAAACGGTTGATCAACCGCTTCTTGTTTGGTCAACATCTCATCACGCATCTGCCGGAATCGTTGTGGTTCCGCCTGAGAAAGATCCGTCAGCTCTTCTGGATCATTTTCCAGATGATACAACTCATAAACCTCATTGTAATCTCGGAAGCCAAAGTAGCGAATCAGTTTGTACGGCCATTTCAGCAAAACCATGGTTCCCGCCAATAAGGGGCGGAACTTGAAGCTGGTCTTGGCTTCCAGGGCAAACACGCTCCGATCTGCCGTGGGTTTGGTATTGAAGGGAGGCAACAGTTCCCCCTCACCCCAGGCTGGAAATGGCTGATCAGCAAAATGTAACAGGGTTGGCATTAAATCCACTGCACTGGTGGGCAGATAAACATCTTCTCGTCGTGTCTGCCCGGGGCGGGAGATCAGCAAAGGGACATGAAGAAGCCCTTCATACAATGTCTGGGTGATGTGCCCATGAATGCCCCGTTCAAACAATTGCCCATGATCTGAAGTTAAGATGATGTAGGTATTTTCCATCAGACCATTTTGATCGAGCGCATTGTATATTCGTCCTAATTCATGATCTACATGGGTCACGTATCGATCATACAGCCTTCGCCGATGGTTAAGATTGGCCTGTGGTAATAGCTGACTGAAATAGTGCGCGGGTTTGGAGATCGGTTCCCAATTATCATTAAAGAGATCCGAAAATTCGATGCGGGGCCGATATGGTTCATGGGGCGGCAAGATGTGGTAATACATGCAAAAGGGGCGCGGCATCGTCGTCAATTGCGAAATGAGCCAATTGGTGGCATCTTCCAGCAAAAATGGGTGAAAATTTTCATCCACCATTGGAAAGCCCAGAGGGTAATCTTTGCCCCGATCTTTTTCGATCTGGTTTAGCATGAAATAACGCCGCCATTGATCGGTCAGGGAAAGAAACAGCGAACTGGGAATGCGTTCATCGCGGGGAAAAACAATATCTTCAGCCAGAAGTGCGGTATTCACATCTTTGGAGAGAAGACCATCCAGGATGATTTCGTTGGCTAAAAACAGGTCCTCGCTAGGTTTGAGGTAATCAATATATTGTTGGAACTGGTTGAGAAAAAGTACGGCATACCCGTTATGGCTATACGCAGAACGATAATACGGCGTGTTTTCCAGACCGGCAAAAAGGTTTTGCTGAATGAATGAAGGAATGACGGTTCCCCGGGTATTGAAGGCACGATGGGACCAGGGATAAGTTCCGGTGAGAATGGAGGCGGTGGCGGGGGTTGTGAAGTTCGCGGCCGCGTGGTGGCGATGATAAACAATGGAATGGCTGGCCAACCGTTCCAGGTTGGGCGTCGTTAGGCGGGGATAACCGCTGAACAACGGCACGTGCCCGGCCGAAAAAGTGTCAAAGACCAGGCAAAGAATATTGGGTTGAGAGGCATCCTGGTGTTGCGGCCGCCCTCCTCCCTTGACAAATGGCCCAGTCACCCCGGCCAGAGAGGTCATGGCCATTAATTGCAAAAATTCACGTCTGTTCATAAGAATCGGTATCGTATCTATACAAGTGGGGCACAGCGATGCCTGAGCATATCGAAGGCGGAGCCAGGCTTCGACAAGCTCAACCCTCGAGGAGGTGTATAGTTACTCGGTATCGGTCAAAAATGGGTAGGACGATGCCCTCGTTCAATTGCGAATAAAGGTAATCACTAAAGCCAACAGGCTCAGCAAGAGATACACTTGAGCTAACAAGGCTCCATTCTGCACTACTTTTTGTAGAGCTGTTTCGACTCTGGCTGAGCGCCGAATCGCCACATTAGCCCCCCACAACGTTAAGGCATACAAGCCCGCCCAAAGAAGCAATTGGTTTTGCGGCCATGTGGTCATGGGTACAGGGTTATAGTGAATGGCAATGGCCCACCCCGCCGTTACAAACAGTGACACCGTAGCTTGGGCCACAAAACGTTGGCGAAACCAGGATGCGGGCAGGATCGCGGCCGCGAACACCAACAACGCCGCCACCAGCACACTCTCAACCAGCGCCACTAACTGCACAATCGCCACAATCCCGAGCATATCCCACGATGTTTCTCGATAACGCAAGGCCGGAATCTCGCGCAAGAGATTAAACAAAGCCCAGACTTCTACCACTAAAATACACACATAAAACAGTTCCAAAATAGCCCGTTTATCAGGCAAATAGCGACGTAGAACCATCAATAAATCTCCTCTAGCACACTATCGGAAAAGTCCGACTTTTAATTGTCAGGCGATTTTGTATCTCGTGTACACGCTGATACCAAATCGCCAAAAGTCAGACTTTTGGGAGTTCTCCGACAAACTACAGCATATTGAGATTGTCGCAAGTTAAGAGCAAAGAAGCAAAATACAAAGGGGCTTCGACAAACTCAGCCCTCAAGAGGGTGGGTCGTTATGTTTCTAGCCATAAAGTTTTGAAAAAACAGCCCTTTCCAGTTGCACAATCAGGAGTACCTTTCTATACTCATATTTATCTGCCACTCATATTCCGAGCAAAATAAAATCTACAGAAAGTAATTGTGAAACTTTAACGACTTCCTCAATACTTTTTTGTACCTTATTGACAAGAGTAGCAGACCGTTTCTTATTAAGGAGGATGTAGATGATACAAAGGTTATGGCAAAATAAGACAAATCGGTTTGGACTGTTTTTCCTGTTCAACCTGGCCCTCGTGGCCTGGTTGGTCTGGTCACCCGCCAAAGGGCAAGAAAATAGCTCCAGCTTGTTTTCCCCCCAAGATGGGGGTGATGTTTGCACTGCCGCGACGCAAATAACCGGGAGTTTTCCTTTTAACGATACCGGCACAACCGTCGGCAAAACCGACAATTACGATTTACCCGCCGACACTGTTGACCCAACCTGCCTGGCTCCCGGAGCGATTGATGGTGGCGGACCTGTAGGCGCGGGAATAGCTGGAGGCATCTATACTGGAACTGGAACCGCCGCGGATGCTACGTATGCTTTAGCGGTTGATCAAACCTGTAACTTACGAGTAAGCATGGATCCAACTGGTTCTGAAGATTTGTCTTTGATTGTATATCTGGCTCAATGTACTAATAGCCTGAGTGACTGTGTGGTCGTGGACGACGATGGTGTTGCGGGGGTGACGGAGCAGGTAGACTTTACCGCCACCACTGGACAAACGTATTACATCGTCGTTGATGGTTACTCTACTGGTGCTGTGCCTCCTGGCCCAGCTGGCCCGTACAACCTGACGGTTAGCGAGTTGACAACCACCGGTTGTGTGGCTGTCGGTGGGGCAACCCCTACCCCCACAGCTACAGCTACAGCTACAGCCACCGCTACAGCCACCGCTACAGCTACTGCTACCGCCACAGCAGTACCGCCAACGGCTACACCAACCAGCACCGCCACAGCAGTACCGCCAACGGCTACACCAACCAGCACCGCCACCACCGAACCGCCAACGGCAACGCCAACCAGCACTGCTACAGCCGAACCGCCAACGGCAACGCCAACGGTTCCCCCAACAGATGTTCAGTTAGCCTCTGTTAATGGGCAAAGCAGTGGTTCCAACGGCTTGTTACTGGTAGCCATCATTATGGGGTTGGGTATTGTTATTTTGACCAGACGGATTCGTACCCGTACTCAAGAATAAGGGTCCGATCAAGGGCTGATTACTGGCTCTAAATGGCAAAAGGGTGTAACGACGAAGCCTGTTGCCTTCTACAAACTCAGCCCTCGAAAGGGTTAGTAGTTACAAAAGGGCAGAGAAGAACTACTCAAATCTTCTCTGCCCTTTTTGTTTGTTAGCTGGTGGTGAAAGATTAGGACGTACGGGGTCGCTCGAGCCAGTCGCCTGACCGTGCTCGTCATGCCTCGGTAAGGACACCGGCCACAGCAAACCGCTAAGTTAAAAAAAAACGATTACTAAACCTGTTGCCTGAGCTTGTCGAAGGCAAACAGATTTCAACAGGCTCCGCCGTCGAGAGGGTTAGTAATTACGTTAATTGAGCAATAATCTGGCGCAACTGATCCGCGGCCGCGCCCTCACCCACGCCAATAAACGCCTGCACCTTCTCGCTAACCCCGCTGATAAAACCAAATATTTCTAAACCACTATCTGGCACCAGGGTCGAGGTAAACGGTGTCACCCGAACCTCATTCAGTTTTGCCGAAAGCACGGTTATGCCTCGTTTTTCCCCTTCATGCCCCCAGATAAGATATTGGGACGTGACCACAATGCCAGTGATGTGATTTATATCAGGATCACCCCCCAACAAACGCTGAATAAAACCGGTGCGTTTCTTTTTGATAGATATGGTCTCAGCGCAAAGAAGGACTTGTTGGGATAACTCTTTCACCCCTAAATCTTGCGCTCGTTGAGTCAAAGCCGCCCCCAGAGAAGCCGGTAATTCGGCCAGCGTACAGATGCGTGTCGTTCGTTGATAGTCGCTCATGACGATTTCCGTAAAGTCAACCAACCCAGCAAGGCCGCCATGGCCACCCCGGTCAGGAGAAAGGTTATCAGCTTTGTGCGTTCATCGGCCAGAATAGCTACCATACCGAGTGCGGCCGCAACCAGATAATAACCAAGTACCAGCGGCCGCGCTCGTATGCCCCGGTCTACTAACAAAAAGTGCAAATGACCCCGGTCGCCCTGAAAAGGGCTACGCCCATGCACCACACGATCCACAACACGCCAGGCCACATCCAAAATGGGGATTGCCAACACCAATAGAGCCGTGGCAATCTTCGCCGGAGATAAGATTGCCAGAGTCGCCAGGTTGTAACCCAAAAGATAAACCCCAGCCGTGCCCAGGTAAATACGAGCAGGGGCAAAATTAAACGGCAGAAAACCCACCAATGCTCCCGCCAAAGCAATGGGAAACAAGGGCACGGCATACAAAGAAACCTGACTCTGTTCCCCCAGGCGGGCACTATGCCAGGCAAACATCAGTAAGGCAATAATGCCCACCCCGGCCGCCAATCCATCAACCCCATCCAAAAAATTGACCGCATTCATCATCCCCATCATCCAAAACAGGCTGAACAACAGGGCAAACCAGCGCAAAAACGTCACAGGCTCACCATTGAGGGGGTTTGTAAACAATTCGATGAAGATGATGTGGGCCATGGCCACAATAGCACCTGCCCCCTGAATGAGAAAATTGAGACGGGGAGATAAGTCGTAACGATCATCTAACCAGCCCCCCACAAACATAATCAGGGTACCGAGCAAAACTCCCCGCAACCGCAAAGCGTCATCTCCGGCAGGTGGAACCAGCCAGTAGATAAGGGGCATTGCCGCCAAATAACCTACGAGCAACGGGATGCCGCCCAACTTGGGGATAACGCCCTGATGCAAACGACGCCCCCCCGGTCTGGCGACAACACCCCAGCGTAGGGAAAGGCGTCGGGCCAAGGGGGTGGTAAGGAACGCGGCCGCGGCCGCGATAAAAAACACCAACAGATACGTCATAATAAATACATTTCGGGCATCATGCCGTTCCAAACTGCCGGTCGCCCGCATCCCCCAAACCAGGCACGATGTAGCCAATTTCGTTCAGGTGGGAATCAATGTGGGCAATATGGATCGGAACATCTGGGTGGGCCGTTTGTAGACGTGTAATTCCTTCGGGCGCGGCCAACAAACCAACATATTTAATCCGTTGCGCCCCCCATTTTTTCAAAATGTCTATCGTTGCCACCGCCGAGCCACCCGTTGCCAGCATCGGGTCTAGTACCAGACACACCTGCACCGTCGGGGCCGTGGGCAATTTGTTGTAGTAAGAAACCGGCTTTAGCGTCCGCTCATCCCGGTACAGACCGATATGCCACACTTCCGCCTGGGGCATCAGTTCCCAGATACCATCTACCATACCCAACCCGGCTCGCAAAACGGGCACCAGGCCAATTTTGTCGGTTAATTCCTGGCCTTGCGCCATCCCCATCGGGGTTTCTACTTCCATAGCGCTTAAACCTAAATCCTGGGTAGCCTCATAACAGAGCAACAAAGCCAGTTCGCGCACTAATTCACGGAATTTTTTAGGTTTTGTGGCGACAGAACGGAGCAAAGCCAGTTTATGTTTGACCAGTGGGTGTTTTGATTCATAAATCATTTCCGCCTCCTTTTCTTAATAGGGTGATAGAGCAACGGAGTACGTGGCGCCAATTCCCATTCGTCGCGTTATTCCTTGTCCACTCGCTCACTCGCCCTGATTTTAGCCTAATTGCCCAATTCCCCAATTTCAACTTGACCCACAGATGACGTATAATCGCCCCATATGGTTGACACACCGAAAGAACGAACGATAGCGCCTCAACAAAAACAAGAGGACAAAAAGCTGGCCGAGTTACTGCGGCCGCAACGCCTCAGCGATTTCACTGGCCAGGAAAAGCTCAAAACTAACCTGGACATCCTCATCTCGGCGGCCAAAGCCCGCAGTGAACCCCTCGACCATATCCTATTCCACGGCCCACCCGGGCTGGGTAAAACGACTCTGGCCCATATTGTGGCAAACGAGATGAGTGTCAATGTCCGCATCACTGCCGGGCCAGCCATCGAACGGGCCGGGGATCTGGCGGCCATTTTGACAAACCTGCGGGCTGGCGACATCCTGTTTATTGACGAGGTGCACCGATTGGGCCGCGCTGTGGAAGAGATTCTCTACCCGGCAATGGAAGATTTCGTGTTAGACATTGTGGTGGGCAAAGGGCCAGGGGCCAAAAATGTACGCCTCAAACTGCCCCGTTTCACCGTCATTGGAGCCACCACCCGGCTGGCGCTCATCACCGCCCCCCTGCGGGCACGATTTGGGGCGCAATACCGAATGGATTTTTACGAGACTGAAGCCATTACCTCCATTGTGACACGAGGGGCCAGGGTGCTGAACGTGCCGATTGACCCAGAAGGGGCCAATGAGATTGCCCGCCGGGCACGCGGCACACCCCGTGTGGCTTTGCGTCTGCTCCGACGGGTACGTGATTACGCCCAGGTACGCGCCGAAGGGCACATTTACCAATCTACAGCCAAAGAAGCGTTAAATTTGTTAGAGATTGATCCGTTGGGGTTGGATGATTTGGACCGGCGCGTGTTACTGGCCATTATTGAGAAGTTCAGTGGTGGCCCGGTGGGGCTGGAAACAATCGCCGCTTCGATTAGTGAGGAAGCGGATACGATTATGGATGTGGTGGAGCCGTATCTGTTGCAACTGGGATTTTTGGAGCGGACAGCCCGCGGCCGCGTGGCTACTCCCCACGCCTACAGACACCTTAACCTCACCCCCATCGGCAAAATGACCGAGGAACCTACGCCCCAGCCCCGTCTCATATAATTGTAGATTGACGCTTTACGATTGACGATTAACCCCACCCAATCGTAAAGCTACAATCTACAATCGTAAATCTATGGAAGCCTTCGGCCGCCTACTCATTCTCATCGGTTTAGCCATCGCCTTCTGCGGGCTGGTCATTCTCGTTTTTAGCCGTGTTTTCCCCTCACTGGGCCACCTGCCAGGGGATTTCCATTTTGAAGGTAAAAACTTTCAGGTCTACTTCCCCCTGGCCACGATGATCCTCATCAGCATCATCGCCACCATTGTGCTCAACATCCTCATCCGCATCTTCCGCCGTTAAGCTCATCCTCCCAACTTTACCCCGGTTAATTTTTCCTTTACCGCTCTGTCAAGTTGCAACTTAACCCCTGGCCTTGTTTGCCCCTATAGTTCTTAGACACAATAGGGGCACGTGTTAAAGCCATTGTCTGACCGACGCCAGACGTAACACGAAACATATCAAGGAGTTGAGACTATGCGTAAATATTTATCCCTTTGGTTGGTTCTGTTCCTGTGCCTGCTCGCGGCCGCGTGCCAAAGCAACACAAACACGAATCGTAACAATAACGCGGCCGCGTCCCCAGAAGCTCAGCCAGACCCGGAAGCCGACCCAGAGGCCGAAACCATCACCGAAGGGGGCGACGCCTCAGCCGGTGAGTTGGTCGTGTACTCAGGCCGGGCCGACACATTGGTACAGCCGATTATTGATCAGTTCGCGGCCGCGACGGGCATCCGGGTTGAAGTGCGGTACGGCAGTACAGCAGAAATTGCCGCCACCCTGCTCGAAGAAGGAGAAAATAGCCCCGCCGATCTCTTTTACGCCCAAGATCCAGGTGGTTTGGGAGCCGTTGAGGCCGCTGGCCTACTCTCCCCTTTGCCTGAGGAGATTCTCAGCCAGGTACCGGCCCGCTTCGCCGATGTGAATGGAGAATGGATAGGCATTAGCGGCCGCGCCCGGGTCATCGTCTACAACACCGATACGCTCACCGAAGCCGCTTTGCCCGCCAGCATCGAAGGGTTCACCGACCCACAATGGCGAGGCAAAATTGGCTGGGCACCGAGCAATGGCTCCTTCCAGGCGATGGTTACTGCCATGCGGAATATCTGGGGCGAAGAGCGCACCCGCACCTGGCTGGCAGGTATTCAGGCCAATGAACCGGTTGTCTTTGAGAATAACACGGCTATTGTCGCGGCGGTGGGCACGGGCGAAATCGAAATCGGTTTCGTCAACCATTACTATCTATTCCGCTTCCTGGCTGAACAAGGAGAAACGTTCCCTGTTCGTAACTATTTCATGGCCAATGAGGGGCCAGAATCCCTGATCATGGTCTCTGGTGCGGGCATCCTCAAAACGGCCGAGAATCGGGCAAATGCGGAGCGGTTTATGGCCTTTTTGCTCTCTCTACCCGGCCAGCAATATTTCACAGCGCAGACATTTGAATACCCGGTGGTGGAGGGGGTGACGGTTTCCCCCTTGCTGACCCCCCTGGCGGAATTAGATGCCGCGGCCGCGGATATCGCCCTCAATGATTTGTCTGACCTGGAAGGGACAGCCGCGCTGTTGAGTGAACTGGGGATATTGCCTTAACGCTCGTTCGTAAATAACGTTGGTTCTTTCGGAATACGCGGCGTGCAAGGGAACCTTTTAGGGGCCGTTTTTCGCGGGCGTCTGCCCGCGAAAAACGGCCCTTAATGGTTCCCCGACCCAGGGGCGGGGTTAGGGGTGGGGAAGTCCGGGTACGCAATCACCTTGTAAACAGTTACCCTTCAAATTGAGAATGGCGAGGATGGTGTATAATGCGTTTTTCATAATTATTAACCCTCTTGAGGGCTAAGCTTATCAAAGCCCGTTTGCCTTCGACAAGCTCAGGCAACAGGTTTAGTCGGTACATTTGAGTCCACTGAAAAAAGGTCAAAACAGTTAAAAGCCCGGTTTCTTTTTCTGGCTCTTTCGGAATTCGTGGGGTGCGGCTAGATGTAAGGGCTGGCCTTGTGCCTGCCCCGCCGAGGGCAACCACAAGGGTTGCCCCTACAGATGGTGTCAACCCCCTGAAATCCTAAAGACCCCTTTTTCTCTGGAAGCGCCGGTTAAATTAGTCAGAAACCGGGCTTTTTGCAGTAGACTCACATTTTTCTATCATCCAAAGGGTTCTGGTTATGCCCAAAACAAAAAGGAATAGCAATTGGTGGCGCTATTGGTTGTTACTCACACGACCAGCCCAAACCATCCAGGGCGATGAGGCTCGCCAACTGGTTACTATGTTGTCGGCCTTATCGTTAGCCCTGTTTCTGGCCAGCCTGATCAATGGGTTAACCCTGACATTCATAAATTTCCGCTTCGCGGCCGCGCCCGCTCTCATCATTTTTTCCACAGGTGGCCTGCTGATTGTCTATGCCCTCAGCCGCACAAAATATTACCGGTCTGGTGCTATCCTTCTCCTCATCATCATCATTCTGTCCATTGCCACCATCATTTTCGCCTCCCCCACTTTTGCGATCACCGACATCCAGGCGCTCTATTATCTTGTGGTTTTAATATTGCTGGCCAGTCTGTTCTTATCCATTCGCACCACCATTCTGATCAGTAGTTTATGCCTTTTGATCACAAGTACCATCTTCTTCATTCCCGGGGTTCCGACGGGTCAGGCATACTCGCTCCTTCTATTTACCGCCGTCATGTCTCTGCTATTCCTTATTGCAACCACCATCCGTAATAGTTATCTGCTCCGTCTCCACGCCAGCGAAGAGCGGTTTCGCCACCTTACCCAAAACTCTCCAGACACGATCTTCGTCTTTAACCTGCAAAGTAACCGGATTGAATACATAAATCGGGATAGTTTTCTCGGTTATTCGCTGGAAGAGTTAGAGAAATCTAACTCCCTCGTGGAGTACGTCTATCCTGAAGATCATGCGGCCGCTCTCCATTTTTGGTACGAAACAAGTCAACAAACAGCCAGTAAAACCCGGGCCATAGATTATCGTCTGAGACACAAGACAGGTAATTGGGAATGGATACACAGCCGGGTAACGGCCCTCTCCTTTACACCTGAAGGTACAGCCGAACAGATTCTGGTCGTTTTAACGGTGATTACGGAACGAAAACAGGCGGATGAGTTATTACAATCAGTGACCGCGGTCGCGCCCAATGCCATGATCGTCGCCAACGCCCAAGAGGAAATCTTGTTTGCCAATGCTCAGGTCACGGCAATTTTCGGTTACGAAATTGCCGCGATTATCGGGCAAAAAGTAACAATCCTCATTCCTGAACGGTTTCAACACTCCCATCCAGCCTTATATGAAACCTATTTCCAGCACCCCCACCCCCGCCCACTGGGGCGCCAACGTTATTTATTTGGTCGGCGGCACGATGGCCAGGAATTCCCCGTAGAAATTTCCCTCAGCCCCATCAACACCCAAACTGGCCCACTCGTATTGGTCTCCATGACTGATATTACGGAACGACAACGGGCCGAGCAGACTATTCGCCAGCAAGCCGAATACCTGCGCATTCTGCTGGAACAGACTCCCATTGGTATCGTGGTGATAAACAAGGAAGGCTATGTTAAGGATGCCAATTCTCGTAGCCTACAAATTCTCGGGCTAGAAAACAAAACCCTGGCACAGGGGCTGACTGTTTTCGCTTTGCCTGCCCTGGTAGATACTGGCATAGGGCCGTTGCTCGAACGGGTGTTGGCCTCAGGTCAGAAGGAAGAAAAAGAAATCTGGTATACCGCAAACAACGGCAAAAAGAGTTATCTGCTGGTGCGGGTAGTGCCCCATTTCGATGGTGAAGGCCAGCAAATTGGCCTCATTATTTTGGCGGAAGATCTGACTCAGCGGGTACAGGCGGAAGAAGGTATGCGCCAGATGCAAAAGATGGAAAGTCTGGGGGTACTGGCGGGCGGCATTGCCCATGATTTCAACAATTTACTGGTTGCCATATTAGGCCAAACATCGCTGGCGCTGGCTAAAACAAAAGAGGAAAACCTATCGCGGCCGCATCTCCAAAAAGCCATCACGGCCACCGAACGGGCCGCCCAGCTAACACAACAACTCCTGGCTTACTCCGGTCGAGGCCAATTCCAGATAATATCGCTCCAACTAAATACACTCATCGAGGAAAACCTGCACCTGTTTGCGGCCACCATCCCCAAACACATCCATCTGCACACCAGCCTGACTCCCTCCCTGCCCCAAATTGAAGCCGACCTGGCGCAGATACAACAAATTGTTATGAACCTCATCATTAACGCGGCCGAAGCCATTGGCGAGCAGGCTGGAACGATTACCATTGCCACGGGAACCCAATCCCTGGGTCCTCATGATGAGAAATATTGGCACTACACCCTGATGCCATTATTGCCTGGGCTATATGTAATCCTGGAATTGCATGATGATGGTGTGGGCATTCCCCCAGAAAATCTGGCCAAAATTTTCGATCCCTTTTTCACCACCAAACCAACCGGTCACGGTTTAGGCCTGGCGGCCGTGATCGGCATTGTCAAAGGGCATAAGGGTGGGCTAACGGTTTATAGTGAAATAGGCAAAGGCACGACGTTCAAGCTTCTTTTCCCTATCTATGATAATGCCCCGGCCATACTCCCCACTGACGCCACCAGCACTTCTCTGGCTTTACAGGGTCAGGTACTTGTGATTGACGATGAAGCCAGCGTGCGCGAAGCAGTCGCCGATATTTTGGGGCTGAAGGGGGTTGAAGTAATTGTTGCGGCTGACGGTGAAACGGGGCTGGCTCTATATCAGGAACGGCAGGAGGCGATTGTTCTGGTGTTGCTGGATCTATCTATGCCGGGCTGGAGTGGGGAACGAACTTTGCGTGAGTTGCGCCGTATTAATCCACAGGTGCGTGTCATACTCTCGTCTGGTTATAATGAGATAGAAGCCACCCAACGGTTTGTGGGTAAAGCCCTCACCGGATTCTTACAGAAACCTTATAGTGCTGATACGCTTCTCAGCGCTGTTAATCACTACCTGGGTCAATTAAGTTTAGGCTGAAGACCCATCCCCCCATCCCCCTTCCCGACGGGAAGGATGAGAACCCAACAGCGGGGTTTTTCGGGGCCTTCGCCCCGAAAAACCCCGCTCAGAAAAATTCCCCACCCCTGGGGGCTACGTTAATACGAAAGTTTTTCGCTACCCATAGCTTCAATATAATCCGTATAACCCCCTTTAAACTCACGCAGAGAACCATCACGCAATTCGATTACTCTATCTACTACCTTGTCCAAAAAGTACCGATCATGGGAAATGACAATCACCGTACCCACAAATTCTTCCAACGTCTCTTCCAGCACCTCAATTGAACTAATGTCCAGGTTGTTGGTGGGTTCATCCAATAGAAGCAGATTGGGTCGGGCCAGCACCAGTTTGGCCAGTTGCAGACGGCTTTTTTCACCGCCACTGAGATCAGCCACGCGGCCGCGAATCTGCCCATAAGTAAACAAAAACCGTTGCAGAAAAGACACCGCCACATTTTCACTTAACGGTGCCGTCTGCCGAATCTCATCCAGCAAAATCCGCTCATAGTTCAGCGTATCATGCTCCTGAGCGTAATAACCAATCTGTGAGCTAGGGCCAATCTTAATCTCACCAAATTCTACCCCTTCCGGATCAAGCAACTGTTTGAGGAGCATAGATTTACCCGCCCCATTCGGCCCCACCAACCCCACCCGTTCCCCATGCCAGATGGTATGGTTCAGACTATTCCATAACACCCGGTCATTAGGCAAAATTTTGCCCACATCTACCAGCTCAACCACCTTATTACTGCCACGCCACCCAGCCAGATCTAAACTCATGCGCCGGGCCTCATTCACTTTTTCAATCTTATCCATCTTATCAAGCATCTTCTGGCGGCTCCGCGCCTGACGGATATGTCGCTCATTCACCACCAGAGAAGCCCACAATTCAAACCGGGCAATAGCCGCCTCAATACGAGCAATTTCTTTTTGTTGGGCGGCGTAAAGTTGTTGTTGACGTAGACGGCGCAGTTGCCGCTCAGTGGTATAGGCTGTGTAATTGCCCTGGTAAAGATTCAATTTACCGGCCTCCAGTTCGGCAATATGTGTAGCTACCCCATCTAACAAATAGCGATCATGGGAGATGAGAATAACACAGCCATCGTAGCTGTTAATAAGCCGTTCCAAATTTCGCTTGGCAGGAATATCCAGGTGATTATCGGGTTCATCCAGAAGTAGAAGCCGCGGCCGCAATACCATCAACTTCGCCAATAACACCAACTTCTTTTGTCCGCCGCTCAGGTGGCGCACGGGCACATGCCACCAGGGTTGATCAAACCCGGCCCGGTTTAAGGCATCCTTCACCTGACTCGTATACCGGGTTCCATCCAGTTGCTCATATTCAACAAGAAGGCGATCCTGCTGTTTTATAATTCGTTCCAGAGTGGTGGGATTACCATAGACTTCTGGCTCACCCATTTTAGCCGCCAGGGCGTCTAATTGTGTTTCGAGCAGGGCAATTTGCGGCCGCGCCATCAATGCCTCCTGCAAAATCGTCCGCTCATTGTCCATCACCGGTTCCTGCTCCAGGCGTGCCCAGGTCAGCCCCGATACCCGAAACACCTGACCCACATCCTGGGTCAATTCCTGGGCAATCAGCTTCATCAGCGTACTTTTACCCGCCCCATTCGGCCCCACCAACCCAATCCGCTGTTTATCCTGCACTTCCCAACACAATCCCACAAAAATGTCCCGCCCCCCCAAACTGACTGTGATGTTATCCAGATTCATAATAATTTCAGCCATAACGATGCTCCTTGCCGTGAACAGGGCCGGTTTCGTGTTCACAATTAAGATCCGTGAAAAATTGCGGGTTCTTTAGAAATTCAGGAGGTTGACACCAGATATAGAGGCTGACCTTGTGCCTGCCCCGTGTGGGGCAACCACAAGGGTTGCCCATACCCCACGAAACCCCAAAGAACCAAGTGGTGGCCCGGTGAGCACACCGGCCACATATACGATACTATTTGCGGTCAGTTATTACACTTTTACGCTGTGGCCGGTCTCCTGACCGCGCCACCCAGGCGAAATCCCTGTGTCTGGCACCCTGGCCCATTTTTGCATTCCGTCCCTTTCCCAAACAAAAAAGCCGAGGTGCTGATGCACCTCGGCTTTTTAATAGTTGGTTTTATGGGAGATAACTTTACATAAAACCCGTTAGCGAGGCGCGTTGAAGAGACCACGCCGCTATTCCGGACATAACAGCCATTTGGAAGATAGAGAATTTCTTGGCGTTTATGTAAGTCATCGTGCTTCAAGAATAACCCAACCAGAACCGATTAGCAAAAAATCCCCACGATGATTGCCTACCTGAACGTGCTGAGGGTTCTCTCTTCAAGTATGATTGACCTATCATAAACCATCCAAACCCTTACGACCTATCATTACACTATTCACTATTCACTATTCACTATTCACTGTCCACTCGCCACTATTCCCTTCTTCACAGGAGTTTCACATGGACGGAACGCACACCAAGATGAATGAAAATAACGCCACCATTTTCATTCCCATCCGTGTTTCTTCCTATCCGTGTTTCCACTATCCGTGGCTATTTTCGTAGGAGTTCCCCATGGGCCTACGGCGCACCAAGAGGGATGAAAATCTGTAGGACGATTTGGTAAATCGTCCGGGCGATTTGCCAAATCGCCCTACATTTTCGCAGGAGTCTCACCTATGCAACCACTCAATCTCCGCAACGATGCCCCCTGGCGCGAACGCTTCCGCACCGCCATCATCGCTTATGCGTTCACCGCGGCCGCAAACCCCACCCGTGGCCTCGCCTGCACCAACCAGACCGGCGTCTTCCAGCTCTACGCCTGGGACGTGCCCACCGGCCAGCTCACCCAACTCACCCACCACGAACGGGGCAAAATCGTCGGTAGTATCTCCGCCGATGGGCAATTCATCTACTACCTGAACGATGACAAAGGCAACGAACTCGGCCATTATGTCCGTGTCCCCTTTGCCGGGGGTCCCGCCCAAGACATTACACCCAATTTGCCCCTCTACTCATCCTTTGGCGTCAACCATAGCCAGGCAGGCAACCGCATCGGTTTCATGACCGCCGGACGGGACGGCTTCCAGGCCAATATCATGGACGCGGCCGCAGACGGCACATTAGGCGAACCGCGGCCGCTGTGGCATTCCCGCGCCCTCTCCTTTGGCCCCACCCTGTCACAAGGGGGCGAAATCGGTGTGGTCGCCACCACCGAACGCACCGGCCGCAACGAATACAGCCTCGTCGCCTTCGACCTGACAACCGGGGACAAAATCGGCGAATTGGGGGATGAAAACACCAGCATCCAACCGGCCCGGTTCTCCCCTGTGCCCGGTGACATGCGGCTGGCGGCCACCAGCAACCAATCCGGTTTTATGCGGCCGCTTATCTGGAACCCCCGCACCAATGAGCGCACCGACCTGGCCCTGCCTGACCTGGGCGGCGAAATTTCCGTCTGGGACTGGTCGCCGGATGGTCAGTGTCTGCTCCTGCGCCAGCTCAACCAGGCCGAATACCAGCTTTACCTCTACGATTTGCGCGACAATCGTTTACATAAACTGAACCACCCCGGCGGCACGGTCGGCGGTTTCAGTGGCGGCCAGTTCATGCCCGACGACGAGATTTTCCTGACCTGGCAAAACGCCACGACGCCCGCCCAACTGGTGGCCCTGGACGCCCACACAGGGGAAATGAAGCGGACGGTGCTCGCGGCCGCAGACGCTCCCGGCGGTCGTCCCTGGTCTTCGGTCTCGTTTCCATCTACCAACGGGGCCACCATCCAGGCCTGGGTGGCTACCCCGGAAGGGGCTGGCCCTTTCCCCACCATTCTGCACATTCACGGCGGCCCCACCGCCGTCACCACCGAAGCGTACAGCCCGGAAGCCCAGGCGTATCTGGATCACGGCTTCGCCTTCCTGAGTATCAACTATCGTGGCTCTACCACCTTCGGCAAGGAATTTGAGCAGGCCATTTGGGGCAATTTGGGGCAATGGGAAGTAGATGACCTCGCGGCCGCGCACGACTGGCTGATCACACACGGCATCGCCGACCCGGATGCCATCCTGCTGACGGGCGGCTCCTACGGCGGCTACCTCACCCTGCAAGGGCTGGGCAAACGGCCCGAACTGTGGGCCGGGGGCATGGCGACGGTGGCAATCGCTGACTGGGCCTTGATGTATGAAGATCAGGCCGAGACCCTGCGTGGCTACCAACGCGCCCTCTTCGGCGGCACACCGGACGAAAAACCAGACGCCCATCGCGCCGCCTCACCCCTCACCTACGCCGAGGCTGTCTCTGCCCCCATTCTGGTCATCCAGGGAGCCAACGACACCCGTTGCCCCGCCCGACAAATGCAGGTTTATGAGGAAAAACTCAACTCACTGGGTAAAAGTATACGTATCCATTGGTTTGATGCCGGTCACGGCTCGTACCAAAACGAACAGCAAATTGAACATCAGGAGATGAAACTGCGCTTTGCGTATCAACTACTTGGTTAGGACGTGGTACGTATTGCGTGGTGCGTGAAGAGGTGTATAACACGGATGGGATAAACACGGATAAGGTAACTATTCAGGTGGCACTTTTGCCAGAGAGACCCTAAAGGTTTTGATTAACAGGAGGCCAGAATCACCAGAGGTCAAAACCTTTAGGGTCTGAATAGTTACCGGATAAGAAACTGTAGGACGATTTGGGGCATGGTTCAAAAGTCCGCAAACGGTGCTTAACAGTTTGTAGGGCGATTTGGTAAATCGCCCACGAGACGATTTACCAAATCGTCCTACAAATTTGTAAAGCTGACCTGAACCATGCCCGATTTGGTAAATCGTCCTCTGAACAACTGGGCGATTTACCAAAGGGTGTGTTTCCAATGAGTTGGATAACAGCTATGCTCAATTGTCACAATGGGTAGGGGTGGGACAGGTGGGGTTGGCCTCATCTTTTCACCCTGGCCTCATCTCCCACCTGTCCCACCCTGGTAGCAGACAAGGCCTTGGTGGGCAGGTGGGCGAGGCAACCGGGAGAACACGTTGGGGTGATCAGTCAATATTTCCCCCGGTTGCCCCGCCCCTACGACTCAACCGCAATGAAACACACCCTTTACCAAATCGCCCTACAAATGCCCTCGCTCTATCCGTGTTCTCTTTATCCGTGTTTATCGCTTTTACCTACTCACCTAACTCGAAACTCTCAACTCGAAACTTGAAATCTGGAATCTGAAACCCTATGACCCCATCCCAAGAATGGCATCGTTTATCTACCGCGGCCGCGCTCCAAACCCTCACCGTTGACCCCGATCAGGGCCTCGCCCCGGACGAGGTACAGCGCCGCCTGGCCCAATTTGGCCCCAATGAACTCATCGAGAAAGGGGGCAAACACCCCCTACGTATCCTCTGGGAGCAGATCAGCAGTACGATGGTGCTCATTTTGATCGCGGCCGCAGTCGTCTCCGGCTTCCTGGGCAAAGTGACCGAAACCGCCGCCATCGCCGCCATCGTCATCCTCTTCGCCCTGCTCGGCTTCTTCCAGGAATACCGCGCCGAACAGGCCATGGCCGCCCTCAAAAAATTAGCCGTGCCCGTCGTGCGCGTGCGCCGGGGTGGGCAGGTGCAAGAACTCTCCGCCCGTGAACTTGTACCCGGCGACATCATCCTGCTGGAAGCCGGGAGTGCCATGCCTGCCGACGTGCGCCTGGTCGAGGCGGTCAACCTGCGCGTGCAGGAAGCCGCCCTCACCGGCGAATCCGAGGCGGTGGAAAAAGAGACCGAAGCCCTGAGCCGGGACAACCTGCCCATAGGCGACCGGCGCAACATGGGCTATCTGGGAACCGCCGCCACCTACGGTCGGGCTGTGGGCCTCGTGGTGGAAACGGGGATGCGGACCGAGTTAGGCAAAATCGCCACTCTCATCCAGGGGGTCAGCGAAGGCATGACACCCCTCCAGCAAAGCCTGGACAAAGTAGGCAAACAACTGGCCTTCGGCGGCATCATCATCGCCGCCCTGGTGCTTTTCATCGGTGTGCTACGCGGCGAAGGGATCAGCGAAATGTTCCTGACCGCCGTCAGTGTCGCGGTGGCCGTCGTGCCCGAAGGGCTACCGGCGGTGGTGACGGTAACATTGGCCTTGGGGGCACAACGGATGCTCCGCCGCCGCGCCCTCATCCGCAAACTCCCCGCCGTGGAAACGCTCGGCTCGGTGACGGTTATCTGTTCGGACAAGACCGGCACACTCACGGAAAACCGGATGACGGTGACGGTGATTGACGTAGCCGGGCATTTTCTGGAACTTCAGGGCACGGGCAAACATCCCGTTCCCTCGCTTCGTACCGCCGCAAGTGACCCCGACCTGTTCCTCAACCAACCCCCAGCCATCAACCTGACATTGGCGGGGGGAGCGTTGTGCAACGATGCTTCACTCCAGCCCGACCCGCAAAATGGGCGGTATCAGGCGGTGGGGGATCCCACAGAAGGGGCGTTGTTGGTCGCGGCCGCGCAAGCCAATTTGCGTAAGTCGGAGCTACAAAAAGTTGTGCCCCGCGTCGCCGAATGGCCCTTCGATTCTGACCGCAAACGGATGACGACGGTGCATCGCCTGCCGGATAACCCGGACGGGTTGCCTGCGACATTACAGGGATTGCACGCGGCCGCGCCCACCTACCTCGCCATCACCAAAGGCTCCACCGATGGGTTACTGGCCCTGTGTACGCGGGTCTGGGTCAACGATGGCCCCATTCCTTTTGACGAGCAGTGGCGCGAACGAATCCAGGTCGCCAATGATCAAATGGCCCAAAATGGAATGCGCGTTCTGGGCGTAGCCATTCAATCTCTGTCCGCTCTTCCCGCCAAAATTGAGGCTGAACTGGAGCAAAACCTGACCTTCGTCGGCATGGTGGGCATGATTGACCCACCCCGCCCCGAAGTCAAAGTGGCGGTGCAAACAGCCAAAACCGCCGGGATTCGCCCCATCATGATCACCGGCGACCACCCCCTGACTGCTCGCTTCATCGCCTATGACCTGGGCATCACCGGTAATAACCGGGTCAAAACGGGGCAAGACCTCAGCACCATGTCCCAGGAGCAACTGGATGAGGTGGTGCGTGATGTCTCCGTCTTTGCCCGCGTCTCCCCGGAACACAAATTGCGTATCGTCGAGGCGTTACAGCGGCAGGGGCAAATCGTGGCTATGACCGGCGATGGCGTTAACGACTCCCCCGCCCTCAAAAAAGCCGACATTGGCATTGCCATGGGCATTACCGGCACGGACGTGTCCAAAGAGGCGTCCGAAATGGTGTTGATGGATGACAACTTTGCCACCATCGTCGCCGCTGTCGAAGAGGGGCGGGTCATCTACGACAACATTCGCCGCTTCGTTAAGTTTTCTATTGCCGGGAATGTGGGCAAGGTGCTGGTCATGCTCCTGGCTCCGTTTTTGGGCATCAACGTGGCCTTGCTCCCCCTGCAACTGCTCTGGCTCAACCTGATGACCGACGGCCTGTTGGGGTTGGGGCTAGGCGTCGAACCGGCCGAACCGGGCACGATGAAAAAACCGCCCCGCGACCCGAAGGCCAGCCTGTTCAGCGAGGGGTTAGGGTTCCATGTGTTGTGGGTGGGGGTAATCATTGGCGTGGTGGCCCTGGGCCTCGGTTACGCCTTCTACGACCCGGCTAACCCGTCCGACACCACCTGGCAGACGATGATGTTCTCGGTGTTGGCCTTCTCCCAGATTGGGCAGGCGTTGGCGTCCCGTTCCACGCAGGCGTCCTTGTTCCAACTGGGCCTGCGCTCCAACCCGGTCATATTGGGGCTGGCGGTGCTGGTGTTGGCCCTGCAACTCCTGGTCATCTACCTGCCCGCCCTGGACGAATTCTTCGGCGTGACCCCGCTCTCCCTGCCCAACCTTCTTCTGGCCCTCGGCCTGGGCGCCGTGACCTTCCTGGCGATTGAGGCGGAGAAGTGGGTTTTGCGGGAGAGGTTGAATAATTAATGGTTGAATTGTTAAATGGGTGAATGGTTAATGAGGTGGTAGACGTATTTCCCCGTTAATCATTCAACAATTCACCAATTCACCAATTAATTATTTTCTCCCTCTAGCGTATAAGCCTTCCACAGGTTGAGCCGGTTCTGTGCTAAAATACCCCGCAGAGATGAATGATGAACACGATGATTCTTAACCAGATAGAAGACAGCGTCAGTCGTTTGACCCTGGATGAACAACTGTGGCTCATTGAGCGGTTAGCGCACCGTATTCGCCAGCGCACCTTACTCCAGCACCCCTTTATCGTCTCCGACCTGGCCGCCATGGCCGCCGATCCGGCAATTCAGGCGGAACTGCGCCAGATAGAAGCAGATGTTGTTTTTGCTGAAGTTGGCGGTGATTGAGGTGAAGAAGTGACTTTATGAGTGTTGAATATAAATGGGTTTAAAAAAGGTATCAGAAGTATTTAAAGCAAGTGCCTTATCAAATCAATCAAAATTTGCTATTTAATACGGATTAGTACCTTACGAGTCAATTTCTTGTACAGTTAGCAAGAAAATGATCCGCAGATTTCGGGGATTAACGCTGATTTTTTTAATCAGCGAAAATCTGCGTTAATCTGCGGACAGACCTCTTTGGTTCTGGCTTGTCCAGGTTAGGATAATATAAATCATCCCTTTTGCTTTCTGGGCGGCTAACAACGACAACCCCAACTTAAAGCCAGATTGCCCTATCTTTCTACCTTCATAGGAGTCAGGGCTTATGCGTACCTATCTGTCTACTCGCTGGCTGTTATCGGGGATTTTGACTCTTTTTGTTTTACTCCTCTTGATTGTCGCTCAAATCCAACCTTCTCAAGCAGATCCCTTTCCCTTGCCCGTTACCCCTGTCGCCCTTCCCTCTACCACTCATCTGGCTGTTATCACAAACGACATCAAAAACAATAACCTTTCTGTCATAGCTTATCCATTAGGGCCTATGGGTTTGCCCCAAACGACTATTGGTTTACCACTTTTTGATATGCCGATAAATCAGCAATGTCAGCCGTATGATATGGTTGCCTCTCCCGACAGCCGTTTTCTTGTGCTTCAGTTCGGTTGTTATGAATCTGCGTTCGTACTCTTGCTATCGCTAAACACCCAACCAATTGGGGCGAAAAGCCTGTCAAACACCCTATTTCTGAATTGGTCACCGGATAGCAAATGGCTTTTAGTCAAACAGATAGATACTGAGTCTATCTGGCTCATGCCCACTGCTCAAGGTAAAGGGGTTGAATTAAGTTTACCCGCTGAAGTATACGATGTCGCTTTTACACCAGAGGGACAGCACTTACTTTATGCCTCTAGTAAGGGGCTTGGTTTTGGTTCCGTTTTGGGTGCTTTTGACCTGACAAATGGAGAAATGAGCATCTGGCAGGAAATTCCTGATTGGATACTCTCCTATCCTGTTTGGTCACCGGATGGTCAATATCTGGCTTACATCCTTATGCCTGATACCAGTACCCCATTTAGTGTTGGTGAATTGTGGCTGGCTGATAGGCAGGGGCAACCGTTGAAAAGGCTGGCTGAAGGTGTAGATACCGGGCATGGTTATGCTCCAGTATGGGCGCCTGATGGACAATCCCTGGTTTATGTTTATCGGCAAAATGCCGATGATCCCTTAGCCGATCGCAATCCGCTTGCCCTGCATAGTAATCTTTATCAGGTTGAAATCGGTACCGGTGAAATAATGCCGCTGTCCAGCTTTACAGCAACAATCGTCTATGATCCGGTGTGGTTGCCGGATGGGACACAATTGACCTTTACTGTTCAGGATCAAGTATGGTTATCTTCCCCTGGTAGTGTGCCTATGCCGGTTGGTCCTGCTGGAATTTCCAGCCGTTTTCCTGCCTGGCTTTCTCTTCCTGAGTTGCCATCACCAGATTGAGGAATCAGTGCTATCAGTCAATTCCTGTTTCAATTTGTTTACGAGGTGTTTTATGAAGGCATCGGTCAGGCTGTTTCTGCTCGTTGTTGGTCTATTTGTAGGGTGTGCTCCAGAAGCACTTGATGAAGCGACGATGATCTCCGGTACAACAACCTCTCTGACAGCACCTATACCTACCCCATCCATGACATCGGCTGTAGAAAGTGTAACGAGTACCGCTTTGCCTACACCTGAGTACACGCCTACACCAACGATAGGGCCAACGCCTACGTCTCCCCCTGATGCCGCCACAGCGACAAGCATTGCCGCTACAGTGACAACAGCTATGGTCATGACCCAGACAATGTACGATGTATTAACTGCTGAGGCTCAAGCCAACCCTACAGTGCCAACAGCAACGCCACTTACCCCCCAGCCAACTTTTACACCTTTTCCTGACGTAACATGGTCTTTTTTCTTTTCTGGCTGGCCTTGTCCAGAAACTATTGTGGATGATTGCCATGATTCACGGAGTTTGCCGCCTGAACTAGCTGAACAAAAGGGTTATTACTTTCTGGATACAAACGGCCATAATCTGCAAAACTCACAATTGACCAATGGCTTATTTTCCTCTTTTTACAACATTGCTGTCTCAAGGATACGTTTTGCCCCTAGTAGCGAACAAATAGCATTTGAGGCGGATTGTTGTATTTACATGACTGATGTTAATGGCTCAGAACCTATCTCAGTCTATACCAGTGCAGAGCAACCAGTACGTGGGTTCGACTTTTGGGATCAGTCTAACTGTCTGGTCATGTACAAACAACAACCTGAAATCCCTTTTGCGTCTGTTACTCTGGAAAAAGTATGTCGTGATAACCCATCTCCAGAAGTCATTACAGCAATTGAATTTACAAATTTGTCGCCTATTGCCTTCTACCACCTCTCCTCTGATGGAGATTATTTATTAGCTTATAGCTATACGGGTGATGGTGGATTAAACATGTATGTCCAGCCAATTGGCAATAGTGAACCTGCTACGCTTGTTTTCTCACAATCTTCAAGTCCCGGTATTCAGGCTCACGTTATTGCTCTCCGCTGGCTTACAGATAACGCAACCATTGAGTTTCTGTTAGCAGGTGTTCCCTACACCTTCTACACAGTCAGTGCAGATGGCACCAATCTACAAGCACAAATGACCTTATCAGGATTCAGTGTCCTAAGTGGCGATTGGTCACCAGATGGACTGGAGTTCGTTTTTTCTGACTACAGTTACGAGCATGATCCAGGGATATATATTCTCAATCTTAATACCGGTAATTGGCGGTTTGTTTTGCCGGAGTTTTTCGTACCCGCGATTCACGTTTGGAAAGCAGACTTACTTACAGATTAAGGGTTTTTGATTAGTGGAGGCCTTTATGTCCAATCTGAACCGATTTGTTATCCTATTGATAGTATTGTTCGCTCCGTTCATTCTGTACTACATCTTTGTTGATGCAATTGAAGTTGTCCAATCACAACCACCCGATGAGTTTTTATATCCTCCCTACTTCGACACAACCTATGTTTCCAATGTTTTTGATCACGAGTTTCCCGTTTATTGTAATGACTGGCCTGTGGATTGCACTGAGCTAGATTATGCACAATACACGTTAAGTTCACCCCATGTGATCACCAGTGAAATTTTGCATAATAATGGCATTCACTATGAAGATACTAATACAGACCCCTATGGTTACAGCGGTCATGACGGGGTCGACTATGCTTATGCCTATGATTATGTACTGGCAACCCACAATGGGACTGTCATTGAAGCAGGGTGGGACACTCCAAATCATACTTTGTTTGGTTTACTTGTTCGTATGATGACCGAAGATGAGCAATATATAACGATCTATGGTCATATGAATACATTGATGGTTAAAACAGGTGAAGAAATATCTAGCGGTACCGTTCTTGGCATCAGTGGCAATACGGGTAATTCAAGTGGGCCACATTTACATTTCACTTTACTAAACGCTTTAAAACGGAGCGACAATAAAATAAATCCTTATGGATGGCTCTCTGCTTCCCAAGACCCTTGGGGGAATTTACAACCCAGCATTAATCATTGGGCCAGTTTCCCGAATATCAGCAACTCTACCATCTACTCCTCTGGCGTACCTATCATTTACCCTACCGGCTCACCAGACCCACGTTTAACCCCTGCCATTTTCAGTTCTTATACTACTATTCTGGACAACAATAGCACCCGCTTTAGCACCACGGGAAGTTGGACATCTGTCCCGTGTACCGGTAGTGATTGTTGGGATAGCACATTTCATCATACTCAAGGGGCAGGTTGGTTTAATTCAGCCACCTGGACGCCAGCCCCTAATCAACTAATCCCTGCTGAATATGACGTTTACGTTTACTTACCTCCTGAACCAAGTAACCAAACAATAGAGGCTGTCTATCAGATCAAGCACCTTAAGCCAGGGACGATCATTCATAGTTACCCTCAAGTTACCTGGAATCAAAACCGTTTCCGAAATCGTAGTAGCCAGCGGTGGGCATACCTGGGCCGATATGCGTTTAGCGGTAATGGGCAGGAATATGTGAAAGTGTGGCAGGCACAGGCACAATCTGGCAATTGGGTTGTGGCAGACGCGGTCGCGTTTGTGTTGGTTGATCCACCCGATATGACCCTCAACATTACCAGCAGTAGCGGTGACGCCGGCTCCCGCGCCGATCAGGAGCCTTGTCCCGGAAATACAAATACTGGTCACTCAGAGATCTATTTTGGTCATTGTGCTAATGGGAAAAGAATCGCGAGCGGCTTTCGCTTTAACAATGTAGGGTTACCGGTAGGAGCCACAATTTTGAAAGCTTTCCTGGATTTTCGACCTGATGGCCCTTTCACAAATGGGTTAACCTTACGCTTTTATGGTGAGCGGGCTACATTCCCGGCCATTTTTAGCCCAACTAACCCTCCATCCAGTACCACGCGAATATTAACGGAAGCCTATACCCCCTGGACAATTCAGAGTGGCGACAGTTGGATTTACCTACCCCCTGCTGTTCCAGACAGGCGGTATAGTCCTGACATGAGCAAAATCGTTCAAGAGATTGTTTCTTTGCCCGGTTGGATACAAAGCAGTTCCAGTATCGTGATTTTGGTGCGGCCGCATCCGTTCAGCAATATAACCCCTGGTGGAGACCCGGAACCGCCATACTATCGGCGGGTATTAGCCAGAGATAGAGCCGGGACAAACGGTATTTTGCCGCCCGGTTGCTCATTTGGTACGAATGTATTGATCCACCAGCATGCCCTTAAATGGAAAAACAATCAGAAGTCTTGATCATGGCAGTATCGCGATGAAAAAGGGCCAGGCATGTTTTGTAAGTCTGGCTCTTTTTGTTTTCCTGGTTCACAGCCGTGCTACACCCCACTTCCTGTTAAAACCTACAACAAGTATGGTCTGGATGCCGACTCGATCAATGGCATAGATTATGAGTAGTATTCGTAAATTTTCAATAACAAACATGAAAACCATCCCTTTGACCCTGCCGAATTTCCTGACGCTGTCCCGTTTGGGGCTGATTGCCGTTCTGTGGGTGCTGGCTCTGCGGGGTGAGGGGTTGTGGGTGGGGCTGGTGTTTATTGTGGCCGGGGGCACGGATATGTTGGATGGTTGGCTGGCCCGCCGCTGGGGCATGATCACGGCGTTGGGGAGTAAGCTGGATTCCCTGGCGGATAATCTTTTGTTTGTGTCCGCGGCCGCGTGGCTCTACCTGCTCGAACCGTTAGCCATCCGCCAGAATATGGGGCTGATCGGTCTGGCGGTGGGGAGTTATGCCCTTTCCCTGGCGATTGGCTGGCTGAAGTTCCGCCAGATGTCCAACCTGCATCTTTACTCCGCCAAACTGGGGGCCATCATCCAGGCGTTGTTCCTGTTGCACACCTTTGCCACGCCCGGTTACAGCCGTCCTTTTTTGTGGGTGGCTTTGGGTTCGTTTATTTTCTCGTCGCTAGAAGAATGCCTGGTGCAACTGCGGGTCAACGTTGTGCATGAACATATCGGCTCCATCTTCACCTTGTATCGCTCCGGGTCTGGATAGTCTATAGGTGACGCAAGTTTGACGCGGAGCGTCGCCGGAGCGTTCCCACGCGGAGCGTAGGAACGAGAAAAGGGTACTGAGAAATGGTCCTGCAGTTCTCGTTTCAGAGCAGACACAGGGTAGGGGCGGGGCAGGTGGGCCAGGCAGAGGCTAAACGGTAGGTGTGACTTCCCACTTGCCTCGCCCCGGTGCGGGCCAGGCATCCACCGGGCAACCGGGGTGAGGCAACCGGGAAACAGCGTTACCCGTTCGGCACACAGTTCCCCCGGTTGCCCCACCCCTACCCTCTGTTTTGAAATTGCGGCCGCGTTGCCCCATCTCCCACTTCTGGTTATAAACTTCCTTATGACAGATGAAAATTTGTAGGACGATTTGGTAAATCGTCCGGGCGATTTGCCAAATCGCCCTACATTTTTGTGGGAGGTGACACCGATGGGAATTGCCACCGACATTGCCCTGATCGTTGTGGCCGGTTTGATAGGCGGGGTGATCGCGCAATGGTTTAAGCAACCGCTGATCCTGGGGTACATCCTGGCGGGGGTGCTGGTTGGCCCGTACACCGGCGGAGCCACCGTCACCGACATCCACGACATCGAACTGCTGGCGGAGATTGGAGTGGCCTTGCTCCTCTTTGCCCTGGGGCTGGAGTTTTCCCTCAAAGAGCTAAAACCCGTCCGCCACATCGCCCTCATCGGCACACCTATCCAGATGGTGCTGACTATTCTGGTGGGGTATGGGGTGGGGCAGTTGCTGGGCTGGGGCTGGAACGACGCCCTCTGGTTTGGGGGGATGATCGCCCTATCCAGCACGATGGTGATTCTGAAAACGTTGATGAGCCAGGGGCGGCTGGGTACGCTCTCCAGCCGGGTGATGATTGGCATGTTGATTGTGCAGGATTTGGCGGTGGTGCCGCTAATGATTATTTTGCCCCAGTTGAACGATTTGGCAGAAGGGTTGGAGGTGCTGGCCGCGGCCGCGATCAAAGCCACCCTCTTCCTCGTCCTCATGTTTTTCCTGGGAACCCGGCTCATCCCCTGGCTCATGCGCCACATCGCCCGCTGGAACTCCCGCGAACTGTTTCTCCTGGCGATTACGGCCATCGGCCTGGGGGTGGGTTACGCCACCTACCTGTTTGGCCTCTCCTTTGCCTTTGGCGCGTTCATCGCCGGGATGGTGTTGAGCGAATCGGATTACAGCCATCAGGCTCTCAGCGACATCATCCCCCTGCGTGATCTGTTTGGCCTGCTCTTCTTTGCTTCGGTGGGCATGTTGCTCGATCCGGCCTTTTTGTGGGCTAATCTGGGCACGGTGCTCCTGGTGGTTTTGCTAGTAGCATTGGGCAAAGGGATCATTTTTGCCGGATTGAGCCGCATCTTCAAATATGGCAATGTTGTGCCCTTCGCCCTCGGTTTGGGCATGTTCCAGGTGGGGGAATTTTCGTTTGTGCTGGCGCGAGTGGGATTGAGCACGAACTCCATCAGCCCGGATTTATACGCCCTGACCCTGACGACGGCGATTATCACAATGGTGTTGACGCCGCTCCTCTCCGGTCTGACCAGCCCGTTGTATGCCTTGAGCCAACGCCGCCTACCCCGTGAACCGTTGCAGACGATGAATATTCCCGAAACCGGGTTGCGCGATCATGTGGTGATTGCCGGTAGCGGCCGCGTCGGGCAATATGTGGCCCAGGTGTTGCAACGGCTGGGGCAGGCGTTTGTTTTGATTGAGCTGGATCAATGGCGGCTGGAGCAGGCCCAGGCGGCCGGTTTCCCCATCATTTATGGCGATGCGGCGCAGGAGTTGGTGCTGGACGCGGCCGCGATTCCTCAGGCGCGTCTGGTATTGATCACCATTCCCGTCACCAGCATCACCCAGACGGTGGTGGCCCAGGTGCGCCATCTCAACCCCCAGGTGCACATCGTGGCCCGCGCCGAAGGGGTAGAGCAGATGAAATTGCTCCATGACCAGGGGGTGTATGAGGTGGTGCAACCGGAGTTTGAGGCCGGGTTGGAGATTACCCGGCAGGCTTTGCTCCATCTGAATATTCCGGCGATGGAGATTGAGCCGTTTATGGATGAGGTGCGCCATGAGTTGTACGCGCCGCTGTATGAGGCGCACCATGAGTACAAGACGATGGCCCAGTTGCGCCGGGCGACGCGTTCTTTGGCCCTGAATTGGGTGACGTTGCCTGAGGATAGCCCCCTGCATGGTCAGACAATCAGGGCGTTGCAGATTCGCGGCCGCACCGGGGCTTCTGTCGTAGGGGTCATGCGCGGCGGGGCCTTGCACCCCAACCCCTCAGCCGACTACCAGTTTGCCCCTGGGGATCGCCTGGCGATCATGGCTGATGTGGACCAGTTCACGACCTTTCAGGAGATGTTTTTGCCCGACGCGGCCGCGAAATAAGGGAAAATAAGTAACTTAGGACTTACGTGCTGTGGCCGGTGTCCCCACCGGGCCACACCGAGCGCGGTCAGGAGACCGGCTCGAGCAACCCTGTAAGTCCTAAACTATAGACCTTAAGATAATGATTTTGAGTAGGGGCTGGCCTTGTGCCTGCCCTCCACTGGGGCAACCACAAGGGTTGCCCGTACAGTCAAAATCTTTTTCTGGCGTGGTTCAAAAGTCGGCAAGCTAACCTGAACCATGCCCTTTTTCTTAAAAGCTATATTAAGGGGGGTTATTCTTGGACAATTACGTAGAGTGCCAACCCCTTGAATTCGTCAAGACCCAAATAGTCTTTGAGTATATCTACATTTTGTGGGAGACCTGACAGGTTTCTAAAACCTGTCAGGTCTGTGTCCCACGATTTATGGGTATACTCATAGTCTTTACCCCATTAGTGGGGGCGGATGAGGCGTTTGACCAGGGCAAGGGTACAAAAAGAAAGCACCAGCAAGATAGTGGCCAGGGTAAGGGCCACTTCCAGGTCTAGTTCAAAACCGAGATAGATAGCCAGGGGCATAGTCTGGGTACGGCCGGGGAAGTTACCGGCAAAGATAATAGTGGCACCGAATTCACCTAAAGCTCGTGCCCAGGTGAGAATGGCCCCGGTCAGTAACGATCCACGTGATAGGGGTAGTAGTACGTACCAAAAAACCGCACCTTCACCCGCCCCATCCAACCGGGCGGCCTCTTCCAGCTCTTTTTCGATACGGGCAAACCCCGTGGCCGCGCTTTTCACATACAGCGACCCGGCCACAAATAACTGGGCCATGATAACAGCCAGCGGTGTAAAGGCCAGGGTGATGCCCCAATCGGCCAGCAAACTACCCACCAACCCCCGCCGCCCAAAAGCCATGAGCAGAGCCACACCAGCTACCGCCGGGGGCAACACGGTGGGCAAATCAATGAGGGTGTCGAGGAGGGTGCGGCCGCGGAATTGGCGTCGTGCCAACAGATAGGCGACAGGTGTTCCCAATACAAAGGTCAGAATCACCGTCACACTACTCGTCCACAGGCTAAGGCGCACCGCCTGACCCACTCCGGTGTGGCGTAGATTTTCGCCCAGGTCCGCCAGGGGAGTGCGCCAGAGTAAGGCAACCAGAGGCAAGGCCAGGAAAAGGAGTAAAGGAAGGGCGGTAAAATACCAGAGATGGGTGGCTCGAGTCATCTTGGCGCGTGGTTTAGGGTTCACTCAAAGTTAATTTGGGTGGTGTGGTCAGGAGACCGGCCACAGCAAACTCAAAAGTTAGGACTTACGCGCTGTGGCCGGTGTCCACACCGAGCACGGTCAGGAGACCAACTGAGCAACCCCGTAAGTCCTCAAGTTATTTGCGAGCGATCCCTAAGTTAAATACGAACGATTTCTTAGAATCGGCGCGGAATGTTACATTCAGGGATTTGTCAGCGGCATGAACCCGTGTTTTGCCAGAATGGCCTGACCTTCTAGTGACAGGATGAAGCTAATAAATTGCGCGGCCGCGGCTTCATTCGCACTATCATTCAACATCGCTATCGGATATTGGGCGATGGTATTCAGGGAGTCAGGGATGTCAAGCACTATCACATTTTCTGCCTCTGTGCCTGTGACATCAGTGGCATACACCACCCCGGCATCTCCTTCACCCAGGCTGATTTTGGTCAGCACCGCCCGAACATTTTGTTCATAAGAGACAACATTGGCCTGTACCAATTCCCCATAGCGAGCCGGAAAACCGGGAGCAACGGTGGCTTTGCTCAAAAAATCAAGGGTGTATTGACCAACGGGTACGGCCGCGGCCGCGAATACCAGTTGCACCCCTGCATTTGCCAGGTCGGCCAGGGTGGTGATGCCCGCCGGGTTATCATGGGGAACGATAACCACCAACCGATTTTGCCCGAAAATTTGCGCCGCGTCAGCATTAATGCGGCCGCTGGTTATCGCTACAGCCATCTGTTGTTGATTCGCACTGGCAAACAGATCGGCTGGGGCGCCTTCACCGATTTGGGTGGCTAATTCTTGGGACCCGGCAAAGCTGAAGGTCACGACAATGTCAGAATGGGTCGCGGAGAAAATCTCCCCAGCTTCAGTAAACGCATCGGTCAGGGACGCGGCCGCGAATACGGTCAGGGGCATTGGTGCATCATTTCGGCCACAACCTACCCATAATAAAACGCAAACCAACAAACTTAACCCTAAACCCATTTTATTTTGTTTTGACATGAACAAAGATCCTTATTAATGGGTACACCACTGCAAAAAGCCTGGTTTCTGACTAATTTAACTGTCACTTCCAGAAAAAAAGAAACCGGGCTTTTAACTATTTTGGGTCTTCAGGATTTCGTGGGGTACGGGCAACCCTTGTGGTTGCCCCACACCGGGCAGGCACAAGGCCAGCCCGTACATCTGGTGTCTACCCCCTGAATTCCCAAAGAACCACTATTTTTACCTTTTTCCAATGGACTCCTGGGGGAGTAAGATCTGTTCACATTGTCCTAGCCAGGTCAACATTGCCTGAATCTGGCCCAGTCGAAAAGTGTGGACCAAATAAGCAAAAGAAGGTTCTGTCGAGAAACGGTTCAGGTTAGTTTGTTCGCGGTCGAGCCAGGTCTGGCAGAGGGATTGCTGACGATGGAGCAGGAGCGCGGCCGCGGTCATACTTTCCTGTCGAGCAAAATACAATTTGCCCAAAAACTCCAGCCGCAACTGTCGCCCGTGGCGCACCGGCTCTTGGGTCCAGGTGAGAAAGGTTGCCAAGCCACTGGGGGTAAGTTGAAAGAGTTTACGTGGCGGCCGCGCCTCTTGATATTCCAGCGTAGAGGTCAACAGACCATCCGTTTCGAGTTTGTTAAGCAAGGCGTAAAGTTGGCTCTGTTTGGGTCGCCACACTTGCCCAAACCCATCAGGTTCAGCTAATTGTTGGTAAATATCATAACCATGTGTGGCCTGCTGGCGCACAAAACCTAAAAGAACATATTCAATGGCGGAGGGAGTTTCCAGAGGCATGAAGCTACTCACAATTTGAGTATTTATAATTTGAATAAACGATAACATAAGCCAACAGAAGGAGCAAACAACATCGCCAGCAATTCTCAATTTGAAGGGTAAGCATTCCCTTAATCCGCCCGGCGGTTATTGTTCATTAAATTTTTAATCGGGTAACGCCTTCATTGACCCCATCCCCCCTGCCGATTCCCGAGGGAAGGGGGGAATTCCCATGGGGCATTTTTCGGGGCGAATGCTCCGAAAAATGCCCCTTAGAAAGGTTCCCCGCCCCAGGGGCGGGGTTAGGGGTGGGGGTGGCCTCGGACAAACCCAACGTGGCGATAAAGCAACAGGGTGGCACGGCGACATGGCGGGAAAATGTCAGATTATGCCCTTTGGCCGTACACAAAACTGAACGGTTACGGTTTCCGCAAACGATCAAACTAAAAAAAAAGGCTTCCCGCGAGATACTCGCGGGAAGCCTCTTTTCTTCTCCTCCTCAGACGGTCTGGCTACAGTCTGATGCGGGCTAAAATCTCGTTTTCTTCCATTACCAGGTAAACCTTGCCGTTTAACTGCACTTCATTACCCGTGTATTTGGGAAATAACACCCGATCACCTACCGTCAGGCCACTGGTCATCTGCTCTGAGTTACCCACAGCCTCTACCATCCCCTGTTGGGGCTTTTCTTTGGCCGTTTCTGGCAGGATCAGACCACTAGGGGTTGTACTTTCTTGTTCTAGCGGTTTTATCAAAACTCGAGTGCCGAGTGGTTCGATGGTCATGTTCAATACTCCTTCAAGCCTAAAAGTTGATTAATTTTGGGTTTATCAAACCCTACGATGAGTTTGCCGCCAATATCAATGACAGGCACACCCATCTGGCCGGTACGACGCACCATGTCTCGCGCCGCGGCCGCGTCCCGGCTCACATCCACATCCCGAAAACGAATATTGTGTTGCCGGAAATACTGCTTCGCCATATTACAGTAACCACAAGTTGGGGTACTAAAAACAACTACCGGGGGTTGTTTACCATTTTCCTTTATCATCATTAACTCCTACACAGCCAATACCTGTGCCATCGCTTGTTGTAACTTCGCCAATAGATGCCCTTCCGGCGCGGCCCCTTCCTGAAAGATCGTTTCATTGATGACCGTACGCGGCACACCCATCACCTGATACTTTATCGCCATATCTGGAAACTCCGTAGCTTCCACCATATCCGCCGTTACCAGATCACTTTCCATCGCAAACTGATGAGCCAACAACACCGCTCGTGGACAATAGGGGCAGGTAGGGGTAACAAATACCTGCAAATGTACCGGCACTGTCAAATGGGCCAGCCATTCCCGTGTTGGTTGCGCCAACCCCGAATCACCCCGGCCTACCATCAAAATATCAAATATGAGCGAACTAAACTCATAACCGGAAGGAACGCCATAATAACGAATGCCAAAATCTTTGACCGCATCCCCTCCCTGCATGAGGATCGTCGCCGGAATCTTGTCAATGTTATATTGTCTGGCCTGTTCCGCATCAGCCACAAAGTCCAATACTTCCAGGCTAATCATGTCTGAAAGGGCGGCTACCTCTTCAGCAATCTGGCGGGTTTCCCGACATAACTGGCATTCAAATTCCTGGGTAAACACAATAAGATGAACCGGGTGTTGCAAACCGGTAAATTCCTGTATGAGATGTTGGCGATCTTTTTCACTGAGTAGAGACATGTTATTGCTTGCTCCTACATTTAGTTGGTATTCGTAACGACTAACCCGCTCGAGGGGTGAGCTTGTCTCAGCCCGTTTTGCCTTCGACAAGCTCAGGCAACGGGTTTAGTAGTTACTGGTATTCAGTCACTGATCACTGTTTTCTACCTGTCTTAGAGAGGGAAATGGGATAAAGGTGACACAGGCAAAAGGAGAAAATATAGGGAGAGGGTCAAACGTGTAGAATGGGCCGGTAATGGAGCGCGGCCGCGCTCCATTCATTACCGGCCCGCCTGGTGTTTCCCCCTTCCCGCCGGAAATCGCCGGGGGATGAGCGAATCAACCTACAAAATATACCCTCTTATTATTGATTTAGTCCCAACTATTAGTACAATGAATGATTGCTCTGACAACAAACCACAGAGCAAATATCTAGACGTGAGGATGCCTAATGAACGATTTTTGGAAGCGTGCTACCTCTGGTAGCTTCATGGTTTACCTGGTTTTGTTAGTTCTGGTTGTGGCGGGTTGTAGTAGGGAGACCAACACAACATCATCTGGTGCTAATGAAACAACATCCGAAGAGGCAGTATCATCCGATGAGCCTTTGGTCATTCTAGAGTGGAGCGGTTACGACGCCATCGGTTATCCACAATTCTATGCCCCCTTTACGGAAAAATACGGCGACCAATTGGCGGATCTGGTTACATATAGTTTTTTCGCTGAAGATGCGGAAGCTTTTGCTAAGATACAATCTGGCTTTCATGCCGATTTGGTCCATCCTTGCAACTCCTGGTGGCAGTTATACGTGGATGAAGGGTTGGTACAACCCATTGACACCAGCCGCCTATCCAATTGGGATGGTATTCAGGCCGATTTTGCTCAAATGGGGCAGTTTAATGGCGAACAATATTTTGTTCCCTGGGATTGGGGATACGAATCTATGCTGGTGCGTACGGATTTAGTGCCCGAAGTGCCCGATTCCTGGGCCGATTTATGGGATGAACAATATGCTGGTCATGTGGTCTTGTGGGATTCAGGGGAGTCTAATTATGCCATGACCGCCTTAGCCCTGGGGCTGGACCCGTGGAACACCACGCCTGAAGATGATGAGCGGATCAAAGCGAAGTTGCTGGAATTAAAGCCGAACTTGCTCACCTATTGGACCGATTACACCGAAGCCTATGAACTACCCAAGGGAGAAGATGCCTGGATTATCGTTAATGCCTGGCAGGATGCGTATGCTTTTGTCCAATCTGAGGGGTATGAGGTGGCCTATGTACAACCAACGGAGGGTCGTTTGGGGTGGGTATGTGGATTTGGTGTCAGTGCAGACGCCCAGAACCTGGATTTGATCTATGAATTTCTGGATGCGGCGATTGCCACCGAATCTATGGCGGCGTTTGCCAATGAGTATTGGTATGGTTCAGCGAACCTTGACGCCTTGCCCTTGATTGATGAATATGTGGTGGATTTTATGGACCTGGATCAGGCAGAGACGCTAACGGAGCGCACGGTCTTTTATCAACCACTCACGGAAGAACAACGGCAGACGCGGGTGGATTTGTGGGATGAGGTGAAAGTTGCTCCGTAGGGGAGATCTGAACAGTAAAAGGTGAATAGCCAATAGTAAGAAACCGGGTTTTTCAATGAAAAACCCGGTTTTTAAACGTATATGGAAAACCGCGGCCGCGTTCTCATCTTAATGACTCCTTCCGTCCTCTTCCTGGGACTGCTCTTTTTGTTGCCTTTGGGCATCATGGTCTTGTTCTCCTTTCGGGCAGGCAGTTTTGGGGCCGAACGGGATCAATTTACCCTGGCCCATTACCAGGAATTTTTCGCCAATACCGCCATGCAAAAACTACTGTGGCGCTCAGTCGTTCTTTCCCTATGGGTTTCACTCTACACAGTAGTCCTGGCTTATCCCCTTGCCTACTTCCTGACGTTTCAGGCCGGAGCCATGAAATTCACCTTATTAAGCATCATTATCGTACCAGCCTGGGTGAGCTATTTACTGCGAGTATTGTCCTGGAAAGTCATCTTAGGTTCAGATGGGGCATTGGCCTCGTTGTTGGAGTGGATTGGTTTTACCGTAGATTCGCCGCTGTTGCTCTATAGTGCGGATGCGGTAATCGTAACCTTGGTATATGTGTGGATACCTTTTGTGGCCCTGCCCATTTTCACCGCCTTGGAGCGAATAGATAAGAGTTTATTGGAAGCGGCCGCGGACTTGGGGTGTACTCGTTGGGAAGCCTTTTTCCGTGTCACCCTACCACTCAGTTTACCCGGCGTCATTGCCGGTTTTCTCTTCGTCTTTATCCCCACCGTAGGCGAATACGTTACCCCGGCTCTGGTTGGCGGCCCCAATGGCATCATGTTTGGCAACATTATCCTGGACCAATTCCTGCGTGCCCTCAACTGGCCAATGGGCGCTTTAATGAGCCTGGTTATGCTCGTTGTCGTCTTATTACCCCTTCTTATATTCGGTCGCTTTGTACGCCTATCTGATTTAGCAGGAGTTTAAGTGAAAAGACAAACCTGGCTGACACCTTCTGCTTTCTACTATGGCTTATTTGCCATTATTCTGTATTTACCCATCATTTTGTTAATCCTTTTTTCCTTCAATGACTCTTCATCCCTGCGGTTCCCCCTGACAGGATTTACGACCCGTTGGTATCAAGATTTATTGCAGGCCCGGGAACTGTTGACATCCTTACAAAATAGCGTCATTGTCGGCCTGATCTCTTCTCTGGTCGCCACCATCTTAGGCACAATGGCCGCTATTGCCATCATGCGCTTTGATTTTCCCGGCAAAAGTGCCTTCTTAACCGTTTCCGCTCTGCCCATGGTCATACCTTCGGTGGTTATCGGGGTGGCCCTGCTCATTCTGTTCCGCCAAATGATAAATGTGGAGCTAAGTCTGTGGACAGTGGGTTTGGGTCATGTGGTGTTGAATATCCCTACCGTCATGCTTATTCTGGCTTCACGGCTGGCTGGTTTTCCTGCCAATCTGGAAGAAGCCGCCATGGATTTAGGCACCAGTTACTGGGGGGCGCAATGGCGGGTAACATTACCCATGTGTATCCCTGCCCTGGTGGCCGCTTTTTTGACGGCGTTCACGACTTCGTTTGATGAATACGCAATGAGCGTGTTCATCATGGGCACGGAGTCTACGTTACCTGTTTATATGTATTCACAACTACGTTTTCCCCGGCGCTTACCGGTAATGGTGGCTCTGGGAGCGTTGATTATGGTATTGTCAATTATCACAATTCTGCTGGCGGAGCGTTTGCGGCGGACGGGACAGGGTGAGGCGTGAGTGAGATAGCGGTTGAATTACACAATCTAAGCAAATTGTTTACAACCAGGCGGGGAACCAGACAGTTAGCCGCCGTTTCTCAGGTGAATCTACAGATTCATGCGGGAGAGTTTTTTACCTTACTGGGGCCAAGTGGCTGTGGCAAAACCACGACTTTGCGCATGATTGCCGGGTTTGAACAGCCAACCGCAGGTGAGGTGATGATTCAAGGCCAGCCGATGGGGGTTGTGCCCCCCAATCATCGCCCGGTAAATACTGTTTTTCAGAATTATGCCTTATTTCCGCACCTTTCGGTGGGGCAAAATGTGGCGTTTGGGCTGAAGGTCAAACGTGTCCCGGCACAAGAGCAGATGAAGCGCGTCGCGGCCGCGCTCGAACTTGTGCAACTTTCCGGCTTAGAAGACAGACGCCCCACCCAACTCTCCGGCGGGCAACAACAACGGGTCGCCCTCGCCCGTGCCCTTATCAACGAACCCGCCGTTTTACTCCTGGATGAACCCCTGGGCGCTCTAGACCTTAAACTGCGTAAAGCCATGCAGTTAGAACTCAAACACCTGCAACAACAGGTGGGCATTACCTTCATATATGTTACCCATGACCAAGAAGAAGCCCTTACCATGTCCGATCGCATCGGTGTGATGCACGAGGGCAAACTATTGCAAGTAGATGATCCCGTATCCCTCTATGAAAACCCTGCCACCCGTTTCGTCGCCGACTTCATTGGTGAAACAAACTTTCTGCCCGGCCAACTTATTGGCCTCAACGGCAACAACGTAGGCTACATCCTCGTCGCCGGACAAAAAATCACCGCTCCCATTCGCCCCGGTGAAATGACCACCGGTCAGCCCATTCTGTTGACCATGCGCCCAGAAAAACTGATCCTCAGCGGATCTGGGGAAACGCCCGTTACCCCAGTTAGCGAATATTTACCAGGAGTCGTGCGTGATGTTGTCTATATCGGCACCGATACACGCTATGTTGTGGGGATAGATAACCGCGAAACATTAGTCGTCCGTGCTCAAAATGCCCGAGGCCAAGGGTATGGAGCCTTCCACGTGGGGGACAAGGTCAATGTCTGGTGGCGCGTCGCCGATGCCCGCATTTTACTGGAATAATTCTCAGGCAATTACCCACTCCCCCAATTGGGCTATTCTTCGCGGGCGTCCCCCCGCGAAAAATAGCCCATAAAAGATTCCCCACCCCTGGGAATAGGGTTAGTGCCCACCCATCCCCCCAACGATTCCCCAAATCGGGAAGGGGGAACCCCCATCCACGGGCAAAATGGGGCAACGCACCCCATTTTGCCCGCCTGAGAAAATTCCCCGCCCCTGGGGGCGGGGTTAGGGGTGGGGGAAATCCACATAGCAATCACCCTACCCACCAACCCCAGCAATTCTCAATTTAACCAACGGTTAAAACCGTGGCCCGCCAAAAACACGCTCGAAAATGGCCCAACCCGTAGAACAGCCTTTCAGGCTGTTCGCCCTGCACCTCCTCGAGATCTGAGCTTGCCGAAGCCCGACTCCGCCTGTATAGAGAGCGCACAGCCTGGAAAGGCTGTGCTACACCCAGTTGACGGCCGGGCGGCCTCACCATTTTTAGACGTTCAGGCCAAATTGAGAATTGCTGCACCAACCCGGTCTATGGGCAAAAAGATATACTATTGCAGTATAATCATACGGTTCGATTGTTCGCCCATGTTCCTTCCCCATTGATTCGGCAAAACCAAGAGTCGCCAACCTGTTTGCTTGCGGAACTGCTTGATTGCGGCTGAGTTGTGATGGAAAGAGCATGGCGTTTTGCCCAAATAAAATAAAACAGGGTGTCTGACTCTGGGCATGGTAAAGCACCCAATGATAAATGGAGAGTAGAGTATGAAAATCGGTATTTTGACAGGTGGTGGTGACGTACCCGGCCTAAACCCGTGTATCAAAGCCGTGGTAAACCGGGCCGTAGATGAGGGGCATGAAGTTATCGGTATACGGCGTGGTTGGGCCGGTCTGCTCGAATTTAATCGAGATGAACCGGAAAACTTTGATAATTACTTTATCAAATTAGACAATAATGCAGTACGGACGATTGACCGGACTGGTGGGACAATGTTGCATACCAGCCGTACAAATCCCGCCAAAGTAAAACCCGGCAATGTTCCTGCTTTCTTACGTGATCCACAACATTTAGAAGCAGAAGCCTCAGATCCTCGTCTGCGGGACTTCACCCCTCACGTTCTCAAAAATTTGGAACACCTGGGTATTCAGCGGCTTATTCCCATTGGTGGTGATGATACCCTCAGCTTTGGGGAACGGTTGCACCGGGAAGGGTTTCCGGTGGTGGCTATCCCTAAGACAATGGATAACGATGTGTATGGAACGGATTACTGCATTGGCTTTAGCACGGCCGTTACCCGGAGTGTCCAGTTTATTCACCAATTACGCACCAGCACTGGCTCCCACGAACGCATCGCCATTGTGGAACTATTTGGCCGCAATAGTGGTGAAACCAGCCTCATCAGTTCTTATCTGGCCGGGGTAGACCGGGCCATTATTTCGGAAGTGCCTTATGATCCGGAACGATTGGCTGAGTTGGTGTTGGAAGATAAGCGTAATAATCCCAGCAACTATGCCATGGTGACTATTAGTGAAGGGGCACATATGGTAGGTGGCAAGGTGGTTGAATTTGGTGAAACCGATGCTTATGGCCATCGTCGGTTAGGGGGTATTGGTGAAATTACGGGTGAGGCTTTGCAGAAGCTGACGGGTCAAAACATTATTAACCAACGCCTGGCTTATCTGATGCGTTCGGGTGCGCCAGATGCGCTGGACTTGATGGTGGCGGTGAACTTTGCCCATATGGCTATGGATTTGATCCGCGAAGGGGCCAGCGGCCGCATGGTAGCATTGCGTGATGGTACCTATACGCACATTCCTATGAGTACGGTTGCCAGTGGGGTTAAGCGGGTGGATGTGGATGAGTTGTATGATGTTAAAGCGTATCGCCCCAAAGTTCGGCATGTTATTGGCAAACCTATGTTCTTGTATTGATTTGGTGGTTCTTTGCAGTTATAGGGGTATATGTGGGGCAATTGCCTACTACAATTTCCCCCACCCCTAACCCCGCCCCCCAGGGCGGGGGACTTTTCTGGCGCGGTTTGGCGGGCGTCTGCCCGCCAAACCGCGCTGTGGGTTTCCCCCCTCCCCCTGCAAAGGGGACGGGGGATGGGTTTTCAGACTAAACCCCCCTCAAACTTTGGCCTCAACGTAGAAAACCCCACCCCTAACCCCGCCCCCCAGGGCAGGGGACTTTTCTGGCGCGGTTTGGCGGGCGTCTGCCCGCCAAACCGCGCTGTGGGTTTCCTCCCCCCC
>JAGNBF010000165.1 GCA_018004935.1 Chloroflexota bacterium | reverse complement strand
TGGCCGCCTGTGAAATCATCCGCCAGGAAGACCCGGCGACCTGGGGAGATGAACCGTTCCGCATCGGCTTATGGGTGGGGCAGAAAAGCACTCCCAACTGGACAAAAGATGCGGCCGAGGTGTTGAAACACGATCATGGCGAATGGTCAGGCGGAACCGGCGGCAAAGGGACACCGTATCAACTGACCAACTGCCCCTGGTGCGGCCAACCCATTGACCCCGGCAAACATATTCGCGTCCAGACGCCGGACGTGGGGCATGGTCGCACCTTCCAATACTGCGGCGACCCCCAGGGCCAATGCCCGTTCAGCTACCGTCAATCCCCTGGCGAAGGGTTGCCCATCGTCGTGGTAGATGAGGAAATCTACCGCCGTCTACCCACGCTCCTCATCGCCACCGTAGACAAATTTGCCCAACTGCCCTGGAAGGGGGAAACGCAAATGCTCTTTGGCCGGGTGAACGGTTATTGCCCCCGGCATGGCTACCGCTCGCCCGACCTGGATGACAGTGACAGCCACCCGCGCAAGGGGAGTTTTGAGGCGGTGAAAACCAAAGAGGTGGGGTGGTTGCGGCCGCCGGATTTGATTATCCAGGACGAGTTACATCTCATCAGCGGCCCTTTGGGGACGTTAGTGGGGTTATATGAAACGGTCGTGGATGAGCTTTGTACCTGGGAGCTGAACGGCCAGACGGTACGAGCCAAAGTCATCGCCTCCACCGCGACCATCCGGCGGGCACAGGATCAGGTCAACAGCCTCTTTCTGCGCCAGGTCAAAGTGTTCCCCCCGTCCGGCCTTGAGGCTGAGGATAACTTCTTCGCCCGCCAGCAACCATCGAGCCAGGAGTCGCCAGGGCGGTTGTACCTGGGTGTTTGTGCCCCAGGGACACGCATGAGAACGATTTTGCTCCGGGTGTACACGGCTTACATGGCAGCGGCACAGGCGTTATTGGAGAAATACGGTGCGGCCGCAGACCCCTACATGACCCTCATCGGCTATTTCAACTCCATGCGCGAACTGGGCGGGATGCGCCGCGTGGTGGACGATAGTCTACGTACCCGCCTGCAACGGATGGACGAACGGGGGCTGTCCAAACGGTTTATCACAACCTACGGTGTAGAAGAACTGACCTCACGCAAAGGGGCCACCGACATTCCGCGCATTCTGGATCAACTGGAAACGCCTTTCTCTTCAGCTGATCCGAAGGCCCGTAAAGAGGCCGGGAAGGGAAAATATCCCCTGGATGTGGTCTTAGCCACAAACATGATTTCGGTTGGGGTAGATGTGAGTCGCCTGGGTCTGATGGTGGTCGCCGGTCAGCCCAAAGCAACGGCGGAATACATCCAGGCCACCAGTCGCGTGGGCCGGGCGTTTCCGGGGATTGTGTGTACGGTGTATAACTGGGCGCGGCCGCGGGATCTCAGTCACTATGAACGATTCGGCCATTACCACGCCACCTTCTACCAACAAGTAGAAGCCCTCTCCGTGACGCCCTTCTCACCGCGTGCCCTGGATAGAGGCTTATCCGGGGTGTTAGCGGCCAGTGTGCGCCTGCATGAAGAGAGTTTTAACGGCAACCAGCAGGCGGGTAAGGTAAAAATCGGACATCCGTTACTGCAAAAAACGGTGGAACGTATCAGCCAACGGGCCGGATTGGTGACGGGTCGCAGCGATGTGACCGACCTGGTGCGAGCGATGCTCAAAACACGGCTGGATGATTGGCTCTTCAAGGCTGGCAGTACCGGTGGTGGAGCCATTCTTGGCTACATGAAACAAAAAGACGGCCGAACGTTGGGCTTACTCAAACAAGCTACGGAACCGGGGCAAGATCTGTTCACCTGCCTGAATTCACTGCGGGATGTTGAGCCATCGGCGTACCTTATCTTGCGTGATTACGGCATGGATTATGAACCTGGCCAGCCTGTGCCGCCTACAGACACGGGCGAATGAAAGCGTAAATTTTATAAACACGGACAGAAGAAACACGGATAAAAGCAAAAACGATTCGTGTTCATTCGTGGCTCTACTGAAAAAAGGTCGCGCAGAGACGCCAAGACGCGGAGACGCCGGAGAAAAATTCGTGCTAATTCGTGAAATTCGTGGCTTTTTTCAGTGGACTCATTCCTGAAATTCGTGGCGAATATTTTTATGAATAAAAAACAAGCACCAAAACGTGTGGGCGAAGTGCGGCCCAGCCAGTTGTTATTTACATACGGGGTAGGGGCCTTAATTGACCTGCCCAAATTTTCGGTCATTGTCAGCGGTCTGGAAGATTGGCCCACCCAGGCCGATTATGTGCAACCCATTGTTGAAAACCGGCTCCTGTTAGCGGTGCGCTATTATCACCACGAGGTCAAAAAACTCCTGCCCCCCCCCGCCATTCCCGATATAGGTTTGCCGGTTGATCCCTTCACCAGTCTGGCCCATGTCGGCGTTCCGGTAGCCACCTTTCCCCGCTGGATGATTTGCCCCATGTGCCGTTTATTGGCCCCATTGAGTTCGGGCCTGTTCAAACTGAAGGAAAGCCCGTTTCACCCCGACCGCACCGCCTACCGGCACGAAACCTGCAACAAAGGCAAGTCACCTGAAGTGGTCCCGGCTCGTTTTCTGGTGGCCTGTGAAAAAGGGCATCTGGATGATTTCCCCTGGCATCATTTTGTGCATCGGGGCGACCCTTGTGAGAACGCCCTCTTGCGCCTGATTGAGTTTGGCACGTCTGGTGAAGCGCGTGATTTGCAGGTGCGCTGTGAATCCTGCCAGAAGATTCGTTTCTTGAGTGAAGCGTTTGGTCAGGAAAACCGGGAGCATCTGCCATTGTGCCGGGGACGGCGGCCGCATTTGCGCGATTTTGAAGCCGAAGGGTGTACCCACCGTGTCCGCACCCTGATTCTAGGGGCATCCAACACCTGGTTTCCGGTGGTTGCCAGCACCATCGCCGTCCCCGAGGAGAGTGGGCTTCTGCCTAAACTGGTTGGGGATCATTGGGCAACGCTGCAAAACTTGTTGGATGTCAGCCATGTACAACTCTTGCGGACCATTGGCCAACTCGGCCCTTTTTCCGAATACAGCGTGGAAGCTATCTGGCAGGCGATTGAAATCCGCAAAAAGCAAGATGCTGGAGAGTTGCCGCCACCGCAGGAAGAACCCGATCTCAAAACACCGGAATGGCAAGCGTTTACAAAGGTAGACCCAGCCCTGAACAACGACGATTTTCGGCTCCGTCAGGTTGCTTTACCTAAACGGTATGCTAAGGCGATGGAAAAGGTGGTCCTGGTCGAACGTTTGCGTGAAGTCCGAGCACTCCTGGGGTTTACGCGCCTGGAAGCGTTAGGGGAATTGACCGATCCCGATTTGAGTGTTCCGAAGGAACCGGCCCCTCTCAGCCGCCAGGAACCAACCTGGGTTCCGGCCAGTGAGGTACGTGGCGAAGGCATTTTTATCCAGTTCAAAGAGGCTGAGTTGCAAAGCTGGCTGGCACGACCAGCGGTTGATGAACGCGCTGGTGAATTTGTGGAGTCACACAGTAAGTGGCGGCAGGCCCGCTTCATTGAACCGGCCGATCAGGGGTTCCCCGGCATGCGCTATGTGTTCCTCCATACCTTTGCCCATGTGTTATTACGACAACTCGCCCTGGAAAGTGGTTACGCGGCCGCGAGCATCCGCGAACGCATTTATTCCCGTCATCCCGACAAAGAGGGTGGCCCTATGGCGGGTATTCTCATTTACACCTCGGCTCCCGACAGTGAAGGCACACTGGGCGGTCTTGTCAGCCTGGGCGAACCAGGTACATTGGAACGACATATCAGCAAAGCGTTGGAAGCAGCGCGACTCTGTGCCAGTGATCCCTTGTGTGCCGAGCATCCGCCCAGTCGCACAGGCAGAACCTTGCACGCGGCCGCGTGTCATGCCTGCCTCTTTGCCCCGGAAACATCGTGTGAACGAGGCAATAAATATCTGGATCGGTCGCTGTTGGTGAAGACGGTAGAGCGAGATGATCTGGCCTTTTTTGAGGGGGAGTGAGGAAGTGGTTATTGGTGTATTGGTTATTGGGTGAGTTAATGGTGCATAAGGGAAAACGATGCAGACAGCCCACATAATTGCCAGGATTCAGCAATTGGTGAACACCTGGCCACCGGAACGAATTGAGCGCTTGGCTGAGGCAGTGGCACAAAGCCAGGGGCACGACTGGGGACGGCTCCAGGCCAATATCAATGCTGCAATTCCCCAAGCGGAACGACGGGATGAGGCGCAGGCCCTCCTTCAACTCTGGAAAACCCATTCACCGACCCTTGCCCCCGAAAGTGTGGCGTTGGCCTTGCGTGCGGCCGCGGCAACAGCCGTTTACCAGCGGCAATTTCAACAGTTAGAACCGGTATGGACGGGGCCGGATAGTGGGGTTATTCCCCTACGACGGACGGATCAGGCATTGCTGGAGATCATTCAAGGGGCAAAGGAGCGGCTGCATATTGTCAGCTTTGCCGTATACAAAGCCGTCACCATTACGGAAGCGTTGGTTGCGGCCGCGCATCGGGGTGTCCGTATTAACATTTATCTGGAAACCTCAGAAGCCAGTGAAGGCAAAATGGCTTATGACACCATGAAGGCATTGGGTCAGGCGGTGCGACAGCAGGCGTGTATTTATACCTGGCCTTTTGATAAACGGCCCCTTTCGCCAGAGGGAAAACATGGTTCTCTCCATGCCAAAATTGCGTTGGCCGACGGGGAACACCTGCTCCTTTCCAGTGCCAATCTAACCGAGTACGCCCTGACACTGAACATGGAGATGGGGGTGATGATTCATCGCGGCCGCGTGCCTGCTCAAGTGGAACGTCATCTGCAACGTCTGGTTGAACTGGCTATTTTTGTGCCTACACCTGTTTAGAGAGGGTTTCTTCGTGGTATGAGTTTACCAACCTTCGCTCGTTTTCTTTCTTTGGCCAATCAATATCGTGCCCTTCTAGTAGACCTCGCCGCCGAAGATACTTTACTTAGCCACGCTCAACTTCTCAACTACCTGAATGGACACGGTGTTCATCCAGGCGAAAAAAACAATCTTATAGACAGCTTGTGTCAGGCCTCAATTCTTGTTGTTGAAAGCGAACAGAGTTACACCATCAATCCTGTTGTTGCCGACCTGGTCAATTATTATGAGCGTCGAGGTTGGTTAACCAATGCCGACTTTCTACGTGATCAAATCCTGGCCATTGCCCAGTTAACCGATGATTTACAGCGCCAGCTATTTGCGGAAGAAGTCAGTTTGACCACTTTGACGGATTTGGTTGATAGTCTCTATCGCCTGGTCCGCGAAGTACGTCAAAGTGGTGAAGCCCACTACTTGGCCTGTATGCGCCTTTTTGGGGATCTCAAACGCCAGAGTGAAAATCTCCCCCTTAACCAACGGTTACAGGAACTTGAGACGATTCACCGTCGCCATGTGAAACCATTGGAGGAACTTATTGATCCTACTGGTGAGTACGCTCACAAAATCCAAACTTTACGTCGTCGTATTGTCGATCTGAGTCAGCGTCCCGGCTTACTGGCTCAATCTCAAGAGTTAACGGGACGACGTCAACGCCTGCTTATTGACCTGGAATATATTGATCATGTGATACTACGACATTTCATTACTGTGGCTGACACCACTCGTTCCTTGATCAAGTCCCTCTTAGAGGAAAAAAGCATCAAAACAGCTCTGGCTACCTGTTTAGGTCGCCTGGATGATGTATGGATGAGTCTGAATGACCATACAATCGTTGCCCCACAACGACGCACATTTGGCATGGCAGATCAAGAGTCATTAGCTCAGTTTTTTGCTGACATCATTCAACGCAAACATTTACCGCATCCCACCCCTCTCCATAATCCTGAAGTTCAGAAACAGATCGCCTCTGACATCTTGATCACCCCAGATACCATTTGGAAATCAATACAGATAACTGGCACGATACCAAGTTGGCCTCAACATGTCCTCTCTCGTTTTGCTCACTACAGCGAACGGGAACAGCTTAAGGCCATTGCTTTGCCCCTGACAACTGAACATCCACAAGTGGCGATCCGGCATCTTCAACATTCCTTTCAACATACGTTCGTGACATTTCAATTGCAGATGCCTGATTTCTCTATCACCTGGAGCCAAGTATGACCGCACCTGACAATTGCCAGGAAATTACATCCCGCCTTCTGCGCGGCTATCAATTTAGCGAATCCGATCGGGATAGTCGCGATTGGGCAGCCCTTTACACTACATTGAAAACCAATTTCACCTGGTTTCAGATCCATCTTGGCTATTTTGGTTTTAGTTTACAAAGTGATGAAGATGTTTTCTTTCTAGAAAAAGAAGGGAAGGTCTTAAGTAGTGAGGAAAAACAGACGGTTGTAGTTCTCTATTTGTTGGCCGATCTCTGGATGGAAAAGGGCAAAACTTATGGTGATCTCTTTGAACTCCACATACCCTGGCGCGACCTGGACTGGTTTCGTGATGGTTATGGGCGTGAGTATTTAGCTCAGGTTGGTTTAGAAGCTACGGACGGTATCAGCAAAATCGAGGATTTATGGCAACGTCTCAGCAATAAAGGGCTTGTCGCATACTATCCCACGACTAGTACCATTACCTTGCGCCGACCTGCTGAGCGGTTGTTAAACATGGCACGACGTATTCACAATCAGCTGACAGCTCAGGAAACCCCCTATGAGACCGGAATTGAGTAGTCGCATTTTACGGATTGGACTCATCAACAGCGGCATGTTTGATCTGCTCACCCTGAACCTGGATGTGCAGGCTGTCCATTTTATTGCCGCCAACAATGTTGGTAAAACTAGCCTGATCGAATTGATTCAGTTTTTGTATTTCCACGATGTTCGCGACATGACTTTTTCCAAGTCAACAGCAGAATCTCTGGCTTTCTATTTTCGACCCGAAGGTTCTTACATACTATTTGAGGTTCGTACTTTAAACGGCGCAATTCGTACGGTCGGTATTTATGGCGAAGGAACAGCCGCAACACGAGAGATATTCGTCTTCGATGGTACTTTTGACCTGGATGATTTCCTCTCACCTGAACGTTATCCCCGACACCTAAAAGACGCTCAGAGAACCTTGTTTCCACGTCGTTTTAGTCGCTATGCCCGCTTTGAAGACTACGAACGTGCCCTTATCGGCGAACAAGAAGATGCCCGACAGAATGTTCAGCTTTTCGATTTATCTATTACCAACTTCCGTCTCTTGCGTCGCCTTCTACAGGGATTGTTACGGCTAGATAGGTTGACATCCCGCGACACTCAAGCCTTTCTCATTCAAATCGTGGAAACAGGCCCTATCAAAACGCGCATCAACATCGCCAACCAATTCGAGCGCAAATACCGAGAGATTCAGGGGATTCAGCGGCAATTAGATGATTTGCGCCAACTGGCTCCCACCATTCAAGAATGGCAGGAACGCACAGAGCGTATAACGGAGATGGAATCTCGTCTCGTCCTTCAGCAGGAGCGACTCTTTCATACCAGCCAACGGTATCTACAGTGGTTAAACCAAAACCAGACAGGTATTCGCCTTGCCTATAATACGGCTGGGAGCAACCGAGAAAGGGCCAGCAAAGAGGAAATTAATCTCAATGTGCAGTTGGCAGAGAATCAAAAGGAGAGGGCTTCTGTCCACAAAACAATTCAGCGATGGCAAGAGTTAGACAGATTATGTGAGTATCACACAGTTTTGCACGTGCAACAGCGGCTTGATGAACTAACACGCCAACGGCTTGATCTGGAAGAGCGGTTGCAAGTCAACCAATCGCAAGACGTTAGTAACTTACATCGCCGTCTCAAGCAACGTCAACAAGACGAATCTCGCATCAAGCGTCAGATGACCCAGCAAACCATCGTTCATCTATGGTCAGATGCCGGTTTCACTGAAACAGAACGCGCTTTGCTCAAATTTCTGGCTTCGGCGCGTCTGGCTGGTCTCAGTATAGATATGATCACTGATATAGAAATCTTCCTGGCATTATCACGCCGTGCGGTTCAGTGCATAGACACGGATGGGACTTTTCGGGGTGGGGGTCTGGTTGTGCCTCACGCACACTGGTTTATTGCTGAAACGGAAGAAGAGACCCTTAGTGAGCAGTTGTCACGCGTGCAAAGTGAGATAGGGGACCTAACTGCCCAACTGCACATTGCCGAAGATCAACAAAAAGCCAAGGAACGTTTACAGGCGATTCAGAGTGAAATCAGTCAACACCAGGAGTTACTTGAATTGTTTAAAGAACGTGATGTCTTGGGTGAAAGTTTGGGCTCATTAGAGAAATACCGGACATATTTAAGTGCGGTAAGCCAACAACAGGAGCAGATTAACAGAAGCCTACGAGAGGTTCAAGAACAACTAGCGGCTCATACCCGAGAATGTGAGCGACTCTATGCCACAGAAGCAGATCTCGTCCGCCAGATTCAGGTTGTTTCGGGCCAACACCAGGTATTAGTCGTCATCTCGACACCCTGTCCACCCGAAATTGACCAAATTCTGCCCTCCGATCTGGCCGAAGCGTATCGGTTGAGCCACGATCGGGTACGCCGCCAACAAAATGATTTGCGACGCGAACAAGAGGAAATACAGAGGCCGCGCCAGGTTTTAGAAGCCCGATATGATAGAGAATCGCCAGAAATTTCATTTGAACTCTGGATCACGCAAAAATTGAGTATCTCTCAGGAAATTGCTCGTGTTGAGGCTCTGCTCCAGGAAAATTTTAATACATTAGTGACACAGGTGCGGGGTGAGCTAAGTCGGCTAATCCAAGCTTATAAAGCAGTCGAGAATCAAGTGACGGAGCTAAATAATCTGATCCGCCGCGTAAGCATTTCCAACATTCAACATATCAGCTTGGAATTAGAAGAGAGTGATCTGGTAAAAGCCATCGAACAGACAACTCAGATTCAGCCAGATTTGTTCTCGCCGCGGCCGCAATTAGACTTAGCCGAAAGCGAACGATTTGTTAATGATTACCTGGGTCAGTTACGTCAGTACGGCCAAGAACTTCGACTCGAAGACATGTTTCAATTGGTGTTTCGGATTACTTTTGAACATACCAAAGAACCTGTGCGCGAGTTTGAAATCAACAAATTTGAATCCAATGGGACAAGAATCGCTATTAAGATAGTTCTGTACCTCGGTCTAATTAAACTTTTACAAGGCCGCAAACAAGTAGTAGGGGCGCGAATACCATTTTTCTTGGATGAGGTTGGAAGCATTGATAGTCGTAATCTACAACAGCTTATCGCCTACTGCGAAACCAACAATTTCCTACCAATTTTCGCCAGTCCAGAAATACGCCCCGACATTCCTCATAATTATCTGTTTCGCCGTCATGGAGCGAGAAGCCAGTTGGAAAAGGAAATGATTTTGACCGCAATACCAGGGGTGCATGAATCATGAAACCGCCAGATTATCTGACTTCATTGCTTGCGATAGGTTCTATCGCTTATTCATCAATTCCGACGGGGGTCTTAAAGGAATGGCTTAATCTGAAGTTGGTGGAACTAGAAATAAAAAATCAGCGACGACGACTTATCGTTACCGACCATAACGGTTTGTCACAATGGTGTGATGCCAACTATCCAGCTTCTGATATTGATATCGATCTGGAAGGTCAACGAGCACATAACATTGCCCAAAAACGAAACAGCAAACGGGGTGTCGCCACTCACTTGATACAACCTATCCTATTAAGGTGGTTTACAAGTAAGCCACAGGTTTGGCCAGCTCAGTGGACAGCAGAATATGGGGTTGTCGGTGTCAGGAGTGATCGACTCACAAACCTCCCCTGGCCAGAAAAGTGGGCGTTACTTTTAGTCGAAAATTGGGAACCCTTTTATCGATCGGATTACTCTTTATCTGATGGTACACTGGTAGTTATTTATCTAGGAGGGCAGGTTTCCGATGTAACTCTACAAGCTATTGCTCAGCTTGCTTATTCACCATCATTGGGTATCCATTGGGGAGATTACGATTGGGCTGGTCTACAAATTTATCAACGCGTACATCAATTATTACCTCAAGTAAAGTTGTACGTGCCATCAAACATCGAGACATTATTTGCTCGTTATGGACAATATCAACTGATAAACCAACCCATCATAATAAAAGAAACCCTTCCTCTAGACCCCCAGGTGCAACATGTAGCGGCTTTAATTTCTCAATACAATAGCGGTTTAGAACAGGAAATAGTCACACCGCCATCAAGTGAAATGTTCTCTCCCGGTTAACTTGAACTGTTTTTATGGACCTATAAGTACAGACTTGTGGCAGGAGAAATTATCATGAACAGTGGACGTATTTTTCTCGTGGACCCCAATCAGGGCCAATGGATACCGATGGTTGAAACACCCTATGCAGAAGAAGAGAGCTTACAGCGTGCCCTGGCCCAATACCCCGATCTCTTGCCCGGCGATCAAATCAACCCCGAAGCACCGCGCCGCTGGATGCTCGTCAAACGAGAACTCGGCATTCCTGGTGACCTTAACAGCAACTCCATCTGGAGCCTCGATCACCTCTTCCTCGATCAAGATGGCATCCCAACCTTTGTCGAATGCAAACGGGCCGCCGACACCCGCATCCGCCGTGAGGTCGTGGCGCAAATGCTAGACTATGCCGCCAATGGCACTGAGTACTGGTCTATTGATCGCCTCCGGCAAGCGGCCGCGGAAACAACTCAAAGCCAAAACCTTTCCCTGGACGAGGAAATCCACCGTTTGCTTGGTACAGGTGATGAAGAGAGCACCGAAGGCTACTGGCAACAGGTTGAGAATAACCTGCGCCAGGGCCGTATTCGTCTCATCTTTGTCGCTGACACACTGCCACGTGAACTACGTCGGCTGATTGAGTTTCTCAACGCCAAGATGGGCGATGTAGAGGTATTGGGTGTTGAGGTCAAGCAGTTTTTAGGGCAGGGGCAGACAGCGATGGTTCCTCGTGTCATTGGTCTCACCGAAGCCGTCCGTAGCCAGAAACCCGGCGCACCCCGGCGGTTTACGACACGGGAAACGTTTTTAGGGAATTGTTCCGCCGCGGCCGCACCCTTCTTCACTTATGTATTGGATAAAGCTGAGGCCCAAGGCTACACCATTTACTGGGGTGAAAAAGGTTTCTCAGTGCGTGTTTTGCCGCCAGGGGAAAGTAACCTCGCCAGCATCATCTACGGTCAACCACCTGATACATTTCAGTTTTACTTTGCTCAATTAGAAGGTATTGTGTCTGAATCCAGGTTGGCCGCTTTACGGACTGAACTCCTCACCTTTAAGTTGTTTCGTGAGTCAGGAAAAAAGACGTTGACTACCCAAGTCTCAGCCGACAGCGAACCCCGCTTGCGCCAGATATTTGACGTTATGCTTGTCAAGGTAGATAACATCCTAAAAGAATCTTCAGAGTAGGGTCAATAAGGGGAACTGCTTCATGCTAAAGCCGACACAAACCATTCAATATGCGCTCAAGAACTATGACAGGGCAGCTCATCAAGATCATGTC
>JAGNBF010000065.1 GCA_018004935.1 Chloroflexota bacterium | reverse complement strand
GTAGTTAAACATGCCGAATGTCTGGAAGTATTTCTGGAAGTGTTTTACAAAGCTGACAGCAACTTGATAAACGTTGTTATCACAGACCAAGGTCTCGGTACTACGGTGAATGACCTTTCATATACGGAGCTATTGCGTCAGGGTCATTTGGGTCTTGTGGGTATGTATGAATGGGCACAATATGTTAACGGAAACCTACGCTTGTTGCCAAACGAGCCTTCGGGGCTTAAGGTGGTGCTGCAATGTCCTGTGACAAGCCCAGGAATTTCATTGGAACCGCAATCTTTCCCTCAAATCATGTATTCATGAGCCACAAAGTTCTTCTGATCCCATTCGCGGATTTTGTAAGCACTCCCATTATTGTACGAACAGACGGTCGTTGCTTAGAAGGGTGGGCTTGTTTTATTCGCAGCGTTTATTGGATACAGAATTAATGAGCCGTTGAGGCGTTTCAGAGTGTAACATTGCCGTATACTTACCTATGCTGAAGTACCCACAAGGCTACCTTTTACCCCGCGAAACCCCCAGTACCCATATTATAATGGCGACAGGCATCATCTGATGTTTTTTCGCCCTATTGTCCCCTCGCTTTGTCGCCGCGTCGGATGTAGATCAACCCCCCAGCCCGTCAGTGAACATCAGTAGGCATGCCATTCTCATTGCACGGGTCTATAGGCCTGTCAGAGCCGTCAAAAAACAGGTCTCAAGACCCGTCAAAATCTTTGAAAAACAGGTCTCAAGGCCGTTGGCATAATTTTTGTAACCCCTAAAATACACCCCATACTGACTGATACAAATCTGTAAACGGGGAGCCAATTCCCAAACTCTCAATCTTACTTGTTCTTTTGCGCAGGCTTATTGCACAGCCCTGCTTAGCTTCGTGTTGTCTGCTATCTATGACCACTACGACCGCTCTACTCATCCTCTTCATCATCGCCTGCTTGCTGGTTGTCCTGGCGATTGCACTTCTGGTTCCTCAAAGCCAGAAGTACACCTCGGACACCACCACGCACCGCAACGGTCGCGACTACCACGATCCGCTCTATGTCCTGCCGTTGTTCCTTTTGGCTTTTGTACTCATCTCTTGCAGTTCACCAGCCAGCACTCCCGGCGATTGCACCACCCCCGGTGGCATCGTTATCGCCCCCACTGCAACCCTGGCTGTTGATCCTGACCTGTCCATCCCCCCGTCGGCTCCTGACGATGGGGGTGATGGCCGCGTCTATTGTCCCACCACCACACCACCCGCGGCCGCAACACCCCCCACCGCCTTCGTCACGACCCAACTGGTCAACCTCTCGCTCGACCGAGAAGATCAAACCCCCCTCGCGGCCGCAACCGGCGACGATATGTTGGCCGTGGCCTGGCGACAAAACGGGGCTTTACACCTGGCGCTGGCTCGCGGAGCCAACGCCCTTCAGGTACGGCGAATGGACAAAGGGGAAACGATGAGCCTGGCGTTCAGCCCGGTCAACCGTCTGCATGTCGTTTACGAGAAAAACAACGAGATTTACTACCGCTATGCCGACCAGGGCGCCCATCCCGCCGACCAAGCCAACGAACCCGTCACCAGCGGCCGCAACCCCCACATCCTCTTAGACCGTCGCAACTACGCCCACATCGCCTACGAACAAGACGGCCTGCTCTACCACGCGGCCCAGGTGCAAACCGGTGTCTGGCACATCAACCCGGTGACACCGGGTACAGCCTTTACCGCCACCCCCATCCGCGGCCGCGCCTTCGGTTATCTCGTTTCTTATCAAACATCTGGGCAGATAACCCTGGCTCAGTGGCTGGTAGACGAAGCCACCGGTTTCCTGACGCCTACCTGGGAACACCTGACCACCATTCCTGCCATCCCTGGCGAAACGCTCACCGGCCCGGCCCATCTTGATTATCAACAGCAAGGCGACACGGCCTGGGCTTATGCCTCTTGGGTGACAGTTCAACCCGCCGCTCAGCCCACGACGCCCCCTTACAGTCAACCGATCTACGCGGCCGCGAATCCCCTCTATCCCAACGCTATTGCCAATCCGCAATACATCTACTCCGGCCTGAATGCCACCACCTGGGGTAGCCAGCAAACCCCCTTCCAGGCCGGTCTCTACCAGACCTTCACCGTCGCCAATCCCGGACAGCCACTCACCGTTTCCGCTTATGGTCTGGCCGACGCGGCCGCGACCGCCGACTTTACCTTACGCCTCGGCCTCGACGCCACTGGGGGCACAAACGCGGCCGCAACTACCGTTATCTGGTCTGACGCAGTGACCCCTACCACTTTCCAATCATTCAGTCTGACCGCTCCCACCAGCAGTTCCCAGGCGACCGTTTTTTTGTCGGCCGAACTCGACACGCCAGATGTTCCGGCGACGGCTATCTGGGACGCGGCCGCGACAGACAATGGCACGCTCACCAATGGTGATTTTGAGGGAGCGTTCATTCCCCAAAGTACCCTGGCGACACCCGACGGCTGGACGGCCTACTACGAAGACAGTCACAACCTGCCAGGCGGCCGCGACCGGTACACCGTTTACGCCACCTGGTCAGCCGATGGGGGAACAACCTGGTCTGCGCCGACAGCCATGACCGAAAACCGCGAAGCCAGCGGCAGCCTCACTGGTGCCTTGCAAGCTGAGGTCTACCCTCTGATTTCCCTGACCACCTACCCGGCTTCTGTCACCTATACCTACATCTATGAAGCGGGTGATCCGCCGCCAGACACCGACCTTCGGCGCTTCGGCCGACCTTACACCACCCAATGTGAACTGGGTACAGACATCTGCACGGCCAGCCCCGGTACACCACTCTTAGCGCGTGGGGTGGTGCGGCCAGCCGGTCATCTCCTTGTTACCCGTGACCTGGTGGCATCGGATCGGGCGGTGATGGTTTGGGATAGCCTGCAACTGGATTACCGCACCCGCGACATTCTGGCTACTTACCTGGCCTTACGCTGAGAGACTGGAATGCGATTCGCATAGGTAACGGACTATTTACTATGACTGATACACAAAAACGACAAGACCTCTTCACCTGTTGGCTGGCGGTCATTTCTTTGCTCTTAGGGTGGATGCTGTACCGACAGACGCCGCCGAGCTTCAGCCAATCCGCGGCCGCGTTGCCGGTCTATAACGTCACCTATGACCTGGCCTTGCCCGACCCTATGCAGGGTGGGGGGAGCAACCCGGAGAACCCATGGGCGTTCATTCGCCAGACGGGACCAAGTTATGCTCAGCCCGGTGGCACAGCCAGTTATGCTTTGACCCTTGCCAACTACGAAGCCATGACCCGCACCTTCACCCTGACCGACACGCTGCCAGCGGCCCTTACCTTTGTACCCAACTCCAACCGGGAGTTACGTTACAACCCGGTGACCCGGCAGTTGACCTGGCAGGGCGACATCGCGCCCGGCCACCTCGATTACCTCATCGAACCGTCCGGCCTCTCTCTCCCCTACATTGACCTGGCCGACTTCGGTGCGCCTAATCTCTGCGACGAACTAATAGCCACCCAAGGCAACTGTGATGAGGCTACCGTCACCCTTAACCTGGGGGTGAATGGCTACACCTATCCCTTCTACGGGCAGACCTGGCAGAGTATCACCCTCTCGCCAGATGGTTTGCTCCTGGCTGGTGCGGCCGCGACAGGGACTGTGGGGGATAAGGGGTTTGAACAGGAATCGTATGTCTCTGGGTTCCCCGTTCAGACCCTTTCCGACGCCACCCATTTGCCAAACCCAGGGCAAGTCGCTGCGGCAGGCTCCCGCCCAACCGCGCCTACCAGCCAAAACCAATGGCTACCCAATCCCAACCCGCCCGGCGCGCTCATCGCCCCTCTCTGGTACGACGCCGACATGACCACCAGCGGCCGCTGGCACGTCGCCATATTGCAAGGACTTATCACCGGCTACGACGTGCTCTATGTGCAATGGCACAATGCCCCCCACGCGGCCGCACCGAACCTGACCACCCGGCACGCGGCCGCGCTTATCCTGGGTGATGGTCCCCTGTCTGGTCAGGTCTTCTTCATCACCGACAACATCTCTGACCCGCTGGCTCTGACCCAGGTTGGTTACACCATCGGCGTGGAAGATTACCCTGGCTCACGGGGCACGACTTATGCCTATGCTCCTTGCTGTGGCGACCCGCAGCCGCCTCAAGGATTCCCACCTGCACCGGGCACGACCCTGCACCTGCGCCCAGTTATTTACGGCCAGTACTTCAGCCGCACCTTTACCTACACAGTGCAGGTAGGCGGGCAGATACCGCAGACCATTGCTAACACCGCCGAAGTGACCACGAACTCAGATGACCCGTCGCTCATCTATGGCTGGTCTACTCATTACTTGTACCTGCGCCACCTGACGTTCTTGCCTTTTTTAACCGGGGGTGACCAATAATGCGGCCGCATGCCCAGTCCTTTCTCTTTATCGGCACCACGTTCCTGGCCCTGCTTGGTTGTGGGTTAGTCAGCGTAGCTACCAACCCGGCTCCGCTCGTCGGTGTGCCCTACTGGACGGCGCAGACGGCGACGCCGGTGGCTACCGTCACGGTCTTCCTGGGCACAACGACCCCGGTTTTCCCACCGACGCCTATCCCTGGTGTGCTGACCCTGCCGCCGCAGGTCATTACTACCGTGCCAGAATGGACGACAGCCACGGCCACATCCGAACCGCCCTGGTTGCCACCGACCGCGACGCCGTTCGGTTTCACCGCCACCCCTCTGTGGATTACCACCACACCGGGGCAAGTGACGACGACACCCGAATTTATCACGGAGACACCTGTGCCACCCTGGACGACGACGCCAGCACTGCCGCTCATCGGCCACACGACACCAGTGGCGACGGAGACACCTTATTATCGGGTGGGAACCTTCTATATGAATAGCGACATTTACTTGGGCAGTCCGCAAGGGCCGGTGCTCCGCGTAACGGGATACGAAACCCAACCCAGCCCCAACCAACCTGGCGCGGTCTACCACTACTTGACGGTGCAACTGAAAAACTTGAGTCAGGCAGAGATGACGTTACCCCTTTCTGATTGGCTCTTTGTGCGTCAGGTCGATCCATCGGCTGAACTTCCCATCATGGCTCGCTGGACACCTCAGAATGAGCCGCTTATTGCCCGGCAACTGCCGCCCTACATAGGACAACTGACACCTGTGCCTGCTGGCGAGATAAGAGAGATGGTTGTGGGCTTCACCCTGCCGGATGGAGAAGTCGAGGCAGTGGGGTTCATCACCAACTGGCAACTGCCTGTTGAGGGGGGTCTGCCTATCTGGGTGTTTCTACACGATGACTTGACCGGCCCCTATGTGGACGCCGTGCAACCCCCACCACCCACCCCGGCGGTGCTGGATGATCCGTTGGCCTGGAGTGGGAGCGTTCCCCCCATCGGCACACTGCCAGCAGGCACACCCTTTCCTGGTGGGGGTCAGGGACTCTGGCCCACGACTGGCACTATTACGCGGGGTTTCGGCTGTTCGGCCAGCTACACCGGCATTGACGGCACGGGGTATGGCTGTCCCCCGGAACGCATCTGGTTCCATAACGGTGTGGACATCGCCAACGACCAGGGCACGCTCATCTGGTCGCCGGTTGATGGTAGCGTGGTCTATGCTGGTCCTAACTCGACCGGCCCTGACTGCTCTAGCATTCCTGGTTCCCAGTCACCCCACAACGGGCTGGGTTTCTACCAACGCGTCCAGGGTAGCGACACCCTGCATTACCTGGGTCACTTAAGTGGCTTCTTTGTCACCGGCGGCCCGGTCGCGGCCGCGCAAGGAATCGCCGAGATGGGCAGTACGGGTTGTTCCACCGGTTCCCATCTGCATTGGATCGTTTACTCGAACGGCCAACTGGTTGATCCGGCTGTCTGGGTCGGGCCAGGGCCGTAGGGGATGGGGGGACGCGCGGACAAGAGGGTATGGTGACACGGTACCGTTTCATTCCATCGGCACGTGCCCCCTCTCATCCTTGGCTAACTTGAAAGGGGTTCTCCCTACGCTGAGGGGTATGAAGACGGCTGAAAACCAGGAAACTCGAAACTCTGAACTCGAACTCGAAACTTCTTCCGCAGGAGACAACGAAATCTATGTGTGTACGAGACATTACTTTAACCAGACAAGACGGTCAGCCCTGGACACTCCAGGTGGCCGCCCCTGAATTTGGCGGCCTTGACTTGTGTCTGCTGGATGATACCGGCAAGGAATGTGTCCGGGCAGCCATCCAACCCATCGGCGGCTTCTACCAGCTGCTTCTACCCAACCTGAGCGGTAGCCGAAAGGACCCGTTGGTGATCTGGGCCGAAGGGCAGGAGCGACTGGAAACCATCTTGCCCCAATTCCGCCCGGTTTTACCAGCAGGTGTAGTTGACCTGTTAACCCACCCGGTGATTGGGGCGTTGCAGGTGCGTGAGTTCTATCACCTGTTGTATCAAGCCGCCTTGACCAACCGTAATCAGAAGGACAACGGACCGGAAAAAGAACCGCGGCTGGTCTTTGATCTCAGTCGCATTCATATCCAGCCCCGGATGATCCAGGCGTTGCTACGTATCTTTCCCGTGGAAGAAGCCGGGTCGCGCCAAATTATTGACGCCTGACGATGCCACCGCGAGATAGGGGTGACGGTCATCCCGCTCACAGGGGTGGGTCTCTCGTCCGAGATGATGACCGGTGCATTCAAGGCGTACACGAAGGAAATAACATGATTCCCGACAGCCAAGCGTTTGTTATCCATGATGGCCTGACCTCGGTTGTACAACTGTCAACCGACTGGCCGCAAATCATTACCCTAACCATCGTTGGCCCTGATGATACCGAACAGGGACAGATTGTGCTCCAGGCTCAGGCCGACGGCTACCAGGTCCACCTGCAAACGGCGCGGAGCCAACAATGTCTCTCCTTTCTGACCTGGCCTAATCAAGGCAAACGGGTGCGCGACATTCTGCCCCATTACAAGAAACGGTTATCTCATCAGGCCTACCAGGCTCTGGATGATGAGGATGCGGGCAATCTGCTGGTCGGCGAGTTCCGTCGGCTATTACGCAAGGCTCTTGCGTTCGACACAAACCCTCGCCCCGAACGACACAAACAGGGACGCAAGAGCCAGACGCTTTACGCGGCCGCAGTTGGTCTGCGCCCGGCTGTTGTGCGGGAGTTAGCCAGGGTGTTCCTGTCTGGCAAACAGAAAAACTCGCCCAGGGGTTTGAGATGATGAACGGTATTTATCTGCTTCTTCTGAGTTTCCTCTGGCTCGTGCCTATGGCGCAGGCCCAAGATGATGACCGCGTGGCCTTAACCATCCAACTCCGAGCCAGCGACGGCACACCGCTCGTGGGTGCGGCTGTCATTCTGGAACAGCTACCGGACGCGGCCGCGATGAGTCCCGATTGTTTGACTCATAGCGACGGCACCTGCCAATGGTTCGTGGCCCCAGGTCTCTATCAGGTTCGTTTTCCGGCTTACAGCCTCGATGACCTCTCCGCCCTGGCCCTGGCCGAAGGGGGGTTAAGCGGGCTAGGAGTCACCGTGGGCGAAGAAGCGATTCGTTACGCTTTTACGGTGCAGGACGATGGTCATGTCTACTTCGACGCCACCCCCGACGCGGCCGCGCCGACACCCCGTCTACCGACAGAGACTGATTTATCGGGTGGGGTCGTGGTGAGTCCGGTTATACGCCCGACCACCGAGCCAGTGGAAACCGCAACCCCTGTCATGCTTCTGCCTGAACCGGAGAAGGAAAACCTGATCCCACCCTGGTGGATGTGGTTGGCTGGCGGTGTTGTCCTGGGTTTCATCGGTTGGTTGGTCCCGCGTTATCGCCGTAGGGTATTAACGACCCCTGCGACCCAGAAGGCTTGAACTTGTCAGCAGTCAGCTTGTCAGCCAGTCAGCCAGCCAGCGGCCAGCGGCCAACAGCTAGCGGCATTCACCAAGGAGACAATCTATGTTAGAACAAAAGCCCTCTCTCATCGTCCACATTCGTCTGCGTCAAGCGAACGGTCAGCCCGCGATAGGTGAATATCTGTGGATGGAGCACCTGGCGGAAGAAGCCTACTCCGTACCTGACCAATTGACCGACGAGGTGGGGTTATGCACCTGGCCCGTCTATCCTGGCTTACACGAGTTGTGTATGCCTGACCGAACGCTTAAGACATTACCCATTCTGGTCATGTGGGGGGGTGGTCTGGCCGTACCCGGCATGGTGGCTGAGGGGGAAGCGATTACCTATCACCTGGTTCTGGATGATGATCATCTGGCTTACGACGCCACCCCGGCAGCCCCACGTCCGACACCGGTTCGTTTCGTGAAACGCCAGACCTATGAATTGATGATGCCACCTCACCCATCGCGGCCGCAAGCCGCAGCCGATGGTTTGCTCATGGCTGAGGCCATGGCCGCTGATCAGCCGCTCACGGCTTTTCTAGCGAATGAACAACCCCCATCAATCATTCACAGCCCTTTTATGCGGCTGAGTACGGTGTGGGTGCTGCAACCGCGGCCGCGACCGCACACTCTGGAACCGGGGCAAGCCCAAAGCAACAGCCCGGTGTTCTTTGTGAAATCGTTGAGTCAGTAAGCGGGTGAACGGGCCACAAGCTGTTACACCCAGGCAGGCCAAGGTAGGTGAATAGGCTGCCTCAGGGGAAGCGGCGACCGGGTGGCTCCGGGTGGCTCCGGGTGCGTCCCAGCGAAAACGAGAAAAACACGCATGTTTAACCAACCCATCGCCGAAGCGATTTACTTTCTGCAATACGTCCTGGCCGGGCTGCTCTGGTTCGTAAACCGGATGATTCTCTCGATTGCTATCATCGCCGAGAACGTCAATACCTGGTTTACGGACAACGCCGGGTACTTTGCGGAGCTGATGACCAACGCCTTGTCTGCACCTCTGGGGGGTCTCTTCATCCTGGCGTTATCCGCTTTGGGGGTCTGGTATTTGCTCAACAACGTCTTGCCGACCCAGCGTTGGGTAGACCCGGTGAAACTGGTGACTTACAGCTTTATGGCCTTTCTCTTCTTCTCGGCACCGGTCTGGGTGATTGACCAGCTTGAGGAACTTCGTACCGCCGTCAATGGCGGCATTGACCAGGCGTTACTGGCCTCGGCCAGCGGTGACATATTCACGGATAACTTGAATGGCAGTGACACGGGCATCGGCGTCGTCAACGATGGCCTTTTTCCGCCAGGGGAACCAGGGGTCGGCAGCTTTGATCTGGCCGGGTCCTTCCTATTAGTAAGCAACATCAACGAGGTGGATAGCAGCGAGTTTCCGGCCGAGTTTGAAGCCACCTATTTTCCTTTCGGCGATCCCGCTGGCATTGATTTAAGCGATGAGGCTGACCAGGAACTGGCCAAGTCCCTGGCCGCTGAAGGCATTGAACGACAACTCTTTGCCCTCTTCGCCGGGCCAACAGCTGTGGTTGATCATTTCCTGCGTCTGGTCTTAACTGGCACCGCGGTCATTCTCTACCTGGGTTTGCCCGTCGCTTTTCTTTTTGCCTTCTTTATTTATACCCAGGCCTTTCTGATGGCTTACATCAAACAGTTTATGGGGCTACTTATCGAGACCTTCATGAGCGTTTTGATTGTTACCGTCATGGTGGGATTGCTGGAAGTGACAGCGGTGGCCGGTTTGGGGCTGTATCTGGCGGCCAGCTTCATCACCTTGGTGGTGGTTCTCTGGCGCATCAAGAGTGCCTTTAAATTAGCCACCCGTGCCTTTGATCTATTCGGTGCAGCCCAACTCACCGGTGGGGCAGGGGGGATGACGGCGGTGAATATGGGCACACAGATGGCCGTAGGCACGGGCATGGCTTTAGCCACCGGCGGCGCATCCCTGGCTCTAACCGCTGGTGCTCTGGGTACCGCGGCCGCGCTGCGCTACGACCAACAACAGGGGGGAGAAGCCTTGGGCACGGATCCCAGCAAAGCCGATGCCCGCATCGCCCAACTGAAAGCCGTCACGGGGTATGCCCTGGGCCGTTCGCCCGCGGGCCGACACATGATTGAAGGAGCGCATGAACTCCGCACCATGGGGCGCATCTTCCGTGATGGGGAAGTGGGGGAACAAGAAGCGGATGCCCTCGATTATCTACGTGTGGGGGCTTCCATGTCTGGCTTCGGTTCCAGCCCCTGGCTAGCCATGCGCCTCTCCCCGTCCCTGCGTCAGGCCTATGACCAGATGGGGGGCAGACGCCAGGGTCGCTCAGATGAAGCGCCAACTTATGCCTTTGAATATGAAGAAGGGGGTGAACCTGTTGATGAAAGGACAACGACGAGGACGCGGCCGCAGGCGGGACCAGGGCGCATTCGTGTCCATAACCAAACACCTGGTCCGGCAATGGCTGGAGATGAGACCGGACTGGATGTATTACCGCCACGGGCAGGGCGGGGTGCGGCGCGGCCGACGCCATCGGGTCAAGGGGAAGGATCGGGAAGACGGAGCGGCTGGCGCGAGGCAGGCATGACGGTAGGGCAACAGGAATGGCTGGATGAGCTAGGGCTGCCCTACGCGGAGACAACCACCCGGGGCGAGGCCAGTGATTTAATTCGTCAGGCCACCCGACAGAAGCAAGCCGAACCGCGCCGACTCCGGGTACCGGCCACCCGGCCAGGAACAAGTGAACCGGATGAATCGGTGGCTGGTGAAACGGGTGATGAAGGGAGTGCACGCGGCCGCGATGAGCAATTGGCTTTATCTGAGGGAACAACAAATGAAACAGAGGCCAGACGCGGCCGCGATGGTCAAACCGTTCTATCTGGCTCAGCCACCCATGAGACTGAAACGAACCCGGCTCCCCTTGAACGCGGCCGCATTGAGCAAACAGCGACAGAAAGAATAACACAGGCAGACGCAATGATGAATTCACCGATGCAACTGACGCCCCAAGCTCCTCAGGTTTACCTGGAAAACCCCGACCCGGCCCGCCGGGCACTGGTCAACCAGACGCTGGCGCACCTGGCTGCCCCTGATACAGCCGGCGGTCAAGGGACACAAGCTACCTTAACCGCTTTTATCGGCCAGGCCAACAGTCAGACCGTAGCCGAGGCAGTGCAGACACATGGGGCTGAAGCGGTACAAACAGCCGCTGAAACCCTGGCTGACCGGTTGGCAACCTATCGGACCGAAGGTCACAGTGAAGCCGATATTCTGACCCACTTCCAACAGGGGACTGCGTTGACTGACCTGAGTGTGCCCTTGACCTCAACCCAACAAACAGCTCTGGCTGACCTGGTCTTGATGCCGCGACGGGAGTTAGGGCGCGAGGAATTGATGAGCGCGATGGCCGAGATGGGCCGCGGCCGCGATACCGACCTGGCGCGTCATTTGGGCATTCCTACCGGCTTTGCCTCTTACACAGGTCTGGTGCGTGAACTGTTGTCCCAGGTGCAAGCCCTCGAATTAAGCCAGAGTGACCTGCACGAGATTGTGACCCATCTGGAAGCCGGACGGAGCCTCGTGGCCCAGACCGATTTACTGGCGCGTGGCCTGGAACCCGGCGACGTGAACCCGTTCCTGCGCAATCTTGCGGCCTTGCCCGCCAATCTTCTTGTGCCTCAAACAACCCGCACCTTGCGGCCGCGTCGCGCCAGTGGAGAAAACAACGAATGAGAAAACGACTCAAGACCCTCTTACTTAGTTTTATCATCCTGCCTATTCTCTGGCTGGCATCGAGTAACAACAGTCAGGCCCAGGCCAACCCGACCCCCATTGTCATCTCCCTGACGCCAGTGGGAGAGCCGACGGTTACGCTGACGCCAACCCTGTCATCGGGGACGCCGGGCTTATTACCCGACCGCTTTGAACCCAATGACACCAGCGCGGCCGCGACACCGCTCCTCACCACCCAAAACGAAGCAGGCCTGACGCTCATTGGTGTGGATGTAGACCAGTTCCAGGTATACCTCAAAGCCGGGCAGATATTCCAGGCTACGACCACTGTTTATGGGGGTCTGGATACCCGGATTAGCCTCTATCAGGGCGAGATTTTAGTGGCCCAGAATGATGATCAAAACGCCACCAATGTCGGTTCGCAGGTGGTGTACGCGGCCGCGAGTGATGGTTGGGTACGGCTGGTGGTGGAAAAGATGACGGCTTACGACGGCGTGTATGACCTGGCCACGGCTCTCGTTGCCCCAACGGTGACACCAACGCTCTTACCGAGCTTGACGCCTAGCCCGACACCGTCACCCAGTGCCACCCCATCACCAACCCCATCACCCATCCCACTGGTTCCGGCCGATCCGGCCGAACCCAACAACAGCCCGGAGTACGCCTGGCCGGTGACGCCGGGCATACAAGCCGATTTCAGCCTGGCTCCGGGCGACGCCGATTGGTTCACTTTCATCGCCAAAGCGGGCACAACTTACACCTGCGAGACCATCACCAATCAGGTGGATACGGTGCTCACTGTTCATGGGAGTAACGGAATCATTGTCAGCAATGATGACCGGGCCAGCGGCCGTCTTGATTCTCACGCCTCTTGGACCAACGCCAGCGAGCAGACCGTCTTCATCGAAGTCACGGCGCGGGGTGGGAGCTATGGGCTGTACCAACACCTGTGCCAGGTAGCGACCGGTCAGGGTTCTTTACCTGCTGGTGGGGGAGCGCAACCGATGGCCCAGGCCACGGCCACACCGTCTCCGACGTTTGTGCCCACGGCTACGCTGACCGGAACCCTTCATCTGACAGCGACGCAAACGATTACCCTCGCTGTCCGTTACGTGGGAGCAGCCAACCCGGCCACGCCCACACCCGTTACCCCGATTCGCCTGCTCATTTACTACGACGCCAACAACGACCGACAGGCCAGTGTGGGTGAAGGGATTGCCAATGTGCTGGTGCTGGCGACGGATAAGTTGGGGCAGGTGGTGATGACCGTATTCACCAATCTTCAGGGGGAAGCCGTGTTCAACGTCACCGACGCCACGATTACCCGGCTGGTTGTGCCCTTTGTACCCGGCTGGAGCACCCAAATTCGTCAGGCCCAGGCCAATGAACTCACTCTCGGCCTACCCGCCGTGCGCCTGCCGGTCTTTTGGCCGGTGCAGAATCGCGTAGCTGAAGAGGGCCGCTAGACGCTGGCTGTTGGCTAAAATGCTGAAATGCTGACAAGCTGACTGGCTGAAATGCCGCCTGGCTCATAACAAACAATCGCAAATCGTCAATCGTCAATTCTCCGAGGATGGTCTTATGAATCTCCGTAACTTAACCAACTGGTGGCAAACCCAACGACCGGGTTCCCTGAGCGGTAGTGAATCGCCTACCGCGGCCGCGACAGCCGGCTCTCCCCTGGCGCGTATCCCCATGGAATATCAAGAGATGTTCCGGCAGACCATTCGCCAGGAGATGACGGACAACAAATCAGATCATACCGATAAGGATATGCTGGCCTACCTGCGTACCCGGCGTGAGGTGTTTCAACAGGGGCAATATATAGACCCCAACGGAAAACTGGGGCAGTTGCCGCTTACCCGTCAGGAACTTCACGCCCAGGGCATCACGCGGCCGCAGACGGGGCAGTCAGCCATGGAACAGGCCCGTGAGAAACGAACCCTCATGTTGAAGTTGGGTGGACTGACCCTGGTTGCGGTTGTTTTCTTTCTGCTGATTTCTCGCGGCCGCGCCGAACAAGATATGCCCTTGACTCCCACCCCTGAATCCACGGTTCTGGCTGGTTCAGCCACACCTACACCAGAGATTCTGGCTGTCACCGGCGCCGATGATTCTTTGCAAACGATTGGTGGGTTGGGTGGGGCCTTGACGATTGGCCGACCGGCCTCCCTGGAATTGTATTACCGCTCTAGCGAAGAAGTGGTGGCTCTGCCCATTGACCCGGCCCAGACGACACCCAAGGGGGAGTTGCGCTTCAACGAAACGGTGATGATCTCGGACAACCCCGTAGCCGTGTGGCTGGCTGGAACGGTGGTGAACTATGCCATCGGCATCCCCGACAGTCTGGCCCGCAACTTGCAACCAGGTGACCGCCTCAGCCTGCATACCAACACGGGTGCGACCCTGCCTTTCATCGTTTCAACCACAACCACACACGCCCACCACGAGGCCAATACCTTACTCTCGCAAAATCGCCTGGGGCTGACACTTTTCTCGTTGCCGGCTCCGGCCGAAGACCAGGTGATGGTTGTTTGGGCAGATTATTCGGCGCAGTTAGCCACAGCGACCAGTGCCAGCCGTGTGGGGGTAGGGGAGACCTTCACCCTGGCGGATATGACCATGCAAGTAGAAGGTTGGCGGTACGACCAGGTAGCCGAAGGGTCGTTTCAGATAACGGTCAGCACGACTACAACCATCACCACACCCCTTTCTAACCAGGCTCAACGGCTTCTTTCCCTGTCTGGCCCGGCTGATCAGACGCTGGCCATGACCCACCGCTTTACCCAGACTGGGCGGTTGCACGAGATCACCGTCTTCACCGTCGGTGAGGCGTTTCTCGGCCAACCACTCACTCTTGAATTACGGATTCTTCCCGGTGGCGGTTATCAAGCTGTCACTATGGGTGAATTACCCCAACCGCAATCACTCCTACAGGTCGGTGCTGTTTTGACCGCTACCTGGGATGTGACCCAAGCGGTGGGGGTGGTACAGGTAACGGTAACCAATACCGGTTTAGGTTCTGTCATTCTCTCACCCGACTTCTTCCAGATGAGAGAGCAGAGCAATGGAGGAGAGTATCGCCAGATTCCCGTGCAGGTAGAACCGCGCCTGCCTCTCACCTTATCTCCGGCAGAAACAGTCCAGGTCAGGCTGACGTTTGTGCCGATGCAGTCTGTGGTTGAGTTGTTTATGGGTTTGGGTGAGTGGGAGATAACCGGGTTCCCGGTTACGTCAGGTCTTGCTCCCCCTGACCAGGGTGTAAGCCTTATGTATGCGGGGGGCTGATTGGTGGGTTAGGTTTCGTGGCCCGCCACCAATCAGCTTCCTCGAAAGGAATGAAGATTTTATGCCGTCCCTTAATAATCTGCAACTCTTAGTTGCTCATCTGCATGGGTATCGCTGGAAGTCGTCCCGCCGTCTCATGCCGCTCGTAGTGATGGGTTTGCTTGCCGTGATTGTCTCGGCCTGTGCTCCGGGTGAAACACCCCCCGCAGCTATCTGTGATACGTTCAGTCGTTCGCTGTACACCTCGCAGATTGCCGGTGGGGGGATGGTTCTCCTGGGTCTGGCCATCCTGGGTCTGCGTAAAAATCTGACCGCCATCCTGCCGTCACAAGCGGTGCAGTTGGGATCGGTGGCCGGGTCTATCGCTCTGGGATTGATTCTCCTGGCCTTCAGTACCGACATCGGCAACCAGATTCTGACCGGCTTTGGGATTGATTCGCTCTTTACCCTCTGCGGTCTGTAATCAGTCGTCGTTGTTGTTAAGTAATGAGCAGTATCCGATGGTGGGCAGGTCGCCTGCCATCGGGTGCTGACGTGAAATCAGTTGTAGGACGTGAAACATAAGATGTCAGCCACGGATGGAAGAAACACGGATAAGAAGGGAAAAATCAGTGGCTTTTTCTATCCGTGGCTCCAGCTAACCCAAAATCTGCGAGGTTAAACGATGTTCAGTATCACTCACTTTAGAACCGAATTCATCCAACAAGGCCAGGCCACCATCCTGCGCCGGGTCACGATGACCCAATTCATGTTTATTATCATTGCCAGCGTGGTCGGGGTCGGGCTATTCAGTCTCCCTCTCTGGTCAGCCCCGTTCCTGGCTGTCATCGGTTATCTGGCTGGCTACACCCACAACGGCGAAATCCTGGTCCGCCGGGTGCTGGCTTATCTCTCCACCCGCTTGCGGGAACTGACCGGTCGGCCGCGTATCGTCAACCTGCAAAACAGTTGGGAGTGAGTTGAGAGTTTCAGGTTTCAAGTTTCAGGTTTCCAGTTGCGGCCGCGAGAGGTTCCTATGAAGGTGCTAGACATGAACAAGCATGACCGAGCTTACCATTCACGACAAGGCGTGAAGTTACAAAGAAAACCTGGCGAGTTTTGCGCTTGTGCGTGAGGTATTCGCCCCTGTTAACCAGAAAGTGGGTCTTTTTTACACGTATCCCGAAAGTAGAGAGCCATCAGCTCTGAGACAGAAAAAAGCTGTGCGTAGCTCCAACCGATCTGACCTGGCTTCTTGTTCCATAACACATCCATGAAATCCTTTAAACTCTCTCTCCCCTACTTCTACCAGATGGCCCACCACGACCAGACCGCCATCCTGGAGCAAATGGTCTCCCTCTTTGCCGGGCCGCTCCAGCACTGCCGACTGTTCAGTTTATCGGTTCCGGCCAGCCTCGAACGTCTGGAACGAGAACGCCGCCGCTTGGCCGTAAGCCGCGAGGATGAAGGGCAACGCCGGGGCCTCATGGAAGAGGTCCGCATGATTAACCAATGGGCCAGCAGGGGAGAAATGCGCCACATCACCCATTATCTGGTGGATTTTGCCGACACCCTGACACCCTCGGATTTGGGTCACTGGCGTATCGAAGCCAGTGAAGCCATTCCCCGCCTGCCTGTCCTGGGTGATTATGCTGAACAGGTAGACCAGATGGTGCCTGTGCTGCCGGATAAAGGGCAGTGGCGCGAAGACCACAGCCGTTTCCGCTATGCTACCCTGGCTTCGTACCAATTGACACGCACCTGGGATTGGCGGCAACCCCTGGCCCAGCTACTCACCACCGCCGACGGTCCGCTGGTTGTTTGTGTAGATATTCGCCGGGTTCATCCGGAGCGGGTGGCCACTTCCGCTGATTTCTGGCAAGGCATGGTCTTGAACAACCAGGATCGCAACGCCCATTTGGCTCATGAAGAAGCGCAATTGGCTTTGTCCGCCCGTATGGAAGCGGTGCATCATGTGCGTGTCCTGCTCATGGTCTTGGATAAGACCGCCGCTCGTCTCAAAGAACGAGTCGAGAGCCTGCGCAAGACCAGCACTCAGTATATGAAGTTGGACCGACTCCTAGGCTTTCAAGCGGCCGCGGCCCAGATGTTTACCCCAAACCCTCGCCCTGAAGGTTTGCCCGCTGGGCATTTCAACACGCTAAGCCGTGGGCCAGCTATCTTTGCTGGAATGTGGGGAACAGGACGGCAACAAAAGACCGAAGGCTTTTACATGGGGTTGTCGGTAGACGAAACGGCCCCCCACGTCAGCTACCTGGATTGGCAGGGGAATGACCCATTTCATGGGGTCATTTTGGGCAAAACAGGCAAGGGCAAGACCGTGATGTCTCAAGCCATGGCCTGGCGGTTAGCTGAACAGGACGTACAAGCCATTTTTTTGGAACCCCAAGGACATAGCAAACGGCTTTACAACCTGGCCTTAGCCCAGGGGCAGAGCGTTTCCTACAACGAAATCTCGTATGAGAAGACCCGCCTCAACGTCCTGGACGTGGTTCACGCCGACCCGACCAGCCAGTATGACCATGTCATTACCTTGCTCTCCCTGCTCCTTGACCCGGTGGGGCATCAGGCCCGGCGTTTCACCAACCCCGAAGTGGCGGCTATCCGCCAGGCTTTATCGCTCACCTACGCTGGTTACGACTGGGACGAGGAGCTTCTACGTTCGAGCTACCTCACACCCACCCTCGACATCTTCTGCCACAAGCTGTGGCAGGTGGCTGATGAGAAGAGTAGCACCCGTGGGGGAAAGCAGATGTCTTATGCGGCCGCGAACCTGGCTGAGGAAATCGAGAGCCTGTATGTAGCCGGGGATTATGCCGGGGTGTTTAACGTCCCCACCAACATTGACTTATCGCTCAAGGAGAACATCGTCCTCTTCAACTTTAAGGATGTGCCGGAGCGACGGCGGCCGCTGTTCTATTACGCCATTCTGGCCGGGATAAACAGGCAAATCAGGCATTACCCCCGTAAGCGGGCTGTGTTTGTGGATGAAGTCCATTACTTAAACCAGGAAGGGTCGTTGATGTCTTTCCTGGCTCATATGGTCAAAACCGTGCGGACTTACGGCGCGGCCATCATCGCTATTGACCAGGACGTAGAAGCGTTTATTGGCGTGGAAGGGGCCATGACCGAGGCGCACCAAGCGGGGATATTTATCCTGAACAACGTGGCTTGGTTAGTTACCTTTGGCAAAAATCGAGACCAGGCCTTGCGCCTGCAACGGATATTCCCTTCCGAGTTCCGGGACGCCCATGTGGAGTATGTGGCCCTGGCTGGGAGTGACGATAAACATGGCAAAGGGTTGGCTGTCATCCTCAACGGCGGCCGGGCAGACATGATTTACTGCCAACTGCGGCCGCTGGAGCAACGGTATTTGTTTGGCAGCTAGGATAGAGCTAGAGTGCAGAGCTAGAGCTAGAGTGAAGTGTCAAGATAATCAAGAATGGCAAAAGGATCGAGAAATAGGCTCGGGCAACAGGTATTAGCAAAGGAACAGCATCAGGGCAGAAGAAATCCTGACTCCCCCATTCCTTTCACTAGCATAATGCACGACCTGAAACTTGAAACCCCTGAGGAGAGACCCATGAGTGATCAAATAACCAGTTTCAAAGTAACCGAAAAGGCCTTGCTGATCCAGGCCGTGACCTTCAATGAATGGTCACTGGCGATGATTGACCAGATGATTGACGAGATGGAAACCAACCTGATGCAGAGCAATCAGCCGGTTGAAGAGGATGGGCTAGAGAAGATGTTGCTCTACCTGGAACAGCGTGGTGAAGTCACATCTGACTAATCGCCTCTTGAAGGAAGGAGAAATCTCGATGGCCCATATGCAGGAGCTTCCCGAACAGCTTCCCTCTGCCCCCACTACTCCCCCACGGCCCTGGGGCAAGCTGATTCCGAACCGACTCTGGTCCTCTTTGCAGACAGGATCGGCCTGGTATAGGCAGACCAGCCATCGCCTGACTGACCGCTGGCACATCTGGCAGGATAACCGGCAGGGTCAGACCGAGGCCCAGGCGTGGTTGATGAGCCTGACCTGGTATCGTCTGCGTTATGGGTCTGCCGAACTGGCAGGGCAAGGGTTGGCCGTTTTAGCCGGGGCGACGGGTTGCGGCCGCGTGGCCCTGTTTTACCAACCCCTGCCTTTGCCCCAACTGGTTCTGGGTTTTCCCGTTGCTGAGGGAGAGTGGGCTCAACGGGTGGTCCGTGATTATGAGGCCAGCCTACACCCCGCCCAGACGCCGGAGAGCCTGACTGCTTGGCGGGTAGCCTCTGTCACAAAAGTAGACTGGCAACGCCCTTTTCTGGCTTATCTCGTGAATGAACACCTGTTTTTGACCTACCTCGATGAGGCAGAACTGGTCCAGGGTCTTTTCTGGCCGGGGCTACGTCCGGGTCAACCTCGTACTAGCTGGCAATTGCCGGTTACTCCACCTGTGGGGTTAACTACCCGACCGCACCTGGCGGCCGCGGCCGTTCCCGATGAACTGAAGGTATCTGGCCAAGAGGGTCATCACTGGCTGTTAGGGTATGCCCCAGACAACCAGATGATACAGTCACCCACGTCCCAGGTGAACCTCTATGGCAGTCGTGAGGCGGTAACGCTCTGGTTAGAACAGGCAACCCTGGCGGCGTTAGCCCTGCAACCCGAGGGGTTGGTTATTATGGACGGACACGGGGGTTTGACCCAGCGCTTGAAACGGCATGGCCTGGTGGCCGATTTACTCAACCGCAAACAGCTTACCCTGGCCAGCGTGACTGAGGCTAGTGGCGGCCGCACCGGTTTTAACCCACTCGCTCCCGTGCCAGGCGAAACAGAAGCGCAGATGGTAGAGCGTTGGCAGACCTGGTTTGCCGGGATGGGTTGTGGTGGACAGGCCAGAGCACTATTGGTCGAGGCTTACGCCGAAGGGGTGAGGGACATCAACCAATTACGTCGTTGGTTGGAACAGCCCACCCGTCTGCTGGCGGAAGGCAACGGTCTGGCTAATCTGCAAACGGCTCTGCGTCGTCTGTTGGTAGGGGCCTCAGTGCGTGATTGGCTGGAATGGCCGACCAATCTCTTTACCACCCTCGGCGCGAAACCGCTTCTTTTTGCCTGCCCGGCTGATCATTGGGGGCGGGAACAGTTACTGAAGGCCATGTTCTTAGGGGTGCAGGCCAGTGGGCAGACTCGTTTGATTGTCAGTGGTATGAAAATCCAAGCAGAGGATATTCAGGAGCCGGGTACGGCGCTCCTTATCGGCAATGGGCCGCGGCTGCCTGGGGCGACAACCGTTCTCACCACCACACCGACAGGGCAGATAGGGGCTTTGTTAGCTCAGTTATGGTGTGGTCAGGAGCCATCTCCGGCGGTGCTACAGGAAGTGATAGAGCTTCTTCCCTCTGGTGCCGGTGCGGTGTTGGCAACCACTGGACCTATCAGTGTTAGTTGGGGGTAGAAGGGATGAAACGCAACCTATCGAGCGATTCCAAGGGCAATAAGATAATGAGTCAGAAGAACGATGACCGGCGGCCACGGGGGAGCAAAACAATCCTGGCAAAGGGGGTGAAAAGTCTGGTTCTCTGGGGGCCACAGAGTTGGAGTAAGAACATCTGGGCGATTCAGTTTCTTTACAGTTATTGGGGGCTTGGGTATAATCCCATTAATATTGTTGCAAACTTGCAACAGGCAAAGAAAAAGCCCCAGATAACTGAACTTTTGACGGAGCACAGTTACAGCAGGGGCTGGCGATATGGTGATAATTATGACCAATTCTTATCTATTGGTCAAGTAGCCCAAATTACCCCTCATCGCCAGCATCAGATTCGATGGAGATTGGCGATGACCTCATACACTCCCCGTCATAAACCTCATCTCAATATTGATCTTCCAGGCAACGGGTTGTTGCTTCGTCAGGCTTGTTCTCCTGCCTCTAATAAGTTTGTGCCACAATCAAAAAGTTTGTTTACAGGTGGGATTTCCCACTGTGACAATAACGGAAAAAGCCAGGTATTCGTAGTACCTGGCTTTTGATGATTCCGGTATTAACTGCATTGCCTGCTGAATCTTTGGTGTTCGTAGCACCATCAGTTCGAGGCCCCTTTTATGGGGAGGGGGGATTATTCCCCAGAGCAGTTTTTGTTAGTCATAAGAATAACATTGATGACGAGGAATGTCAAAAACAGATCGGAAAGGCAAAAGAACGGCGGGCAGGTATGAATATCAGGCGGTTGATTGGACGTAACTGCAACCATTGAACCAGGCGTGAAGGGGGAAGAAAATGATGTTTTAACAACGGAAGGGAATTGGGAGATCAACTAATGAGGAGCAAAGTAACTTGCTCACCATTGGCTGGTGGCTCAGTCTCCCAGAAAGCAAAAAAGCCAGTGCGCTAACACGGGCTTTCTTCGCTTAAGAAGTAGTTCAGTTGGTCAGACCCATCTCTCAGAAGGTTTTTGGTGCGCTAACACCTGAACCTTATTGTGAAGCCCCTTTATTGGGGAAGGGGTATTTGTGTTTGATCCCCATATGAGTCTGATTCATTGAGAGAATAGCACGGGGCGATTCCTATGTCAACTAATTGCTAATAGAGGGGTATGCGGCAAATGGGTAGCTGGCTGACAACGGTAATTGCTCTTTTCTAGTGCCGTCTCGCACCTACAAAACGGACATAACCCTTAAAGGGCATGTAGCGGCGGCAAGTGTAGTAACGCGTTTGGGAAATTCGATAGGGATGCGGCCTGCGGTGAGGGGAAGAGTGGTTAATGTATGTTTTGATGTGGTACAGGAGATGGTTTGGCAAGCAAGGAAATCAGATCAGCTGGTTACAGAGGGAACAGAGGCTTGGCCAAAAACCAGGTGAATAGCGAGGTGATGATGATCTTGAGGGTGTGAAGGACCGGGGAAATCAGCCAGTAGCGAGCAGGATGACTTGCTCGCTACTGGCTGGTGGCTCAGTCTCCCAGAAAACAAAAAAGCCAGTGCGTCAACACGGGCTTCTTTTGTCAGTAATAGATTTGTTTAGCCACATACTTCTAAGGTTTTAGGCTCTCACCGCCTTAAACTTTTTTGAAGCCCCTTCATTGGGGAGGGGGAAGGTGTATTTATTTACCTTCAATGCAGCCTGATGTGTTTAGGAGAATAGCACAGGGGTCTTCCCGTGTCAAAGAGATCACAAGAGTGAAAACAGGCGATCAGACAACGGCTAAAGATACAAGAATAGGGCACTGGCAGAGGATATGTGGGCAAGGAAAGGCCTGCTATGTGGCTGATTAGGGTAGTAGAGGGTGCACAAGATAAGCGGCCATTCGCGGTGATGATTCAGAACAAGAGTGGATAACGATGAATGTCAGTCCATGACCCATATCCGGAGTGTAAGGATGAAGAACTGAGGAATGCTTGTAGGGTGAAGGGGATGTCAGCTCGTGGTGAGCAGGGTGGCTTGCTGGCCACGATCTGGTAGCTCCGGCCCCAGAAAACAAAAAAGCCTGTGCGTCAACACTGGCTTCTTTTGTCAGATTATTTCTTTCACTAACCGCATAGCGTAAAAGTTTGGTTGCGCGACAACCCAAGCTTTTTTGAGGCCCCTTTATTGGGGAGGGGGATTTTGTGTGTTTCCCCTATGCGGTCAACCTGTTAGGAGGATAGCACAGGCGTATTTGTGTGTCAATGGAATTGCATTCGCATAGCCATTAACCACTAAAAAAACCTGCGCTTACTAAATGGCTGCTTCCACTGCCGCGCCTTCCTTGGCTCTCATAGAGGCGAACCGACGACTTCAGAAGCAACAGGCCCAGGCGCGATCTGCCCGGCAGGCAGAAGGGTGGCAGGGGGAGCATTCATCTCTCGGCGAAGTGCGCTCACGAATGCAACCGGAGTCCGCGGCCGCGATCATTGCCACTCTGCCTGATCATCTCGGCTGGGGCAGTGCACCCATGACGGCCTTGTTACGCCGTCGAGGACAGCAGAAGTCAAAACCAGTGGCTGGGGAGAGTGGGCGTGAGGGGAATAGTGGGGAAGGCGCGGCCGCGGACCAGACCAATGATCATGATTTAGAGGGACAGGGTGAGAGAGAAGTTGTTAGTCTCTATGCGAACGATTTGCTAAACACCTTAGCATCCGGAGATTGGGTCAAACTCTACCCGGATATCGGCCTCGGCATGTTACGCCGAGAGATGACCGCGCCAGGGCGATTGTGGCTCATGTTGCGGGCCATAGATAAGGAAGGACAGGGAAGCATTCCCATTGAAAGAGCCAAGGAACTGCTGGTAAAAGAATCTTCACCGCTGCGGTTATGTGGCCAACGACAATGGCGCAACCTGCTCCGCGAAGGGGATGGCGTGTTTTGGATCCGCGACCGGGAGCAGATATGGCTGAAGTCTGTGGCCAAAGTAGCTTTTGCTTTAGGGGTGGAGCGGCTCACCGGGCAACCGGTGGGCTTGTCGGTGACCGCTTTGTTGGCAGGCATTGGTGCGTTTCGTGCCCACCTGTACACCGCCTTTCACAGCGGCCGCAGCAAAGAATCAGTCCGCGGCCGCCAGGCCATGCCTATTGCCCGTGTGACCCTGGCCGGGTTGAGTGGGGTGGGGGCATCCAGCCAGCGGGCTTACGAGAAACAAACAAAGCTGAAGGTGCAGGCGAACTTTGCCGTGGGTGAAGTCGCCACAGAGGAGAATCGAGAGAATCGGGCCTGGGTACAGGGTCAGGCGGTATTTGAATTGACAGATTATCGTGGCCAACAAGGCAGGAAGGGCGAAACCTATCTGGCCTGGCAGTTGCCCAATAGTTATCTGGGGCAACACCAGCACCGGCCAAAGGGTCGGCAGAAGCGGATCAATCGTGAACTCAAAGACCTGGTTATGCAAGGGATGCCGGGGAACGTTGAGGAAAGGGCTGATACGCACCCGGAGAAACGGTATTACCCCAATGGCAAAGAGGCCGGGCGAGGCCGCGGTCGCGGCCGCGGACAGGAGTCCGATGTGTACTGGCAACAGCAGCGAACGCGCAAGCGGCAGTTTGTGTTGTGGCAACAGATGGGTAATGGCTGAGTGCGGAACGAGCGGCAATAAGTTACACCCATTCTAGGGATAAATAAAGTTGTTTTTTCAAGGCTGCGGACACATGATCCCTAAACATCAAAAGCCCTTGAGTATTTCTACTGGCTAGCGGTATGCCGAATGTGTTTCGCGCATGACGACCCCAACGACAATGCCTGAAACCAGGGTCAGACCCCCAATCACAGCAATAGCAACTGGAATGTTAAATAGATCAGCTAACAACCCAGCCAATATGCCGCCAATGGCAAACCCCAAGTCACGCCAGAGGCGATAAACACCCACGGCCGAACCCCGCCAGGTGGGGTGGGCAACATCAGAAATAGCCGCCAACAATGTGGGATAAACCATGGCCGTACCCACCCCCAATAAAATAGCGGCGGTTAACCAACCCGTCATCGTTCGTCCCATCACGAAAAAGCTAATGCCGACAGCCTGTAATCCCATGCCTGTAGCAATGAGCCATTTACGTCCCCAGCGATCGCTGAGTGCCCCGGTGAATAGTTGACCCAACCCCCATACTGCCGGGTATGCGGCCGCGACCAATGCCACCTGCGCCACTGACACCCCAAACCCAGCCAGCAAAAGCGGCACCAGCCCCCACACCATGCCATCGTTCAGGTTGTTCACAAGCCCCGCCTGGCAAACGGCAAAAAGCGTTTTATCCTGCCAACTGGTACGCATGAATATCGTAGAGAAAGAGGGATGATCCCTATCATCATGTCCACCTAACCGAACCAGACTTGCTTCATGGTGGACATGAGCGCGTGTTTCTTGCACGAAAAAGAGGGAAAAGAGCAGACCCAACGCGGCAAAGAGAAGGCCAGGGATAAAAGGGATGGGACGAAATCCGTGCGCGGCCGCGAGAAAACCGGTCATCAATGCCGATAGTGATACCGCCAGATAACCCGCAAACTCATTCAACCCCATGGCCAGCCCACGTTGTTTTGGTCCCACCAGATCAATCTTCATGATGACCGTCGTAGACCAACAAAACCCCTGATTAATTCCGAGCAAGACATTGGCAAAAACGACCCAGCCCCAACTCGGGGCCAAGATAATGATAAGCGGAACCGGCAAACCAATAAGCCAGCCAAGAATAAGAATAGGCTTGCGACCATATCGATCCCCCAACCGCCCGGCAAATAAGTTCGCCAATGCCTTCACCAGGCCAAAGCTAATGAGAAAGGAAAGGACGACCGTTTTGGAAATCAGGCCGAAATCTGCTTCGGCGAGCAGCGGCAGGATAGTGCGCTCCAACCCAATCATTGCGCCTACAAAAGCATTGACGATGACAAGAAGCGTGAACTGGTGCCAATTTTCTCTTAGCCCAAGCGTGATTGATTGATGGTTCATGGTTGACTTTGTGGCACATTTAACCTACGGCACAGCGATTGGCTCCCGCTTCTAAGTCCGTGACATCCCCTTCGGGCAGTTCACCTGCCTCATTTAGGGCCACGATACGGAGATGGTTCGGCGGTGTACCTGGCAGATGTTGCAGTAATGTATCTATGAATTCAGTTTCAGGGAGTGACAGCACGGCCGTTTCTCGTTGTACCTGTGCCAAAGATGCGCTGATGGCTTGTCTATCAAAGGCCACGGGATGACTGGTATGGCCAGGCAAGATGATCGTTTGCGGCGGCAAAGTCAACAATTGCTGCAACGAGCTAAAAAGCATACATGCCCGACGGTGGGTCTCATTCATATCTGCTTTCAAATCGGGACGACCAACCGCGGCTAAGAACAACGTATCCCCTGTTAGCAGTGCTTCATCATTGATGTAGTAGCACACACTTTCTGTTGTATGCCCTGGGGTATGAATAACAGTGAGTTTGATTGAGCCAACTTGCAAGACGTCCTGGTGGTGTAGGGTCGTAAATGGATATGACAGCCGTCCCTGTGCAGGCAAATAAAGTGCGGCCCCGCTGACCTTAGCCAGACGCCGGCTACGCGAGAGGTGGTCAGCGTGAATATGTGTGTCTAGCACATGCGTAATTTGCCACCCCTTCTGTTGAGCAAGTTCAAGATAAATCCCTGGATCAAGTGCGGCATCAATCACGGCAGCCTGCCCGCTAGAGCCAATCAGATAAGAAAGACACCCCTTGCCCGTGCGCTGGATCTGAATGATGTGGGTTTCCGGATTGCCGGTAGGCACAGTTGCGCTGTTCCATGCTAGACTCCACGCTTTCATGCCTCCCACAAGCGAAAGTGCCTCGTACCCTCGTTGGCGGAGTTGCCTGGCGGCCTCCAGACTAACCACACCAGCGCCGCAAACGGTGATAATCAGTTTGTCAGGCTGCAAATGAACCGCCCCAAGGGCTTGTGGATCGTGGGTTTTTAAGGCATCGTACACGTCTATATGAGTGCTACCGGGAATGGTCCACTCCTGATAATCTTCAGTATGGCGGACATCCAAAACTGTAACTGGCTCTCCCATAGTCAGCATTGTTAGCAGCGTGTTCACATCAATCGTTTGTTTTGCCATTGTACATTTTCTCCCCAGTAAATAACTATTTAGCCAAAGCCTATAGTTCTAGGGTTGCCACGTTAGAAGACAATGACCTGGTCAGCCGCCAATGTCCAGTCACCCAGCAAGTCCATATTCCCCGCCAGTACATCTTCAATCATGTATTCAGGCTCGATCCCGCGAGCCTCACTGCAAGAGCCTCAAGTGGCGACTTCACCTCGTCGAGCCAGGGATTTAACCATCCGCTCGACATTGTAATAACCATCCGGCGTTTTTTGCCCCTTACGAGCACACTGCACCCCATCACCAGTAAGAAAAACACGCACTGTTGCCTCTGGTCGTTTAACGAGATTCAATGCCAGACGAAGCGCACTATAAGCCCGTTCATTCCCATAAGGGCCATCATTGATTACAAAAAGTATGTTTCGTGGATGACTATCTATCATTTTTACTCTCCTGTAGTGGATTGTTACACGATGAGCGGGCAATTTTTGACGCGTGTTTTCTGATTAACACAGGCATCAGTTCAGCGCATATCCTGCCATTTGCCATTCAAGAACCCCTTCTTCTAAGCGAGCCACCTGCCACCCGGCATCCGCCAACACTGCCAAAGCATCATCCGCATAAACACAATACGGCCCCCGGCAATAAGCGACAATGAGCTTATCTTTGGGTAACTCCTGCTGACGGTGGGCTATCTCATTCCAGGGTATAGAAACGGCCCCCGGTAGATGAGCGGCTTCATACTCAGCTGTGGGCCGGGCATCTAGTAAGATAACATCACCGGTTTCGAGACGCGCCATTAATTCGTTTGCCGTTATCCCCGCAAACTCATAACGTTGATCACGGTAAGCATCAATGGCACGCACGACTTCAACCATCTGTTTTTCGGCGACAGTCCGTAGTTGTAACCAGAGATGGGCAATAGATGGGTCGGCCAGACGATAACGAATATACGTTCCGTGTCGTTGGGTCAGTACCATCCGGGCGTGTTTGAGTTTTTGCAAATGTTGGGAGGTATTAGCGATGCTCATGCCTGTTTCTGAGGCTAGTTCTTCGACATTACGGGGCGCCTGCACTAGGAGGTCTAGCAGTTCTAGCCGCTTGGGGTTAGCAATGGCGGCCATGATTTGAGCGATCAGGGCATAAATCTGCTCTTTATTTTGGTGCCGTTGATGAGTGTTCATTCCTAGATGCCTCTTGATACAATATTCAATTGATCAATTGAATACTAAATGATAAATAAAGATTGTCAAGGAACATGAATGGCAACCAACACGCCAACTACCTGAAGCAGGCTATAGACCTTAAGATAATGATTTGAGGTAGGGAGCGGCCTTGTGCCTGCCCCCTCAGGAGAGGGCAACCACAAGGGTACCCCTACTGTCAAATTCTTTGTCTTAAAAGCTATCTGTAACCCTAAATCCCGGCATGAGTAAAGTCATGATAAACGATGAACTGTTCATTCCGTGATTCTAACTTGGAATTGTTCTGGTTCCCTGGTGCATTATTGGTGTTCGTCGTCACGATGCGTTACGACCGTTATAATCTCATCCACCATGAATCATCGCCCGACACTCGCCCAGATTATTCAGCAAATCAGCCATATACCCCTCTTTGCCGAGCTAGATGAGCCATCGTTGCATGAACTGGCACAGGCATCACGCTGGCGCGAATATGAAACGGGTGAAATAGTCGTATTAGAAGGCGAAGCCCAACCCGGCCTGTATTACCTGCAATACGGCTGGCTCAAAGTCGTAAAAATATCCCCTGCTGGCCGTGAACAAATCTTGCGCTTTCTGGAACCCGGCGATACCTTCAACGAAATTGGTGTTTTTGCTAATCATCCCAATCCGGCCACCGCCGTGGCCCTGGAACCGGCTGGCGTCTGGATCATACCGCGCACGGCACTCCTGCGCCTGCTACAGGAGCGACCTGACTTTGCCCAACAGATTATCACCAAAATGGCTGAGCGCATGTTATATCTGGTCTCATTGGTAACAGACCTTTCCTTGCGCCCGGTGATGGGCCGCCTGGCCCGGTTATTGCTTCAGGATGCGGTGGAGAATGTCCTGGAGCGGCCGCGTTGGTACACCCAAACCGAATTGGCGGCCCGCCTGGGAACCGTGCCCGATGTTGTCCAACGTGCCTTACGCACTCTGGAAAATGATGGTCTGATCACCGTAGATCGTCAGCAAATTCATATTCTGGATCGGCCCGCCCTGACAAAAATCGTCCTGTAACCTGTTCCAAAGAACCCGTCTCGCCAAACCCGACAAAAGTCGGCGACTCCTGATCGCTCACCGGATACACTGTTGTTATTCGGTGAGCGATTTGTTATTTGGGACAAAAACCCAACCAAGGAGTAGACGAGATGACGATGATAAACACGCCCGCAAACACACAGGTTAACCAGAATCAGTGGGCAAGAATCGGAATGGCAACGGCCCTGACCAGCATCATAACGGTTCTTATAGTACAGGCCGTGGCGATAGCCATCTGGCCCGATATTGCCCTCTTTAAACCATTAGACAGTTATATCCGCACAGCTCTCTTCACCCTGGTACCAGCGGTAGGGGCCACGGCCCTGTTTGCCTGGCTGACCCACCGCAGAACGAACCCGGTGACTGACTTCCTCAAAATTTCGGCCGTCGTTTTAACCCTCAGCATCATCCCCGATTACCTGTTGCCAGTAGAACATAAAACCTTCCTGGCCAGCAGTGTCACAGCTTTTCTGCATGTGGTAGCCGCAATCGTTACTGTATCCACTCTAGTGGCTGGCTACCGGCGGCAGACCCACGCTTAACAAATCGAAAGTGTATGGCAGGTAAGATGACTACATCTACACAGACGGCGGGACACCAGTCTCGATTAGTCGTATGTGGCTGGATTGAGCAGGTAAGAGGCGAGGTGGCTCGCGGGATGCGGGTACTGACTCAGGATGGCAATAGGGTTGGTGTGGTAGCCGCCCTGGTGCAGTCCGACTCGCCCCTAGGTTTCACCCACCTTTTGTTGGGACAGGTCCCGCCAACAGCCGCTTACCGTCTCATTTCCCTTGATTTATTAGATCGGTTAGAGGGAGAGGGTATCTGGCTGTGCCTGTCGCCTCAACAGATAACCACTCTACCCCTTTACCAGCCAGACGATTGAAAAACCTATCAACGCGCTAAGCGAAATCTTGATCAATTACATCATCCACAATTCAAGAACCAGAGGACATACATGACGAAATTTTTTAACAAATGGACACGCATATTTCACCGCTGGATAGCGATACCAACGATCATCATCATCCCTATTGCCGTTATCACAAAATTCACCGGAGATACGGCCGGACATCTGCCACCTCAATTAGAACAGTTCCAGTCCATCTTGATGCTACTGTTGGTCATAAGTGGAACTTACCTATACCTGATTCCCTATATTGCCAAATGGCAACGCGGCTGGCGGGCAAAGGCTAAAATGGCAGATCAGCGCGATGTTTTCCCGAAAGAAATTTCGACAATAGAACCCAATCCGATAAAAAGTAAAGGAGTAGCAAAATGACGCAAGCAACCCTATTTCCCAACTGGCGAGAAAAAGTCATCTATTCAACAGAAGGCCTTCAGCCACAGATTTTACTGGTCAATGACAAAGTGAAGATTCTCTTAGCCGGATTAGAGCCGGGCCAGAAAATTCCTGAACACGCCGAAAACAGTGCGATGTATCACATTCTGGAAGGTAGCGGTTGGATGTTTGTTGATGGCGAACGATGGCCTGTCAGCCCTGGTGCAACCATCGTGATGCCCGATGGTACGGTGCGAGGTATGGAAGCAGAAACCCGTCTGGCCTTCCTGGCTATACGGATCGCTTAAGGAATGGGAATTAAATAACTTGACCGTCAGGCGTGGCACGGTCATGGGACCGGCCACAGCAAATGTACAAGTTGTTTAATCCTTGATCATAAGGAATTCGACATTGGCGTTTTTTGTGTTTGCCAGAGGACGAACAGCCTGGAAAGGCCGTTCTACATCCAGAGGTAGGCTGAAAATTCGCCAGAGTCGAGTAAGGAAAAAATGACGATGAACAAGCAGACGTTAATTGACAATTTGAATCAAGACCTGGCTGGGGAATTGGGGGCCATCATTCAGTATCTGACTTATGCGGCCAAAGTTACTGGCCCTTACCGACCGCAGTTGTCCCAATTCTTTCTGACAGAAGTGGCCGATGAGCAGATCCATGCCCAGTTCCTGGCCAATAAAATCGTGGCTTTGGGTGGTGAACCCATAACGATGCCGCGATCTGTACCGGTGGCTCATTCCAACCGGGAAATGTTGGAAGCAGTGTTGGCCGCAGAACGACAAGCCACAGCCGATTACACCCAACGTGCTCGTGAAGCGGAGGCGTTAGGAGAGAAGGGGTTAGCGGTTAGTTTGGAAGATATTGTTCGTGATGAGAGCGGGCATTCCGAAGAAACGGAGCGTATCCTGCGCGATTGGCCGCTTTAGGCCATGGGTCTGTAGGTGAGGGGGCGCGGTTAGGGACTGGCCACAGCCAGTGGATGATAGCTAGACAGGTTCAATTGCTAAGATTGAACCTGTCTAAAACAGGTACACAACGAATGAATCTTTATTTGTTAATGACGGCAATTTTTGTTTTGCTGGCGACCTTGATGGCCGCAGATGCGACGCTGACCAGCTTTACGCTTTTGCCCTGGTTCAATGGGCTACGCTGGTTGCGGGTGCATCTGATTACCCTGGGAGCGATGACCGAAACGCTTTTTGGGCTACTGCCCGCCATTGTGGCTCTTCGTGCGGCGCGGCCGCGACCCCAATTCCGTTGGGATATCTGGTTGACACTGAATATAGGGTTGCTGACGTTGCTGGTGGGCATTCCTATCATCAACCAGGCCCTCATTTTCGTAGGCGGCACGTTGGTTTTCACGGCCAGTACGCTACTGCTAAAGCAATTGGTTGGGCTGCGTGCCCCCCAGACGGAACGCCCTGCTCGTGATGAGGGTGGTATCCGTCGCGGCCGCAAATTCTACATCGCCGGTCTGAGCTACTTTTTGCTGGGCATTATCGTTGGCACCGGCTTGTGGCTGGGCTGGAGCGACTGGCTAAAAATCAAAGTGCCCATTGAAGTGCATATCCATGCCAACAATTGGGGTTTCCTGAGCCTGACGTTTGCCGGATTGCTGGTGGATATGTACCCAACGTGGGCTAAACGGCCATTGGCCTGGCCCCGGAGCATCACGCCCATCTTCTGGATGTTGACCATTGGTGCGTTAGGCTTAGTCCTTGGTCCCTGGGTTAAGTCCAATTGGTTTTCCGTACCCGGTATCATCCTCTTTCTGACAGCGACTTTCTGGCTCCTGCTCAACGTCATCAAACCGCTGTGGGGCGATAGGGTGGCCTGGTCACAACCGGGTCTCTGGCATCTGGTAACGGCTTACTTTTGGATTCTGGCTCCAGTACTGGTAGCACCGTTAATCATTTTAGGTGTGCCCGGTTTTCCCGGTGCAGGCATTGAGCAAAACGCGCCCCAGGCCCTCATCTACGGTTGGGTGCTACAATTTGGTTATGCCTTTATCCCCTTTTTTTTCTACCGCTTCTTCCTACCCCATGAACCGGCTAAATTGGGCGGCAGTTGGTTTAGCCTGATTGCCGTCAACCTGGGTGGGTTTTTCTTGTGGGTCAGCATCTTTCTGACCGATTATCAGGGGACATTACACGGCATGGCTTATCTTTTCTGGACGCTTTCGCTTGTTCCCATTGCCCTGAACCTGTGGCAGATCGTGCGTGGGGGGTTGGCTCAGCTGGATGGTGATGTTGCCTTGTCAGAAAGTAGCGCGGCCGCAGATTAGAACAGATAGGTACCTACCAGGCCCGTTGCCTGAGCTTGTCGAAGGCAATGGGCGGGCTTCGACAAGCTCAGCCCCGACAGCGTTAGTCGTTACATGGGTAAAGGAATAAGGCATCAACACAAATTGTTAGGTGGCACGGTCAGAGACTGGCCACAGCCAGTATACAAGCGCGGCCGCGTGTGCTTTGAAGAAGGTCAAAGCTGTCAACCCCCTGAATTCCCAAAGAGCTAAGATTAAGGTCCGCCAAGACTTGACATGTTTTCGGAAACCTGTCAAGTCTAAACCGGGAAGTTGTATTTTTACGAACCCTTAGTATCCAGAGGTCAGCACAAAAAACGCCATTGTCAAATAACTTACTAAATTCCAGCAATTCTCAATTTGACAGCTAACAAGGGTAGGGGCGGGACGACGTGGGTTCAATGCGGATGACCGTGCCACGATATTTCCGCGTCGTCTAGCCCTCTTACCATTGCGGTTCATAAGAGGGCGAGACAGGTGGGAAGCAAGGCTTTCCGTTCCTGTCACATCCTGGCCCACCTGTCCCGCCCCTAGTATCATGAAATCGAGATGAGGAAGTAGACCGGTCCCGCCCCAAGGTCAACAAACCTGGCTTGTAGATAGGTCGCTTCCTCACTTCATCATTACAATAGTAGGAAATTATCCAACCTTTTCCAGCCAACCAGAAACCGTATTGCCGCCCCCAAGCCGCGAGCTTGCTGGTAGACAGGTTCAAAAAGGCGTTGGCCTGAGCTTGAGATAACGAAGAGAAACTAGAGTGAACGAACTCGCATACTAGGTCGTCAGGGGTCCTCAAGCTTTCTTGGCTGGAAACAGACCCGAGAGAACCAGGAGAAAAACGATGAAAACCTTGTACGTGGGCATTGATGTCGCCAAAGATAGTTTCACCGTCGCTTATTGGTCTGGAGAAACGGCCATCTACCTGGGTCAATTGACCAACGATACGCCGGGATTTGTCCACCTGGGTCGTCAGATAGACGAGGTAAAGCAGGCTCAAGGAGCCAGCGAAGTCCAACTGGTGGCCGAACCGACGGGAGGGTATGAGTTGGCCCTGGTCGGTTGGGCCTATGCTCGTGGCTGGTTGGTCAGTTTGCCTAACCCCAAACAGGTGCGCCGTTGGGCTGAAGGGCGGGGTAAACGAGCCAAGACCGATAAACAGGATGCCTGTCTGCTGACGGAATATGGGGCTAAAGAGAAACCCTGGCCCCAAGACCACCTGCCCGCAGAAGTTCGTCAACTGGACACCCTGTTGCGTCGCCGCGATGATGTGGAGAAATTGTTGCGGAGTGAGCGCAATCGCTATCACGCTTTGACCCATCAACCGGGTATCCCGGCCACTGTCTTGGATAGTGTCAAACGAGTCATAGCCGCTCTGGAAGCAGAACTGGAAGCTCTGGAACAGGCGATTCAGGCCTTGTTGCAACAACATCCTGACCTGAAAAATCAGGTGCGGCATCTGCGTACCATCCCCGGTGTTGGCCCCAAGAATGTGTTGCCTATCCTCGTTCTGCTCTATCGGTGGCAAGCCCTCACCAGAGGCCAGGGAACTAGCAAGGGCTTGTGTGCTTTCCTGGGTTTGGACCCTCAGCCTTATTCCAGTGGCAAGTCTGTCTGGGAACGGCCTATTATTTCCCGCATGGGGGACAGGGCTGGGCGCCGATTGCTCTATTTGGGCGCTTTGGGCGGTGTTCGTGGTCATAATCCCTTGCGTGATTTCTATCAACAGTTGCGTGGTCGAGGCAAAGCCCCTAAGTTGGCCTTGGTTGCAGCCGCACGCAAGATATTGGTTTGGTGCTGGGCTATTTTTCGGACCAACGAGCCGTTTGATGCTTCGCGTTTTCGAAATTCAGCCGCTCAACCCTCTTGACTTCAATGAGAGAATCTACGTATAGCCTCAAATTGAGAATTGCTGCTAAATTCCAGCAATTCTCAATGTGAATGGTAAGCGTTTCGTTAATCCGCCCGACGGTCAAACCGCTGGGCTAAATATACCAAGCCCTACGGGTTAAAACAGGATGCCAACGGCCTTCGTAGCGATATCCGGCCCGTTTTACGGCCGGGCGGCTGCTACATTTTTAGAGGCTCAGGTAAACTGAGAATTGCTGCTAAATTCTCGTTTCTCAATGCAATTACCTTATTTCAAAGAAAAAATGAAGGCACGTATGTTCACAATGTCTTCATCACTTAGGGCCGGGTTGCCACCTTTCGGGGGCATATCTACACCGGTGGTGTTAGCCGGATCACTGGTGGAACGACCCACCTTGATGAATTCCATAAACATCTCTTCATCCATCCCTTCAAAAAAGGTGCTGGTGGTCAGGTCTTTGCCCAAACCCGGTAAACCTAGTGCGTCCGGGCCATGGCAAGAGGAACACGTACCAATAAATGCCTGTTCGCCAGCGACCGCATCTCCGGCCACCGCGGGGGCGGCGTCTTCGTTGTTGGAGTTCGCGGCCGCGTTGTCACCGCAAGCAACCAGCAAACCCATCAAGATCAAAGTTAGTAAGGTAATGCCAAACCGTTTCATCGTTCTATCTCCATTATGATGATAAAGGCTCATTTAGCCTATTGATAAATGGCACACGCTGTGTGTTTAGTGGCTATGTAGGGCTACATCCCCAGCCATTAACTCGGTGAAGGTGAGGACAGAGCCGTGCCAGACATCGGCCAGGCGGTGGGCGTGAGTTTCGTCCGCGGCCGCGAACAGCCCACCCCCCATCGGCGATTGAATATCCTCACTCTGGATAAAAAAGGCCTTGTCCGCCCGCACCCAAGCTTCTGATTCATAGTCGTGCACCCAGAAGATATGCACCGCTTCCTCGTGGTCGTGGTGATAACTGACCATATCTTCAATGCTCTCGAATTTCCGTACCTCACCGGTGGTGGTCACATACGAGGCGGCAAAGCGGGCCTCATCAATGATCATGTTACAGGCGTCACAAACATCCCGCCCATAGGCAATCTCCGGCGCCTCATCCGTCGGGCCACCGGCATGACAGCCGATGAGGAAAAGTAACAATAACCAGATCGTTCGTTTCATAGCAGTACCTCAGAGAGACTGAGAGACTGGTTAATCTCTCAATCTCCTAGTCTCTCAGTCTCCTCCCTTACAAATCCCCCCGCCTCTGGAACAGTCCAAAAGCCAGGCCAAAACTCAGCCCGATCCAGGCGACGAGCAGACCGACCAGGAGCAAGGGCAATGTGTCGCCAAAGCGGTAGGTGGCGTATTGGCCCACAGGCCCCAGTACATCTAGCCCGGCTTGTAAGCTGTTGATAGCCCCGAGTTTGAAAATTTGCAGGGGGTTGATGAGCAGGGTGCCAAATAGAACGGCTGGGGTGGGGCGCAGGCTCAAGGTCAGGCCAATGAAACCCAGATCGCCCAGGAAGGTTAGGAGTAACCAGACCAACAACGCGGCCGCGCTGGCCGTTGCGCCTTTTTTGGCCCCAGAACTGATGAGGAAACCTAAACCCAGAGCAGCCAGGGCCAGTAAAAAGGTGTATCCACCCAACGAGAGGTAGATCGCGGCTGCGCCCCCGCCAGAACTTGCCAGCCCTAGACCGGCCAAGCCAAACCCCAAAGCCAGTGCTGTTATCACCGCCAGACTGGCCCCCACCGCCTTACCGGCGAATAACTCCGCCCGGTTGATGGGCTGGCTGAGCAAATAAAGCAGGGTGCCCCGTTCCCGCTCCCCGGCTATCGAACTGGCCCCTACGCTCAGGCCGATGAGGGGTACGAAGAGTAAGAGCGCATTAACCAGGCTGGCGGCGGTTCGGCCAAAACCGCCCAGTCCGGCATACCCCGCCGAGGCCAGCCCGGCTCGTGACAAGGCCAGGGCCAATCCGGCAAACCCCAGCGCATACAGCCAAAGCCACTTATTCTTCAATGCTTCCCGTAATTCTCGTTGGGCGATCACCCAGATGAGTGTGAGTTCCATAATTGCCTCGTGTAATGAGTCAGACGCGAATGAAGTAATAAGGGCAGAGAATAATTAATCCGTGAATTTGTGAATGGGTGAATAATTAACGAGGGAGCATGGGCCGCCACTTCATTAACAATTCAATAGCTCAACGATTCACCAATTAATTATTCGACTCCCCTGACTATTGGCTATTAACCATTTCTGTCTCTAATGGTTGAGCCACAAACGTGGGTTGCCATACACTATGTTTCGCCACGCCATTACCACTCTGCAACCCTGCCACTTTGCGACTCTGCAACTCCCCCGGAATTTCCGTCTGGATACGCGGCCGCAACTCATCCACAGGTATCAACCCAATCATTTCCCCTTGCTGGAGCAGCAACACCCGGTCGGCCAGGGCTTCCACCTCTTCCAATCGGTGCGAGGCGAACAAAATGGTTTTGCCCTCGGCTCGTAACTCGGCTAACAGAGCCAGATAATCCCAGCGGGCCTGGGTGTCCAGATTGGCGGTGGGTTCGTCTAACAACAGCACGGGCGGATCGGCCAGCAGGGCCAGTGCCAGGGCCAGCCGTTGCCGCAACCCCCCAGAGAGAGCCGGGACGGATTTTTGGGCGTGTTCGGTTAAGCCTAGTTTTTGTAACAGGCCGGGAATCCGGTTGGCGTCTGCTTTTTTGAGGCGACAAAAGAAGTGCAATGTGGCTTCCACATGCCAATCGGACAAAAGGACTTCCTGAGGTACATAACCAATGGCCCGGCGCGCCGCTTTACCGGCTTTGCGCCCATCCTGGCCCTGCACCCGAATGTCACCCTGGTACTCAATCAGCCCCAAAATGGCTTTGAATAGGGTGCTTTTGCCCGCCCCATTTTCACCCCACAAGGCGATGGCTTCGCCGGTATGTGCGGCAAAACTGACCGCACGCAAGGCGGGGATGGAGTTGTAATGTTTGCTGAGGTTCGTGATGGAGACTGGAGACTGTAGACTGGAGACCGGAGAGGGGAGACTGAGAGATTGAGAGATTGAGAGACTACTAGGTGTTGATGGCTGACTCGCTTCCTGCTTCTTCATAGCTACCTCAGGGCGGCCCAGGTGTGTGCCTACCAGAGCCAGGGTGAGAAATAACGCGGCCGCGCCGACTATTTTCCCGGTGGGTTGGGTGGGTAATTGGGCAAAGGGGGGAATCGCGGCCGCGGTCATCTGCGGCGTTTCGTCTACAAATTTGGGTTGTGGGCGGATGAGCGGGAAGGAGCGGGCCGCCATTTCGATGGCTTCTACCGCCGGGCTGTAGAGCAGAACCCGCAACCGGGCTTCTTCATCCATCAAATTTTCAAAAAAGCGGTCGGAGCGATAGGGCACATCCCCCACCGCATCACCATCGGCATCGAAACCGGTGTAATCGCTCCAGGTGTTGTTTTGCCAGGTGTTGATGCCCGGTGTGCCACCACCCTGTAGGGTCATCTGGGCCAGGTTTTCCCAAAAGGTGTTGTGGGCAAAAAGATTGCCCTTAGCGGCTGGTTGCAGGGTGACAGCCACATCATTAAAGGCCACGATATTATGGGTGAACTCGCTCACGGCCTGGGGATTGAATGGCGTGCCATCCAGAAAAATGCCGCCGCTGTTGTCTACTAGAACATTTCCCGACACATGCACGTCATCGGCATCTTTGAACCCAAGCGCGTACCCGCTTGGCCCTCGATGCCCCCGAATCAGGTTGTCCTGGATAACGACCTGGTGGGAATACATGGTAAAAATGCCCACCGAGTTGTCTAGGAGACGATTGTTGCTGATGGTGATGTTGTCGGTGTACATGAGGTGAACGCCATAACGACCGTTACGGATTTCGTTGTCGTGAATGATGACCCCTGGCGAATACCAGAGCACCAGGTCGCGGGTATCGTGAATGGTATTTTGTTCGATAAGTACATTGGGGCTGTACCAGATGCGGACGCCGTCCCCTTTGCGTCCCAGGTCGTACTGGCTTTTGCCGGTGATGTCGTTGCCGCGCAGGATGGTGCCTGCCCCTTCAGCCACGTAAATGCCAAACAGCACATCGTCGAGCTGGTTGTTTTCCACCAGGACGTTAGGGGCTACCACGGCGATGCCAGCATGGTTGCGGTCTGGTTCGTTGCCACTGCCCCGCACCATGAAACCGCGAAAGATGATGTCCGCGGCCGCGAGCGTGACCACTGATCCCAACCCCCCACCGTCAATCACCGGCCAATCCACCCCTACCAACGTCACTGCCTTATCCACCAGCAGTGGCGCCGGATGCACGCCCCCTCGCACCTCAATCGTGTCGCCAGCCTCAGCGTCTGCCAGAGCCGCCACCAGAGTGGTGTACGGGCCAGACGGAGAGACGATGAGGTGCTGAGGGCTGAGTGCTGAGGGCTGAGTGGGGGTCGCGGCCGCGTTCGGCGCAATCAGGACCAGCAACAAGATGAACAGGGATGAGATGATACGTTTCATAGTGAGAAGCAACTCAAAACTCGAAACTCAAAACTCGAAACTACAAACTGGCTACCACCTTTTGTCGGGCTTCCGCCACCGGCTTATACGCCGCTCGGTGGAACCACAGGCCAATCAGCACCACGAGCAGGGAAGCAAGCGCCAGCCAGAAACCCAGTTCCAACTGGGAGATGGTGCGGAATTGGGCAATGGCCCCTTCACCCAATAACGTGGGTGTAAACGGCTCAATCGCCCCGCCCAGGGCCGATTTGGGATCAATGCTGTGGCCGTAGCGGTACAAAATCCAGTACAGGTCAGCCAGGAAAACGAACGGGAAGGTGAGGGCGGGAATGGCTAACGCGGCCGCCCACTTGTTATGGACAAACACCCCGGCAATGAGCAGGAAACCCAACACCACAATGCCAATCATCGAAATTTGACGTTCTAACTGACCGCCTTCGTCCAGCGGCGGCATACCCAGATAATGGTTGAGCGCATCTATCTCCTGTACATCGCCCACTAATTGGTTGACAAACACATCCACCTTCAGCCCCTTGGGGTATTGCGGTGCAAACAGGGTCATGCTCCAGTAAGGCAGGAACATAGACAGCATCAACAAGAAGGCGGCCAGCATCAGGGTGGCACTGGGCAGTAAGTAGGTCATTAGCGGCCGCGTACTGCCATCGGGCAATACAACTTTGACATCGGTAGCGAGAGGGTTCATGGGGGCCTCTGGGAAGTGCTGAGTGGACAGTACTGAGTGCTGAGTAAAACCCATCTCAGCACTCAGCACTCAGCACTCAGCACTCAGTACTCAGTACTCAGCACTCCTACGGTTCGACCAGGAAATAACCAATCATTTCCAGGTGTAGCGCGGAGCAGAATTCGGTGCAGTAGTAGGTAAATGTGCCGGACATGGTGGCGTCAAACTCAATGGTTTGGTGTTCGCCCGGCTCCAGGCTCAGGTTAATGTTGTAACCAGAGAGGGCAAAACCGTGGGTGGCGTCGCGGGTGCGTTCCAGGTTGGTGAGATGCCAGATAACGTGGTCGCCCTCTTTGATCTCCACCCGTTCTGGGGTGAAGTGGGAGCGGACAACGGTCATCCAGATTTCTACCTGATTGCCATTACGCTCCACACGAGCGTCTTCGGCACTGGTGATAGCGTTGGGGTCTACGCTCATCGTCTCCGGGTTCCAGCCAATTTCGGGGTAAACCTCATACGGCTTGAGTTTGTCGGCTTTGATGATCTGCACGTAATGGGGTTCGGCCATGCCGATGGGCATGTCATAGAGTAGTTGCATCTGGTCGCCGGTCTGGGACACGTCTACCAGTTGGAAGTTTTGCGGCAGGAGCGGCCCCACATTGGCGAAGCGGTCAATGCTCCATTTGTTGAGGGCTACCACAAACTGACCATCGGGTGAGGCAGTGTCTCCTTCCGCGGCCGCGATATGCCCAATGTTGTAATGGACCGGCAATTTTTGCACCAGCGTCCAACCATCTTCCGGGTTCAGATCATCATACGGCCCACCCAATGTCCAACGGGCCACCGCCGAATCCAGGAAAAGCGAGGTATAGGCATACCCTTTGTCATCAAAAACGGTGTGGAGCGGGCCAAGCCCCAGTTCCACCTGGGCTTCCATACTGTCGTCCAGCGGAATCACTGGCACGCCATATTGGTCAGTCTGCAAACCACCCGCTGCGATGGCGGCCATGATTTTGGTGAAGGAGTAAATGGTCACATGGGGATCGAGCTTGCCCCCCACGACCACATATTCACCACCAGGGGTGACATCAGCCCCATGCGGGCTTTTTGGTTCGGGAGTGAAATAGAGGATGTCCTCGGCAATAGCCGTTTCCAACCGGATAACCGCCATGCCGTTGATCATCTCATACTGACCGGCCTTGAATACTTCTTCCGCCTTTTTCCAGTTGAAGATGTGCAGGTAATCGGTATCGTTTTGGGTGGTACCAGCCTCGAAGGGGGGATTACCCAACTCAATGCCGCCCGTAGCCATTTCGGTGTTGAAGGAGTTGCAGAAGATCCAGCCCTCGCTCACCCCTTTACCGGCATCACACAAATCTTGCCAGTAGGGGGGTAGTTCAATCTGGAAGGAGTTGGCGGTGTCTACGCGGCCGATGGCCTTATCAAACGACCAAAACGTAATCAGCCCCCGGTACTCCGTTTCGTAATCAGCCAATGAAGCATATTCCCAGCCAATGGGAGCGGCGTATTGTGGACCTTCTATGACATATTCGGTGTTAGGGGTCACAAAAGCACCACCGTGATCATTGATGGCGTTGGGGTTCTTGATCAGCTGTTTCGTCTCGAAGTCACGCAGGTCAATGACGGCCAGGCGGGCATTGGCCTTGTCGTTGATAAACAAATATTCGCCGTTGTACTCGCCATTGGTTTCAGAGAGGGCCGGGTGATGGGTGTCGCCCCAGTAGAGGGGATGGTCTTCATCCACAAAACCCTCTTCCAGAATGGCATCGCTACTGCCGCCGAAGCCGTACCCTTGCCACGATTCCGGGGTAAACACACCGATTATTTTGAGGATACGCATAGATGGCACGCCGATGACCAACACCTGTCCCGACTGTCCGCCGGAGGCGAACATGATGTACGGGTCGAGTTGGCCGGTGGGCATGTAGGTTTTGACGGCGGCATAGATATCATCGGCGGTCAGACCACGCTCGGCGGCGACCGCGGCCGCGTCGGCTGGCAAACCGGCTACACTCTCACCGCTATCGCCACTGTTGCTGGTATTCTCATCTTTCTGACAACCCGCCAGCACGACCAACAACAAAACCAATAAGACAAACAAGGATCGTTTCATGGGTTTTTCTCCTGAGAAAATGGGTACACGGATTAACACGGATGGCACGGATTAAGAAAAAATCTGTGTAAATCGGTGAAATCTGTGGTTAAAAATTTTCATTCCTCTTGGTGAGCACCCCACTCCTGGGGAACTCCTGTAAAAAAAGCGATGCCACCCGGTCATACGCTCCTCTTCCACAATGAGATAAGAGGTAAATAGCTAATCTATGGCTAGTGTCGCAGAGAACGAGGGGGGTGTCTTTGCGCTGGCGCAAAGAAGGCGGGGCAAAAGGAGCTAAAAAGACGTCTAAGCCGGTGAGATGACAAATGTCTGGTTCTCCCATGACATTTATCACTCCAAGTTCATTGTTTGGTCGCCCATAGTTCCGAGGTAGAAAGTTATTAGTTACGCTTAGGAATGAGAGTCAATGACCACCACCCCCTCTGGTGGTGGCTTGGATGATTGCACCTAGAAGATGCGACGCTATTCAGTTAGTCAAACAAGTCATCTTGCGTGGCTTCAGTATCTTCATCTTGCTTGTTCTGTCACTTGACGTACTTTCTGCTGCGTTCTTCATCCAATTCGACTCTGCTGACAGCGTCACCTCTCGACCACAGATGTTGTCCCCAGTATCGTTTTACTCAGTTGGCCCCATTTGTCGAAGAATCGCAAAGCCAGTCTCCCTTTCAGGTGCGCTGTGAATTGGAACTACAACATAACTCGGATGGTATTGAGATCACGATTCTCCTGTAATACTCACTACAACGATAGAACCTTTACCTATTCCACTGCCACAGGCAGTGGTTTAAGCCCTTCATTAAACAACTCGACTGTTGTGAATTTCGGACACAAGTATTTTCTCGACTAAAACGCCCCTCAAAATTTAGCTTGATCGTGTCAAAATCAACTTTTCGGCACGAGTTTCACACTTCTATAAGCTCAAAGCAGGCTTAAAATGCGTTATTCTTGATTGAATTAGGCGTTTTATGCCTAAAACAGAGGTCTAAAAAGCCCGCTGAGAAATTCACAACAACCGAGTAAATAACTTACAGGAGACTGGAGACGAGTACCGCTTTACGAAAGTCAGACTGGTGCTTTTATGACCAGCATCACCCTCGGTTTGTCGCTGGAAAACCCCGCCCCCAAGGGCGGGGAACTTTTTTGGGCGGGGTTTTTCGGGGCCTTCGTGTATCTTCTTACTTTGCCAGTGGGCGGCTACTGTTGAGAACAGTACCGGCGTGATGACAGTTTTAGAGTGAGGTCAGAGCCACATGAACGGTATCCCAGTCCGGGGCAGCGGGGGATGGGCCGAGATTTAATTTTTGGCAGAGGCTCTCCAGTTCGGCTCGTTGATCGGGGGGGAGGGTGAGATGTTGGTGCAGATAAGCGACAATCGGGCCGGTTAAGTCGTTGTGCCCGATCAAAACCAACCATTCCAGCAAAATGGATAACCCGGCAAAGAAAAGGTACGGCTCACGCAGTTCATCCATAATCTGGATGCCTTCGGCCAAAGCCGCGGCCGCCTCCCGTCCCATCCCCGTCTGTTGTAAGGCCAACCCCAGAGGAAACAGCGTAATCCCCAATTGCAACCGGTTCTGGATTTGCCGGGCCAGGGCCACACTTTCGCGGGTATAACGCACCGCATCGTCCCAGCGTTCTTGTTTCGTGGCGATGTGCCCGGCCACACTCAACATGTTGGTCAACAAATCCATATCACCCGTGGCACGAGCCGACTCTCCGGCTGCGGCAAAAAGTGTTAAGGCTTCATCCCACCGTTGTTGGCGGTACAAAACATAACCCTGCATCTGTTTCGAGATAGCTCTGTGGCGGGGAAACCCTTGTGTACCCAAAATTTCCAGAGACGCGGCCGCGTGCTGTCCGGCCAGTTCCATTTTCCCCTCATGCCAATTTAAAACCGCCAATCCATATTCTGCCTGCCAGATAGTGGCGGGGTTTCCCAATTCCCGGCTTAATTGCAAACCGAGTAAGCCATATTGCTTTCCCTCTGCCAGACGGGCAACATGGGGAGCGTTTAGACACAGCCGGTTAGCCAGGGTGGCTCGTATCCACGCGGCCGCGCCCTGTTCGGCCAGGTGTAAACCTTCCTTCAATTTGGCCCAGGCCCCGGCAAAATCTCCCTGGCAATAGAGGGCCGTGCTCTGATGACGGTAAGCATACACGGCTTCGGTGATATCGTGATGGGACATGGCTGTGGCATAGGCCGATTGGCCCAAAGCCATCTGCTCATGCGGCGATACCCCTGACCCGCTCCACAAATGGTTGAGGCGATTTTGCAGGTGCGGCCGCACTTGTGCGTCCGGTGGGCATATTTCCAGGGCGGCTTTGAGCCAGTGGATGGTCTCGGCAAAGCGGCCGCATTGGTGCATCACCGCCACAACTGGCTCCGTCGCCTGCTCAAAAAAGGTAAGATCGTGAACCCGGATGGCCCATTGCCAGGCGGCCGCGATGTTATCTAGTTCCTGTTCAATCTCTGGCAGTATGTTGAAAAACCGGGCTGTCATCACTTCAGGCTTTCGTTCCGCCAGGAAGTTAGCAAAATAGGCGGCATGGTAGCGTTGCACCTCGGCCTGGGATGCCTCTGTCTGGTGTAAGGCATATTGGCGTACCAGTTCATGGA
>JAGNBF010000064.1:14916-44252 GCA_018004935.1 Chloroflexota bacterium | reverse complement strand
AAACTGGCCCTTTCCTGGCCCCGTCTCAGAGGCAGAGGGTTGCAGGGAATGATTTCTGGCGCTGTTGGATTTCCCCTTTCCCTCGGGGATCGCGGGGGGCGGGGTCTTTTGCCCAAACTGGCCCTTTCCTGGCCTCGTTTCAGAGGCAGAGGGTTGCAGGGAATGATTTCTGGCGCTGTTGGATTTCCCCTTTCCCTCGGGGATCGCGGGGGGCGGGGTCTTTTGCCCAAACTGGCCCTTTTCTGGCCCCGTCTCAGAGGCAGAGGGTTGCAGGGAATGATTTCTGGCGCGGTTTGGCGGGCAGACGCCCGCCAAACCGCGCTGTTGGATTTCCCCCCTTCCCTCGGGGAAGGGGGGCAGGGGGGATGGGTCTTCATCCTAACCCCACGAAAAATTCCTCTATTAACGTATGAAAACGCTCTCCCCTTCCCCCTCTCGCTCGCCCCACGTTTATTCCTCGTCCGTAACACACCCTTCAGACGCCGATTTGACAGTGCGGATGTAGCGGTACAAGACTCCCCGCGTTGCCTTGTAGGCGGGCTGAACCCATTCATTTCGCCGCTGTGTCCACTCATCATCCGTCATATCTACCGTCAGCGTATTCTTTTTGGCATTGATCCGAATCATGTCCCCATCTTGCACCAGAGCAATCGGGCCACCTTCCTGCGCTTCCGGGGTCACATGCCCCACAATAAACCCATGCGATCCCCCAGAAAACCGACCATCGGTAATGAGCGCCACATCTTGCCCTAACCCGGCTCCCATCAACGCCGAAGTGGGGGTTAACATTTCAGGCATCCCAGGTCCCCCTTTTGGCCCTTCATAACGAATGATAACCGCATCCCCCTTGATAATTTTCCCCTGTTCCAAAGCGGTCAGCATCGCTTCTTCACTATCGAACACCCTGGCTGGCCCCCGGAAATTTAACCCTTCTTTGCCGGTAATTTTGGCTACAGCTCCTTCGGGGGCCAGATTGCCACGCAGGATGTGAATGTGGCCGGTGGGTTTGATTGGTTTAGCCAGCGGCCGCACCACAACTTGTTCCGGTTTGAATTCAGGCAACCCGGCCAGATTTTCGGCCACCGTTTGCCCGGTTACGGTGCGGCAATTGCCATTCAGCAAGCCCACCGCCAACAGGTATTTCATAAAAGCAGGCACCCCTCCTACTTTGTGTAAATCTTCTTGCCGGAAACGGCCGCTAGGTTTTAAATCGGCCAGCATGGGCACGCGATCACTCACGGCCTGGAAATCATCTAGGGTCAGAGGGACATCTACTGCGCGGGCCATGGCCAGCAAATGTAAAACGGCGTTGGTAGAGCCACCACTGGCCATTACCATCACCATTGCGTTTTCAAAAGCATCACGGGTCATCAAATCTCGCGGCTTGAGGTCGTGAACCAGCAGATTGTGAATAGCCGCTCCGGCACGCTGGCATTCGGCCAATTTTTCATCTGTTTCTGCCGGGATGGAGGCACTGTAAGGCAGGCTCATGCCCAAGGCTTCGATGGCTGAGGCCATGGTGTTGGCCGTATACATACCGCCACAGGCTCCAGGGCCAGGGCAACTATGGCGCACAACCGCTTCTAGCCGCTCCCGGTCAATGGTTCCGGCCAGATATTGCCCATACGCTTCAAAGGCGGATACGATGTCTAACTCCTGATCGCCCAGGCAACCGGGGTGAATGGTGCCGCCATATACCATGAGGGCGGGCCGGTTGAGCCGCCCCATGGCGATCAGGCATCCGGGCATGTTTTTGTCACAGCCGGGAATGGCGATCAGGGCATCGTACCAGTGAGCGCCCATAGTTGTTTCGATAGAATCGGCAATGAGGTCACGGGAAGGCAGGGAGTAACTCATGCCATCTGTGCCCATGGAGATACCATCACTGACACCGATGGTGTTGAAGCGCATACCCACCAGACCCGCGGCCGCGACTCCTTCTTTCACTTTTTCGGCCAGGTGGTTGAGGTGCATATTACAGGTATTGCCTTCGTACCACATGCTGGCGATACCTACTTGTGCTTTGTGCATATCGGCAGAGGTCAGGCCTGTGCCATAGAGCATAGCCTGGGAGCCGGGTTGAGCGACTGCCTGGGTCAAACGGGAACTATATTTGTTTAATGGACTCATACTTCACCTTTGTTGTTGGCATGTAACGACTAAGCCTCTCGAGGGCTGAACTTGTCGAAGCCCGTTTTACCTTTGGTAAGCTCAGGCAACAGGCTTAAGCGAAACCGGGTTTTTGCGTAGGCCAACACATGCCCTACAAGAGAAAAACCCGGTTTCTGACGTGGGTTTTATTTGACGCCCCCAAAAGCGGCAAAACAGTTATTTTTATGCAAAATTTCGTAGTGGCGGAAACCTGTCTGGCGCAAGAGATCGATCTGATAGATCAGAGAACGGGGGGTGTCTTCGGCTTCGATGTAGTGGTAGACGGCATCGCGATAATTTTCGTCGCGCAGAGCTGTGAGATAGGCTCCATACTGTGCCCACATCAGGGTTTGCACGGGCAAATAATCATGGCTGATGAGGTCGGCGATCCAGAAAGAGCCACCTGGTTTGAGGCTGGTATAACATTGCCGGAAGACTGCTTCCCATTCGGCGTCGGTGCGTAAATGGTGCAACACTGCGGCCGCGACGATGACATCATATTGTTCCTGGGGCAAAACCAACTCCCGAATATCGCCCTGGATACTCTGCACTACCCCCGTGGTAGCCTGACTAACCCGTTGAAATGCCCGCTCTAACATCGGCAGGCTCAGGTCAATGAGGGTGACGTTCAGCCCAGGTAGTTGTTGTAAGAGCTTCAGGCTATAGTTACCGGCCCCACAGCCGATGTCGAGCAGATGGGTAGCGTGAGGGTTGGTTGCGGCCGCGCTGTGGCTTATCAATTCCAATACCAACGCCCCATCTATCATCGCCGCGTGCCCCGTTTCCAGGTTGGCGAATCGTTCCACATCCTTATCAAAACGGGCGCGGATTTGAGCAACGGTAGATTTCATGGCGATTATTTGCGGCCGCGGGGTCGTGCCTGTGCCACTCGTTTTTTGCCCCCACCCCGGTAACTGGGTACTTCCAGCACAAAAAAAGTGCAATGACTGCCGTCTAACATGCGCGAAGCCAGGCGGGGGTCAATTTCATCAATCGCCAGAGCTGTAGTGATAACGGTGGGCAGGCGGGCATTATAACGATGATTGAAAAGCTGGTAGAGCTTCTCTCGCGCCCAGGAAGTGGCACTTTCTGTGCCCAGATCATCCAACACCAACAGCGGAGCCATTTTGACTTCATCAAACCGCTTGTCATAACGCACACCGGTAGCCGGATTAAAACTGGCCCGCAAATGATCTAACAAGTCGGGAACAACCACAAACAGCACCGGATCCCCATTTTTGGCAATATGGTTAGCGATGGCCGCCGCCAGGTGGGTTTTGCCATTGCCATAGCTAATGCTATTAAACACAATCCAGTCACGAGGCTCCTCAGCAAAGGTTTTGGCCGTTTCCAGAGCACGGCGCAAATTATCTGCCTGAGCTTTGGGTAGTTCCTCTTCCCGTAAATCAAAACTGGCGAACGTTTTGTCGCTGTGCAGACTCAACGAAGAAAGGTCAGATTGATCCTGAGCGACCCCCGCCCGGCGAAAATCAGGGGCGGTGATGTGGATAATCTGGCCCACGCTGGGGTCAACCATACGCGACTGAATGCGGATTTCGATGGCTTCTAACTCTTCATTGGTGGTGATCACGGTAGCCAGGCGGGCGTTGTACCGGTAATTAAAAATCTGATACAGCTTTTCCTGTGCCCAATCGGTATTACTTTGTGAACCCAGATCATCCAAGATGAGGAGGGGGGCCGTGCGAATTTGCTCAAAGCGGTCATCATAACTGCTGGCGCTGGTGGGGCCATAGGCGGCACGCAGATGGTCCAACAAATCAGGTACGGCGATGAAGATGGCGACGTGGCCGCTGGCAATACGATAATTAGCGATTGCGGCCGCGAGATGGGTTTTGCCACACCCATAGCCCCCCTTAATCACCAACCAGCCCTGGGGTTTCTCCGCAAACAACTTGACCCGATCAAAGGACAAACGCAAATTCCGTTGCTTTTCTGGTGTCAAGCCATGCCCTTCAGGAGAAAAGGTATCAAATGTACAATCTTGTAATGCCCCCAACTGGCTCACCTGGAGCAGGCGATCATACCGCTCTGTTTCCATGTCCAGTTGACGACAGCTACAAGGCACCGCTTTACCAAAACGGGCATCCAGCATATCCACATCTGGCACCACAAACCCAATACCCCCACAATGGGGGCAATCCGGCTTACCCACGCCTGGCCCAAGAGGGCGGCCCAGATTACCGCTTGACGATGTCTTTGAGATCATCGGGGATTTGTTGCCGTAACTCTTTTTGAGAATCTCTGCGGCTGATTCCATCCTGTTTTCCTTCCTGTCGCCACTTTTCCAGAATACTCAAGACATATCGCCATTTGCGTACATTATTTTCGACCGCTTTTTGAATCGCTTCCTCGACCCAACTTAAGGGATATGTTTGTTCCGCTTCACGGAGTTCATCAGCAATCATGGGCGTCAGACTGCCGATATTTTGTTCGTATAGCACAAAAATGTTGGGCCGTTCTACCAGCAGGGTAATTGGCTCCCCTTCATCTGTCCCCGGGCGCCATTCCCCTCGTGTGATGCCGTCTACGGCGGAACGCCCTTTTTCTGTGTTTAAGAAATAGAGATCGGCGTTGCCATCGGCACTACCTACGGTGATGTGCAAAAAAGTGCCTCGGGCTACAGCACGCTCCACCGCATCTACCAGGTTATTGGCCGCCAGAGTAGCCGTAGGCCCCAACCCTTTCATCAGTTCGCTGTCATTAAGAAAGTCGGCCAGGCGCAGGTAGCGCACTTTACCTTCCCGGTATTGTAAGGCCCAGAAAGCATATAGCGTCACCTTCAACTCCCCCAAATCATCAATGATAGGGAGCAGGTCACTAAAAAACAGGTTCGGCACCTGGGTAAGTTTCAGTTTACCATCGGGGAAGCCAGCGAAACCTTTCATAGTCGTTTGAATTTTGTCCCTATACTATCACTATGCCCATATTTACAACTATTGTATCTATACTTGCCACGGTCATAAAGTGACATTTGTTCGGGGCAACAGCATGGGTAGGTTGAGGCTGAAGACCCATCCCCCTAACCCCCTTCCCGGGGGGAAGGGGAATCCTGGCGGCGTGGTTTTCGGGGCGAAGGCCCCGAAAACCACGCCCCAAAAAAGTTCGGTTCTTGGGGATTTCGCGGGGTACGGGCAACCCTTGTGGTTGCCCCACACGGGGCAGGCACAAGGCCAGCCCGTACATCTGGTGTCAACCCCCTGAATTCCCAAAGACTCAAAAGTTGCCCGCCCCCAGGGGCGGGCAACTATTTTCGGCGCGGTTTGGCGAGCGTCCGCTCGCCAAACCGCGCCGGTAGGTTTCTCCCCCCTTCCCTCTGGGATCGAAGGGGGATGGGTCTTCAGTCCAAACCTACCAATCTGTTGCCGCTAACAAAATGTCACTTTATGACCGTGGTAAGTATATAAAGGGTTTACATTATTCACGGGAGATGATACCCGCTTTTTCCAGGGGATGAGGGCCGCGAAAGGTGAGGGCGGGAGCTGTTGCATCGGGGAACATTTTGCCCCGATTCGCTAACTCATGGGGGTCAATGGCCTGCCGGATAGCCTGGAAAACATTCATATCTGTTTCGTTGAAGAGAGCGGGCAGGTAATTCCGTTTTTCCATGCCCACGCCATGCTCTCCGGTAATGGAGCCACCCAGGCGAATGCATAAACGAATGATATGACCGGCTAACTCTTCGGCTCGTTCTAGTGCTCCAGGGATGCGGCCATCATATAAAATGAGGGGGTGCAGGTTGCCATCTCCGGCATGAAACACATTGGCCACGCGAATATCATATTCGTGGCTGAGTCGTTCGATTTCGGTCAGGGCTTCTCCCAGGCGGCCGCGAGGCACAACGCCATCTTGCACAATGTAATCTGGACTGAGCCGTCCCACGGCGGAGAAGGCTCCTTTGCGCCCTTTCCAGATACGCGCCCGCTGGTCAGCATCTTGAGCCACACGGATTTCTGTAGCCCCTGATTCGCGAATGAGGGTCATTAGCTGGGCAAATTCGGCATCTACCTGGATTTTTTCCCCTTCTAATTCGACAATGAGAATCGCGGCCGCGTCCGGGTAGCCTGCCTTTACCGTTTCGGCCGCTTTAATGGCTAACCGATCCATCATCTCAATGGCCCCGGGTAATAGCCCCGAGGCTACCACTTGGGCCACTGCTTCCCCAGCCTGGGCCAGACTGTTATAGGCGGCCAACACGGTGCGGTAAAGCTCTGGCTTAGGTAAGAGACGTAAGGTGATTTCCAGCGCTATGCCAAACAGCCCTTCGGAACCGACAAACAGCCCCAGGTAGTCGGCCCCGACATTTTCTACGCTGTCACCTCCCAGCATGATTACCTCGCCATCGGGCAATACGGCTTTGATGCCTAAGATGTGGTTGCTGGTCATGCCGTACTTCAGGCAATGTGCGCCGCCGGAGTTGAAGGCGATGTTGCCGCCGATGGTACAGACGCTTTGGCTGGAGGGGTCTGGGGCGTAGTAAAGGTTGTACGCGGCCGCGACCTGGCTCACGTGCAGGTTAATGACCCCCGGCTCTACTACCACCAACCGCTGGGCCGGGTCCAGGTGCAAAACCCGGTTCATCCGGTTCAGGGCGATGGTAATGCCGTCTTCAATAGGTAGTGAGCCACCGGAAAGGCTGGTGCCACTGCCACGGGCCACAAAAGGGACCTGGTATTGATGACACAGGCGCACCGTCTCGATAATTTCGTGTTGGCTTTCGGGAATGACGACAGCACGCGGCCGCGCCCGGAATGCCGTCAACGCATCCGATTCGTAGGCGGTCAATGCCGCAGGAGCCGTGAGTAATCGGGCCGGGGGGAAAAGTTGGCCCAGGGCTTCTACCAATGTTTGTCTTATCATGACCTTGCCCTTTGCGTTTAGAATTGAGCACACGAGAGACAGTTGCCCGGTGAAACGCCAGCCGTTCTCAGGGGGTTTTTTTGCGGATGATGGGGCCACCCCAACCTAACTGATCAAACTGGGATTTAAGGAAATCACGCTCTACCTCTTTGCGCCCCACTTTCTTTTCCAGGTCTGTGACCATCTCTTCGAGCATATCATGCCCTTGCCGTTGGGCCAGTTTGACTTCCAAACTGAGGCGCACACTGGAACGCATAGGAATGGCCCGTTTTTCTTGCTCAATTTCGAGCCGACGGCGACGAATACGGCTCATTTCGGCCTGTAATGCCTGGATGAGCTGAGTGTCAGTTTGACCAGAGGGTTGGCCGCGGCCGCGAATCGAGACCGTTTCTTTGTGCTGTTCTAGAGCCAATAACTCTACCAGACTGCGGGCGGCATAAGCATTGTTAATCGCCGCCATTTGCTCCGTTCGGTAGAGGCGATCCGCTTCATCAGTCGCCAGATCAGGGTGAAAACGACGCGCCAACTGGCGATACAGCTTTTTGACCTGTGCTTCTGTGGCCGGGCTGGGTGGTTCCGGTGGTGGTTTTGGGGCCCGTGGTGGGGGAACATCCCACATGCGTTTGTATTGACGTTCCACCCCCGGCAAACTCGAACCCCATTGCCGTTCATTGCGCAATCGCTCCATCTGCTCTTTATAATGCTCCAGACTTTTCTCTACCTCAGCCAACTTATCCAGCCAGGGACCTAACCGGGCCTCCACCGCACTCTCAAAGGCGTACACCTCGGCCATCCGGTCAGCCAGATCGGCTTCCGCCTCAAAAAGTTCGTTTTGCGCCTGCTCCAGTTCGAGCCGCAGGCGGGTGAGTTGTTCTTGCGTGGTTTCGTACATGAGATTTACCGTTGGCGCTACACTCCAGTAAGAGGTCCCAGGCATAAATTGAAATTGTCAGGCGCAAAGGTCTTACGCTCATCTATTCAAATTTCGGCTTGTTTTTGGTAAGCCCCATAAGCCAGGATGAAGACGGTGATGAGGGCCGCATAAGCAACGATTTTTTGCCCGGTAACTTGAATCGTAAGGGCCATATCGCCTTCCTGGGGGCCGCCAAAGAGAAGCCAGAGATAGCTACCCAGGATGAGGGTGAACCCGAAGAACACGGCCAGATATCTCCAGTTGAAGACCCGCACCTTGAGCATGGCGCCCAAATAAAAGAGTACCGCCACAAAGTAACTACCAAAGGCCCCGAAGACGAAGTTGACATGGGCTTCAATCAGCAAGTTGGCGGGGGTGAAGGCGACGCCGATAAAACAAAGTCCGGCAATGATTCCCAGGAGTGTGCCGAGACGGGCCAATGTCAGGCCGAGGGTGTCGCCGCGAAAAAAGGTGGGCATGAGTAGAAAGAAGGCCACCAGCGATAACCCTGCCAGACTCAGAGCGACAGTAAATAATAAAAAGGATAGGGTATTGCTTTGCCCATTATGGGCTACGGTCATTCCCAAATCACTAAAAAAATTATTAAAAAATTGGTAACGCGGAGCCATGGGGTTAGTGATGGTACCCCCGGCGTAGAAAAGCATTGCTATGAGGGTTAAGGCGAAAAACTGTCCACAACCAGCCATGATGAGAGGAAAAAGACGGCGTCTGAAGGGCATGAGAACTCCGGTGAAATGGGGAATGAGGATTGCGCCAGCTAATGGCGTTATTGTTTACGGGGCACTCAGTTGACCGGGTCACGATGTAGGGCGATGTTTACCTGACAAGTGTACCACGTTTCCCCCAATAACCTGGTGCTGAGTTGGGCAAATGATGCCCTGTCTCCGGTAGTTAGCAGGCGCACCGTTCCCGATTGTTGGCTGTGACTGAGTTGACGCAGTTGGCGCAAAACTCTGTGGGCTTGTCGGGCAACGGCTGGGGCCGGGTCAATGATCGTGACGTCTGGGCCAGCCAATTGTTGAATGATGGGGGCTACGAATGGGTAGTGGGTGCAACCCAGGATGAGTGTATCTACTTCGGCGGTAATGAGGGGTGTGATGATGGGGCGCAGGAGGTCTTCTGTTTGTGGGGTGTTGGTATGTCCTTTCTCGATCAGGTTGACCAGTCCGACACAGGGGTTTTCATAGACTTGTAGGCCGTCGGCAAACCGTAACAGCAGGCTGGCATATTTCTGGCTATCAAAAGTACCTGGAGTAGCCAAAACACCTACTTTGCCGGTGCGGGTGATGGCCGCCCCCGGTTTGATGGCTGGTTCCATACCGACGAAAGGGGTGGTGGGGAAGGTCGTGCGGAGATGGGCCAACGCGGCCGCGCTGGCTGTATTACAAGCTACGACGATTAATTTGGCTCCCTGGTTAAGTAGATAACGGGTAATGGCTTCACTAAACTGCTGGATTTCGCTATGCGGCCGCGGGCCATAGGGCACATTAGCCTGATCCGCCACATATAGAATGTCCTCATACGGCAATTCCATCCGTATGTGCCGCAAAACAGATAGCCCACCCACCCCCGAATCGAAAATGCCAATAGGCCTCTTTTTCATCAGCAATCCTCAATTTAACCAACGGTTATTGAGATTTAACAAATGAATATCGGTATAGCGCTTCCTTCACCCCTAACCCCGCTCCCAGGGGCGGGGAACTTGTTCTCGTGTCATTTTTCGCGGACAAACGCCCGCGAAAAATGACACGAATGGGGTTTCCCCTTCCCGCTGGGATCGCCAGGGCTGGATCTTTTCTGGTAGCCATTCTATGCCTGTATTATTTCGGAAAATCTCAAAAACGGTTGGACACCAAAAGCACGCTTGAAATATCGCCCAAGTCGTAGAACAGCCTTTCAGGCTGTTCACCCTCTCGGGAAAACAAAAAACGGCAGTTACCCCTGAAAACAGCCACGGATAAGGGCAACATGGATAGGAATGAACACGGATGGGAATGAAAAATGGTAGCGTCATTTTCATCCAACTTGGTGTGCGTTCCGTCCATGTGAAACTCCTGCGAAAATGTAGGGCGATTTTTTAAATCGCCCGGACGATTTAAAAAATCGTCCTACAGATTTTCATTCCTCTTAGTGCGTTATAGGCCCATGGAGAACTCCCGTATGGATACGATGATTTAACCCCAGACGGAAATGAGCATGACGCCTACCACAATCAGTAAGGCCATGCTGATGCGCCAACGGGGGGCTGGCTCGTGGAAGAGGATTGCCCCGGCAATCACCCCCAGCACGATGCTGAACTGACGCAGGGCGACGATGTAACTGACGGGTACGGGCATTTGATAAGCCCATAATACCAGGCTATAGGCTCCAAACATAAGCACGCTGGCGAGAGCCGCTCGTGCCCAATCGGTTCGACCCTGTATCTGGATGATAGGGAGGCGCATCAGTTGGAGCAAGAGCCAATATGCCCCGGCTGTAGCGACCGTTTCCCAAAAGCTATAGCGCAGGGCGGTATCGGCACCGGGGCGCAGGAGCGCGGCCGCAGATCGGTCTACCAATGTATATCCCATCATGCCTGTCGCTGTTATCAAAATCCAAATAGTTGTTTTGTTCCAATAGCGGGCCAGGGCAAAACTGCGCCAGGATTCCAGCGGTGCCAGGAGACAACCCAATGCAATCAAGCCCATACCGACCCAACCCATCACTGTGGGCACATCACCCTGGATGACATCCGCCAGGGTCAGGGCGAGTACGGGTAAAGAGCGAGCCAAGGGGTATACCACGGTAAACTCCCCCTGGTGATACCCCTTGAACAGGCCAAAATAATACATGGCTTGAAAACAAGCGGCCAGAAGGGTATAGGGCCAGATGGTAGGTAAGATCGAGCCAGTTTGCCACTCTATGAGGATAGCCGGGAGCAGGCCTACTACGCTGATGATGAGGAGAAGGGGTAAGGTGATATCGCGGCCGCGTTGTTGTCGCGCCAGCAAATTCCAGCCTGCGTGCATGAAGGTGGAGAGGAGAACAATGACGAAAGGGAGTAGGGGCATGGGAAGTAAGCCGTGAACGGCCAGGTCGTTCGACAAACATTTTTTGCTGGGTGGCGGTGGCCGGTCTCTCGACCGTGCCACCATTACCTGGATCGCGGCCGCAACTCAGATCCCTTTTACCGGATTTGTCCTTTCCTGTTCACTCATCTGCCACTGGGCGTAATCCGGCAAACAAATCACTTTCTGGTTCGCGGCCGCAATTGACCAGACTATAGGCACGATAATAAGTGCGCAAACCAGCCAATAGTTGATGATGTTCACGGACAGCCGTTCCTATTTGGGTAATATCGCCTAATTGCGAGGTATGGCAGGCCATTGCCCACCAGGTCATTTCCCAGTAGGCATCCCCATCAATCCAGGTAGTAATCGCCCAATCCGGCCAGCCTATTCCCTGACGTATTACCCCATCAACGGGGAAGGTAATTGCCCCAAATAGTTGTGTGTATAAATCCAGTAGGGGTTGACTATCTACCAGATAATACAGTTTGGAAACCCGGTGGGCAGGTAAATGGGCGGGGTCCTGGTAGGAGGCATCAGCGGCCAACACCAGGGCGGCCTGGGTAAACTGGGCAATGGCGATGTGATCCGGGTGGCCGTAATTGCCAAAGGGATCGAAGGTGATAACCACCTGCGGCCGCACCCGGCGCAGTTCGCGCACAATTTGCCCCAACACCTCTGTCTGGTTGGCTTTGTCCAGATCACCATCCAGGTAATTGAGATAAGTTACCTGGCGAATACCAAGAATTGCGGCCGCGTTCTTTAACTCCTCAGTACGGACGCGGGCCACTTCGGCCAGGCCAGGATGAGTTGCCACAGGCCAGCCCCGTTCCCCCCGTGTGGCTACCATCAGATGAACCTCAACCCCTTCCCGGCTATATTTGGCCAGCGTACTGCCCGTCCCGAAGGTTTCATCATCCGGGTGGGCGAACACACAGAACAATTTGAGTGGTTCGGTCATGATCACCTTTCCTCATAAATAAGAAATAAACGGATTTTCCAGAGGTTGTCTTTAATCCGTTCCTTTCTAAATCTGCTGAAGTAACCCAAAATGGCCTAAAATCGTCTCTGGACTGAACGGTTACATTATCATCGTGTATCTTCTCAATAAAACAGGGTAACGTTGGTTGAGCTTGTCGAAACCAATGGCCTTCGACAGGCTCAGGCCACAATACCCTCGAAATTCTGAGAAGATACATTAGACATTATCGGTAATATAGCTTTTAAGAAAAAGATGGGTCTTCGGGATTTCGTGGGGTACTGGCAACCCTTGTGGTTGCCCCACACTGGGCAGGCACAAGGCCAGCCCGTACATATTGTGTCAACCCCCTGAATTCCCAAAGAGCCAAAAAGATTTTGACTGTACGGGCAACCCTTGTGGTTGCCCCAGTGCAGGGCAGACACAAGGCCAGCTCCTACTCAAAATCATTATCTTAAGGTCTATAGCATTTGGAAACCTGCCGAAGGTTTGTCCCTTTGTGTAGTCAGTTGACATAAATCTTCGGCAGGTTATTACCGATAAACTCTATTATTGTGCCGTAAAACCACCGTCAATTGTTAAAGTAGTACCGGTGACAAAACGGGCGGCATCCGAACAAAGCCACACAACCGCGGCCGCGACCTCTTCCGGTTCACCAATACGGCGCATCGGGATGGCCTGTTTTACCACATCCATAAACTTGGGCAGAGCCGCCAGACCCCGCTCTACCATCGGGGTGCGGATGACCGTGGGGCAAACGGCGTTTACCCTTATCCCTTTCTTGGCATATTCCACCGCCGCCGATTTGGTCAGGCCAACGACGGCATGTTTGCTGGCCGAATAAATGGGTAAACTATGCGCCCCCACCAACCCGGCCACAGAAGCCGTATTGACAATTGCACCACCCCCTTGCGCTATCATCTGGTTGATTTCATGTTTCATACACAACCAGACACCCTTCACATTAACGCGCATAATGAAATCAAAATCAGCTTCGCTGGCGTCAGCGGTGCGGGTGGGTGTGCCTTCTACCCCTGCATTGTTGAAGGCGCAATCCAGGCGACCATAGGTTACGACGATGGTTTGGATGAGGGCCTGCACCGCGGCCGCGTCCGTCACATCTGCATCCACAAACAGCGCTTCACCACCTCGTTGCCGTATCGTTTGGGCGGTTTCCTCGCCTGCGGCCGCGTTCACATCAGCTATAACGACCCGAGCACCCGCCTTAGCCAGGGCATAAGCCGTTACTTGACCAATTCCCGACGCGCCACCTGTTACTAATGCCACCTTATTAAACAAAGAATCATCCATTGTGGACCTCATATACTGTATCTATGATCTTGTTTTACCTTCATCCCCGAGTTGGGGCAAACTACCGTTATACATAGCTTCTCAAAATTTCGGGGCAAGCGTAGCCTGAGCTTGTCGAAGGCGGTTGGTTTCGACAAGCTCAACCAACGTCTACCCTGCATGACCCCGTTATGCCAACAAAAAAGCCGGATTCATTCGAATCCGGCTACTGTTCACACGTATTTGCTGGTGACTGGTTATATCACTTAGACCGATCGGATCGGCTCAAACGGGGATCCAACACATCACGCAAACCATCCCCCAACAGGTTAAAGGCCAGGACAGTGATAGCAATGGCAAAACCAGGGAAAAGAACCAGATGGGGCGCACTAAAAATCTGGTTACGCTCACGGCCCAACATCGTACCCCATTCTGGTGTGGGTTCTTGAGCGCCTAAACCGAGGAAAGAGAGCGCGGCCGCGTCAATAATCGCTACCCCAATCCCCAACGTCGCCTGCACAATCAAAGGGGTAATTGCATTAGGCAAAATCTGGCGGAACAAAATACGCCAATGCGTCGCCCCCATCGAATTTGCCGCCTCCACATAATCCAGATTCCGTGCCGCCAACACCGAAGCCCGTACCACCCGCGCATAACTCGGTACACTTACCAACGAAATGGCCAGCATCGCATTAAATAACCCTGATCCCAGCACAAACGTAATCGCAATCGCCAGCAACAGAGAGGGAAATGCCAGTAACATATCCATCAGTCGCATAATGATATTATCCACCCAGCCACCCATGTACCCGGCGACCGCTCCCAGCAACACACCCGCAAACACCGAAGTACTGACCACCACTAGCCCAACCATGAGCGAAGTCCGTGCCCCATACAGAATCCGACTAAACACATCACGTGAATTGCCATCCAGTCCCATCAAATGTTGCGGCTGATCTTCAGGGCAACCAAACAAATGAATACAAGGCTTCGCCCGCCGTTGGATGCCATCATGTCCTTCTGCTCCAATCAAGCTAGTCTCAGGTTTATATTCTGTTAAGAGAGGAGCAAAAATGGCTAAAAGAATAATAATGCTCAGAATGACCATACCGATAACGGCCGACCGTTGGCGGAATAACCGCCGCACCGTTGACCGCCAGGGGATTTCAATCGGCTTTTCTTCTAGTTCTATTGGCGAAGACCCGCGAGAGAGATTAGTTTGAACTGCCATAGTGAGTGAAGGTTGTAGAGCGATCCTTTGAATTGCTCAAACAAGAGAAAAAGGAGTGGGTGTCAACCCCATGAATTCCCAAAGAGCCAGGGGACAATGACTTAGTCGTTACCAGATCTCTATTAATTCAGGCGTACCCGTGGATCCAGATACGCATAAGATAAATCAACGACCAGATTAAAGAACACATAGATAACCGTGATCACCAGTGTGAAACCCTGAATCACCGGGAAATCTCGTGATGTAATTGCTTCATACAGACTTAAACCAACCCCAGAAAGACCAAAAATAGTCTCTGTCAGCACGGCTCCGCCCAATACACCCCCCAATTGCAAACCCGTAATGGTCACAACTGGTAACAGGGCACTGCGAAACGCATGGCGCATGATAACCGTACGATTTTCTAACCCTTTGGCATAAGCTGTACGCACATACTCTTTGTCTAGCACTTCTAACATACTAGAGCGAGTCATGCGGGCAATAATCGAAAGTGGAATGGTACTGAGAGCCAGAGCGGGTAACATCATATGTTTAATCGCATCCCACAGGGTAGCAAAATTCCCGGTGATAAGGGCATTAAACATGTAGTGACTGGCGATATATTTTAAAAACGTATAATTTGGCGAATCCTTGGTGATCTCCCAGCCAAAAACTTCAAAAAATGGTGTGGGTGATACTCCAGGGCTGAGACGCCCAGAGGGGGGAAGCGCAAAGGGTGTGTCTCGTAATAAAACTGCGAAAAAATAGACCAATAATAAACCTAAAAAGAAGATGGGCATGGAAACCCCGACATTTGCCCCGATCATTGTTACCACATCTACGGCCGAATTGCGCCGCAACGCCGAAATAATACCTGCCGGAATGCCCAATAAAACAGCCAAAATCATTGCGGCAATACCCAGTTCTGTGGTTAAGGGTAAACGCTCCGCCAGCATCAGGGTAATCGGTCGGCCAAAACGGATGGAGTTGCCAAAATCGCCGCGCAAAATTTGCCCCAGATAGAGGCCGAACTGCACCGGGATAGGTTCATCTAACCCAAAGTCTCGAGTGAATTGATCACAGACAGCCTGAGTAGCCTTCTCGCCCAATATAGCCCGGCAGGGATCGCCGGGGATTACTCGGGCCAAAACAAAGGTTACAAAGATAACCGCAAAGAGAACGGGTAAGGCTAACAGAACACGACGAATGGAGTACTGAAGCATAATTTTTGGCTCAGGTGCTGGTCACCATTGAATTGCGGCGACTGTCACCCCCATGAAGTAACAAAAACCCTTCGGGTTCCGGCAAAACAGCCAGAACCCGAAGGGCCTTTTACACCCGGGCAGTTATTATTCTGCGGGGGGCGGGTTGATCAGAGAGTCCCACAGGTAGGTGTAGTATTCAAACGCACCGGTGTTACCCACATGGTAGGGGTTAGCGGCGTCAATACCGGCGGCCCAAGAGGCTACCACGTCATTGGCGTCGAACGCAGAACCGTCATGGAAGGTAACGCCTTCGCGCAGGCTACAGGTCCATTCGGTGGAGTCCGCATTGCTTTCGCAAGCAGTTGCCAGGGCAGGAACGGTATCACCGGAGTCGGTGGCGTATTTGAACAGCGGCTCTACCACCTGTTCGCAGGGGCGCAGAGATTCGCCATCGGTTTCATCGGAGCAGTAGAGGCTGATGGGTTCAGCGTTCTGGACGAAGACGAGGTCGCTGTCACCGGGGTTGAGCAGGGCGAACTGAGTGGCCCCGAAGGGTGGCACATAGGCTCCATCGAGTGTAGCCAGAGCGGCGTGGGCGGAAGCACCATGAGCGATCGGGATCATGGGTACCAGGTCACGGATGGCGTTGTTGGCTTGAGCATACAACGGCGCGGCCGCGGCCAGGTCGGCAATCGTTGAACCCTCTAACAAGAGTTCGTAGATTTCCGGATGGGCTGTACCAAACTGGGGATTCGCGGAGCTGAAGTGATAGTCCAAGAAGTTGGTCACGTGGGGGTAGTCAGCACCCCAACCCAGCATATAAAAGCCGTCCAGATTACCGGCGGAAGATTCGGCAATGAACTCACCCGATTCCATCACCACGATTTCGGCGGTGATGCCCAGGTTTTCCTGGAGTTGGGTCTGGAATTCGACAGCCACAGCACTGGGTTCGGGCAGATAACCACGGAACACATCGCGGTAATAGATTTTGGTTTCAAACCCTTCGGGGAAACCAGCGGCGGCCAGCATTTCACGGGCGGCTTCGGGGTCAAAATCATACCAGGCGTCACCCTCGCAACCGTTGGGGATGCTACAGGGAGTGAAGTGGGAAGCCACTTCAGAACCCGCCGGGTAGAAGTTGTCCACGATGCGTTGACGGTCAATACCCATCGCCACAGCCCGACGGACATCGGGGTTGTCAAACGGGGCAAAGGTGTTGGTCATCGCCAGGTACATGACGTTGGGGTTGGCAACTTCGATCAGTTGCAGGTTGGAGTCACCGGAGACCAGTTCATAATCGCCAGGGCTAACATTGGTGATCATGTCGGCGGTGCCGGCCTGGAGTTCGACGAGCCGGGCTGTACCATCAGCGTTCCAACGCAGAACAACGGTTTCGGCAATAGCGGGGTCGCCCCAGTAGCCCTCGAAGCGGCTGAAGGTGATATGATCACCACGCACCCACTCTGTTAAAGAGTAGGGGCCTGTACCGATGGGGTGCTCCAGCAAGTCACCACCACCACCAGTTTCGGCAATCCATTCCGCTGGTTGGATCCCAAAGGGAATGAAGGCGATTTTGGCCAGGAAGGCGGGATCGGCTTTGCACAGGGTAAATTTGACGGTGTGTTCGTCTACGGATTCGATGGAGAGGATCTTACCACCGTAATCACAATTTTCGGCCGCTACGGAGGTGGGGGCAAATGCGGCTTCTTCGGCGGGTTCTTCGGCAGGTTCCTCAGCAGGCTCTTCGGCGGGTTCCTCAGCGGGTTCCTCAGCCGGTTCTTCGGCGGGTTCTTCAGCCGTGTTCTCTGCACCGTTGTTGGCTACTTCTTCACCACTGTTGTTGGTGGTATTGGCTTCATTGCCACCAGCGTTATTCTCTGCTGTTGTGCCACCACAAGCAACAAGAATAAGCGCAAGCAACAGGCTAAGAAGCAATAACTGGATCTTACGTCTGCTTTTTGGTTTCATCTTCTTCTCCTTACACAGATTAAGATGGGTAAATGGTTGGGACTTCACATTGAACTGGAACTGAAGTCCTGGGGTAAAGGCTATTGTCTACATTTTTCCTGAATTGTCAATTTTATCCAGAATAAAAAACCCTAAGCGTTTAGTGAACGCTTAGGGTCATAACGGTGACTTTATCCCGTTTTTTGGGGGAATTTTGGGCAACAGGCAGATAATTTTTTAGGCCGAACGTGCTTGCGCTTCCTGAATTGCCCGCTTCATATAGACAACGGCCATCTGGCGACGGTAGTTGGCACTGGCATGGATGTCCCCGAGGATGTCGTGGCCCAGGTCGTTGAGGACGGCCGCGGCCGCATCCGCCGCACTGTCCCCACCTGCCAACGCCGCTTCCACCGAAGGGCAACGCTGGGCATGGGGGGTCAACCCACCCACCGCCACGGTAGCCCCAGACGCGGAAAAGGCCGCGGCCGCGCCCACCATCGCATATCGTGACGCCGGATTAGACAGTTTTTTATACGCCGAACCCACGAACTGGGCCGGAACCTCTACCGCCAGCAACATTTCATCCTCACCCAGGGCTGTTTCAAACAAGCCGGTGAAGAAGTTTGCGGCCGCGACCGAGCGACCGCCACTGGCCCCTTGAATGTGGAACGTAGCCCCTAGAGCCATAAACACCGTCGGCAAATCCGAAGCCGGGTCGGCATGAGAGACATTCCCCCCCACCGTACCCCGGTTCCGCACCTGCGGGTCCCCAATCCAACCCGCCGCTTCCGACAGGGCCTGGGGCACATCCGCTGAAGCCGCTACCATCGCGTGGGTGGTCAACGCCCCAATCCGTATCGTGCCATTATGGCGCGTAATCCCTTTCAACCCGGAAATACGTCCAATATCAATCACAACACCCGGATCGGCCAGGCGCATGTTCATAACCGGAATAAGGCTATGCCCCCCGGCCAAAAACTTACCGCCATGTTGTTGCTTGAGCGAGAGGGCTTCTTCCACCGATCCCGCCCGGTAATAATCAAATTTTGGTGGATACATGCTAATCTCCTCCGTTTATTTGCCGTGCATGGCGTTATACAGTTTCTCTGCCGTCAAAGGCATTTCCAGATGACGCACCCCAAAAGGTGCCAGAGCATCCATTACGGCATTGGCAATTACCGCCGTGGCCGCAATTGTGCCCATTTCGCCCGCGCCTTTCACCCCCAACGGGTTGTGCGGTGAAGGTGTTTCGACCCGTCCCACTTCCAGTTTGGGGAAACCGTCGGCGCGAGGCATGGCATAATCCAGAAACGTCCCGGTAAGTAGCTGGCCACTGGCATCATAAACACCTTCTTCCCATAACGCCTGCCCCACACCTTGAGCAATACCGCCTACGATTTGTCCTTCGACAATTAGCGGGTTGATCACCTTACCCACATCATCTACGGCAATATAGCGGGTGATGCTCACCGCCCCGGTCTCCTTGTCTAATTCAATCAGAGCGATATGGCAACTATTGGGGAAGGTGAAGTTGGCCGGATCATAGAACGCCGTCTCTTCCAGGCCCGGTTCCAGGCCAGTGGGCAGGTTGTGCGCTGTATACGCGGCGAAGGCCAGTTCGGCAAACGCTTTGGCTTTGTCGGGTGAACCTTTAACATGCACTTTGCCCGCATCCCGGTCATATACCAGGTCTTCCTCAGCGGCTTCCAATTGGTGGGCGGCAATTTTCATCACTTTGGCCCGGATTTTTTCTGAACTACGGACGAGGGCACTCCCACCGACTGAGGCACTACGGCTACCATAAGTTCCCATCCCGAAGGGCACACTGCCGGTATCGCCGTGGATGATGTCCACATCTTCAATCGGCACGCCTAACTCATCGGCTACGACCTGGGCGAAGGTGGTTTCATGCCCTTGGCCGTGGGTGTGTGAACCGGTGAAGACGGATACTTTGCCGGTGGGGTGGACCCGCACTTTGCCACTTTCCCAGAAACCAACGGCTGAACCAAGTGAACCGGCGACAGCAGACGGAGCCGGACCGCTGGCTTCGATACAACCCACGATGCCGACACCAACGACACGACCTTCGGCGCGCGCGGCCGCTTGCAGTTGCCGCATCCCCGCATAATCGGCCATCTCGGTAGCCTTATCAAACAGTTGGTGATAATTGCCACTGTCATACAAGAAGGCAACGGGCGTCTGGTACGGAAACTCATCGGTGGGGATGAAATTCTTGCGCCGGATGTCCAACGGATCCATGTTCAAATCACGGGCGGCCAGGTCTACCAGACGTTCCATCAGGTAACTGGCTTCCGGGCGACCCGCACCCCGGTAGGCATCTACCGGCACGGTGTTGGTCATCGTGCCCCACATTTCGCCATAGACGCCCTTAATTTTGTATAACCCGGAGAGCAAGGTGATATACAAAGCGGTGGGAATCAAGGGGGCAAAGGTGGAGATATAGGCTCCTTGATTAGACCAGGTAGAGACGTAAATCCCGGTGATTGTGCCATCGTTTTTAAGGGCCATTTTGCAATGGGTGACATGGTCCCGCCCTTGCGAATCCGTCATCATGGCTTCGGAGCGGGTGCTGATCCATTTGGTGGGTCGGTTAATGGCGCGAGCCACCCAGGGAGTAATGATTTCTTCGGGATAATGGAAAATTTTGCTCCCGAAACCACCGCCTACGTCCGGGGAGATGACCCGCAATTTGTTTTCGGGGATGCCCAGGGTGAAGGCACTTAGCAGAAGGCGAATGGGGTGGGGATTCTGGCTGGTAGTCCAGACCGTCATCTCTTCCATCGGGGCGCTCCATTGAGCGGCACAAGCGCGGGGTTCCATGGCGTTGGGGATGAGCCGTTGGTTGATCAGTTCCAATTCCACCACATGATCCGCCTGGGCCAATTCCTGCAAGGTCTCCTCTTTATTGCCTAAGGCCCAGGTGTAGCTGATGTTGTTGGGGAGATCATCGTGGACGAGTGGCGCACCCGCTTCGGTGGTTTTTTTGGCATCAATAATGGCGGGCAGGGGTTCGTACTCTACTTCGATGAGGTCGAGGGCGTCTTGGGCGATGTAGGGGTCTTCGGCGGCGACAACCGCCACGCTGTCACCGACGTGGCGCACTTTGTCCACGACGAGGGGCCAGCGGGTGGGCACTTTGATGTCGGGCACGTTCCAACCGCAGGGCATTTTACCTACACCCCCGTTGATGAGGTCCTGGCCGGTGAAAACGGCGATGACACCGGGCAATGCCTGGGCGGCCTCAGTGTGGATGCTGAGGATTTTGGCATGGCCGTAGGGGCTACGTTTGATAGCCAGATGAGCCACATTGGGCAAGGTCAGGTTGGCGATATATTTGCCTTTGCCCTGGATAAAGCGGGGGTCTTCGACCCGTTTCATGCTTTTGCCGACGTACCTGGTCATCATTCACCTCCCATCGCGGCCGCGGCCGCTTTCACCGCCCGGACAATGTTTTCGTACCCGGTACAACGGCAAATATTACCCTCCAGCCCATGCCGGATTTCGTCATCGGTGATATGGGGACGCCCCTCAACCAACTTGGTAGCCGCCATGATCATACCGGGGGTGCAGTAGCCACATTGCAGGCCATGGTTATCCCAAAACGCCTGTTGCATGGGGTGGAGATGACCATTTGTCGCTAACCCTTCGATGGTTGTTACCGTACAACCATCAGCCTGCACCGCCAGAGCCGTGCAGGATTTAACCGCCATACCATCCAAATGAACGGTACAGGCTCCACATTGACTGGTGTCACAGCCGATGTTTGTACCAGTCAAGGCTAAATGATCACGCAAAAAATGTACCAGCAGGGTGCGTGGTTCTACGTCTCTGGTGTACTGTTTCCCATTAACGGCCACACTAATTTGGGTCATACGTTGCAACCTCCTCAGCTTATTGGGAAATGCGAAAAAAAGTGGAGTCTTCGGGATTTCAGGGGGTGACACCATCTGTAGGGGCAACCCTTGTGGTTGCCCTCGACGGGGCAGGCATAAGGCCAGCCCCTACATGGAGCCACACACCGCGAATTCCGAAAGAACCGAAAAGTGATGAGAGCGGCTTCTATTGGTTTGTGTATCTCGTGTTTCCCCTTTCACGACCACATTCAACCAATGATGTAGGGGGTTTCGGCATGGTTCAGGTCAGCTTTACAAATTTGTAGGACGATTTGGTAAATCGTCTCGTGGGCGATTTACCAAATCGCCCTACAAACTGTTAAGCACCGTTTGCCGACTTTTGAACCACGCCGGGGTTTCTATTTCTCTCGGATGACGGTGACACCTCCTTTGCCAACTGGCATGAATAGAAACAAGGACAGAGCCAGGAAATCTGCTTGACCTGTTATACCCGACGCGGCGATAAAGGGAGGGGTGTCAGGGCGAAAAAACCTCAGATTATGCCCGTTGCCGTAGCGGCTAACCCTCTCAGGGGCTGAGCTTGTCGAAATCCGTTTGCCTTCGACAAGCTCAGGCAACAGGCTTAGTACTTGAGTTTAGAGTTCAGAGCCAGAGCTAGAGGGTTTGCCAGAGTAATTCCCTCTAGCTCTCTCCTCTCGCTCTAAACTCCAGTTAGTATAGATGTTCAGAAAATCATTTGGGTTTTTGGTTAGTCATAACGGCTTTAGCCGTCCCGCGTGGGATGCTAAGGCGGTTACGACGAACCCAAAATCTTTTTCTTGAAAGCTATAGTTACCTGGGCATGGTTCAGGTCAGCTTTACAAATTTGTAGGACGATTTGGTAAATCGTCTCGTGGGCGATTTACCAAATCGCCCTACAAAGCGTTAAGCACCGGTTGCCGACTTTTGAACCACGCCGTTACCTCTTGAGTTTAGAGTTACATAATGTTTATTGTTCACGAGTTACACGAGAGGAGAAAGCGTGCTTACACCAATCAGGCATTTTTGTTAGGGTTTGAGCAACGCTGTTTGTCGCTCCAAACCCGATATAAATGGCACATCGTATTTTCGCGAACCAATCCTTCTCTGGTGTACATGGTGAGCAACAGAAGCCTGTAGCCAATTTGAACTCTAAACTCAAGTTACCTGCAATCTATGAAATTGGCAGATTGCGTTACTCGTAGCGAGTAACGCAATCTCAAAAACGCTTATTAGGGTCGTGACGAAGATGAGGCGATCTTGAACTGGCGTCGGGGAGATTGCCGCTTCGTTTAATCAGGCGAAGGGTACCTATTGTTTTTTCAATTCAGCGGCTACTTTGCGGGCAATTTTGCGGGCCAGACGGCTGGTGAACCATTCCAGCAAGCTCCGAACAACCAGCAACGCGCCCAGACCACCCAGTACAACGTAAAGCAGGGTGCGGTTGTCTTCCTGGGAAGTAAAATCACGGAGCATCTCTTGCGCTACACCGAGAGCAAATTCGGTTTGGGTGGGAGCGGCGATTTCGGGGATGGGGGTGTCGTCGGTTTCGGCGTGTTGGCGGGCGGCGATTTGTTGGCCTAACCCTTCCAGGCTTTGGCGAATAACAGCACGGGCGGATGTGTCCATGAGCCGTTGACCGACGCTGGCGATTTTGCCACCCACATCGGCATCACCGGTGTAATGGAGAATGGTTTGACCATTGCTCCCTTCTAGCCATAGTTTACCGGAACCATTCACAAAACCGGCTGGCCCTTTGCCAGAAACTAACATGTCATAACCGTTGGGGGCATCTATGTTTGTCAGGGTTACTTTGCCATTGAAGGTTCCTTGAACCGGGCCAACTTTGATTTTGATGATGCCTTCGTATTCGTTTTCACCGATCTGATCCAGTTTTTCGCAACCGGGCATGACTTTGGCCAGAACGAGCGGATCTAACAAAGTAGGCCAGACGATCTCACGAGGGGCTTCAAAGGGGTGAGTGCCTTCTACTTTCATGGGGGAGTCTCCTTATGGTGCCGCGTGATGCGGGAAAGCGAATGGTAGTCATCTAACTTTTATCAGGCATCACAGGGGTTATGGGGTTGAGCCATGATAACTTGGGGGTTGGCTCGTGTTTGAGTAAGTTCACAATGGAACAGGCATTATACTGGAGAGAATTTACCTAATGTAGAGGGGAAAGTCAAGCAAGGGGGGGAATGGGGAATGGTGAATGGGGAATGGTCAGCGAGTGACTGTTCACTGTTTACTGCTGACTGCCCACTTTCTCCTGGAAGCAGGTGAAGAACGCGGCCGCGAATCTTTGTGGCGTATCACCTACGAACTGGGCCACGAGCGGGCGCACCTTCTCTGGGACGTTGGCCTGTACCAGCCAGTTGATTTCTGTGTGACCGGCTTCGGTGGGGATCAGGGTGATCTGGGTGCTGACGGGAACCGCCGTGCCGCCGCTGACCAGACTGCCGCGTAGAGAGAGTTGTTCGTTGGGAACCCCTTCGACCCACCACAATTTGACGCCGATTTGTGCCCTGAATTGCCCCATGGTGAATGGGATGATGGCACTGTAACAGCGTTCAACCAGGTCTACTTTGACGCTTTTGAGCCAGGGGGCACAGGCGACAACCAGTTCCAGGTTGTTGAGGCTGGCATAGATAAGCGGGGCCGCGGCCGCGACCATCGTTTTGTCCTGTACTTGCATATAAATCAATTTCCTGAGGTACAATGAACTGGGTTACGTGTTGTGTACTGTGTGATGTGTGTTACTTCCTCCAATAGTATCACTTCTTGAAGTAGTATGGAAAATTCAAACAAACATTCCCCTGACGCGGCCGCGAAGTATGCCTTCATCATTCACCCTCTCAAGACCAACATGATCGCCAATCATCGTCTCTTCTGGTGGGTGAAATATATCCCCGAATGGTTTGTCGAGTGGGTAGCCGTGCGTTACCCCCCCGTATTTGCCGGTAAAGTCAAAGGCGTGATCAGTCCGACCAATGGTCAACGGGCTGAGGGCTACCTCATTGCCCTGGGCGGCACACCGCGTGCCCTGATGGAGCGGAAACCAGAGGCCGTTTACCGCCAACTCATCCAGGCCAGCAAAATGGCGCAAAAGAAAGGCTGCCAGATCATGGGGTTGGGTGCCTTTACTTCGGTTATTGGCGATGCAGGCGTAACCGTTGCTCAACATGCGGAGATCGCCATCACCACTGGTAATAGTCTGACCGTCGCCGCCACGCTGGAGACAGCACGGCAGGCCTTAATTGCCATGGGATCACAACCAGAGGAGTTGTCCAACCTGCGGGCGATGGTGGTTGGAGCCACCGGCTCCATTGGTTCCGCCTGCGCCCGTTCCCTGGCAAAAATCGTACCCCATTTGGTATTAGTGGCCCCACGGGAAGAAAAACTCCTTGCCCTTCAGGAGACAATTATGCGCGAATCCCCCTTCGCTCAGGTAGACATCAGCACCATCGCCGATGAATATCTGGCGGAGATGGATTTGATTATCACGGCCACTTCAGCGGTGGGGCATGTCGCCATTAGCATCAGCCAGTGCAAACCGGGGGCGGTTATCTGTGACATTGCCCGCCCACCAGATATTTCGCCAGAAGAGTCGGCCCTGCGCCCAGATGTGTTGGTGATTGAATCGGGGGAGATTATTTTGCCCGGGGATGTTGAGGTGACGATTGATATTGGCCTACCCCCCGGTGTTGTCTATGCTTGCCTGGCGGAGACGACGTTGCTGGCTCTGGAAGGGCGGTTTGAAAATTACACCATTGGTCGGGAAATTGCTTTAGAACGGATAGAGGAAATAGATGCCCTCTACCACCATCATGGCTGTCGCCTCTCGGCGTTTAGAAGTCACGGGCATTTTCTTACGGCTGAGGATATTGCCCAAAAAAGAGATCTGGCGGAAACGTTACGCCAGGATAAGGGACGGCTGGCCCGTGTACAGCAACAAGCGGCCGCACTCCAGAGGCGGCAAGAGAATCACCCGGCTAAGGGGCCTTTACCGCGGCCGCGTTATGAATGGATTGGCCTGAGTCTGAGCTTTGCGGCCGCGGCTATTACCGGTTTCCTGCTCTGGCGACGCAAACAATGAGAATAATGAATGGCTAAATCGGTGAATTGTAAGTGTTCAGTCATGAAGTGGAACTTTTCTCTGGTAACTGACCCTCACCCCCAGCCCCTCTCCCGCTTCGAGAGAGGGGAGTTGGTTCCCTCTCCCTGGAGAAAGGATTAGGGTGAGGGGTTGTATCGTTACAACTTTCGGAAGGCTGAACCGTTACATTAATTATGGGTCTTCGGGATTTCGTGGGGTACGGGCAACCCTTGTGGTTGCCTCACACTGGGCTGGCACAAGGCCCGCCCGTACATATAGTGTCAACCCCCTGAATTCCCAAAGAGCCTTAATTATTTCTTCCCCTTATTATGACTTCATTCTCACCTAACCCCATAAAGGCCATTTTGTTTGATCTGGATGGCACGCTCGTCAACACCGATGATCAGGCGGTGACGAAGATGGCACGACGGTTGCGGCCGCTATTACGCCAGCGCACCGATCCTATGGCCCGGCGTCTGGTGATGGCGATTGAATCGCCAGGCAATTCGGCCATTACCCTGTTGGATATTCTGGGGTTGGATGCGCCAATGTTCCGTCTGGGGGATCGGGTGCGGCATTGGCGTTACCCTTTGCACAAGCTGGCCTTCCCCCTGATTCCTGGTGTGGAGGAGATGATTGCCGGATTGGTGGGACAGTATCGGTTGGCGTTGGTGACGACCCGCGGCCGCGATCACATCCAGGCATTTTTCCATACCCACCCAGTTATTGGGCAGGCGATGGAAGTGAGTTGTGGGTTAGAGGACACCTACCGGCTGAAACCCCACCCGGCGCCGCTCTGGCACGCGGCCGCGCGGTTGGGTGTGCCCATTCAGAACTGCCTCATGGTGGGGGATACTACGGTAGATGTCAAAGCCGCCCGCCGGGCCGGGGCCTGGAGCGTGGCTGTGTTGTGTGGTTTTGGGGAGCAACGGGAGCTAGAACGGGCCGGAGCACATCACATTTTGCCCACAACGGCCCAGTTAAAGGATGTTTTATGAGGCATTCCCCATGGGCCTTTGGCGCACCAAGAGGGATGAAAATTTGTAGGACGATTTTTTAAATCGTCCACTGGGCGATTTAAAAAATCGCCCTACATTTTCGCAGGAGTGAATGCGGCATTCACCGGTCACTATTCCCCACTTCCCCAGCCGTTCCTAATAGTACCGCTCCATCCCGGCTAATCTGAAAATGATCCAGGTCACGAGCCACTTCAGTCTGAGGGAAAATAGCCCGCGCCTCATCACGGACCATCCGTTCTGAATAGCGGCGCGACAGGTGGGTAAGAATAAGACTCTTGACATTGGCCGCACGGGCCAGCCGGGCCGCCTGACCCGCTGTCAAATGACCAAACGTCCGGGCCATCTCCGCCTCTTCCTCAATATAGGTTGCCTCAATAACCAGCGCATCGGCATCGCGGCAAATTTCCACCAGATTATCCGTGCGCCCCACATCGCCAATGTGGACATATTTGACACCGGCAATGGTTTCCCCCAACACCTCTTCCGGGTCAATGGTGCGCCCATCAGTCAATGTCACCGCTTCTCCCCGTACTAGTTTGGCCCGCTCTGGCCCAAAGGGAACGCCTAACGCCTCCGCTTTTTCGGCCAGGAAGGGGCGACGCGCCTTTTCGGTGAAGAGAAACCCAAAACAGCCAGGGCCACGATGTACCACCGGGAACGCGCTCAAGGTGAATTTATCATCTTCCATGATCCTTAAATCATCTTTTAGCGGTACGAGTTCAATCTCCACCGGGGGAGTGGCATCACGCAATACCACCCGGTAAATGAGGTCGTGAACCCGTTGCAAGGTGGCTTTGCCGCCATAAATCTGGAGTTTGTCTAACGTTTCCCAGCGGCTCAGAGTGGACACCAATCCCCCCAAACCGAGGATGTGATCCAGGTGGCCGTGGGTGAGTAGTACTTTATCCAGCCGTTTGAAACCCAGGCCACTGGTAAGGATTTGCCTTTGGGTACCTTCGCCACAATCCAATAAAAAGCGATATTGGCGGTGCAAAATCATATGAGCCGAAAGGCCGCGATGTACAGAAGGAGAAGAGGCGGATGTACCGAGAAAGATGAGTTCAAACATTGGTATATTAGTAAGGTGGTTATTGGGTATTCATGCGGGTGAAGCCGATGCCGGTAATGGTTATTTGGCCGGGTTGACCGGGTTCGCCTACCACTTGAATGGAAACATTGAGCCATTGCCGCAAGATGGCGATATTGGTTAGTGTGTGAGAGGTAATTTCGCTGGTGGTAAAGTAGGATGAGCCGTGGGCCAGAGCCATTGGAATCAGCAGTTGATCGGCCAGATGGGGATCTACAGCGGATGGATTGTCTATGAAATGGCTTAAGTCGGCAACGGCGGCGGCGGCAACTTTGTCGGCGGGCACACCTTTTGCGCCTAAAGCGGAGAAACCGGCTTGCGGCCGCCATAAGAATAACCCTGCCCCGGGGTGTTCCCCCATTTCGCGCACCGGTTTGATGCGGCTTTTTAAGCCCAAAGCGGTGAGCAGGTTATGAGCGCGGCGTTCCATGCGTTGCGGAATGTGGGATGGTAAAGCGGTTACTACGGCCAACCCTTGAACGGTTTCATCGGGGATGGGGGTGAAGGCGGCGGCCTGAAACTGAGTGACTGGCTGGATGGTGGCCCGCATTTGGCCGTCGCCGGTGGGATTCCAGCCGTAACGATCTAGTTTGAGGCTGACATTGGGACCAAAACGCCGGTAAGCAGGCAGGGCAACCTCGGCCAGGTAGGGGTAAGGCGGGCTGAAGGGGACATGGGTGCCGCCACGTAAAGTGAGGGCGGTGGCTTCGTTGGCGAAGAGGAGTGGCCAGAGCAGGGCCTGGAAGATAAGGGTAATGGCACCGGCGGAATGGGTCGCGGCCGCGTCGTTGACAGCAAAGGTATAAGTTCCCCCTTGCGGCCGCGTACCCGGTACAAAGTCCAGCATGGTGGAATTAACCCGGTCTCCCTTTAAACTGGCCTGACACAGGTCGGCCACAGCCCGAACGGCCGTCAGGTGTTGCGGCCGCAGGCCCGGTTTAGGGCGTCCGGCCCGAATATTTTCTAAACGAAAGGGGGTTCCTGTCAGGGCAGAGAGGCTGAGACTGGTGCGTAACACCTGCCCCCCACCCTCGCCCTGACTACCGTCGAGGTGGAGCATAGTTAGGAAAGTTGAAAGTGAATAGTGAACAGGAAGAACAGGAAGGAATAAACGCTGGGGCATTCCCCATGAAAGATAATTCCCCTATCAGATGGCGGTGGCAATGGCGGTACAGAGCAAGATCGCGGCCGCGCATAAGACATTGAGCCAGAGTAAGCGGTGTTCCTGGTGTTGTAATTTTGCCTGTTCGCTGGCGGCCAGTTGCGGCCGCTTTTCCCCCAATAGTTTCGCCCGTTCCATCGCCGGGTAAATGACCCTTTGTAGATAAAATGACAACCCTACCATCCCGGCAAAGGCAATATGTTTGACCAAAATAGCCCCTGCCCATACAGAATCCACCTGCAAAAAGCCCGTGTAATTCGGATCATTTGTCATTTGCACGAAACCCGTGAGTAGAAGTACCACCAGGCTCACATTTGCCCACGGGGTAAACCGCTGTTGCAAGGCTAACCATTGATTTTCGCCCAGTGTTCGTTGTTGCAGAGCCGGTAAAGCCACCAACATCAGCAATGCCAGACCACCCAACCAGATAACTGTAGC
>JAGNBF010000064.1:0-14816 GCA_018004935.1 Chloroflexota bacterium | reverse complement strand
CTTAGTAACCGTCTAAGAATATACTGTCAAAGGGCATAATCTGACATTTTTTCACCCTGTCGCCGTCTCACTTTATCGTCGTGTGGGGTTTATCCAAGGCCACCCCCACCCCTAACCCCACCCCCAGGGGTGGGGAACTATTTTCGGCGCGGTTTGGCGAGCGTCCGCTCGTCAAACCTACCAATCTGTTGCCGCTAACAAAATGTCACCTTATGACCGTGGTAAGTATAACTTCCCGTTTTGCTGTGGTCGGACCACGCCACCCAACTTATTTCTGGCCGAGGGCTTAACTATTCTGCCCTGCCTGGGGCGACATAACCGGGTTCGGGGCTGAGAATACGGGAAGCAAGTTCCCGCAATTGCATAGGGCTAATCGGTTTCAACAGAACGATTTCGGCCTGTTCTCGCAAATAATCAGCCCGACGGGAATCGGCTGTTGCCAGCATGACAGGTACAGTCTTCAATCGTTCATCTATGCGGATATGGCGCAAAATTTCCTCGCCAGAAACAAAAGGTAGATGTAAATCTAGAATAATGAGAGCAGGGATAATCTCTGTCAGACGAGTTAAGGCTGTCTGACCGCCCTGCGCCGTTTCGGTAGCAAAGTTAGACATACTCAAAGCCAGAGAAAAAACATCACTTAGACGGGGGTCATCTTCAATAATAAAGGCTAAAGGTTTGCTCATAGGAACTTCTCTTAATGAATTAAAACGAGTGGGTAGGGTGAGCGTCTGCTTGGGTTCCCCCTTCTTCCTGTAAATTGTTAGAGAGAAGGGGTTCCTTTGGTGGTATAGGCCAGCACCCTGGTAGCCTGAACTTGGTCACAACTATACCTGTATAGTTAAAATCGCCCTACATATTTCTAAAGTTGATCTGAACTATGCTCGATAAAGTTATAACGCATTTTTGAGAGGGAGCACAATGGTAAATGTACTGCCATGTCCCATTTCACTCTGCAAATGGATTTCTCCCCCCATGAGCGTGGTCAGTTGTTTGACAATGGATAATCCCAGTCCCGATCCTCGATGTTCTCGCGTAGAGGAACCATCTATCTGGCGGAAGGGATCAAAAATATAAGCCTGTGCTTCTTGGGGGATACCTGGCCCGGTATCTTGCACGGACATGGCCCAATGGCTTTCATCGTATTTGATTAAAGAAAGGTGTACTTCCCCTACACGGGTAAATTTTATTGCATTACCAATGAGGTTGATCAAAATCTGATGAAGGCGCGATTCATCGCCTAGTATCAGGTAAGGGAGTGTCTTGTCCAGGGAAGCGGAGAGTGTCAATCCTTTTTGTTGCGCCAGAATTATCATACGCCCTTCGATTTCTTCTAACAGCGCACGGGGCGCAAATGGCTCTTCTTGAATTTTGAGTGCGCCCATTTCTAATTGCGCTTCATCTAGTAGCTCATTCACCATATCGGTGAGTTGGCGACTGCTCTCAATAATTTCGGTGAGTACTTTGACTTGTTCTCCTGTGAGGGACCCATACATATTGGCCTGGAGTAATTCGGCATAGCCCAGAATGGCCCCCAGGGGGGTACGCAGTTCATGATTGACGCGGGCCAATAGCTGGCTTTTGAGACGACTGGCTTCGAGAGCCTGTTCTTTGGCTTTGACCAGTTCGGTGATATCTTGTTTGACGGCAATGAAACGTGAAACTTCCCCTTTTTCGTCATATATGGGGGTGATGGTTTGCCACTCAACGTATAAAGAGCCATCTTTGCGCTGGTTTATGATTTCCCCTTGCCAGATTTGACCGGATTTGCTGGTGGCCCATAAATCCTGATAAAAAGCGTTGTTATGTTTGCCAGAACGAAGCAGGCGGGGTGTCTGGCCTATGGCTTCGGTGGCACTGTAGCCGGTGAGGAGGGTGAAGGCGGGATTGATCCATTGAATGACACTGTTGGTGTCGGTGATGATAATGGCATTGGCGGTGGCATCTAACACAGCGGCTTGCAGGCGTAAGGAACGTACCAGGTGAGCGTTTTCGATGGCAATGGCGACCTGATTACCCAGGGTGACGAGCATTTGCAGGTGGTTGTCGCTATAGATGTTGGGCTGATAATGTTGGGCAGAGATGACGCCGGTGACGCGACCGTGTAGTTTGAGGGGGGCAATTAAGATGGAAAGGGTATCTTCTGGTTCGCCAAATAGGATGCGGCCCATTTTGTGGGATTGGCCGTGGCTGTCGTCTTTAATCCACAGGGGTTGGCCAGAGTGGATAATTTGGGCGGTCAGGCTTTGATCGTTGACAGTATGACGGTCATTAGGCCAGCGATGACCCCGGTCAAATAAGTAGACATCTTCGACTTCTTCCTGGTTTTCGCTTACGAGGGCAATGAAAAAGGCTTCGACGGGCATCAGTTGGGCAACGGCCTGATGCGCGGCCGCGTACACTTGCTCACTATCCAGGGTGGAAACGATCTGCTGGCTCAGTTGGTAAAGGGTAGCCAGGGTGGTGGCCTGGCGGGCCAGGGCTTCTTCCGCCAGCTTGGTCTGGGTAATATTGCGTATGGTGATGATACGTTCGTGATCGCGGCCGCGACGGTTCCGTACGGTACTGAGTTGTAACTCATAAATGCGTCGTTCCCCATCGGTTGTCACCACAATTTCGTCCCGTGCTTCACCGATGTAGCGATATTTTTCTACCAGATCAGGCCAGTTTTGAAAGACACGAGCGGCAGATTGCCCCAGGACGGTATCAGCGGTAAACCCAAAAATTTGTTGCGCCGCCGGGTTCATGTCGGCAATTATGCCCTCTGTATCCAGCACGATGACACCATCGCGCATATCTTCGATGATGGTTTCACGGGCGACGGGGAGCAGGTAGACAAGGCGGAAACGGAAAACGGCAAAAGTGATTGCGGCCGCGGAGAGCGCAAACGCAAAGGGCGTCAGGTCAATTGGGGTCAGACCAGTGATGTAAGACAGATTACCGGCCCAGGGAGCCAGTGCCGCAATAAGCAGAATAACAATGGGGCGATCATCGGGGTCGAGGGGGCGAAGTTGTGCCCGTAAAATCAATATCGTTCCGGCCAGAATAAGGAGTTGTGAGTAGACCCAATAGACCCAAAACCAGGGGCCGTGACTGATTTCTAGAGTTAGTAAATTCCCAGAGGTGACAAGATTGTAGTTGCGCCATACCAGGCCGTGCCAATCGGTGGTGAGGGCTAACAGGATGGTGGTGGCGGGGATAATGGACAGCCAGACCATCGTTCGACGTGTGGGATGAGAATATCGGCCCGTATATTGCCAGGCAAAGAGAAACCAGGTCAAGGGAACAGTGCCAATACCAAAATATTGGAGTTTGCCCCAGAATAGTTTGGTAGGCAGGTCAGCCCCGGCGATTTCTAAGGCATAACCGAGAGACCAGATCGCGGCCGCGGTTGCCAGCACAACCAATGCCATTGCTCCCCGCCGCGCCCGCAGTTGCCACACATACCAGGCCACCCCCATCGAAATAAAGGCGGCCAGAAGCAATGGCAGGATGGCAATGTTGTATTGGTAGGTCATCAGATAAGCCCAATTTCTTCCCTTGCACCAGCAGGAAGCCACGAATGACCCATTATAGTTTGTCAAGGCCAACGGGGAAACAATCTCTTGTCCGGGAAAAGGATTATTTACGGTTCTTTGATGACAGGGGAGTCATTCATATACGAGTGTGTTAGTCAGGCAACACACCCACACACCCATTCTTAATGGTGCAAAATTTGGGAGAGGAACTGGCGCGTCCGTTCTTCTTTGGGATTGGCGAAGAAATTCTGCGGCGTATTTTGCTCCACGATTTCCCCCGAAGCCATAAAAATGACCCGGTCGGCCACTTCACGGGCAAAACCCATCTCGTGTGTCACCGCCAGAATGGTGTACCCCGCCTTCGCCAGGTCCCGCATCACATCCAACACTTCCTTGATCATCTCCGGGTCCAGGGCCGAGGTGGGTTCATCAAAGAGCAAAATCTTCGGCTCCATGGCCAGGGTGCGGGCGATGGCGACCCGCTGTTGTTGCCCCCCGGAGAGTTGCCCCGGATATTTGCTGGCCTGCTCCGGGATGCCCACACGAGTCAGCCATTTCATCGCCGTTTCTTCCGCCCGTTCCCGTGACCATTTGCGGACATGGATGGGAGCCAGCGTCACATTTTCCAGCACCGTCAGGTGGGGGAACAGGTTAAACTGCTGGAACACCATGCCCACCTCGCGCCGGATTTCGGCAATGTTACGCACATCATGGCTCAGGAGAATGCCATCCACAATGATTTCCCCCTGCTGATGCTCTTCCAGCCGATTGAGCGTGCGAATAAAGGTAGACTTCCCCGACCCCGATGGACCAATGATGACGATCACTTCCCCGGCTTTCACCGTCAGGGAAAACCCTTTCAGGGCCTGAAAATCCCCATACCACTTGTGAACCTCGTTGCAAATGATGATGTCTTGGGCGTCAGCTTGTGCGGTCATGTTTTCTCCATTTTCGGAGTAAACAGTAAACAGTGAACAGTAAACAGTTAGGGTCTTACTGTTCACTGCTTACTGTTCACTGTTCACTATCTTTCCCCCAACCCCATGCGCTGTTCCAGGCGGCGGCTGTACATCACCATGATGGCCGAACCGACGAAGTAAAGGGCGGCCAGGAAGAGGTAGGCTTCGCGGCGCACCCCCAGCCATTGGGGTTGGGCACTGATGGCGTTGGCGACGCCCAAAACGTCGAGCAGGCCGACAATCGCTACCAGGGTTGTGTCTTTAAACAGGCCGATGAACTGCCCCACCAGGGCGGGAATGACGATGCGGATGGCCTGGGGCAGAATGATGAGCCGGTATTTGTCGAAGGTGTTGAGGCCGAGGGAGTCGGCGGCTTCGTATTGGCCGCGGGGGATGGCTTGCAGGCCACCACGCACGTTTTCGGCCAGGTAGGCGGCGGAGAAGAGGGCAAACCCCCATAAAACGCGCCAGGTGTTGAGGATTTCGACATCGGGCGGCAGGAGAATGGGGAACAGGGTAATCGTCAGGAACAGCACGGCAATAAGGGGGATGCCGCGAATGAACTCAATGTAGAGGGTGCTGAAGGCGGCGAGGACGTTGCCGTTGTAACTGCGTTGGAAAAGGTAGGCCAGGACGGGCACGGCGATGGGCCAGTAGGCGAGGATGCGCTCTGTACTGTTGCGCGCGGCCGCGACCCCCTCCGGCGTCACGTTTATTAACCCCCACACCATAATAATGAGGGCCACGCTATATGTGAGCCAGGCCGGGATGCCCCGGATTTGACTGCGCCGCCCCAGAGCCAGCACCAGGCCAATGGGGAAGGAGACGACAATGGCGAAGACGGAGATGATGAGGGTGAGGAGAAAACCACCCCAATTGACGGAGGGATCAACGTAGCCCAGTAGCGGCCGCGATTCGCCCTCTACCGTTGTTCGTGTCAAAGACCCCAGTCCATACCCAAACAAGGTGATAAGGGTATAGGCAAACATGAGGCCAAAAATGAGGCTACCCGCTCGTAATAGCACCCGTCCTGTGGCTTTCCAGCCGCTCTCTTTTTCCACAAATGGGAACTGCCGGTTCCACAGCCACCAACCCCCAGTACAAACCAGGAATAACACCAGGGCCAGGATGTGCAGGTTGTTGCGGAAGAGGGGTAGCAACATGCCGTAGAGCCGGTAAAGGGCGAAAAAGACTGCCCCGGCCATGACCCAATCAAGCAAAAGGCGCAGGCCCTGCCAGAGGGGTGTGGCCTGACGGGTGGTTTCTAGCCGTTGGTACACCCAACGATTGAGCCAGATAGCGACTGCGGCCGCGGCCACCGCCAGCAGGGTGTTAAACCAGTTATTCCCCAACCCGGTCGCTTTCCAGCGGAACATCTCCCCGATGGCCGTTCCCCCTTCCGTATCCGGCACGGGCGGCGGTTGTACCCCACGTAGCAAGATAAAAATGATGATGGGGGACAAAAACCAGAGAGTTGTCACCAGATTGCGTACTGGTTTGTTGGTAAAACTGGCCCGGTAGACAAATTGGGTGGGGATGAGCAAGAGCACCAGTAGATAAACTGAGGCATAGACGCGCCACAGTTCGTTACGGTCATAACGAAAAACCATCATCGTGGTCATGTTGGCCGCCACCGCCCCCCAGTTTGCGCCACTAAACTGATTGGTCACGGTGAAAAAGGTCGGATTGTCGGCACTGCTGGCAAAACAGGTCTCGCCATTTTCCGGGTCATCCGGCAAGGCATCAAAACAGACCGTCGCCGCCTCCCGGCCAATCGTCGCCGTGTCTACCTCGGTCGTTTGTGTGGCTAAGGGGAAACATTGCCGTTCCCCGTCCACAATCGCCGTCGGATCAATTTCCGCGTCAATGCCGCCCACATTGAAACAAAATTCATCGGCCACCCGCTCCGGGCTGTCGGCGCGGCGTTCGGTGTCGGGGATGCGGGAGAAGCTGGCCGTTTCCCAGGCGTAGCGATACAGACCAAAGAGGACCGACAAGATGCCCAACACCAGCACCAGGGTGATGAGGATGTTGGTGATGGAGTTGTACAAATTGTTGCGGAGCCACCAGGTCAGGAGGGTGTGTTTGTGCCGGATTTCGCTAAAAACGGTGAGGCTGACGGTCACAGCCCAGGTGATGAGGACGAAGGTGGTGGTGAGGGGCGCGGCCGCGAATCGTCCCACCACATAGTTCACCGTAAACGCACCCAACAAAACCAGCCACACCGTCAACCCACCTGACCGCGTGACATGCTCGGCCATAAACCGGTTCCAATCCACCGCACGAAGTAGGTTGAGGGGAGAGGGGGAGTTGTTGGTCATAGGAACTCGTAGGAACTTAAGAAATTGTGAATGGTGAATCGTGAATGGTGAATGGTAAACGCCAACTGCTCACTGCTCACTGTTGAGTCCACTGAAAAAGGTCAAAACAGTTAAAAGCCCGGTTTCTTTTTCTCTGGAAGCGGCGGTTACATGAGTCAGAAACCGGGCTTTTTGCAGTAGACTCACTGTTTACTGTTTACTGTTCACTGTTCACTTCCCCTACCGCTCCACCAGCGCAATCTGCCGGTTGTACCAGTTCAAAATGACCGAAATGATCAGGCTGAAAAACAGGTAGGTAACGGCCATGATGACGATCAATTGCACGGAGCGGCCCGACTGGTTAATGGCTGTCTGCACAGTGCGGTACAGGTCAGGAAAAGCGACCGCCAGCCCCAGGCTGGAATTTTTCGTCAGGTTCAAATATTGGCTGATGAGGGGGGGAATGATGACGCGCAACGCCTGGGGCATCACTACCAGCCGTAATCGTTGCCCTTCGGATAAACCCAACGCTCGCGCCGCTTCCGTTTGCCCTTTGGGTACGGCCAAAATACCGGCCCGCACAATCTCGGCCACAAAGGCGACGGTAAACAGCACCAGCCCAATGAGCAGAGCGGTAAATTCTGAGGACATCTTGGCCCCACCAACAAAGTTAAACCCATCCAGGCGGGGCAGAGAGAGACGCAACGGGGTTTCGCTCAGTTCGATGATGCGATGGGTGGCCGGGTTTTCCAGCAGTTCCCGCTCCCCGGCAATGATGGTGCGGCTGGCGACAAAAATCTCACAATCACCAGCGGCATAAGCGTCCATCGCCTGGTCTACACGCTCGGTGCGGCGGACAACGGTGTAGGGCACGTTGGCCCCGCGCAGTTGGGCGGTGAAGTTGACCTCAGACGGGGAATCTTGCACGGTACAGAGGGTGAGCGCGGCCGCGTCCACCTCTTCCTGTGTCAACGTGCCCACCCGCAACTCATCATCAATATCCACCACCGTGTTCACCGCCAGCCGCCGTTCCACCAGTGCGGCCAGGTCACGGAACTCCCGCACATTGGCCCGTTGGGGAACCATGATGGCTTCGTTGTGGCTGTTGGCCCCGGCGACCACCCAGCCCACACTGGCAATGAGGAGAAAAGAGAGGAGCATCCAGCGGCCGCGGTTCACCTCATGCCCTGTCTGTTCCTCATACCGCCCCAACAAAAACCATAACACCTGCGCCTGGATTAGCCCCAACACCACAAAGGCCAACCAGACAGGAAACGACGACATAAACACCAGATCGGGAAAATTAACCCCCCGTTGGCTAATAAAAATCGGCAGATTGGCAACCTGAATCGCCTCACCCACCTGGGGCAAAGCCAGAATAATGACAAAATAAAGGAAGAACAGTTGCAACAGGAGCGGTGTATTCCGCATCAAATCAATAAACCATTTCGCCAGATTGTTGATGAGCCAGTTGTTAGATAACCGGGCAATGCCAATCACCGTGCCTAAAAAGGTGGTCAGGATAATGCCATAAAACGAAACCTTCACCGTATTCAAAGCACTAACACCCACCGCCCGCCAAAACGAATCCTGCTCCACATATGACACCACCGATTCCGACATGGGGAAACCGGCATCCGAACTCATAAAATCAAAGGCACAGCGCACACTAGATGAGCCGTCACGGCAAATAAATTGGGATTCACCGAGGGAAAAAATGTTGGTGGCAATATTATTGAGGAGCCAGCGTGCCCCCAGAAAAAATAAAATGACAAAAATAATCTGAGCCAGGACACCAATTACTCGCGCATCCCGCCAAAAGGGGATGATCTCCACCGGTTTTAGCTGGGCGTTTTCTTTCAGTTCAGCCATGACCCTCCTCCTGGCGTGAAATGAGAGATTAGGAGACTAGAGACTGGAGACTGGTTAGTCTCTAATCTCTAGTCTCCAGTCTCTAAAAATTAGCGGAACGGAATGGGGTAGATCAACCCACCTTCCGTGTGGAGCGAGTTGGGGCCACGGGGCAGGTCGAAGGGGGTGCCGGGGCCGAGGTTACGGTTGTAAATGTCGCCGTAGTTGCCAACCTGCTTAATGATCTGATAGCAGAAGTCGTTGTTTAGACCGAGTGCAACGCCATAGTCGCCGGATTCGCCCAGGAGACCCTGGATCGAGGGGTTGTCACTGCCCAGGTTGTCGTCTACATTGGCCTGATTGATGCCCAGGTATTCGGCGTTGAAGGTGCAGTAAACGGTCCAGGCTACTACGTCGTTCCAGTTGTTATCACCATGACGGGTCAGCGGGCCGAGGGGTTCGCGGGACATGTCTTCTTCCAGGACGACATGGGCGGTGGGGTCGGCCAGCAAAATTTGTTGGGAGACCAGACCGGATTTGTCGGTGGTGAAGCCATCGCAGGCACCGGAGTCATACGCTTCGCGGGTGGCGACGGCATCGGGGAAGACCAGTGGTTCGTAGCTGATGCCTAAGAGGGCAAAGTAGTCGGCCAGATTTTTCTCGGTGGTGGTTCCGGATTGCACACAGATGGTCGCCCCTTCCAGGTCAGCGAAAGAGCTGATGCCATCGGCGCGGCGCACCATCATGCCCTGTCCGTCAAAGAAGGTGACGGGGGCAAAGTCGAAACCGAGGGATGTGTCTCGGCTAAGGGTCCAGGTGGTATTGCGGATGAGGACATCCACTTCGCCGGATTGCAGGGTGGGGAAGCGGGAGTCACCGGTGGTGGGGGTGATTTCAATGGCTTCGGCGTCGCCTAAGACCGCGGCCGCAATCGCCTTGCAAAAATCAATATCAAAGCCGCTGAACGCGCCACTATCCGGGTCAAGATAACCAAAACCGGGCACATTGGCGTTGCCACCACATTTCAGAACGCCACGTTCCTGAACCGCTTGCAACGTCTCACCGGCTTCGGCAAAGGTAACGGCAACTGCTACCTCTTGTACTTCAGGGGTAGGTACTTCTCCTTCTACTTCAACGACGCGGGTTACTTCCACTTGTTCGGTGGTGGTTTCCCCTTCGACAACACGGGTGATCTCCACAATGCGGGTTACTTCCACTTGTTCACTACAGGCCGAAAGGACAAAGATCATGGCCAAAAGGCTGAGGACAAAAAGGATTCTACTCTTGTTCATGGGGTTCTCCTCCATATAAATGGTTATGATAAGGGCGAGGTAAGCGAAAAATATAAGCGGTATCTACAGGTGAATTTCACCTCCTTCGACTTCTCACCGAATGGTTCGGCAAGCCGCTGGAATCGCCAGTTTAAATTTGTGAGAATGATGTGACGATAGCTACTAAACTGAGGGACGGTAACAATAGTATACCGTTCGCATAAGAATGATCAAATCCGTACTCTAGGGCGATTGCATACTCGGAGTTCCCCCAACCCCGCGCCCAGGAGCGGGGAGTTTTTTAAGGCGGGCAAAATCGGGGGGCGAAGCCCCGATTTTGCCCGCCGAGTGGGTTCCCCCTTCCCGATTTCGGGAAGGGGTCAGGGGATGGGTTCATTAATCCTAAGTCATTGTCTGAGAATAACCCGGGGGGCGCCGTCAGGAGACCGGCCACAGCCAAGGTTCGTTGAGGCAAACGGTCAAATGAATGATTTTCGTCACCCCCTGCCATGTTATCTGTCACTTACGACAAGAGTAGGGCAACCTTACAATTTTACCCAGTGAAAAATTCAGTGTTCGCCTCCCTGAAAATTAGCTTAGAGTCATTACTTATCGGCCATTCTCTTGATTGGCTTCATTGCACAGTTCCGGGAAGTGAACTTAACCACTTGTTATCCATGCTGGAGGCATATCATGAGTGATCTTAATCTTGTTGTCGAGACACAGATTAAACCCCAATCTTCGTATACAAATGGGCATAAACCCACACCGCAATACCTTTACCTTTTTAATGAACTTCCCGCTGTTGAAGAACGTGTGGGTGGTGTTTGGGATAAGGTGCGCGGGTTGTTAGGCGGCAAAGGGGCCAACCTGGCCGAAATGACCCGCATTGGTGTACCGGTTCCCCCTGGTTTTACTCTCACCACAGAAACCTGTAATTTGTATTTGCAGGCTGGCGAAACTTTCCCCACCGGTCTTTGGGATCAAGTTCTCTATGCCGTCAAAAAATTGGAAGAAGCTACCGGGAAAGGGTTTGGCGAGCCTGTTAACCCCCTGCTAGTCTCTTGCCGTTCTGGGGCCAAATTCTCCATGCCCGGTATGATGGATACTGTCCTGAATATCGGTATGAATGATATGGTAGCCGAAGGTATGCTGGACGAAGGGTTTGACACCCGTTTCGTCTATGACCTGTATCGCCGCCTATTGCAGATGTTTGGTAGTGTGGTTTTGGGTATTGCCGATGAACCATTTGAAGTGGTTATCACTGAGTTCCGTGACAAACGTGGTGTTAAGAGTGATGCCGAGCTGACCGGGCAGGATTGGATGCTGGTGACCGTTCGTTTTAAGGAAATTATCCGCGACTACATTGGCAAAGATTTTCCGGTGGATCCCTATCAACAGTTATACCTGGCGATTGAAGCGGTGTTTAAATCATGGAATGGCAAACGGGCCATTGATTATCGGAACGCCGCCGGGATTCCTCATGATCTAGGCACGGCCGTCAATATCCAGACGATGGTTTATGGCAATTATGGCGACGACTCGGCGACGGGTGTGGCGATGAGTCGTAATGCTTCCACCGGTGAGCCGGAATTGGAAGGGGATTTCCTGGTGAATGCCCAGGGTGAAGACGTGGTGGCCGGTATCCGCCAGACGCGGCAAATCTCTGATCTGAAAGAACTGATGCCTGAACTGTATGCGGAGTTTGCCCAAACTGCTCGCAAACTGGAAGGGCATTATCACAACATGCAGGATATGGAATTCACCATCGAACGGGGTAAGTTATGGCTGTTACAAACCCGTGATGGCAAACGGACGGCCCAGGCTGAGGTACGGATTGCCGTGGATATGGTTAGCGAAGGGTTGATCACGAAGGAAGAAGCGGTGAAGCGGGTGAAGCCGGATCAGGTGGACTTTTTCTTGCATCCACAATTCGACGCGGCCGCGCTTAAAGCCAATCGTCCCATCGCCAAAGGGTTAAACGTCTCCCCCGGAGCCGCCGTCGGTGTCGCCGCCTTCGATGCGGACATCGCCGAACTGTGGGCCAAAAAAGAAAACAAAGCCGTCATCATGGTGCGCCCCGAAACCAAACCGGATGACGTACATGGTATGTTGGCCGCAAAGGGTATTCTCACCAGCCGGGGCGGCCGCACCAGCCACGCCGCCCTCGTTGCCCGCCAATTTGGTAAACCCGCCGTTGTTGGTGTTAGCGAACTGGAAATCAACCTGGAAGAGCGCGTCATGCACATCGGCGACCTGATGATCAAAGAAGGGGACTGGCTCTCCATTGATGGTTCACAAGGTCTGGTCTACCTGGGCCAACTGCCCACCATGATTCCCGACTTTAACGACCCCTACCTGCTCCAAATCCTGGCCTGGGCCGACGAAATCCGTACTCTGGGTGTGTGGGCCAACGCCGACTACCCCCGTGATGCTCAACGCGCCCGCTCTTATGGCGCCCAGGGTATTGGCCTTTGCCGCACCGAGCACATGTTCTTTGAAACGGAACGCCTGCCGGTGGTGCAGAAGATGATTCTGGCGAAAACGGATGCTGACCGGCAAGAAGCACTGGACAAACTCCTACCCCTGCAACGCGGCGACTTCGCCGGATTGTTCCGGGCGATGGATGGTTTGCCCGTCATCATTCGCCTCATTGACCCGCCGATGCACGAGTTCCTGCCCAGCCATGACGACCTGCTGATGGAAGTCACCACGCTCCGTATCACCCATGAAAATGACACCCTGCTGGCGAAGGATGAGGAAATGCTCAGCGCCGTGGACTCTATGCGTGAAGCCAACCCCATGCTCGGTCTGCGCGGCGTCCGCCTGGGTATCCATTTCCCCGAACTGACCAAGATGCAGGTGCGGGCCATTTTTGAGGCCGCCTGTGAAGTTTCCCGTGAAGGGGTGGATGTTCATCCCGAGGTAATGATCCCCCTGACCTCGCACAGTAATGAATTGCTTGTGGAGCAGACGATTCTGGAAGCCGTCGCTAAAGATGTCATGGCCGAACAAGGCATGACCATCAAGTACAAATTTGGCACGATGATCGAAATTCCTCGCGCCGCCCTGACGGCGGATGAAATCGCCCAGTATGCTCAATTCTTCTCCTTTGGCACGAATGACCTGACCCAGACGACGTTCGGTATCTCCCGCGACGACGCCGAGGCTGGTTTCCTGATGGAGTATTTGCAGAAAGGCATTTTGCGCGAGAATCCGTTTGCCACCATTGATGCCGCTGGTGTGGGTAAATTGATGAGGATGGCGGTGCAGTTAGGCCGTAGCACCCGCCCGGATATGGAAATCGGTATCTGTGGGGAACATGGTGGCGACCCGAAGAGTATTGGCCTGTGCCATCAACTGGGTCTGAATTATGTCTCCTGCTCGCCGTTCCGTGTACCGATTGCCCGGCTCGCGGCCGCGCACGCCGCTATGGGTAACTTCTACAAAGACCTCTAGGAGAGACTGAGCGATTAAGAGACTTGAGACCGGAAGCGGTCAATAGTTTATGCAGTTAAGCCAAAGACGAAGGGTGGTTGAGCCATCCTTCGTCTTTTTTGTTGTGATCGGTTCTTTCGGAATTCGCAGGGTGTGGCTAAATCTAGGGGCTGGCTTTGTGCCTGCCCCGTTGAGGGCAACCACAAGAGTTGCCCCTACAGAGGCTGTCAACCCCTTAAAATCCCGAAGACCCTTATGATCTTTGTCAGGGGCAATCATGTGTTCTGTCACTGTTAAGTTGGTAGTGTCATTCTTACAATAACGGATGATCTTTATCATTAACAGTTGACGAATCGGTGTGAGCCATTTGCCAGCGGCCAATCGCCAGCGGCTAATGGCCCATCCCACGGAATACCCCATGCTCACCCCTGACCGCGTTACCCCCACCACCTGCCCTTACTGCGGCGTGGGTTGCCAGGTTGATCTTCACGTCAAGGACGGCCTCATCTACCGGGTGAATGGTCGTTGGGACAATGAAGTCAATCAGGGCAACCTCTGCGTCAAAGGGCGGTTTGGCTACGATTACGTTCACGCCCCAGACCGCCTGCGTTATCCCCTGATGCGTGATCAGAAACCCGGTTTTTCCGAAAAACCGGGTTTCTTGCCCGTCTCCTGGGACGTGGCTTTGCATACGGTAGCTACCCGGCTGAAACAAATCCGCGACGAACATGGGCCGGACAGCATCGCCTTCCTTGTTTCGGCCAAATGTACCAACGAAGAGAATTATCTACTGCAAAAAGTCGCCCGTGCGGTGATCGGCACGAACAACGTGGATCATTGCGCTCGTCTCTGACACAGCAGTAGCGTGGCCGGTCTGGCCGCAACACTGGGTTCCGGGGCGATGACCAACGCCATTGCCGATATTCCCGAGGCGGATGTTTTGCTCGTCACAGGCTCCAACACCACCGAAGCGCATCCGGTTTTGGCTCTACAAATGAAAAAAGCCGTGCGTAAAAACCGGGCCAAACTCATCCTGATTGATCCCCGCCAGATCGAACTGGCGGATTTTGCCACCCTGCACCTGCGGCAAAAACCGGGTTCGGATGTGGCCCTGTTCAATGCCATGGCCCACGTCATCATTGCCGAGGGGCTGGCGAATGAGGCGTTTATCGCCGAGCGTACCGAAGGGTATGAGACGCTGGTCGAGGCGGTGAAGGATTGGACGCCGGAGCGGGCCGAAGCCATCAGCGGGGTTCCGGCAGAGCAAATTCGGGAAGCGGCGCGGCTGTATGCTCAGGCCAAAAGTGCGGCCATTTTCTGGGCCATGGGTATCACCCAACACACCACCGGCACGGACAATGTGAAAGTGTTGTCGAACCTGGCTTTGCTGACCGGGCAGATTGGCCGACCGGGCACGGGTCTGAATCCCCTGCGGGGGCAGAACAATGTGCAGGGGGCGTGTGATGTGGGTGGCCTGCC